>JAIBEZ010000081.1 GCA_019459485.1 Prolixibacteraceae bacterium
TGGATTAATGATTACACTGGTTCCGGGAGAAACACATCCAGCCAGATTTTTAGCAGTAACAGTGTACGAACCAGGAACAACCCCAGTAAAGATTCCGTTTGTGTTCGAATAGTCAGTACCATTAATGCTATATTTCATGCCAGTGCCTGTTGGTTCAGTAACTGTGATAGTACCTGTTGGGATGGAAACGGTTGGCTGGGTTATATCAACGGTCGGAGCATTTGGAGGCGTGTTGATGGTAATGTCAAAGCTGTTTTCAACTGCAGGGCAAGAACCTGAAGCCGGAGCGTAGACAAACAGCGTAGTTGAGCTTGAGATAACATCTCCTGCTGATTTTGGTGTTCCTGTTCCACCGGTAGCGCTGAAATAGTTTCCGTTTGTCAGAGGCAGTAAGGTATAACTTCCGCAAGCGCTGACAGGAGCCGGAGCATCTGCCAGAACAGGCGTGTTGATGGTAATGTCAAAGCTGTTTTCAACTGCTGGGCAAGAACCTGAAGCCGGAGTATAAACAAATAGAGTGGTTGAACTTGTGATTAGATTTCCTGCAACCAGAGCAGTTCCTCCGCCATTTATTTCTGTAAGGTAGTTTCCGTTTGTCAATGCTGGCAAAGTATAAGGACCGCAATTGGTAACATTTGCAGGAGCATCGGCCAGTGGTTCGGTTGTAATGGTTACAATGAAACTGTTTTCCACATTAGAGCAAGGTGCTGTTCCTTCCGTAAACACAAACAATGTTGTGCTGCTGCTGATAGCATCACCTGCTGATAATGGGCCTACACCGCCTGTTCCGGTATAGTAATTACCATTTGTCAATGCTGGCAAAGTATAAGGACCGCAATTGGAAACATTTGCAGGTGCATCGGCCAAAGGAGCCGCATTGATAGCCACCGCAAAGCTTACTTCATCGCTACAGGTTCCATTTACATCATAAATCCAAACGGTCTGCGTGCTGGTTATTGGTTCAGTGATAACTGTTCCGCTCAGTGCCTGGCTGTTGTTGTAATAAGCAGGCGCTACCAGATTTGTTCCGGCGATGACCGGTAAAGCATAACTGTCGCAGGCTGCCTGTGGACCAGGATTGGTAATGACTGGTGTATTATTAACAGTAATGATTACCGTATTGGAAATTACTTCACTCTCATCTTCCAAATCTAAAACAAGTCTGAAGTAGGTGGTTGCTGTTAAAGCCACCGGTTGGTAAGTGTTTGTTTCAGCGCCAGAGATATCAGTCCACAGGGAATTATCCTGAGACGATTGCCACCTTAAAGTGTAGTTTTCATCTCCATCCCCTGTGATTGTAGAAGTCAATTCATCAGGTAGATCATTATAACATATGGTCTGATCCGTTGCAATTGTTGCAACTATTTCTGATGCTGGCAGGCAATAAGTAATATTGAGGGTCGGTGGAGTATATCCACTCGTATTTTCTTTGGATGCAACAATCCAGTAATCCTGATCTGAACCCCCTGAATAGTTTTGTACAGTAAGCCCGAAATTATTTACAGGTGTTGAAACCCATTCCTGTATAACCTCAATCCCCGATGTGTTTAAATCAAATGTACTGATTCCTGTTGTTCCAAAAGCACCGGCAGAGGCATCCCATAGGTTTGTGTTGTAACGGTCTGATGTTGTGTTGGCGGCTCCACTTGTACCCCAGTTATTGGTTCCATTGTAAGTGTTCCAGGTGGCAGCACTCTCACCCCATGCACGGCGTAAATTATAAATACTGAATGCCTTGGCAGAACCATCAGTAACATAGAAAGAAACACTTGCATTTTGTATAACTGCATCGTCAGGAATTCCTGAAAGATCCCATTTGTATAATGCTCCCTGCGGATAGGAAGTATATGGACTCACTGTAACAGTAGTTTCTGTACCATAATTTGTTGTTGCCTGCGAATTTCGAAGGCGTGTATCTGCAACTGTAACCAATGATACGTTAGTACACAGGGACACAACAAAGTTTGCAGTAACCGTTTTATTTCCATTCATTGTAATCGACCAGCTACCATTGCTGTTATCAGTCAAATCACCGGCATTTGTACCTGTCCATGAACCGAACTGATATCCCGAAGATGGATTCGGAGTTAGTGTTACAACTGTCCCACTATTGTAGTTGCCTCCGGCAGGATCAAATGAAACCAAACCATTGCCGTCACCCTGGGCAGTTAATGTATAAACAGTTATAACAGAACCGCTGACAGCCAAATTTTTAGCTGTTGCGCCATTGCTGGTATGACCTATATTTCCGCTGAATGAACCCTCTGTTCCATTATTTAGCCGAACATAAATGAGGGTGGAAGGTACCAAACCCCCAGTTTGGGCCAGCGTCAATGATGAACCGAATCCGCTTCCACTGGTAGTTGAAATTTCAAAATTAGCTGGAGCGGTTACAACAATATCATTGGTTAAATTACTGCCGGAAACCATATAGGTTTGCTCAGCAGAAGGAATTCCAGACTGGCTGTTAAATTCATCCAACTCAACTTTGGATGTAGTGATAGTTGGTCCGGCAGGTAACAGCGTATAGCATATTTCAAAAAGTGGTGCAAGTGTTGGTTGACTGTTATATGAGTCAGCACTCCGGTTCTGATTCTCCGTACCTTCGCCGATAATTACCAAAGCATTATTTGCAGCCCATCCGGGTTGATCGATAATTTCCTGCACGATCTCTGTCAGGGACGGGGTTGAATAGTCTGAACCGCTTGTCCATTGAGTTACTTCCCATGTTGCCGCCGCTGTGGTTTTAGCACGGCTTGAAACGTTATTGGCACTTGTTGTAAAAGTGGCAGGATTTTCATTAAGCTGGCCATAAAAAGTCATTCGCGATGCCGTGGCTCCACTGGTTGCATTGGCCCGAAATGTGACATTTGCAGTATTAATAGTAGCTCCGGGAGGTATATTTATGTTGGGGAATCTCAACCCCCATAAGTTCAGAGTACCTGTTGAGGTTCCACCATATGCCCGGAACATTTGCAGAGATTTTGTTGAAGTATCACCATCAAGATCCATGGCTCCATTGTCAGTTCTTTGTTCAACGTCATCGCTTGATGCACTTATTCTGGATGTTATGCAAATTGATACAGAAGAAGAGGTAGTTCCACTGACAGCTACATTTTTCGCAGCTGTACCGATGCTTGTATGGACTATATTCTCAGTGAATGAACCCACTGCTCCGGTATTTAGCCGAACATAAATGGTAGTGGATGGAACCGAACCGCCAGTTTGAATAAGTGTCAATGATGAGCCAAATCCGCTTCCATTAGTAGTTGAAATTTCAAAATTAGTAGGAGCGGCTATCTCAATATTATCGGTTAAGTTACTACCGGAAACCGTATAGGTTTGTTCAGCAGAAGGAATTCCCGTCTGGCTGCTGAAAGGTGTCAATGATACATTTATTGTTACTATTGGCTCATTGACAGCTTCTTCTGCAAGCATAAATACCCCGAATGCATAAGTGCGAACAACATCTTTGTTATGTGGTTCGGCTCTTACGGTGAAGGTACCATCTATCGCAGGCTGAATATTTATCCACCGTGCTACAAATCCATTTACTGTATTGACACCAGTACAGAAATAAACAGAGTGTCCGTTGTCATCGTGAATACCAACACCGCTTGTACTAGCATTGGTTGCAGTTTGTATCCCTGAAATGGTATAGCGGGTAAAGCGTTCTGAATATTCAGGGGTTGCACTTTCTGTCCCTGCCCTGTTAATGCTGGTCGCAAAAGTGTAAGTCTTGGTTGGGTCTAAGCCTGTGAAAGTAATATCCATCCAGTAGTCTATCGGGTCTGAAGTGGCTGACATAATTACACCCTGCATATCCGCTTTTCCGTTAAAAGTTTCGTAAGCATCTGTTCCTGGATTCGGCATTTCTCCACCATCGGAATAATCGAATATTTCACTGGAGGTGGTCATCGTTACGCCTATACCAGTTTGAGAACCGGTATCAAAGTCCAACAAGGTGCCACTGGATGTATTGAGTGAGAATTCAGTTGTGTTGATCGGAGTACTTGTTCCAGAAACATCATTATATGCTATCCATGAATTATTGGCAGCCTCAGTAGTGGTTCCGGTAACAGCTACATTTTTTGTAACTGCACTAACACTTGTATGACTGATATTACCACTCGATGTACCAATGGTACTTCTGTTCAAACGTACATATACAGGTGTAGATGCAAGAGTTCCATTTGTTTGAGTTAAAGTAATCGGGTTAGTAGTAAACCCACTGCCGTTTGTTATTGAGAGTTCAAAGCCTGAAGGAGCTGTTATTGTTATATTTCCAGTCAGGTTAACACCTGAAACGGTATAACTTTGTTGTCCTGAAGGCTCACCTGGCTGGCTTGCAAAAACTGAAAGCGTTGCAACCGATGTTGTAATAGTTGGATCATCAGAAGCTTCCCGGGATTGAGTATAGGTGTCTTTAGCCAGCCCATCACTAACAGAAACGTATTCAAATGAAATTTCAGTTTCAGTAGCATTCACACGCATAGCACCGGCGCCGCTGTAATAAACTTCACCAATTTGTGTCCCCGTGCGTACGTCAGAACCAGCAGCACCGTCAGTAAAATAACGGATACCATCCTGAAGAATACGTTCATAAATATGATTGTGTCCTGAAATTACAAAATCGGCTCCCCATTCTGCAAAGGGCCATCGCATATTTGCATCTCCTCCATGCATGCCACCTGAATAAGCTGGTTGGTGAAACATGACTATTTTCCAGGCTGCAGTTGAATTCGCCAGAGCATTTTGAAGAAAGGTTTTCTGGGCAGCCAAATCCGGAGGTGTTCCTGACATGGTACCACTGTTCATCATGAAAAAATGAACCGGCCCCCTTACAAAATCATAGTAAAGGTTTGTCGCACCAGATGATGCTCCTGTGGGTGGCAAATAACTAAAATATGCCAAATAGTTGGCAATTGGTGCGTCATAATCGTGATTGCCCGGAACCGGCCAGAAGTTGCCGGTACTGACATAATCGATGCGTTCTGATGACGTCGCTTGTGGACCATAGTATGCACCCACTACACCGTCATAACAACCGGTATTGCAAGTTGACCCCTGGCTGTTATCCCCGCCCGAAACAATAAAATCAGGATCCCAGTTATTTACCATATTTGCAATATTAGCAGTAGTGGTATTATTTGCATAACCAAAATCGGAAATAACGGCAAAGGAGGTGGCATCTCCATTCTGCACACCTGACACCTGAGAAAATCCTGATAAACTGATCGTTAATACAAGGAAAAGAAAACAAAAAATAGTTTTCCATCGTTTGGAATTTGAAAAGTTAAAATCTTTCATAGCGTATGGTATTAAATAATTATATATTGGATATTATTCAATTCTCAGTTATGAATGCTATAACGAAGGCGCCATTACGCCAATTCCCGAAGCATTCATTTGTAATATCTGACCTGGTTGACAGGCCGTTATGTTCATCCTTAATTGTTCCATTTTTTCTCCAGTAATAGCACCCCTTTTCGCATTTGGGTTAATAGCATTTTGACAATGAAAATTATTTGTCGATGTGTAGTCCGGGTAAAATAGTCTCTATCATAACCTTATGGATTCTGATTTGCTCCAGACCATCAGAAGCTTCGCCAATTACGTTCGCGATATCTTCAACTTTAATCACAGCAACCAATCCCTGACGGAATATCAGGTGGTCATCAACTACAATCATATTTGGTATCTTAGGCATAGTGATATTTTGACAACTAAATTTACCATACTGAGAATCGGAAAAGGTGGGCTTAAAGGGGCAAATGCCTGGTACAAAAGGATGATTTTAGCTACTGCAAAAGGAGTAGGCGTATCGGCCAAAAGGAGGAGAAGAAGTGGTCAGTGGTCAGTCACAGTTGGCAGTTTTACAGTCGAAGGCGAAGGCAATGGGGAGAAGGGGCGAGGGGGTGAAGGGTGAGAAGATGGGGAAATGAGAAGAAGGGAGGGTGGGAACCATGAAGTGGTTAATGTGAATAGCCCCGAATGAAATTCGGGGAGAGATAGAACCCCTGACCCGAACCCTGAAAGGGTGGGGGTGTAAAAGTGTGTTTATATTCAACTAATGCTGGTAACTATGAATATTGGGTTGGTTGCCAAATTACCATAACCCCATAAACAAAAACATTCAAATAAACAAGCGCTCCTACTTAACAAACATTTAAATGATATAAAATGAAAGTTTTTTATTGCGTGGTTATTTTCATGAATGGTTATGTTTTTAATGCGAACTACCCGATTTGAGTATCGAATGGTAAAAAAAAACATGCTGATAAAAATGCTTACATAATCAATGTTTAACAACAGCCGGTTCGCTGGGTATCTTTTTTTGCTGTTTCAGAATAAACTGCTGTAAGTCAGAGTCGTCAAACACTATCTTCACAATAACCGTTGGATGCCTGTTGATTAAAATCTACTAATTTATTCACCCAAAACGGAACAATCCGTTGATAAAAAAAGCAAAAATTATGACGCTAAAATTTGCCTTGTTTGAAAACAACCTGACCAGTGACCCCACTGATTACATGGCTGTGGTGCAAGACCAGCCCAGTAAAACGCAGGAAGATGTAATTGACCTGATGATTGGCCGCGGTTCTACAGTGACCAAAGCCGAAGCCCTTTCGGTAATCGAAGAGTACTCAACCGCCATTGAACAACTGCTGAAAGATGGATATTCCATCAACACCCCGATTTTTAACCTCTCGCCTTCAATAAAAGGAGTATTTTACGGTGCCGATCAATCTTTTAACAGGGCGATTCATTCGGTAAAAATTAATGTTACTCCCGGCACACGCATACGTGAAATCGGATCACAGATAACCGTGGAAAAAGTGAAAGGCGCTTCGCCCCAGCCCGACATTGAATGCCTCTACGACCTGGGCAGCGATACCCGCAACGGTCAGCTCACCCCGGGAAACATTGCCCAAATTCGCGGCAGCCGCCTGAAATACGACATTAACGACCCGGCACAGGGGATTTACCTGATTGCCACCGATGGCGTTGAAAACAAAGTTACCACCATTGCCCGTAACATGCCGGCTCAGCTCGATTTCCTGGTTCCTGCATTAACCCCCGGTGAATACAGGCTCGAAGTAAGGGCAGTGATAAACAAGGGGAAAGAATTTAAAAGAGGCACTTTGCCGGGTGTTTTAATGATGCTGGAAATACAACTGTAAATGGCAATTTGTTCTGTAGAGACAAGGCATTGCCTTGTCTCTACAGAACAAAGCAGTAAATGGTAAGCCTTACGAGTGTGACGGGTAAGCTTTACAAAGGTGACTCATAAGCCTTGTAAGTGTGACGGGTAAGCTTTACAAGAGTGACTCATAAGCCTTGCGATAGCGACTACAAAGCAAGGGTGTAAATTTCAACCAATCCTGGCAGGTTTTCGGGGATTTGTCTAATCATCATTATGACCTCTCGGAGGTCGTTTCCACATTCTCTGCGTTTTTTTACCGGGCTCATGCTGAAGGCTGACGGGCATCCAAACTGCCAAGGCGCAATTTAAAATTCTACCAATTTGTGCTTTACGGCGAATAGTATCAGGGCAGGAGTGTTCTTGCATTTTGTTTTTTCGAGCAGGTTCGAGCGGTGGCTTTTGATTGTTTTAGCGCTTATAAAAAGTTTTTCCGCTATTTCCTCGTTGCTGAATCCAAGGCAGATATTTTGCAGCACTTCCATTTCGCGGTTGGTAAAGTGTCCTGTTTCAAGTGGTTTTTTGATACCGTTTCGCCCGAGGTTATTGATTATTTTTCGCAGCAGTTCGTTCGAAAAATAGCTTTCGCCATTCATCACATCTTCAATGGCTTTTTCGAGTTCATTGATTCCGCTCGATTTCAGGATGAACCCTTTTACGCCAAGATCGATCATTTTGTAGTAATATTCCTCGTCGCCAAACATTGTAAAAGCGATAATCTTCAGGTCAGGCAGCATTTCCAACGCTTTTTTGGTGGCCTCCATCCCATTCATGTGGGGCATGTCGATGTCCATCAAAACCAAATCCGGTTTCAGTTTCGAAAGCAATTCAAGAAACTCAATTCCATTTGACGCTTCGCCAATAACAGTCGCAATGTTTTCGAGATTGATCAGGGATTTTAGTCCCTGCCGGAAAATCAGGTGGTCGTCAACAATTATAAGATCTGGATTTTGGGTCAGACAGGAAGTCATATTCATGGGTAAGTATGGTTAGTCAACAAAAATTTGGGTTATTGAAACATACGAAACAACAAATTTATAACATTGACACTAAGATACATACATTTTAAACACAAACAGGATTTTTTTCAACTTTTTTATGATTTCTTTTGTGATTGACCGTTTACATGCATTGGCTGGTATTTTGCGTCAGTCAATCTTAGTCAATTGGTCGTCATTGTCTGGATTATATGATAATCTTGTGGGAAACGTAAAGCAAGTCAATTCTGCATTTTTTTAAACCTTACTTTTTTATCGACACCTTAGTCACCTTGTTGATGAATTTTTGATAAAGCTTTCCCAAAGTTTATTTTCAGTTTAAAATAAACTTTGGGAAAGCCCATGGTATAAGGTAAATAAGGTTAAGGTTTCGGTTTCGGGGCTGATCTGAGTTCCCAAGGTTTTTCACTAAAAAAATATCCCTGAATTTTTGGGTTTGAAAACACTTGACCACAAAAAAATCAAAGACTTATGGTAATCTGGTAATCAACTCCCTGCCCTGGTTTGCTGAACATGGATATTTTTCCTCCGATGGTTTGGATGCGGTTTTGAAGGTTAAACAAACCCAGTCCTTTCTTTCTGGCGAGCGTTTCTTCAAGGTTAAAGCCGATGCCATCGTCGCGGTAATGCAGCAGTAGTTGGCTGTCTGCATCGTTTATCAGTATCGAAATGTTACTTGCTTTGGAGTGTTTTATCGAATTGTTGATACATTCGATGGTGGCCCGGTAAATGGCGGCTTCAATTTCATCTTTCAGGCGACGATTCAGGTCACTTTCAAAATCAATCCTGATGTTTGAAGACTGTTCAACTTTTCCGGCGAAACTCTGAATCGCTGA
Source organism: Prolixibacteraceae bacterium (assembly GCA_019459485.1). Taxonomy (GTDB): domain Bacteria; phylum Bacteroidota; class Bacteroidia; order Bacteroidales; family Prolixibacteraceae; genus Aquipluma. The sequence goes on from JAIBEZ010000081.1 coordinate 9,039, forward strand.
ACTTAATCCGTGATTTGTAAGCAAATGCGGACTGAGCTTGTTCGATATTTCCTTCACTGTTGTAAGTGCATCTTCAATAATGCCTTCGGCCTGATGGATAATTTCCTCGCGCCGTGCGTTGGTATTTGGCCGTTCCGACCATTGCAGGTATAGTTTAATGGTCGATAGCAATGGGCCCAAACCATCGTGAAGTTCTTTCGAGAAGTATGCCCTTTCTTTTTCTTCGGTCTTAATAATGGCTTTGACAATGTTTTTCTGAAGTTCCCTTTTATCAGTAATATCGTGAACAACACCGTAAATCACATTTTCGCCGGCGATGTAGTTCATCAGAAACTCTACTGAAATTATTGAAAGATCTTTCCTGAAACATTCTATTTCGATATTGTGAATACTGTCAATTGATACTTTGACTTTGTGAAAAATTTCCATTTCGTCCAAATAATCGGGCACAACCAGTTGGGTAAGCTTCATCCCGATTATTTCGTTGTCACCGTATCCAAAGATGTTGGCCATCGCTTTATTGACATACTCAAAACACCCCTCTTTGCAGATAAATACCCCATCAGTTATGTTTTCCGAAATCAGCTTGTATTTCTGATTGTTTGTTTTCAGCAGTTGTTCTATATTTTTTCGTTCGGTAATGTCCCTGTTGCTCCCTCTGGTTCCGATTAAATTTCCTTTTTTATCAAATATCGACTGGCATACATGTCCGATCCATCTGACGGATCCATCTGTTCTGACAATACGGTAATTTATTTCGTGGTTTCCGTCATGACCCTTGCTTTCCTTTTGTTTGTGACATTTAAAATGTTTTAAATCTTCCGGGTGTATAATCTCATGAAGCAATCGGGGATTTTGTGTGAAATCAGACACCGTGTATCCGGTTATCCTTTCACAGGAAGGCGAGCAGTAAAGGAAATCCCCATTTTGGTCGGTCCAGTATTCCCAACCATAAGTATGGTCGGCAACTGTACGGTATTTTTCTTCGGCTTCCTGAAGGAAAGCGTTGGCTATTACCAATTCATTGGTTCGGTCATTTACCCGGCGTTCGAGTTCCTGATTCAATTTTGTAAGTTCGCCTTCAGTCCATTTGCGAGCGGTAATATCCCGCATAAATGCGATAAACTGTCCGCCATCAATGGGTTGGTATTGCAGACTTACTTCAACATCTAAAATACTACCATCTTTTCTCCGGTGTTGTGTTTCAAAACGGTCTTCTCCCTTTTCCATAATTTTTCGCAGGAGGTTACTGGTAAAATCTTCTGTTTCGGCAACCATCAGTTCTGAAATTCGCTTGTGTAAAAGTTTCTTTTTTGAGTAGCCGGTCATCTGGCAATAGGTGTCGTTTACTTCAAGTATATATCCATCAATATTCAACATCGCAAATCCATCCATTGCCGTGTTTAAAATAGACTGACGGCGTTCCTCTGCTCTTACCAGATCGGTAATGTCGTTCACACTGATAATGGCACTTTTCACTTCTCCCGATTTAATAACCGGCGAAATGTTGGATTGATACCATTTCATTTCACTGTTTTCACCAAGTCCACGCGATTGAAAAGTTTGGGACAAGCCTTTGCTAAATGCAAGGTTCAACGCCTTGTTTATTTCATCATAATCGCTCAATGGACTTAATTCAGAAACATTTCTACCTATCACTTCATCCAGACGGTAGCCAGAAGTGGTACTGTTCATGAATAAAATTTGCCCCTGACGATTTACTTCTATTATGAGGTTGGGAGCATTCTCAGTAATATTCCTGAGCCTTTCTTCGCTCTCCCGCAGTGCAATTTCAGCGCGTTTCTGCCCTGAGCTATCATACAGGTCTGCATGTTGTTTCTGCACAAGTTCCGTTTCCCTCGCTAACGCTGCCTTGAGCTCCTCATTCTGCATCTCAAGCTCGATATGATACATATTGAGTTCGTGTAAAAGTCGTCGAATATCGCCTTCAGAAAACTCAGTATTCGTTGGTTCGATTTTATTTTTCAGAAATTTTTCTGCCTTTTGCCGAAGTATGTCCAAATCGGCAGTGGGTTTACAGTCTTTTTCCATATTGAAATTCAGGCTTGGGAATAAAAAGGAAATTTACAAAATTCAATTCAATAACACACCAACTGAAGTGTTTCCCATTTGGGAGCAGGCAATATTTTTAATAGTTTTTAGTTTTGTTTAAAATGTTGATATTTGCCGGACAAACTTCAAGCCTAGCTGAACTGGCTTATTTTTAATTAAAATAAACCAGCTTTCCGAAAAGCGTAATACAGATTCATGAAGAAGGGGATAAGAAGAAAACGAATAGTAATGTTTTTGGCATTGGTGCCATTAATGGTAACAATGGTGAAAGCTCAGTCCAGTCTGGCATTTTACCCTTTTGAGAATCAATTTAATTCATCCAATTACAACCCGGCTTTTTTAACTTCGCCACACAAATTTACTTTCAGTATTGTACCGTTGGGAGGAACTACCATAGGTTACAATAACCAGGCTTTAATCAAGGATTTGTTTACCGAAGTGCTGTCGGGGCGGAATCCTGATGATGACTATTACATGAATGCCCTTGAAAGTATGGCCGATAAGCCGATGTTCAACCAGAATATTGAAAGCGCCATGCTAAACTTTACTTACCGCTCGAAGCTTGGGTTTTTTAATTTCAGGATAAAGGACGTTCAGACTTTCTCGGCATCTGCAAAAGGCGACCTCACTAAGTTTATTATAAAGGAGGAAAGTCAGAGTGTTGCAATTGATGAAATCCAGTATTTGCCTACTCAGGTAATCCATTACAGGGAATATAGCCTTGGGTATTCGTACAAGTCGCCAATGAACAGGTTTTCAGCAGGAATCCGTGCAAAATTATATTTTGGGAAGGCGGCAATGTATTCATCGCTATCAGGAGCAATTAATAAAGAAGGCTCGGATTATGTGTTTAATACAGAGGGAGCGATTAGTATGTCATTTCCTGAAGCTAAAGAACAATCTGGTACGGAAACTCCCGACTTTACAAAAGTTGAAGGATCGAAAATACTTGACTATTTGCTGAATACCGGCAATCCGGGCATGGGCGTTGACCTTGGTCTCAAATACCGTTTTACTCCCGACCTGTCGGTTTCGGTGAGTGCAATCGACATTGGAAAAATAACCTGGAAAAACAACCTGAATTTGAAGCATTTTGATCCATACATTCTTCCTGGTGAAAGTTATTTTCTTCCGGAGGAGGGTTCTGTTAAGATTGTCAAAAAGGATGGTTTTAAATATTCCAAAGAACTTCCCACCTATCTGAATGAAGACTCGATTCCGCTCTCTTTTTCGAGGCAAATGCCTTTATCCATTTATGCAAGTATAAAATACAGGGTTAATCCAAAACTCACAATCAGTTTGACTGACAGGTTTATGGCAGTTAAGAATTTGAATTACAACAGTATTTCTGTTGCTGCCACCATCGATGTCAACAAAAAACTTTCAATAAATACAGGTTATTCCATCATCGGAGACTCCTATTTTAACCTTCCTTTTGCAGTACTGCTAAAAAAGGATTTTGGCCAGATGTATTTTGGAACCGATAATATTGCGTCATTCCTTCTACCGTCAATTTCTGATTTTGCAAGTTTTTCTTTTGGAACTTGTTTTTACCTTTTTAAAAACAGAGACACGAAGAATGACTTATCCTCTGATGAATACCCATTTTATAAATCAAGAAAAATAAAAAAGAGCCGCAAAAGCGGGCTGATTGAAAGAACTTACCCGGATAACTAATTTCAATCAAAATTAAATAAGCAAAAATTCATGCTGTTTATCTGTCTGAAATAACCTAAATTAGTCTCACAGTTTTTATCGCAAAGCAAGTCAGCATTCAATTCGACTATTCAGATCCATGATGCCGGTGAGGAGAATTAAACAGATAGTGGTTTTACTGACATTGATGTTGGTTTTTTCTATTTTGGGCTATGCTCAGTCGAACCTGGTTTTTTACAACGAGGATGAACAGTTTAACGCTTCAAATTTTAATCCTGCATTTTTAACTTCCCAGAAAAAATTCACTTTCAGTATTTTCCCTTTGGCAGGTATGACTTTTGGATTCAACAATCAGGAAGTGATAAAAGATGTGATGACCCAGTTTCTTGAGGGCGATCAAACCAATGAAGAGTTCAAAGGTGTTTTCAACAGTCTGATTGATCAGAACTTATTTTTCCTGAATTATGAAACCAACCTGTTCAAATTTGGATATAATTCAGATTTTGGTTCTTTTGACTTTCGAATAAGAGAGAACGTACTTTTGATGACAGACTTTAAGGGTGATCTTTCTGATTTTTTAACCAGCCCCACGTTTCAGAGCATTGCAATTGACAAACCGCAACTTTTTGGTGCAGAGGCGATACATTACCGCGAATACAGTTTGGGATTTGCCAAAGAGATTGTAAAAGATAAGTTGTCGGTTGGCGGACGCGCAAAAATCTATTTTGGAAAGTCAATCCTTTTTTCAGAAGTATCAGGAAAGATCGTTGAGCGGTCCGACACTTTTTTCACTCAGATTGCCGGGCCAATGCGGTTGTCCATTCCGGCAAATCCTGATCTCGACAATGGAATCCTCATAGACCTGAACATGGCGAAAGATTTTGACATAGGCAATTATATCACCAATGCCGGGAATGTCGGAGTGGGGATTGACCTCGGATTTAATTATGAAATTACTCCTGAAATTGAATTTTCTGCAAGCGTGATTGATCTTGGAAGAATCAATTGGAACAAAAATATCAATACATTACTTTTTAATGATGAATATCCATTTCCAACTGGAAATATTGATATTGAAGCAGATGAGAATGGAGTTCCTGTCCTCTCAAAAAATTTTGACAGACCACTCGCCGACACGATGGCTTTCAGTTTACGGATTGATGAAACTTCTTTTTCCACCACATTGCCAACAACCTACTATGCCGGAGTAAAATACCAGGTGAACCCAAAACTTAATCTCGGTGTCGTCGACCGATTTTCAAGAGCCAAAGGCTTGAATTTCAATAGTTTTTCTCTGACAGCGCATTACAAGGCAACCGATAAACTTTCAATCATCACGGGCTATTCAATTATTGGAAATTCATTCAGTAACATTCCAATTGCCATTCTTTACAAACGGGAAGGAGGCCAGACATACCTTGGAACCGATAATGTCCTTTCATTTCTGACAAAAAGTTCCGAATTTTCAGGAATATCATTTGGTACCTGCTTTTACCTTTTCAGAGGGAAGAAGGAAAAATACCAGGATCCGTCGGAATATTTACCTTTCTACAAACGCAAGAAGTCTAAACTATTCAGTAAAATATAGTTTGGTTACAGGATTGACAGTTTTCATTTCTGAACTTTTCAGAGTACATCCGGATTTACCGACGTTTTCCTCTTTTTGGGAACAGAAGTTACATGGTTCAATTAAAAATCTTATTTTTGGGGAAAGTTGAATCAGAATGGCAGACCAAAGACTCAGTTTACAGCAAAGGTTACTACAAAAACTTTCTCCGCAACAGATACAGGTTATCAAGTTGCTTGAGATTCCTGCGATTCAACTCGAACAGCGGATAAAAAGCGAATTGGAGGAAAATCCAATTCTGGAGATGACGGAAGAAAGCGAAGATGACGAAAAATTTGAGGAATCGGATGATTCTTCCTCGGACGAATTTTCGCTCGAAGATTACCTGAACGACGAAGACATACCAAGCTACCGTTTAGCAGCCAACAATTACTCCAAAGATGATAAGCTGATTGATATGCCTTATTCTTCGGGCATCAGCTTTCACGATTCGCTGATCGAACAGCTCGGACTTGCCAATCTGAACGACGAAGAACAGTTGATTGCCGAATACATTATCGGAAATATTGATGAGGATGGCTATTTACGCCGCGATTTGCTTTCAATTTCCGACGACCTCGCTTTTCACCTCAACATGGAGGTAAAACTTGAAGATCTGGAACGCTACCTCAAACTCATTCAGGATTTTGACCCGCCGGGCATCGGGGCACGCGACCTTCAGGAATGTTTGCTGTTGCAGATACTCCGGAAAAAAGACAAAGATTCCACCAGTATGGCAGCAAAAATACTTCAGGAAACATTTGAAGAATTTACAAAGAAACATTACGACAAGATTATCCGGAAATTTGAAATTACGGAAGCTGATCTCAAGGATGCCATTGATGAGATTCTGAAACTGAATCCAAAACCGGGAAGTTCATACAGCAATCCGATGAGTAAATCGAACCAGGTAATTGTTCCTGATTTTTTGCTCGATAACCTTGAAGGCGAACTCCATCTGAGCCTGAACCAGAAAAATGTTCCTGATTTGCACCTGAATGGCACCTACCTCGATCTGATGAAAACCTATTCGGGGAACAAGAACGCAGCTTCCAAAGAACAGAAAGATGCCATGCTATTCATGAAACAAAAGCTCGATTCGGCAAAGTGGTTTATTGACGCAATCAAACAGCGACATCAAACTTTACAGGTTACAATGACCGAAATCGTCAAATTCCAGAAAGAATTTTTTCAGGATGGCGACGAAACCAAGTTGCGGCCGATGATCCTGAAAGACATTGCAGATATTACCGGGCTGGATATTTCAACCATTTCGCGCGTTTCGAACAGCAAGTACATTCAAACACATTTCGGAATTTACCCGCTCAAATATTTCTTTTCTGAAGGAATGCAAAAGGATACCGGCGAAGAAGTTTCGACCCGCGAAATCAAGAAAATACTGGAAGAATGTATTGACAATGAAGACAAGCGCCATCCGGTAACAGATGAAAAACTGGCGCTCATACTGAAAGAAAAATCGTACGTTGTGGCAAGGCGTACTGTTGCCAAATACCGTGAACAACTTGGAATTCCTGTTGCCCGAATGCGAAAAGAACTTTAGATTAACGATGAACGAAGGATGATTAACGAATAACGCAGGAAAATCAGCCAAATCATCCAATCGAAAATCGAATTATGAATTCATCAAATGACCGAGTGAAACAAATCTTTCAATCAAAAATCGTTGATCGTTGATCGTTAATCGAGAAAAAATGTCGAACAATAAGATATTAACTACTTCAGCTCAGGTAACATCCATCATCTTTCACCCGTTGCTGATCCCATCATTTGGATTCGTGCTGCTTTTAAATTCCGATTTTTACTTTGCACTTTTGCCCTGGAGCGTGAAGAAATTTATGCTGTTAACGGTGTTCCTTTCAACTTGTATCTTACCAGCGCTGAGCATACTTATTCTTTCCATGAGTCCAAAATTCGATCTGAACATGGAAAAAAGTACCGATCGGATTTTGCCAATGTTACTTAGTTCCTTTTTTTATTACCTCGGATATCTGATACTTGAACAGTTACCGGTTTTTCCTATTTATAACCTCTTCATGATTGCCGCCATTCTGGTTCAAATAGCACTTATAATTGTATCCCTGAAATGGAAAATCAGCGCTCATTCTGCAGCTATTGGCGGTTTGATTGGCGGGGTTAGCGCCTTGTCGTTCCGGCTTCAGGAAAATCCGGTGTTGATTTTATCATTGCTGATACTCGTTGCCGGACTGGTTGCGACTTCGCGCCTGATCCTTTTAAAGCACAACAGTTCACAGGTTTACGCCGGATTTATGCTCGGATTTCTTACCATCGGACTCATCGTCATGTTTATCTAAACCAGGCCATTCCTTTTTAGCAGTGCAGTAGCGGTAGGTTCCTGCCCGCGAAATGCTTTGTACAAAATCATCGGATGTTCGCTTCCACCTTTTTCCAGAATATTTATCCTGAACGAGTCTGCTGTCTCGCGATCGAATATGCCTTTTTCCTTAAAAACCGAAAAAGCATCGGCGTCCAGCACTTCAGCCCATTTGTAGCTGTAATAACCGGCATCATAACCGCCCGAAAAAATATGAGAAAACGAGGTACTTTGCAGGCTTCCTTCAACCGGAGGGAACAAGTCGGTAGATGCGATTGCCTGCATCTCGAATGCTTTCAAATCGCCATTAAAAGACTCTGTGCTATTGTGATAAGCCATATCAAGCATGGCGAAACTCAATTGCCTTTCCATCATGTAGGCAGCCTGAAAGTTTTGTGCTTTCTGAATTTTTTTTATGAGTTCTTCGGGCATTGTTTCACCAGTTTCGAAATGAACGGCAAACTGATCGAGCCACTCCTTTTCGTAGGCCCAGTTTTCGTGAATCTGCGAGGGCAGCTCAACAAAGTCCCAATACACATTGGTTCCTGAAGTTCCGGGAAACTGGCATTGCGACAACATTCCGTGCAAGCCATGTCCAAATTCATGCAAAAAAGTAGTCACTTCGTCGAAAGTGAGCAACGAAGGCGCATTTTCGGTCGGTTTCGAGAAATTAGTTACCAGCGAAACATGCGGCCTGATTTGATTTCCGTTGACATTCGATTGTGTTCGGTAGTCGGTCATCCAAGCACCCGAACGTTTCCCTTCGCGAGGGAAGAAATCGAGATACAACACCGCCACAAACCGGTCATTCTCGTCGAGTACTTCGTAAGCAGTTACATCAGGATGGTAAACTTCTATGCTTCTATTTTCTTTTAAATGAAGTCCGTAAAGACGTTTTGCCAGCGAAAAAACACCGTCAATCACTTTTTCAAGCTGAAAATAGGGCTTTACCTCTTCGTCGGTAAAATCATATTTTTCCAACTTTAATTTCTCCGAATAATACGCCCAATCCCATCGCTGAACAGTTCCGGTAAATCCCGATTTTTCAGCATATTCCTGAACTTCTTTAAATTCCGCTGAAGCAAAAGTGTTTGATTTCTGATGCAAATCAGCCAAGAATCCGATTACTTTTTCGGGAGTTTCTGCCATTCTTTCCTGAAGTTTATATTCGGCATGGGTCGTAAAACCAAGCAGGTTGGCCTTTTCCAACCTCAACTCAACAATCCGCTTAATGACTTCATTATTGTCAAATTCATTTCCGTGATTACCCCTTGAACTTGACGCACGGAACATTTGCTCACGCAAACGGCGGTTGTCGGCATATTTCAGGAAAGGCACATAACTTGGGTATTGTAGATTAAACAGCCAACCTTCCTTTTCCTTATATTTAGCCGTTTGTGCTGCCATTTCAACAATCGACTCCGGAAGTCCGCCCAAATCTTTTTCATCAGTAATAAGCAACTCAAACGCATTGGTTTCGGCCAGTACATTTTGCTGAAATGTTAGACCAAGCTGCGACAATTCTTTGGTTATCTCGCGGTACGTTGCTTTGTCTGTATCGTTCAGATTGGCGCCGCTGCGAACAAACCGGCGATAAGTTTTTTCGAGCAAGGTGGTTTCTTCGGCATTTAAAACCAGGCTTTCGCGCTGATCGTAAACCGCTTTTATCCGTGCGAAAAGTTGCTCATTCAGCGTAATATCGTTCCCGAAATCCGAAAGCTTTGGTGCAATGTCCTGAGCGATTTTCTGCATCTCGTCGCAGGTTTCAGCCGAATTCAGGTTAAAGAAAATGCCTTTAATGCGTTCCAGTCTTTCTCCGGCCAGATCGAGTGCCACGATGGTATTGGCAAAATCAGGCTTCTCCGGAAGGTCAATAATTTTCTGAACTTCCTGCTTCGCTTCTTCGATGGCAGAATCAAATGCCGGAAGATAGTGTTCTATTTTAACCAAGCCGAACGGCGCTGTTTGGTGAATTCCCTGAAAGGGTTGTAACAATGGATTGGCCTCCCCCCGTCCCCCTCCAAAAGAGGGGGAGAAAGAACCGGTATTTGTAGATTTTAGTTTTGACATATTGATTTTGTTTTTAATAATCACTTTTAAATTTCCGGTTGATGAGCTCCTCTTGAAGTGCCAAATTGGCTCCTCAAGTTTTATATTCCTGAGAAGTCAACTTAAACATAACATCCTACAGAAAACGTAAGTTATCTTTCCTTGTTCTTTTTCTGTAAACTGAGACTGACCACTGCTTACTTCTTTTTCTTCTTCTCCACCGACCATCCAAATTTGCCAATCGGGTCGCCCATTTTGAAATAATGCCCATGAGAATAGATCAGCGGATTCGATTTTTTCAGGCTGAATGCGCCGGTTTCCGGGTCGATGTAACGATCGTCGGCAATCACGTTTACCACTTCTGAAATGAACATGTGATGAACACCCAGCTCGATGATTTGTTTCACCTTGCATTCGATACTGACAGGCGCTTCGGCCAAAATAGGTGCTTTTACAATGGTTGCAGGCGCCGGGGTCAAACCCATCTCTTTCCATTTATTGTATTTCCTGCCCGAGCGGCAACCACACCAATCAGTTGCGCGGGCAAGTTCTTCGGTGGTCAGATTGATCACATATTCGCCCGTCCGTTTAATGATTTCGTATGAATGTCGACCTGGCCGAACCGAAATGTAGCACATCGGCGGATCGCTGCTGATGGTACCCGTCCAGGCAATTGTTAGCAGGTTGTATTCTTCGGGAGTTTCGCCACATGTAACCAATACCGCCGGAAGCGGATAAATCATGGTTCCGGGTTTCCAATTTACTTTTGCCATTTTTTTTGTATTAAAAAAGAGATTCCGCCTGCAAAAATAACAAATCTCTGGCTAGTATTGGGGTTCAGAATAAATGAGCCAACTCTTCGAATTGCCATGCTGTGATCAGGTCAATTCCCGAATAGATGTTGTTCAGTGTCTTTGCAGCCCATACGTTTAAACTTATGCAAAGATGCCATAGAAATTCATTCAACTTCTTTTTCTGGATTTTGATGGATACATACATCAAAATCAAGTCAGTGCGGGGTTGATTATCGATTCAAAAGATTATCTTTATATTACGGCTTGTGATTATGCTGGGGAAAAAGGTGTAGGGGCAAATAACGGATCACGGATCCGTAGTGAAGAGATACAGATTGCAAATCGGCACCAGCGCCTCGAACATTATTGTGCTTATCCGGAGAGCCTAGGTTTGTAAATTTATGGTTTGGAATATCGAATGAAAAGATTTGTTATTGATACAAGTAGGATATGAGGTTTATATTTATTGCAATTTGCGTATTATTCTCACTTTTGATAAATGCACAAGAGAAGGAGTCTTTTAATAATGAATTGAATTATTCAGACTCTATATTGATTGATTATTACAGTCATCATTATTTTCCTGAAATGGATGAGGCTGACAGTATTGTTTCAAAACACTTTGGTACCAAACTAAAAAGTGCAAGCAGTTATAGCAACAGCATTTCATTCTCACATAAAGCAGGCTATTTTACAAATGCCTTTTCATTACAATTGTCATTAAGTCAACAATCACAAGAATATAAAATTTATTATTCCACAGATGGATCAGTACCTAGTGATACAAGCAATATATATACAGAACCCATTGAAGTTACGAAACCAGATAGTGCTCTGTATGGCTTTAAGGCCTTTGTGATTAGGGCTGTTGTTTATGATGGTACGACTCAGGTCAGCAAGGTTTTTACTAATACCTACATAGTAGGTGAGGAATTATCTAGTAGGTATAGTTTTCCTGTTATTTCCTTGGTAACCGACCCCGATAATTTCTTCGATTATGATATTGGTATCTATATAAGAGGGGCAACATACGATCCTGCAAACCCTAATTGGAGTGGAAATAATCACCAAAGGGGAATTGATTGGGAGCGTGATGTGCATATTCAATATTTTACTAAAGAAGGACATCTGGTTCTTGATCAGGATGCTGGGGTTAGAATACATGGTGGACTTCAACGCAATGCAGCACAAAAGTCACTTCGTTTATTCGCCCGTTCTGAGTATGGTAAAAGCACATTCGATTACCAGATGCTTCCGCAGAACACCAAAAATAGTTATAAACGCTTCATTCTTCGTACTTCTTACGGATGTTGGAATAATACTATTATTAAAGATGGTCTAAGTGCTCAACTTATTAAAGGTTTAGGCATAGAATCACAGGGGTATAGACCTGTAATCGTTCTTCTGAATGGTGATTATTGGGGTATTCAGACTGTTCGTGATTATTTAGGGATCCATCATTTTGAGGATAAGTACAGTATAGATAAAGAGTCCGTTAATATTGGCCTGAACAACATACTTTACGAAGGAACTGTTAATAGCTACGAAGAAATAGAAACGATAATTGATGCCTCCGATTTTAGCGCTGATATATTTTATGAGCAAATGGATAATTGGCTTGATATACCGAATTTAACTAATTACTATAATACTGAGATTTACCTAAATAACTACGATTGGCCAAGTGGTAATCGTCAACATTGGAATAGTTTAGAGTACGATACCAAACTACGTTGGATATTTTTTGATTTGGATGCTGCCTTTAATGGGAGAGGAGGTGTAAGTTACAATGCCTTACACAAGGCTACTGTTGCATCAAGTGGTTGGCCTAATCCACCTAACTCGGTAAAGCTTTTGGCCAGTTTAATTCACAACCCGAAGTTCAAAGCACTATTTGTTACCAATGCAGCCTATTTAATGAATTACTATTTCGATAAGGATATTGTTATTCCTCAAATAGAAGAAATGAAGCAGGAGTATTTGCCAGAAGTTGCTGAACACTGCGTTCGTTGGAATTTAGGTAAAGAATCAACATGGGTGTCAAGCGTTAATTCTAGCTTAATTGATTTTGCCAAAGACCGACGTAGTCATGTCACCAAGCATTATATAGCTGAGTTTGGTTTGTCAGGCACGTCGGAACTCACCCTGCGCTGTGTTGGCCCTGCTTTAGATGAGTCCGTAAGTTGTGGTCATATCTATATAAATAAGCAGATTATACCAAAAGATAACAATACGGGTATTTACTTTAATGATGTAAATATAGAATTAACCGCTGTTGCTGCTTCTGGTTATGAGTTTGAAAGGTGGCGTGACGGAACTTATGATAATCCACGTTCAATAGTTTTAAGTGCGGATACTGAATATATAGCAGAGTTCAAAGAGAATCCAAATAACAATTTCGATATAGTAATTAATGAGGCTTTGGCTAAAAACACTTCAGGAACTAAAGATAATTATGGAGAGTTTGAAGATTGGTTTGAACTTTACAATAGGAGTAATTACCCTTTAAATATATCGGGCTTTTACCTCACAAATGACCTTCAGCTCCCATTTAAGTGGCAGTTGAGTGAATCTAATTCCTTTGCATTTCGTCCACACGAATACAAGGTGTTTTTTGCCGATAAAGAAACTTGTCAGGGCGATTTACATACAAACTTTAAACTAAGCAATGAGGGTAAAACTATTGCACTTGTTAAGATGGTTAACGAAATACCAGTGATCATTGATTCGTTGGCTTATCCTCCATTGAATGATAATATTTCATATGGCAAGGTAGAGGGTACGCTATATGACTACTGTAAATATACAAGGCCAACTCCTCGTTTGCCAAATGATTCAGAGCTAAGTGTAATATATCATAAAGGAATAAAAGTATTTCCGAACCCAGCTCAACGTAAAATTACGATTAGTGCAGAAACAACAATTAAAGAAGTATCTATTTGGACAATAAACGGAATTAAAGTGTTTAGTGAGCGCTATAATAAAAACTGGGTAAATGTTTCCCTTCCTAACCTAAACCATGGAATTTATGTTGTTGATGTGAAATATATCAATGGTTCAGATAGGATAAAGTTAATTGTCAATTAATTCACTACAAAAAAATAAACCACAGATTACACAGATTTACACAGAGATAAATAATCTGTGTGAATCTGCGTAATCTGTGGTCAGATAATTGGTTCAATCTTATTCCCAACCGCCGCCCAATGCACGGTAGAGTGTTACCACAGCATTCAACTGCTGCAACTGGTCGTTCACGCTGCTTAACTGCGCCGACAATAAACTGGTTTGTGCGTTCAGAACTTCCGTATAAGTGGCCGAACCGTAGGTCAGCAACTCTTTGGTGTAGTCAACCGATTTGATCAATGCATCGAGCTGAAGTTGGCGCAGAGCTATTTTCTGAACCGCCGATTCGTACGATCCCAGCGTATTGTGCACTTCCTGACCGGCTTTCAGCAAAGTACTTCTGAAACTGATCAACGCTTCTTCCTGTTGTGCCTGTGAAACTTTCAGGCGGGTAGTATTGATCTTTTTATTGAAAATAGGTTGAGCAAGTCCGCCGATTACATTGGCAGCAAACGAAATCGGATCGATCAACTTGTCGAGATCGGCGGCGGCAAATCCCGCAGAGGCGGTCAATGTGAGTGCCGGATAAAAATAGGCGCGGGCATTACCGGTTATTTCATATGCACTCATCAGGGCGTATTCGGCTTGCATCACATCTGGCCGGTTATCCAGCATTTGGGCCGGAATTCCGGTTTGCAATGCTGCTGACAATGTCTGTTCTTCGATCTTTCCACGTTCCACAGTTCCGGGCACCCTTCCGAGCAACAGGCAAAGTGCATTTTCCGTTTCACGTATCTGTTGTTCCAAATCCGGAATGGTAACTTCAGCAGCATAACGTGCAGCTTCGCTCTGTACAATGGCGGCTCCGGTTACCCGTCCGCTTTCTTTCAGCACCTTTAAGGTTTCAACGAGGTCGATGTTGTTTTTTACAGTTAGTTGGGTAATTGCCAGTTTTGCATCAAGGCCAACCAATGCGTAATATGCCGATGCAATATTGGAAATCAGGCGTGTTTGAACCGCCTTCTGACCGGCATCGCTGGCCAGCAGATTGGTATATGCTGCACGTTTCGAACTGCGCAACTTACCCCACAAATCAACTTCCCAACTTGCGTCGGCTGAGAGTTGATAGGTACTTACTTCACGCGGTCCGTCAGGATAAATCGACTCCGGATTCCGCGTATATATTCCTTTACCATTTGCCGAAACACTTGGCAATAAAGCCGCTTTGCTTTGCGAAAAATAAGCTTCAGCTTCCATCACTTTCTGCACGGCAAGCTGCAAATCCAGGTTGTTATTCAACCCTTCCTGAATGAGTTTTTGCAGATGAGTTTCGGTAAAAAGCTCACGCCAGGGTTTTTCGGCCAAGTTCGCCGAATCGGATGTTGCGGTGTTGCCGAAGAGTCCGTCGGTAGAAACGGCTCCACGCTGATAGTGTTTCGATGTATTGCACGAAACCAGTATTGCAGCTAATCCGGCAACCAGTATAATTTGTTTGATCGAATATGTCTTCATAATTATTGTATTTCTGTATTCGTTAACCTTCAAATTCTTCATTGTCACCTTCCAGGCTGTTCAATTCCGAAATAGGTTGTTTTTCCGGTTTTTTTACCTTTTCCTGAAGTGTTTGGAAGATCACAAACATGGCAGGGATCACCAGAATCCCAATCATAGTTCCAATCAACATACCACCAACAGCGCCCACTCCGATTGATCGGTTCGCGTTGGCACCAACTCCACTGCTGATTACCAAAGGAATAAGTCCGAAGATAAAGGCGAATGAAGTCATCAGGATTGGCCGTAAACGGGCGATGGCTCCATCGATAGCCGCTTGAACAATGCTCATTCCGCGGTGACGGCGCTGTAAGGCAAACTCAACAATCAGGATCGCATTTTTGGCAAGCAAACCTAAAAGCATGATCAGCGAAATTTGCAGGTAAATATTGTTCTCTACACCCATAATTTTGGCGAAGATGAACGAGCCTGCTATACCAATTGGGAGCGAAAACAGAATTGAAAGCGGCAAAATAAAACTTTCGTACTGGGCTGCAAGCAGGAAATAAACAAAGATAATGCTCAGTGCAAAAATCAGGATCGACTGGTTACCCGATGCTATTTCTTCGCGGGTCAGGCCGGAGAATTCGTAACCATAACCAAGCGGCAATGTTTGTTCAGCCACTTCCTGAACAGCCTTAATGGCATCGCCGGTACTGTAACCAAAGTTGGGCGCCCCGGTTACCGAAATAGCCGTGTACATGTTGAAACGTGAGATATTTTCAGGACCAAAAACCCGCTTCATCGTAATGAATTCGGTGATTGGAGCCATTTCGCCGGTTGAAGTCCTTACAAAAATATTGTTCATGTCTTCAGGATTTCCACGGTAGTTGGGCTCTGCCTGTACCATTACTCGGTATTGTTTTCCGAAGCGGTTAAAATCGGAAGCATAAAACCCGCCGACATATCCCTGCATGGCCGACAGTACAGAACTAACCGTAATACCTGATTGTTTACAACGGGCAACATTTACATCAACCTGGTATTGCGGAAAGTTGGTATTAAATGATGTCATTGCATACTGAATTTCCGGACGCTGCATAAGTGTTCCAAGGAACTTTTGGGCATTCTGTTCAAACACCTTGATATCTCCACCGGTTTTGTCTTCCAGTTTCAGGTCGAAACCGTTTGACATACTGAACCCCGGAACCATTGGAGGCGAAAAGAAAACGATCTTCGCATCCCGAATTCCTGAAGTAGCGCCATATAATCTGGCGATTACGCTGTTCTGATCCTGTCCTTTTCCTTTTCGTTCTTCAAAAGGTTTCAGGCTGCAAATTAACATACCATAAGAGCTTCCGCCTCCGGCGATCAATGAGTTACCGATTATCATGGAGCGGCCGTCCATTTCAGGAACACTTGCCAAAATACTATCGACCTGAAAGACAACCTTCCTGGTTTGCTCCAGTGAAGTTGCTGGCGGCAGGCTTATATCGACGAATATTTTTCCGGTATCTTCTGACGGAACAAATCCGGTTGGAGTCGTTTTCATCAGTACTACCAAACCAGCGGTGAAAACGACCACCAGAGCGACGGCTATCCATTTCCGTGACACAAACAAATTGGTTACTTTTCTGTAACGATCGGTCATCATGTCGAACGATGCATTGAACGAAGCATAAAGCCGCTGTTTCAAACCTTTGTTGTGTAAGTCGCTTTCGGTATGTGGTTTCAGGAGCAAGGCGCAAAGTGCGGGACTTAAGGTCAGCGCATTTACTGCTGAGATAACAATGGCCACTGCCAGCGTAATTCCGAACTGTTTGTAAAATACTCCGGTTGTTCCGGTAATAAAAGTTACCGGGATAAACACAGCCGACATAACCAGTGTGATTGACACGATGGCCGTTGAAATTTCATTCATTGCCGAAACAGCAGCTTCTTTCGCATTTTTGGCTCCCTGGTCGAGTTTTGCATGAACTGCTTCCACTACCACAATGGCATCATCAACCACAATTCCGATGGCGAGCACCAACGCAAACAGCGTTAACAGATTGATTGTAAACCCGAAAATACTCAGAAAGAAGAAGGTACCTATAATTGAAACTGGTACTGAAATAGCTGGTATCAGTGTTGCCCTGAAATTTTGGAGGAACACAAATACTACGATGAATACAAGAATAAACGCTTCAAGCAAAGTGATGAGAACTTTTGAAATAGAGCTGTCGAGAAAGTCGTTGGCGTTAACCATTATCTTGTATTTCACTCCTGAAGGAAATGATTTGGCAGACTCTTCGATTACTTTTTGCGCTTCAATAATTACATCGCGGGCATTCGATCCCGGAGACTGGAACACTGCCATGGTTACGCCCGGTTTGTTCATCGCCATGGTGGCAACCGAATAAGTCAATGCTCCCAGCTCAACACGGGCTACATCTTTCAGGCGTAATATATTACCATCCTTATCGGCCTTAATTACAATGTTTTCAAATTCCTCTGGCTGACTGAGTTTCCCTTTGTATTTGATCACATACTCGAAAGATTGCTCGTTGCGCTCGCCCAGACGTCCGGGGGCGGCTTCCAGATTTTGCTCGCTCAGTGCAGCAGTAATATCGGTGGGTATCAGACCGTATGATGCCATGATGTCGGGCTTCAGCCAGATTCGCATCGAATAATCTTTTCCTCCAAAAACCATGGCCTCGCCCACACCATTCACTCGTTGAATCTGGGGCAGTAAGTTAATCTTGCTGTAGTTCTGAAGAAATATTTCGTCGAATTCATCGACTTCGCTGTAAACCGAGAATACCAGCAACATACTGGTTTGGCGTTTGGTTACAATTACACCGGCACGGGTTACTTCCGCCGGAAGTAAACTATTGGCGCGTGCTACACGGTTTTGAACGTTCACCGCAGCCATGTCGGGGTTGGTGCCCTGTTTAAAATAAACCTGAATACTGGCAGACCCGTTGTTACTGGCCGTTGAGGTCATGTAGATCATGTTTTCTACCCCGTTGATTTGTTCTTCAAGCGGAACAACAACACTCTTCAGTACAGTTTCGGCATTGGCTCCGGTGTAGTTTGCCGATACCTGAATAGTTGGAGGCGCTATATCAGGATATTGCTCTATGGGTAAACTTATCAGTCCGAGTACCCCCAGAATGACAATAATAATGGAGATGACCGATGATAGGACCGGCCGTTCTATAAATTTTCTGAACATGATTTACGGATTTAATTTTTAACTGGAGTTGCAGTTGGCATGTTTTCGGAAAGGCTTCCGGCCTCTACTAACTTCGGTTTGATTTCGGTGTCGTTGCGCAACGAGGCAATTCCTTCGAGCACAATTTTATCTCCGGCATTCAACCCGCTGGTTACTATATAGGAGTCTTTCAAGTTGCCGGCCAGCACTTCAATTTCCGTATTGCGAACCTTATTGTCGGCACCAACCACATACACAAAGTGTTTGCCCTGCAATTCGTAAGTAGTTTTCTGCGGAATGATAAGCGCCGAATCAATTAACTGCGGAATGCGAACCGATCCGCTGCCTCCGCTGCGCAAAAGCCCTTCTTCGTTAGGAAAACTTGCCCGCACATTTACAGCGCCTGTTTGCTGATTGATCAATCCGCTGGCCGTTTCTATCCGGCCGGTTTGTCCATGAACTGAGTTGTCGGCCAAAACCAGCGAAACTTCAGGAAGCGTAGCAAATTTTTCCTGAAGGTTTTTGCCTTCCAAACCTTTGGTCATGGCCAGAAATTCCTTTTCGTTGAGCGAAAAATAAGCGTAAACTTTTACTGTATTCGAGACGGTAGTCAACGGTTCTGCGGTTGCGCTGCTCACTAAACTCCCCACGCGATAGGGAAAAGTTCCGATAATTCCTTCAGCCGGACTTGTAATCATTGTATATTGCAGGTTGGCTTTGGCATTTTCGAGGTTTGCTTTGGCCTGTGCCATTTGCGCCTCTTTTGATTTCAGCACCGACTCGACTGATTCCAGTTCAAATTTGCTGATGATGTTCTTTTCGACCAGTGGTTTGGTTTTCTCCATGTTGATCCGGGCTGAATTCACATCGGCCTCGGCTACTTTTACCTGCGCCTCTGCCGAACGCACCGTAGCCTGTATATCATTGGCATTCAGGCGAAAAAGCACTTGTCCCTTTTTAACGAATGCACCTTCGTCAACCATAATTTTGTCGATGTATCCAGCAATTTTCGACCTTATTTCGACTGTTTGCTGGCCTTCCAGCTTGGCAGGATAATCCTTAAAAAGTTTTGTTGACTGCTGTGTTACAGCAATGACAGGATATTCTTTTACCTGTTGCGCCATTCCGGCCTGACCACCGCCTTGTTGTTTTTGAGCGCACGAAAAGGTTGCCAGCACAACCAGAATAAAGCCAAAGTTTCTAAAGTGAGTGAATGTTTCCATGTAATTTATTGTATGTGTTTTCTTTACTATTTTATTTAGCATTTAAGGACTTCTTCATTGTTCAGGCATCCGTTTGAACTGATTTTATCCAGTACTCTCCTGAAGATTTCAACTTCATTTTCAGTAACACCTGAAAGCAGTTTTTCAGAAACCTCAAATGCAACAACTTTCATACTTTTCAGAATTTCCGTTCCGGCCTCTGTCAGAATCAGATTTTTTTTTCGCTTGTCAACGGTGTTGATAATCCGGGTCACATACTTCTTTTCCAGAAGTCCATTAATCTGTCTGACAATAATTGATTTATCTTTCTGCATGTGATTGGCCAGATCCTGCTGAATAATATTGCAATTTGAGTGAAGCAGATGCAGAATTATAAACTGTTCAAACGTAATTCCGGTTTTCCGGTTTTTAAATTCAGATGCCATTTGATTCCTGTAAACCTTGAGCGTTTGAGAAAGCAGGTAACCGATAGGCTTTATTTCGTCCATCTAATTAAATTTAATTGGCACAAAGAACTCAATAATAGTTGACCTATGCAACCATTATTTGTTAAGCTAATATTAAGGAAAAGCGAGATAAATGTATCGTGATTAGTTGCCGGCTGAAAAATATATCCCAGAAGATATAACCACAAACCGTTGATTTTGATACGGATTACAGATAACCGACAGGGATAGAGGAATTGAAAATCCGGTAGTAAGTTCGAATTCTTTGCCAAACGAAATTCCGGCATTGATGAAAGCAAACTTATCCGCATAATAACCGCGGAAGGGTGATAGTCCGGCAAAAGGTTCGGTTTGAATTCCCAAAACAGTGAACGGATATTTGAGCTCAATATAGGTGGAATAGAACGGGTTGCCCGTTTCTTCATTCTTATCGCCCAACAAGAAAGTTCCGATCATCCACTTCACCCGCTGGTTCTCAACCAAATAATTATCGAGCGAAAGTTCGAGCGAGTGCCTGTTTTTGCCTTTCTGAAAATTCAGGTATTGGTTGTTTTCATCTGCAACCGGATTGTAATAGTCGAACAGGGTGAGTTGAAAATGGTTGAATTGGTAGGCCGGAATCAGGTCGATTTCTGAATAACTGTTGTTGGTTGTTTTAGCTGCCCAAAAATTGAAACTGAACCTGCCGGAACTAAGAGTTACGGAAGGTTCAACAGCTATTGCATCGCCCAGCTGACTGCCCCGCCAAACGTGGCGGCTTTGCAAAATAATTTCAGCTTCTGCTTCCAACTTCTGTCCCGAAACATCCATCAACGAAAAAAGGAAAAGTACCAGCCAGTAATATCTTCGCATATATTTATTTTTCGATAAACTTATCTAAAACAGAAGAACCGTAACAGGACTTTTATCAAGTCGGCACTGCTGAAATATTGATTCGAAAAATCTATTTTGTGTCTGTTTTTCAATACTTCAGAAAAAAACTTTAAATTGCTGAAAAAAATAAGCGTATGAAAAAAATTGGATTGGTCTTATTCCTTGGCTTGTTTATTTCGCAAGCATTTGCACAGGATGCAATGAAAATTGCCGGCATTTGGTGGAATGACAAAAAGACTTCGAAAATTGAAGTGAAAGAAGAAAATGGAAAGTTCACAGGAACAGTGATCTACATTAATCCTGAGAAATACGTGAATGGCGAGCCGGAAAAAGATTTTAATAATCCGGATGAGAAACTTAGGTCAAAATCCAGGTTGGGACTTCGAATTTTATCAGGATTAAAGTACGATGCAGCCGACAAACAATGGCAGAATGGCAGTATTTATGATCCGGATAACGGGAAAACCTACGATTGTTTTGCCTGGTTCGAAAAGGATCAAAACACCCTGTACCTGAAAGGTTATGTTGCGGGAATCAAATGGCTTGGGCGTTCGACCACCTGGACACGTACAACCAAATAGCCAGTTAAAGACGTTCGTTGTAATTCATTGCCATTTGTAGTCATTATTTGCCGTATTTCCGGATTGTAATGACTATAAATGACTTTTGTTTTTCTGATCACTAATTACTGCGATTGATCACTTTTTTTATCCCGAAACCTGAACCTCAAATCCAATTGCCCGAACTCTTTCGGCAATGGTCTCTAATGTACTAAGGTCAACTTTTTCAAGTCCGCTGGCTGGCGTATCGCGGTCAATGGTGTAAATCATCACCTGCGAAGGTTTTATTTCAGCAACAAGTTTTATCCATTCAACGACCTCATTTTCTGTGGTATTGTTGATTATTTCATTCCTGAAATTTCCCTTCAGAAACATGGTTTGAATGATCACTTTCCCTTTGAATGATTTCAGGTGTCCAACTACTTCTTCCAGTTTGAAATTTGAATTCGGGCAATCAATTTGGCGGATGGTTTCCTCAAAAGCCGAGTCCAGCTTCTGAATATTGTCCTCAACTTTTAGCAAAGCCCTTACCACACCGGGTTTGTGCAACATGGTGGCATTCGATAAAACTGCAATTCGTGCTTTTGGCGTGAGCTGGTTTCGAAGTTCTATTGTGTCGTCAATAATTCCTTCAAATTCAGGATGTAAGGTTGGCTCACCATTTCCGGCAAAAGTAATTACATCGGGATATTCGTTGTTCAGAATCATGTCCCGAAGCTTTTCTTCCATCCTTTGCTTTACCAGTGCGCGCGGTGGTAAAACTGCTTTTTTCTCACGCTTTCGCGGAGTCCAGCCGCATTCGCAATATATGCAATCGAACGAACACACTTTGCTGTCGGTTGGAAGTAAGTTCACACCCAGCGAAATACCCAACCTCCTGCTTTTTACAGGTCCGAATATGATTTGATCAAATAGAAATGTTGACATAGCAAACGAGTTTCAAGTTTCAGGTTCAAAGTTCCAAGTTTTGCCTTTGAATTTTGTTATTGGTTTATAATATTTTTTTCAGACGGCTGTTAGATGTGAAATGTAAATTAACCAAATCTGCACCCGAAAGTAAATAAATTCCGGGTTGACTTTCCATTGAAAATCCTCCGTAAGTTTGCAAGGTTGAGGTTGTTTTGTTCATTATTTCAGGAATTTTCATCTCCGGAAATTGAAGCTGAACAAGTTTGCCCAAATCGATCAGTTCGTATATCGAAAATTTAGTTGTCGCTGCTAAAGACTTCATTATTATAGATTCGAATGGCTGGTCGGGTTCGGAGTTAGCTGCTTTTGTCTTTATAAATGTGCAACCTGCCATTAAAATTCCATTGAGAAAAGTCAGCTGTGCAATCTCCCTTAAATCGCCTTTAGTGTCGATGTATTTTATTGCGAATCCATCTTCTCCGGTCACTAGAATACCGTTTTTCAAATAAATTCCGTTGTCAGAAACAAGATAGTTGGCCGCAAATTTTCTCATTTTGTTTCCGTATTCAGTTGCTCTTTGGGCTTGAATTGGAGTTCCGATTCGTTCAAGCTGTTCATAATCTGAACGTGCATTCTCTCAAATTCGCGCGGAAAGCTGGAGTAATAAATAAGTGAACGTATAAAAACCGAATCGGGCACCGAATATTTATTCAGTACCGAAAAATACAAATCGGTTTGCGTAATATTCTTAAGGTTCGCTGAAGTATCTGGTCCGATGGAGATTCCCTGAACAAGATAGACATCGATCATCATCTTCACAAATTTATCTTTGGGGATGAGTTTGTCAGGTTTTGGAACCGTGGTATTGTAACACGATGAAAGTCCTGACAAAATAGCTGCAAAAAGCAATATAACAATTAGTTGTTTCATTCTTTCAACCAGTTTTAGAATGCCAAAGGTAACCCGAAAAATTTACAAAAAACAATGTAACTGGGATAAAAGGCTGATTGGCGAAGAAGTCGTTTTTTTTGTTGAATAGTTATTTGGATTTCAGGGAATCAATTGGTTTGTTTTTCATAACTTGCGTCGTAAAAAACCGATCAAAATGAAAAACCTACTATTTCTGCTAGCATTTATTCCAATCTTTACTTTTGCCCAGGAGTTCTCTGAAGTAGTAGAAATGCCCGGAAAAACAGCCGGTCAGCTTTACAGTTCCGCAAGAGAATGGTTTGCCAGATCATTTATTTCTGAAAACAATCCACTGTTGATGGATGATCTTATTTCCGGTAAAATTATAGCAAAAGGTTCAATTCAAATTTCAGATAGTACTAAATCTGTTGACTGGTATCCAAATTTTACGATTAAAGTCTCATTTAAAGATGGAAGGTACAAAGCCGAAATCACAGATATTTCGATTACCACCGGAGTTTCGGAATATAGCAATGGAACTACAAAACCCTTTAAAGAGTACTTCGATAAAAAAGAAACCTATAAAATGGTAAGCGATCCGGAGTGGTACATAAAGAATCCTCCCGCCGGAGTTAAAATTGGAAAAGCTGCAGCCAGAATAGCTGCAAGGCCAAATCAGGTTATTTCTAGTTTGATCACCAAAACTGAATCCGAGATGATGGATTTACTTACCAAATTGCATCACCAAATGATGAAGTCAGAAGATGATTGGTGACCTGACAATTTAATATACTCATCCCTGCCCTTTTTGTGCAAATACATGTCTGAAAAAGTTTTCCACCCGATCGAACTGCAAAATTTCGATTGAAAACTTCTTGAGGTTGATTCCTTTTCCGGCTTTCGGTATAAAAATACTGTCGAAACCCAGTTTTTCGGCTTCTGCAATACGCTGTTCGAGCCGGTTTACCGCACGAATTTCTCCTGAAAGCCCAACCTCACCTGCAAAACAAACATTCTTCCTGATCGGTAAATCGAAGTTTGATGAAAGGATTGCAGTAATCACTGTTAAGTCGATCGCCGGATCGTCCACTTTGATTCCCCCGGCAATATTCAGGAAAACATCTTTGGTGGCCAGTTTAAAACCTGCCCGTTTTTCCAGAACGGCGAGCAACATGTTGAGCCTTCGCAAATCGAAACCTGTGGACGATCGCTGCGGAGTTCCGTATGCAGCGGTACTTACCAGCGCCTGAATTTCAATCAGTAACGGACGGATTCCTTCGATTGCAGCTGCAATGGCAGTACCACTCAATCCTTCGTGTGCACGGTTGATTAGTAATTCAGACGGATTGGAAACTTCGCGCAAACCCGAATTGCCCATTTCAAAAATTCCCAGCTCAGAAGTCGAGCCGAAACGGTTTTTAATGGCGCGCAAAATACGGTACATGTATTGGTTTTCGCCCTCGAACTGCAAAACGGTATCAACAATATGCTCCAGCACTTTTGGTCCGGCCAGACTGCCTTCTTTGGTGATGTGCCCGATCAGAATTACCGGAACATTGTTTTCTTTGGCGTATTTCAGGATGCCGTGGGTGCATTCGCGAATTTGTCCCACCGAACCGGGCGACGATTCAATCAGCTCGGTTGAAACAGTTTGAATGGAGTCGATGATCAGTAATTCAGGAACAATTTGTTTGCTTTGGGCTATAATGTGTTCGAGCGAAGTTTCGGCTAGAAAGTAACAGTTTTGGTTTTCTTTCTGAAGTCGCTGTGCCCGGATTTTGATTTGCTGAATGCTTTCTTCTCCGGAAACATAAAGGATTTTTTTGCTTTTAAGATCAAGTGCCAGTTGCAAAACCAGTGTTGATTTGCCGATTCCGGGTTCGCCGCCAATCAAAACCATCGATCCGGGAACCAATCCGCCGCCCAATACACGGTTGAGTTCCTGGTTGCAGGTATCAATCCGCTCTGTGTGTTCATCAGAAACTTCGTGTAAAAGTTTGGGCTGATTGCCTGTTCCGGTCAAAAAGGAAGCAGTTTTCGTGCTTTCGCGCTCTACAATTTCTTCAACAAACGAATTCCATTCGCCACACGAATTGCACTTTCCAACCCATTTGGGCGACTGTGCCCCGCAATTCTGACAAAAAAAACTGGTTTTAACTTTGGCCATCGGAATGATGAGTTTTAAATCTTGAATGATGAATGAAAAAATCCTAAGAATTCTTAATTTTTCGAATCAGATCGGTGGTCGAAAGGCCTTCAGTCAGCTCAATGCGTTCAACCTTTCCTCCTGAAACCAGAACAATGTCGAATCCGGCAATTTCTTCAATTTGGTACTCACTTCCCTTTACCAGAACATCAGGTATAATATCTTTAATCAGCTCGTAAGGAGTTATCTCATCGAACATGACAACTGCATCAACCATCAGCAACGATGCAAGTAAAACAGCACGCGATTGCTGGTCGATGAGCGGACGGTTTTCACCTTTAAGTAATTTAACCGAAACATCCGAGTTTAGCCCAACAATCAGCCGGTCACCAAATTCCGCCGCTTTGGCAAGTGAGTCGATGTGCCCGCGGTGCACCAAATCGAAACAGCCATTGGTAAAAACCACTTTATAACCAGCATGTTTCCATTCTTTCAGGACCACGGAAAACGAATGGGCATCTGTAAATATTTTTGATTGAATAATTTCTGATGGTGTCATCACAAAAAAGTATTTCTGTAAAAATAACAAAACCTCATTGCTAACCGAAGCAATGAGGTTTTAATTTATATTATTCTGAAATTAAATCAGTTGGTTTGTTTCAGTGTCAGGGAAAACCAGCCACGGCTTAAACGTTTTGGCTTCTTCGAAATCCATCTGAGCGTAAGAGATAATGATGACCACATCTCCAACAGCCACTTTTCGCGCTGCGGGTCCGTTCAGGCAGATTACTCCAGAAGCACGTTCCCCTTTAATCACGTAGGTTTCGAGGCGTTCGCCATTGTTGATGTTTACCACCTGCACTTTTTCATTTTCAATTAAATTGGCAGCATCCATCAAATCCTGATCGATGGTGATACTTCCTACGTACTGCAAATTGGCTTCGGTTACAGTAACTTTATGTATTTTCGATTTGCAAACTTCTATGATCATATCTCTGATTTCTATGTGAATTCATATTAATTACAAGTTCGGAGTGCCTAAAGTGAACTAGAATGCCTAGAGTTAAGAACTCCGAAATTTAGGCACTTCAAACTTCGAACTTCATGTTGTCTATCAACCTTATTTTTCCGCATTGAACAGCAATGCATCCCACCTTTCGGCAAGGATCGTTCCAGCTTTTAATTGCCTTGAGGGTCATTGAATCAACAATTTCAAAGTACTCTGTGTTCAGATATTCGTTTTCGTTGATACGGTTAATTACCCAATTGGTGAGTTCTTCTACGTTTAGTTCTCCGGTTTTGTTTGTCGCTTCGAACAATGTGGCCGAAATTAGCACTGCATTCTGTCGTTGTTCACTGCTTAGCAGCATGTTGCGCGAACTCATGGCCAGTCCATCGGTTTCACGTACAATTTGGCAGGGCACAATCTCAACCGGGAGCTGCAGTTTCCTTACCATTTCGTTGATAATCGCCAGTTGCTGAAAGTCTTTCAGGCCGAAAAAAGCTTTATCGGGTTGAACGATTTCGAATAAACGGCTTACCACCTGGGCAACTCCGTTAAAATGTCCGGGCCTGAATTTACCTTCCATCACCTGTTCGAGGTTCCCAAAATTGAATTGCCGGGTATCAGGTTCAGGATAAATTTCATTGGCTTCGGGAGCAAAAATTAGCTGACAGGATGTCGGTTCCAACAAATTGACATCTTTCTGAAGATCGCGCGGATATCTTTCCAGATCACTTTTGTCGTTAAACTGTGTGGGATTAACAAAAATACTCACCACCACGAACCCGGACTGCTGTCCAGCCTTTTCAACCAATGAAATATGACCAGCGTGCAATGCGCCCATCGTGGGAACAAAACCTATGCTCAACCCCTCTTGCCGTTTATTGTCCAGTATTGCCTGAAGTTCGTTTATATGCTTTACTATCTGCATTTTGGATAAAAAATGAGGGTGCAAAGTAAATAAATAAATTAACACCAATCCTAACTTGTTAAGCTTTTTTAAGACCTCTGTAACCTGCTGGAATTGAATATTGCCGATATTTTACTAATTTTGCACAATTAAACTCAGGCAATTAAATGGAAAAGAAGAAAGTCTTATTTATTTCATCAGAAATTACCCCTTATCTTCCCGAGACAGAAATGTCTAAAAAATCCAGGTTCCTTCCACAGGGAATTCAGGAGAGAGGAAAGGAAATCCGGACTTTTATGCCTAGATATGGTAGTGTGAATGAACGTCGTAATCAATTGCATGAAGTAATCCGCCTATCGGGGATGAACCTGATCATTGATGATACCGACCACCCGTTGATTATTAAAGTGGCTTCTATACAATCAGCCAGAATGCAGGTTTATTTTATAGATAATGAAGATTATTTTCAGCGTAAACAAGTTTTAAAAGATTCTAAAGGAAATGAATTCGCCGATAACGACGAAAGGGCTATTTTCTTTGCACGTGGTGTACTTGAAACAGTAGTAAAACTGCGCTGGGCTCCGGATTTAATTCATTGCAGCGGATGGTTGACTTCTCTGGTGCCCCTCTACATAAAAAAGGCCTACAACGACAACCCATTGTTTGTAAAATCGAAAGTAGTTTATTCTGTTTTTCACGATGACTTTAAAAAGTCGTTGGATGTAAATTTCAGGAATAAGCTAAAAATGAGCAACATAATAAGCGAAGATACAGAACTTGTTGACGAACCAAACTATGTAAATTTAAGCAAAATGGCGATTCAGTATTCTGATGCTGTTATTCAGGGTAGCCCAAAAATTAACAGTGAATTAACAGAATATATACAATCGTCGGGAAAATTATTTTTAGATTACCAACCTGAACATACCTATATTGATGCTTACAATGAATTCTATGATAAAATGTTGTAAGAAATTAGGTTACACAAATTTAAAACATATTAATTGGTGAAAAAAGAACTCAGCGTAATGTACAAGTTCGTAGCCGGATTTGCATTGATGTCACTTATATTTTGGAGTTGCAAGGAAGAACTGAATAAAACTGGATATGGTTTATTGGATAAAGGGGATTTGGTTTCAGTAAAAAAGGCTGAAATTGATAAATCAACCATCAAGTCGTTTACAGTCACTGACGAAAAGCAACGGACCGATGAAACTACCTACAATTTGTTGGGTACATTCAACGATCCGGTTTTCGGAAAAATAACTGCTGATTTTGCCGTTCAGTTCCGCTTGGGTCAATATCCCGATTTTTCAAAAAATGCACAGCCCGACTCATTGGTTCTGTACCTCTTATACATGGAGTTTTTTGGAGACACTGTCACTCCGCAACGATTGAAAGTTTATGAGCTTGCATCTGACCTATCCTTCGATGCCCAATATGATCAGGATGTCAACCTGAAAGCAATCTCGAAAGGTGAAGTACTGGCCGATATAACTTATGTTCCTAAATTCAAGCTTGATTCGTTAACGAATTTGTACGGATCGACGAAAGCAAAGCCAAAAGACACTGTTATTCAGGAGATTGCTATTAAGTTAAATGCTTCGCTTATAAATAAACTATGGGCTGCCGATACACTTACTTTATCAAAGAATGAACTTTTTCTGGAGTATTTTAAAGGTTTGTATATCGAAGCCGGAGATTTAAACCAGGGTGGGGCCGTTATGAGGATTAACAGCATTGCGCGTGGATCAAGAATGATTATGCATTACAAGAACAGCGAAAAAGATTCACTTTTTTACAGTTACAATATCAACGAAAATTCAGCGCGCGTCAGCCGTTTTAGTCACGAATATACAAATACCGACTTTTTTGCCAACCTCGATAAAAAAGAAACCCAGGACAGTTTGATTTATCTGCAAACTACCGGTGGATTGGGCAGTAAAATATTAATTCCAAATTTGAATTTATGGAGAGATTCTGCCAATATTGCCATCAACAAGGCTGAACTAATCTTTACAGTTGATCAGTTTTATACCGACACTGCAAAATACACACCTCCTTATCAGGTGATTTTGAGCGCCGTTAATGAAAAAGACAGCTTGTATTTTCCTTCTGATCTTGCATTCTCGCAGGCATATTTTGGTGGAGTATATAATAAAACAGACGGAACTTACCGTTTCAACATTGCCAAACATGTACAGGAATTGATTTCGAAAAAACCCAATGGAGTTGGATATTTAAGGGAAAATTATGGATTTTTTCTATCAATGGCTGACAGGAATACCAATTACGGCAGGGTAGTTTTAAAAGGAGCAAACAGCAAAACAGGTATCCGTTTGGAAATTACCTATTCAAAAATTAATTAGCCCCCATTTTCGATCATCTAAATATATAATCGTATGTGTGGAATTGTTGGTTACATTGGCGATAAAAACGTTTATCCCATTCTGATTCAAGGTCTTCAACGGCTCGAATATCGTGGTTACGACTCTGCCGGTCTGGCGATCTATAACAGTGAACTGAAAGTTTTCAAATGCAAAGGGCGCGTTGCCGATCTTGAAAAATTTGTTTCCGCCGAAGACATCAGCGGACACATAGGAATCGGTCACACTCGCTGGGCCACCCATGGAGAACCCAACGACCGGAATGCCCACCCTCATACTTCTATGAACGGAGACTTTGTGCTGGTTCACAATGGCATCATCGAAAATTATGCGGAGCTAAAATCGGACTTAATTAAGAAGGACTATACTTTTCAATCGGATACCGACACTGAAGTTTTGGTTAATCTGATTGAATATTTTTACAGGAATGCAGAAGAAGTGAATGCCGAAATTGCCGTTCGGTTGGCACTTTCGAAAGTAGTTGGTGCCTACGGAATTGTGGTTATCTGTAAAAATGAAAAGGATCAGTTGATAGCAGCCCGGAAGGGCAGTCCGCTGGTGATCGGAATTGGCCGCAGCGAATACTTTATTGCTTCCGATGCAACCCCGATCGTAAATTATACCGACAGTGTGATTTACCTGAACGATCATGATGTGGCAATCATCACCAAGGACAGCCTCACGCTGAAAACCGTTGAGAATAATCCGGTTGCCTTCAAAGTCACAAAAGTTGACATGAGCATTGGTGATCTGGAAAAAGGAGATTTCGAGCATTTTATGCTGAAAGAAATTTTCGAACAGCCCAAAACCATTGAAGATACTTTCAGGGGACGAATTTTGCCCGATCATTCAGACATTGTTTTGGGTGGTTTGCTGGATGTATTTCCTAAGATACTAAAGGCAAGACGAATCATCATCATTGGATGCGGAACTTCGTGGCATGCAGCTTTGGTGGGTGAATACCTGATTGAAGAATATGCACGCGTCCCGGTTGAGGTTGAATATGCCTCAGAATTTCGTTACCGCAACCCGATACTGAACGGCGATGATGTAGTAATTGCCATCACCCAAAGCGGCGAAACAGCCGATACACTTGCCGCTTTGCGCATGGCCAAGGAAAAGGGCGCTACTATTCTGGGTATTTGTAACGTGGTAGGTTCGAGTATTGCCCGCGAAACCGATGCCGGTGTTTATACACATGCAGGCGTCGAAATCGGTGTTGCATCAACCAAAGCATTTACCGCACAGGTAACAGTAATCACACTTTTTGCACTTAAACTGGCCAAAGAAAAAGGGCAAATATCTCCTGAATTGTATCTTCAGTTAATTTCTGAATTGAGTGAAATTCCGGAGAAATTAAAATCCATTCTGGTAAAACATCCGGCAATAAAAGAAATTGCAGCCAAATACAAAGATTCGGTCAATGCACTTTATCTGGGAAGGGGCTATCTTTTCCCGGTTGCGCTGGAAGGTGCGCTGAAATTGAAAGAGATTTCGTACATCCATGCCGAAGGTTATGCCGCAGGTGAAATGAAACACGGCCCGATTGCGCTGGTTGACGATAATCTTCCAGTGATTGTTGTAGCGGCCAAAGATCATTATTACGAAAAAATTGTCAGCAACATTCAGGAAGTAAAGGCACGGAAAGGCAATATTATAGCCGTTGTTACTGAAGGTGATGATGTACTGAAAAACATGGTGAACGATGTGTTCGAAATTCCAAAATCACATCCGGCAGTTTCGCCATTGCTTGCTATTATTCCGCTACAACTATTCTCGTATTACATTGCTGTAATGCGTGGTTGCGATGTGGATCAACCAAGAAATCTGGCCAAATCGGTTACAGTAGAATAGTCGCTGGGCCTATTTCTCCCAAATTAAAGAAACGTCGTAATTTTCAAATTGCCCGTCTTTTGTCACAATTTGTAAATTTTCACAAATGGCTTGTGCTATAATTATTCTATCAAATGGGTCTTGATGGAAAAGTGGCAATTTCGCATTTATAAGAATTTGATTTGTGGTTATCGGGAGTAACTCAAATCCGGTATTTTCAATTATTCGAAAAATTTCTTCCAGATCCGAAAATAAATTTAGCCGTCCGATTGATTGTTTAATCGCTATTTCCCAAAAACTGGCAATACTCACAAAGCAAGTATTATCTGGATTCTCAATTACTCTTTTTGTTTTTAATGGGAGAAGGGAATCCTCTGTAATGAACCAAATTACTGCGTGAGTATCAATCAGCAATTCCATTACATATATTCTTTAAATCCTTCAATAGGATCGTCAAAATTATCTTTCATGGATATTAATCCCTTCGCCTGCCCGGCAAGTCTTCTTTTTATCCTGAACGATTTTTTCTCTGATTTATATTTTATAAAATCGATGAAATCAGCCACCTCATTTTTTAAATTCGTAGGCAAACTTGACAATTTTGTATATAATTGGATGTCTGTCATTTTCATTTTTTTAATTTTTCCAATTCAAAGATACAAAATAATTGTCTTTGCACTTGGGTTATATTTCTCCAAAATCACAACCACGAAATCTGGCAAAGAGTGTTACCGTCGAGTAGTCATTCATCTTTCGCAGGGTAAGGAGAATCAAGTCTTCTTCCGCGGTATTCAAACCGGTTGGCCATCATGTTCAGTATTTCGTTTGCACTGGTTTCAATCGGTTTGTTCGATACATTGATTATTGTAAATCCGCCTTTTTCGAATATGAAATTTGCATTGCGGATTTCCTTCATTACCAGAAGTTCGTCAATATAATTGGTGTTTTCAGGATTGCCCAAACTTCGCAAACGCTTTATCCGGTGGGATATCAGGTGTCCGGAACTGATGCTCAGTCCAAACACGCGACGGGGATCAACCTCGAACAATTCTTTGGGCGGATCGATTCCGTTCACCAATGGGATGTTGGCAACTTTCCAGCCATACATGGCCAGATAAACACTTAGCGGTGTTTTTCCTGAACGTGAAACGCCAGTCAGGATAATTTCTGCTTTGTGCAGTTTTTGCGGTTGCAGACCATCATCGTGGTTTAATGTAAATTCGATCGCCTCAATACGGTCGAAATATTGCTGGTTCAGCTCCCGGTAGAGTCCGGGCGACTGTACCGATGGAATGTCCAGTTTTTCATCCAGATAATCGGCCAGCTCGCCCATGTAATCAATATTTTTAACCCCTTTCTCGGCACAAAGCTTCTTCAGAAAATCACGTAATTCACGGTTCACCAATGTGTGGGCAATAAGTCCTTCTTCCTGCTTCGCTTTTTCGACCAACTTAATGAGTTGTATTTCCTCGTGAATATTAGGTACAATATTTACCGGAACATTGTTGTTCGGATATTGGATTAGCAGCGAATGAACCATGTTGTTTCCTACAAGACCTTTCCCGCCCGAAACAATATATATTGGTCCAACATGTTTTTCATTTTTATCTGCGCTCATAGGTAAAAAATTAAATTATTGACCGTTAAATTATCCATTTGGCATTTTGTAGAAGTCAATTGTGGCCATTTATTGTCATTCTGTTGTCATTTTAAAGCAACTAAATGACAATTTAAGGACATTAGCGACCAAGGTAAATTCACGGTTTAATCTCTCGTGAAACAAAAATAGCTTAAAACTGCAACCGTTCTTAATAAAATGAACCCTCTGAATTTAAAAAAGTTTGGTTTAATAACCATTGAACAGACATTATTTCTTAATTTGGCTTTTTCTAAACTACAAATTTTTAAATCTTAAAACATACAAAATGCAATACTCAGCTGATTTAAACCGGTATAGCCAAATGACCTACAACAAATGCGGAAAATGGGGATTGAAACTTCCTGCTATTTCGTTGGGTCTCTGGCACAATTTCGGAGGAGTCGATGAATTTGAAAACGGACGCGCCATGTGCCGCCGTGCTTTCGATCTGGGAATTACCCATTTCGACCTGGCCAACAACTATGGCCCACCGGCAGGATCAGCCGAGGAAAATTTCGGGAAAATTATGCAACTCGATTTGGCCCCGTACCGCGACGAGCTTATCATTTCGACCAAAGCTGGTTATCTGATGTGGCCTGGCCCTTACGGTGAATGGGGAAGCCGCAAAAGTTTACTTTCGAGTCTCAATCAGAGCCTGAAAAGGATGAAACTCGACTATGTTGACATTTTCTATTCGCACCGTCCCGATCCCGATACACCGCTTGAAGAAACCATGATGGCGCTCGATCACGCAGTTCGTCAGGGAAAAGCCTTGTATGCTGGTATATCCAATTATCCTGCTGAACTGGCACTCAAGGCATCGCGTATTTTGAAAGAACTGGGAACTCCCTGTTTGATTCATCAGCCCAAATACTCAATGTTTGAGCGTGGAGTTGAAAAGGGTTTGCTGGATGTTTTGGGTAGAGAGGGAATTGGCTGTATCCCGTTTTCGCCGCTTGCGCAGGGATTGCTGACAGATAAGTACCTGAATGGAATTCCTGAAGGTTCAAGGGCCGCTAAATCATGGGGTTTTCTTCAGCCGGAACAGGTTGAGCCTGCCATTGAAAAAGTAAAAAAGTTGAATGAAATAGCCATTCAAAGAGGACAGACCTTGGCTCAAATGGCACTTGTTTGGCTGATGAAAGATACGAGGGTCACTTCAGTACTGATTGGCGCCAGTTCGATAAAACAGCTGGAAGACAACATTGCAGCACTCAAAAACAAAGAATTTACGAATACTGAACTCCATCAGATTGAGCTCATTCTTACAGGAAAAAAATACAGCATTCCTGTTTTCGAACCGAAAGAGGTATATGTTGCAAAGAAATCGGATAGCAACACTCCGTCAAGAGGCGACTTTATTAAAAATCTTGCCATAAGGGTTGGAAGTCAGTCAAAAGGGAGAATTTGAACTTCAGGAATGACTGAGTGTTTATAGGGGTATGACAAAAACCGCATTGATAACCGGAGCTGCCAAAAGAGTAGGCAAGGGGATGGCACTTCACCTTGCTGCGCAGGGATGGAACATAGCAATTCATTACAACACATCAGCAGATGATGCAATATTGCTTCAGGATGAGTTGAAATTATCCTTCTCCAACCAGCATTTTGAGCTGTTCTGCGCTGACCTTAATGTCACTTCGGAAGTCGAAAACCTTGTTCCGAAAGTGATTCAGAAAATGGGCAATGTTGATTTACTGATCAACAATGCATCTGTATTCGATCGGGGCGATTTTGTAAGCACAACGAGTGATTTTCTGGATCGCCAGATGAATGTGAATTTCAGGGCGCCGTTTATTTTAATCCGTAGTTTTGCCCAATTTGCAAAAGAAGGAACCATCATCAACTTTGTGGATACGCGGATTGTTAACAACAAATCGAACTTTGCCGCTTATTCGCTGTCGAAAAAAGCGTTGTGGGAATTGACAAAAATGGCGGCGCTCGAATTGGGCCCACGCATTCGGGTAAATGCAATCGCACCCGGATTGACGCTTCCGCCGGAAGAAAAAGGGGAAGATTACCTGTTGAAACTGGCAGAAAACATTGCAATGAAGCGTCCCGGAGGCCTTGAACCAATTTTGAAAAGTCTGGATTATATTCTGAACAACGATTATTTAACCGGTCAGCTTTTGTTTTGCGATGGTGGTGAAAACCTGGGGTAGTGTTTAAATTATATGAAGGTCCGTTTGCATACCTATTTGGCATTTTGCGTCGGTCAGTTGTGGTCATTAAGTTGTAAGAAAAACAAAGAATGACAATCAAATGACTATCAATGACAACTTTTTATGGAAAGAAATTGGAATTGGGAAAGGAAACGGATATTAAAAAAAAGGAGGTTACATGGCACTCATCCGCGTAAAGAATTTATTACTGCGAACTTATATCGGTTTTAATCCGGAGGAACTGGCAAATATGCAGGATGTTGTAATTAACATCGAGATTGAGGCCGACATTCCGGAAGAAGCATTGCTGGCAGATGAACCAGTTGGAATTTACAACTATAAAACCATCACCAAGCAAATTATTCATCTGGTTCAGAACAATCGTTTCAAGCTGCTGGAGGTACTTACAAAGAATATTCTGGATCTGATCATGTCCGATCCGCTTGTAAGCCGTGCTCGTGTCGAAGTTGACAAGCCACATGCTTTGCGGTTTGCCGAGTCGGTTTCGTTTGAAATGGAGGCAAAAAGATGAATGATTGTATTATCGGTATTGGTTCAAACATCGAGGCCGGATATCACATTCCGGAGATGTTGAGACTTTTGGCTGCCGATGTTCACATTGTTCAGGTTTCGCAGATGGTTCAGACAAAACCGATCGGAATTGCAGAACAACCTGATTACACGAATGGAGCAGTCAGAATCGAAACAGAAATGGACCTTGAAGAATTGTCGTTCTACCTGAAGCAATTGGAAGACCTGATGGGAAGGGATCGGACTCAGAAAAAATTCGGACCGCGAAACATTGATCTCGACATCCTGATTTGGAATAACGAAGTGGTTGATCCTGATTATTATACGCGCGAATTTCTTCGGAAATCGGCAGAAGAACTGGGATTTGAAAATATTGAATTATAAAAACCGAACAGATGAAACGAGCCATGAGAATTACTTTTCACACAGGAGAATGATTATTGGCGAGTTCCATCTGGCAATTAAAAATCAAATTATAAGCAGATGAAAGTTTTAAATAGTAAAAAGTGGTTACTCCTGATTGTTGTATTTACAGGCTTGTTACTGAATTCGTGTAAAGAAAACAACGAACCGGAAACAACGGATTATGAATACTATGTTTCGAACCAATACAAATCGGAGATAACTGCGCAGACAATAAATATTAAATTATTGTTCGCGCAAGCTGAGTTTCCTGAAATTCCACAGCTTTCAACTTTCGCGGCTAAGGTAACGAATGATATCTTGGTTCATAAAGTTATCTACAAAACTTCGCTTCAAGGTAAAAATATAAAGGCCTCAGGACTGGTATATTTGCCAAAGACTGCCGGTAACTACCCTGTAATGAGTTTTCAGAATGGAACCAACACTGTAAACAGTGATGCGCCAAGTGAAAGTTCCGGCAGCGACAATTGGCTCATGCTGCAAGCTCTGGCATCCATGGGATTTATTGTCGTAGTTCCTGATTACATCGGTTTCGGTGAATCAGCGAATTTACCCCATCCTTATCTTCATGCCGAATCGACTACACAAAGTATTCTGGACATGTTGCGGGCAGTAAATGAATTGACTGCTGAGGATAAAGTTGAGGCAAAACCAACCAAAGACCTTTTCATTTTTGGCTATTCGCAAGGCGGATGGGCAACCATGCAACTTCAGCGGGAAATAGAGAAAAATCATTCGGAAGAGTTTGACCTGGTTGCAAGTTCATGTGCTGCCGGACCATATTCAATCGGATTTATGAACGATTTTATTGCCAAAAGCGCGGAATACCCGATGCCCTACTTTTTGGGTTATTTACTGAATTCCTATCATTCGCTCGAGCTGTTTCCCAATAAGTTGAACGAATTGTTTCAGGAACCTTATGCTACAAAAATTCCAACTTTATACAACGGCACAAACACTGGCGGAACCATCAATGCAGCTTTGACTACAAACATGACCAATCTGCTTACTTCAGAATTCCGTACAGGATTTGACACCAACACTAATTTTTCAGTATTAAAAAGTGCATTTGTAGCGAACAGCGTTGTTCCATGGAATATCTCAACGCCAACAAGACTTTACCACGGCAGCGCAGACGAATTAATTCCCCCGGCATTAAGTACGAAAATGTTGCAGGATTTAAAAACTGCCGGAACTCCAAATGAAAAAATTGAGTTGATTGTAATTCCTGGCGCCACCCATACTACGGGCGTTATTCCGGTTGGAATTTCAACCATTGAGTGGTTTATGAGCCTGAAAAAATAGATCCATAAATTTTGCTGTATGTATCTAATTAGATACATTTGGACAACGTCATTTCAATGCCGGCAATAGATCATTTTAACGGAATCGAGATAAATATTTTCAACGGTGATCATCGTCCACCTCATATTCATGCGGTTTACAATGAATATGAAGTATTGATCGTTATTGAAACGAATGAGATTTATGCTGGAAAATTACCGGGCAAGCAATTGAAACAAGTTTTTGATTGGCTTTCGGAAAATTCTGATTGGGCAATGGATGTATTTTTTCAATTAAACCCGAATTTACGATGAGGCAAAACATTAGAATCCCCAGAATACTGAAAATTAACTGGTTTAAAGAATTAGCTGTATCTGTTGTCTTTAACAACGGTGAATCCAGAATAATCAACTTTCAAAAACTATTGAATGAAATCGAGATAGATGAAAATTCACCTGCTTCAATTTTATTTCGAAACGAAGAATTTGAAAAAGCTGAATTACAGAATGGTACTTTATCATGGAGCAATGTAGAACAATTCATTGGTCTTAAAAACGGAGATCAGATGAAAGTTCCTTTTGAGATTGGAGCAGATGTTCTATTGAAATTCAGTCAACCTGAACAGTCTGAAATGATGAATAAAATAGGGAAATTGGTTCGTGATGCAAGAATAAAATCAGGAATGACACAACAAGAACTGGCGGTTATAAGCGGCACTTCCAGGACATATATTTCAAAAATAGAAAATGACCGATCTGATATTGAATTAGATACATTGAGAAAGATTATTGAAACAGGACTTGGGAAACGACTTGAAATACGGGTCGTTTAGCTACTCCGTATAAACATGTATGCTGTTCTGGGCGCTTGGCAGGTAATTCACTCCAAACCAGCAAATCAGCAATATAACAAATGCAGCAGCAAGTATCATCATGGCTTTGTTGTGTGCCAACGGATTTCTGAAACGGTAATGAATGTAAATCAGGTAAAACATCCAGGTAATAAATGCCCAGGTTTCCTTTGGGTCCCAGGTCCAGTAATGTCCCCAGGCTTCTTTCGCCCAAAGTGCACCGAAAAGCAATCCAAGTGTCAGAAATGAAAATCCAAGATAAACCAGATTGTCGGCCATGTGAATCGGCTCACTGGTGGTTTTTCCTGAAGATTTCACAAAAATGTTCCTGATGGCAACCAAAGATGAAGCGCCCAACAAGGCATACGCAAAAATATACACAATCACATGGGGAACGAACCACGGACTTTGCAGCGCGGGCATCAGAGTTTTATCGTAAGTTTCCGGATGATTCAAATTGACCGACAGAAACATCATTGCCAAAGTAAGGCTGTAACAAACCAACCATTTGTATTTCCAGCGGAAATAGGATGCCAGGCCAATTCCGGATAAAAATATGGCGTACCAAAGCCGCGTTTCGCCCAAAGTGCGCATGGGTGGGCGATCAATTGCCTGCCAAAGCATGATGACAAAAACAAGCAAAACTAAAGTTCCGGATACGCTGAGTCCTGCGGCCAAACGGTTGAGTATTTTTGACGCCGAAAACAGGAACAGGCCAGTGGCCGCCATCCAAAGCAAGATGGCGACTGATGCAAAAACAGGAAAATTAAGCCACATGTTCAGTTCCTCCGCTTTTTGGTTTACCGAAAATAAATAGAAAAATTGCTCCGGCCATCATCAGGAAAATGCCGGTATAAACAGCAGGTAACCAGGGATCGCGTACGAGTTGCAGCACACTTAAATCCGACCACCGGCCCATTTTGGTATTGTAACCGAGCTGGTAAATTGTCCAACCGTTTATCCTGAATGGCTTGTTAACCTCTATCAGCGCAGTCTGGCTTTTGCCATCTTTGGTTACGATCGAAACTTCAGAACTGAATTTTTTAGGTTCGGCCGGCAGCATAATCAGCGAATGATTTTCGTTGATTTTCAGCGCTTCGGGTTGCATCGCGTAACTTCCGCTGCAAACCCAACCGTGGCTTACAGACTGATCCATCAGATTGGTTACTTTTATTCTGGCCGATGGCGACGAGCCCGGTTCATTCACCGGGTAATAATTTTCTTCAACCCGTCCCGAAGAGGCATAAAAAGTATCCACTTCCAGATGATACTGAAACAAATCAAACGCATCGCGGTCGAGCAGTTCAAACTTTTGACGGCTATTTTCAATGACTATTTTCCCGGTTTTATTGTCGATAATGGTCAGCTTCGGGCGAAACTCCTCGATTGTAAAATTCAATAGCTTTATGGCGACCGGCAGCTCAACCACGGTTCCGTTTGCCTCACGGCCACGCCATTCTGTCTGATCTTCGTAGCAATCCATGTTCAGGGTTTTTACATCGCTGCTGCCCAGCGCAGTGGAAAACAACACGAGAAACAAGCCAAAATGGTTCAGGAAAAATCCAAAATTCTTCAGATTGAATGGTGTCAGCCGTTTCAGGGTAACTAAACCAAGGAGGACAAGCAAATAAAAGTTGATCAGTATGAAAGGCCAGGTTTTTACCAGATGATTCAGGCCGAGCAACTCAACCAACATGTTTTTCGATTGCACATCCTGTTTCACAAAACCCATCAGAAGTACCAAAAACGTAAACCCAAAAATGGCGGGCAATGCAGCTTTTACGCCTCCCAACCATTTTGTTACAGCATGTTTTTTCTGAAACAAAAACAACAATACGAGAAAAGCCAGAAAAATGACTCCTGAAATAAGGTTCCACGGAAATCCGGCCAACCGAAATGAAGTGCCGCCGCTGGCAATTTGAAGGGCAAATCCGAGCACGATCATTGTCACCGTAATGATCGTTCCTTCGCGGTACGACCACGGATGCTGCCAGGTTTTTCTTTTGTTACTTTCGCTCATCGGAAGAATCTGAATTTTTGCCGAAGATACTTAAAAGCTGGCTGTATGAAAGGTACTTTTCAAATGAGTCCTGATTTTAATGAACCTTTGGATAACAAATAGCCTACATGTTTTGATGTAAAACCATATTTGGGAATAGGTATCTTTAAAGAATTACAGGATCTGAGTTTATTTAATTCGGTAAACCTACGCAACTTCCGGCGTAGAATGTTATCGTACAACATTCTCAACAGATTGGAAGAACGTAAAACCGGCGGAGCGCACAAAGCTCCTTTCCGGTATGAGTTTAACCTTGAAAATTACCGAAAAGTTTTGCAGAATGGGTTGTATGGAGGGTAAAGGCAATTGATTTCATCGGAGACTTCATTGATTGAAAAAACCCCCTTGCCGTTGCAGGCAGAGGGGTAAATATTCGCAATTACACAATGGTTGATCCAACTTTGTCAACGCATAAAACACAAATCAGAATGAGCTTTACAACTTCACCAACGCATAAAACACAAATCAGAATGAGTTTTTCAACTTTACCAACCGATGAAATAGAAATCAGGATTGGTGATCCGACTTTACCAAAGCATGAAACGCAAATCAGAATGGGTTATCCAACTTTACCAACGAGTGAACCATAAGTCAGATTGGGTTATCCAACTTTACCAACGCTTCATCTTGTTTATGCGGAGGTCGTTTTATAAAACAGGAAGCCTTACATACTTTATTACTTGTATCTGGTAAATTTCAGGGAACTAACCTGTTTGTATTGGGGACTGGTTGCGCCGAATACCGATTTGATGTACATTTTCGAGGCAGCGGCCGCATCAACCAGGCCGGTGATTTCTTTGTACAGGATGTCATTTCGGCTTATGCGAAGATTGCTTACCGGAATTTCGGCATTGATCACTGCTGCATTTTTAGCAAACATATCCTCATATAAGGCAGTCAAAGCAGCAACTGTTAATTCGCTTTCGTTGGGTGCATATTCGGGGATGGACGCCAACAATTTGATAAGTTTGTCGAAGTTTTCCAACTGGCTGTCGATGCTCATTTGTGACGACGAAACTTCAACGATTTTTTTTCCGGCGGCCAGGGCAGCCTGTTTTTCTTCGTCCGTCATTTTGGGGGTGGCGCGGCGTCCCTGCAACTTGCGGATAATTGCAGCAACCTGCTCCTTCGTTTGTTTGGAAACTCCCGATGCTTTTACGGCACTACCGATACGGGTTACCAGTTTGCGAAAGGGCTTAAATACCATTCCACGCATCGAAAGTGAATTGGAATAAGTGACCTCAGCGCTGTTGATGGAGGTCAAACTGTCTTTCGCCTGGCCAAGACGCCACCCAAACCCTGAAGTTGAATAACGGGATTACTTGGTTGATAAATTGCGCCATACGATGAGCAGATTGCTACCAGTTGCGCAAAATTGGCCACATTTTTAGCGTGGCCTGTTTCTGAAGTTTTTGCCATAAATAAGTGATTTTTAATGAATAA
>JAIBEZ010000107.1 GCA_019459485.1 Prolixibacteraceae bacterium
GTATTTGGGATATCTGATTTTCAGGTATTTCGATAATCTGAACCCGGGTAAAAACGGAGGTGGCTGGGTTGATCCGGGTGGCTTGACATATATGGACCGCTACGCAGAACAATTGTGGCTGACGATGTTTGCCAAAGCTCCGGAAATTACACTTTTCGATATCCGGCAATTGCAGCGACCACTTTTAAAAACCGACCGCGCAGCATGGCAAAATACCGAAACCACCAGTTTTAGTTTCGACGAAATGATGAAGCCCATTGCTGACAAAAACGGGAAAATGGTGCAGCCAACTACCATCTCGCGCGCTGCCGGTTATACTTTCGAAACCATCGATAAATTTCTGGGATATCTTGGCAATCCGGTGGGCGTGAAAAGTTACAAACCATTCCATTCAACCGGCGAAGATTTTCTGCAGAATTACATGGGAATGATCGGAGTGCCGATGGACATTGTTTCAGAATTTCCGGAGAACGAACCGATTGTTTTCCTGACCGAACAGGCGAAATTCGATCCTGAAATAATTGCGAAAATAAAAAAACAACTTATCGCCGGAAAAGAGGTAATGGTAACTTCAGGATTTCTGCAAGCCATGCAGGACAAAGGATTGGGCGATATTGTCGAACTTCGCATGACCGGCAAAAAAGCTTCAGTAAAAGAATTTGTTGCCGGCTGGGGGAAACGATTGGTTGCCGATCGCGAAATGCTTATTCCTCAGATAAATTACATTACCAACGATTCGTGGGAAATTGTTTCGGCGTTCGATGGCACCAACGGCTGGCCAATAATTCACCGGGCCGACTACGCCAAAGGGAAATTATACGTGCTCACCATTCCTGAAAACATGATAGATCTGTACCGTCTTCCGGCGGAAATACTGACAAAAATAAAAGAAATACTGACACCCAATATGCCCGCATTGCTTGAAGCTCCAGGCTTAACCAGTCTTTTTGTTTACGACAACAACACTGTTATTGTCGAGTCGTTTGCCGACGAAACCAAACAGGTAAAACTTCGGCTTTCGGATGGATTTTCGAAAGCGAAAAATCTGGTAACCGATCAGGAAATTCAGGGAGAAAAAAAAGAGTATCCACAAAGGCGCAAACCTGCAATTGTAAAATCAATATTGAATCTGGAGCTAAAACCTCATTCGTATCTGGTTTTGAAACTGGAATAGTAAAGGTAAAACCGGCGCACATGAAAAAAGGCAGAATCCGATGATGAATTCTGCCTTTTTTCATTTCAAATGATAGTTAAACCATTGGATATTTCTTGAATATTTCTTCTGATTTGGAAAGAATGTCAACATACTGGGCACGTTGGTAAGTGAATGGGTCTTTCATGTTTTTGCGTGACAGATTTCCACGGAAGTCATCCAGCTTTTTGTAGCCTTTTTTATCCATCCAGGTATGAATCCCTTCAAGAATTGTAGCAACATACGACAATTCTTTTTTATAAACCGCCGACACAATTTGTACTACATCTGCACCAGCAAGTATGAGCCGGATTACATCTTCCGAAGTGTAAATGCCACGACTGGCACAAATGCTGCCTTCAATGTTTCCATGAAGCAAACCTACATAGCGCAAAGCCAAATGATGATCACGTGCCTGACTCAATTCCCAGGGGAAATGAAAGGTTTCAGTTTCGATGTCAATTTCAGGCTGAAAAAACCTGTTGAACATTACAAAACCATCGACACCAGCTTCATCAAGTTTCTTAACGAAATTCAAGGTATTTGTATAGAATGGGCTTAGCTTCACACTTACAGGTATTTTAACAGCTTTTTTGACACTTTTAACAATCTGGTACTGTTTGTCTTCGATTGAAGAAGCGCCCACTTCGAAATAACCGGGTGTGGCATATAGATTTAGCTCAAGACCGTCGACGCCAGTTTCTTCAAGCAGTTTGGCATATTCGACCCAACTCGGTTCGTACATGGCATTTAAGCTGGCAAAAACAGGTACCGAAGTGTTTTGTTTTAACTTTTTAAGGTTGTAAAGATGTTCTTTCGGGCCTGCATGTTCGATGTCAGGAAATAAACGGCCCATTTCTGAATTCCGGTCGGTATATTCGTTCAGGTTTTCTTCAAACTGAAGGTTCTCCAATTGAATCTGTTCTTCGAAAAGCGATTTGTAAACAATTGCAGCGATTCCGGCTTCTTCGAGTTCTTTAATTACTTCGGGTTTTGTAACAAGATTACTGGCGCCTAAAATTAAAGGATTTTTTAATTTGACACCCATGTAGGTCGTTGATAAGTCTGCCATAATATTTGGTTTTAGTGTTGTCAATTTTATTACTTAAACTCAATGCCTGCCTATTTTGTTCAGTAAAGTTGCAAAAAAAATAACCCCCGGAGAAAATTACCAGGGGGTATTCGTGTTTATTGTAAAAAATTGATCATTACCTGTATTAGCCTGAACCAATCTTTATATTTTCAGACTAAAATATTACAACAAACTAAATGCAACAGTCAAACCAGCCATCACAATAGAAACCATGCTCATCAGCTTGATCAGGATATTAAGCGAAGGGCCGGAAGTGTCTTTAAACGGATCACCAACGGTATCGCCTACAACACAAGCTTTGTGAATATCAGAACCTTTTCCGCCTAAATGACCTTCTTCAACGTATTTCTTGGCATTGTCCCATGCACCACCGGCATTGGCCATAAAAATAGCGAGTACAAAACCGGCAGACAAACCTCCAACGAGCAATCCCATAACACCGGCAACGCCAAACACAACACCTGTAACTACAGGTACAATAATGGCCAAAAGTGATGGGAACATCATTTCCTTTTGAGCGCCTTTGGTTGAAATTTCAACACAACGAGCGTAATCAGGAGTTCCTGTTCCTTCTAAAATACCTTTAATTTCGCGGA
This sequence comes from Prolixibacteraceae bacterium, assembly GCA_019459485.1. GTDB lineage: Bacteria > Bacteroidota > Bacteroidia > Bacteroidales > Prolixibacteraceae > Aquipluma. The sequence goes on from JAIBEZ010000107.1 coordinate 2,882, forward strand.
ACTGACGGCGAACTTCTTCGACCATTTTTTGAGCGGCACGACCAACAGCATTCATGGTAAGACCACAAAATACGAAAGCCATCATTGATCCCAGGAACATACCGATCAGTACTTTTGGGTTCATCAATGTCACCTGATAGTAATTCATGAAATCGACAAATGTTGCTTTGCTTGTTTCAACAACATCACCATTCGCAAATTCCAGAGTGGTCTGGCCTAATCGCATAAGCCCCATTTTTATTTCTTCGATATAGGAAGCAAGTAAGGCCAAAGCGGTAAGTGCAGCCGATCCAATCGCGAAACCTTTTCCGGTAGCAGCGGTGGTATTGCCCAAGGCATCTAAAGCATCGGTACGTTTACGAACCTCTGCACCCAAACCGCTCATTTCAGCATTTCCGCCTGCATTATCAGCTATCGGGCCATAAGCATCGGTAGCCAAAGTAATTCCAAGAGTCGAAAGCATGCCCACAGCGGCAATACCAATACCATACAATCCCATGCTCAGGTTTTCGGCTGTAAGCATGTTTTTTACATCAAATTCAATGGCACAAAGGAATGACAACATAATAGCGAAACCAATCGTTACAACCGGAATAGCAGTAGAAATCATACCCAAACCTAATCCTGAAATAATAACTGTTGCAGGGCCTGTTGCAGCACTTTCGGCTACTTTCTGAGTTGGACGGAAAGAATGTGAAGTGAAATATTCGGTTCCCTGACCAATGATAATACCTGCAACCAATCCGCAAACAACTGCAAACGATACTCCAACCCAGTTTTCCAACCCGATATAATAAAGAATTCCGAAGGCAGCAATAGCAGTTAACAGCGAACTGATGTTAACGCCACGGTTCAGCGCGGCCATCAATTGTTTCATATCAGCTTTTTCGCCGGTTTTTACAATGAAAATACCAATAATTGAAAGGAAAATACCAACAGCAGCAATGAGCATAGGTGCAAAAACAGCTTTTGTCTGCATCTCAGGAACTAGAATAAAGGCCGATGCGCCCAAGGCTGCGGTTGCCAATATAGAACCAACATAGGATTCATATAAATCGGCGCCCATACCAGCAACGTCACCCACATTATCGCCTACGTTATCTGCAATTGTAGCAGGGTTGCGCGGATCATCTTCAGGAATACCGGCTTCAACTTTTCCAACAAGGTCGGCGCCAACATCGGCAGCTTTGGTGTAAATACCTCCACCAACCCTGGCGAACAATGCCTGTGTCGAGGCTCCCATTCCGAAGGTAAGCATGGTAGTGGTGATAATCATCATTTTGTGACCCTGGTCAACATCTTCAACAAAATGATCGAGTACTAAATACCAGACAGAGATATCAACAAGGGCAAGTCCAACCACAACCAATCCCATAACGGCACCCGAACGGAAAGCGATTTGCAAACCCTGGTTCAACGATTTGGAAGCAGCATGAGCCGTACGGGCCGAAGCATAAGTGGCTGTTTTCATGCCAAAGAATCCGGCCAAACCTGAAAAGAAACCACCGGTAAGAAATGCAAAAGGTACCCACAAATTTTGAAGACCGAAATAGGCCATTACCGTAAAAACCAAAGCCAATACAATGAATACGATGCTCACAACTTTATACTGTTGTTTTAGATAGGACATTGCGCCATCACGTACATATTGCGCAATTTTTTTCATCGTGTCAGTACCTTCGCTTTCACGCATCATCTGCTTGAAGAAGTACAGAGCGAATCCCAAAGCGACGACGGCTGCAAAGGGTATCAAAAAGAAAATGTTACTCATAAATTTTTGGGTTTAATGCAACAAAGTTGCTGTTAGATAATTGTGTTTATTCAGTGATTTTTGAAAGTCTCGAAATTAACAATTAATGACTTGAATGATCAACCAGCCTAAATGTTATATGACAGCATACCCGATTTCTTAGTCGAAGCCTAAATTAGCTATTTTCACTAAATTGAATCATCTACCACAACTCCGGTAACAATTTATAAACAAATTCTTAATATAGCTATCAATTTAAAATAAGGCTTGACTAATTGGTCTCTTTCCTGAAGGTAAATTTTCTCCTTAGGTTGGGCAAATTCAGAATTAATAATGAGGAAGCAATCAATATCATTCCTGAAACAGATACAAGATCAGGAGACTCGTCGGGAAGGATCAACCAACTGAGAATAGCTCCGGCAACCGGAATCAGAAATTTCCAGATACTTAGCTCTGATACTTTCACCATTGGCCTGCGCAGCAATGTGTTCCAGATTGTAAATGCAGCTGCCGAAAGAAAACTTAACCAGCCAAGAGCTACAAAATATTCAGCAGGAAAAACCTGGTAGGTAAGACCTTCGATAGGTATGGAAACCAGGAAAAGAAAAAAACCGCCGATAAAAAGTGACGCTGAGGTTAAAACCATCGGAGAAATGGTTTGCTGTTTTCGGGCAATTACCACACTGGTGATGCCAGATGTCACATTATTCAACAGCAATAAAACTACGCCTGTCAATGCTATTTCAGCTCCTGAAGGAAGTCGGTCGCGTCCGAGTGTTATGACCGCGACCCCAATTATCCCTATCAAAAAACTGCCGGATTTAAACCAGTCCAACCGGTCGCCAGGGTTAATAAAATGCGAGGTCAGGGCAATAAATAATGGAGAAGACCCCACAATCATGGCTGCAATGGAAGCCGGAACCAGACTTACGCCCAGATAAAAAAGCGAATATTGAAGGATCACCTGCAAAAATGCGATCAGGCATACGTACCAGAAATTCGCAATTACCTCTTTCCTGAATCGTGCAAAATTATGCACAAAAGGAACTAGTGTTAAGTTAGTTTTGATATGACGGTTTAATTGTGTAGCTTTGCTAGAAAAACTATGGTACTTTACACAATCAAACTAAGCAAATCTGAGATTGAAGATCTTGATAAAGTAATAAGCAAAGGGAGCCATTCCTCA
>JAIBEZ010000112.1 GCA_019459485.1 Prolixibacteraceae bacterium
TCCACGACTGCTCCTTTGTGAAAACCGTGGTGTTGGTTTTTGAAACCACTACATTTTCGGCTGCTTCATGCGCTTCGTGATGTTCTGCAAAAACAGTTACTTCAGGAACCAATACTTCGAAATTGCCTTTTTCGTTGGTGATCTCAAATTTCAGTGTTCCTGTTCCTGCGGTTTCCGGCTGAATATCAAAACTGTAAATGCCTTTTCGGGTTGGGCTGTCGAGCGTCTGGCTTACTTCTTTGCCGTTCACTATCAGGCGAATGGTCATGCTTCCGCTTTCCATTGCTTTAAAATCGGGCAATTTTGAAAAATGCGAAAGCACATTTGCGGTTTCGCCAACAACAAAGGCGTCGGCCTCTGCAAAAAGTTCAAAATCGGTAGAATAAGTGGTGTATTGAAATTTTACTTCTTCGTGTTCTTCGTGCTGTTCAGCATTTTGTTTGCCTTTGCAACCAGCCAATGACAGAGCAAGCAGTACAATTAATAGTTTATTTTTCATTTTGGGTGCTGTTTAAATTTTGAAAATAACTGGTCAATGAATGCACTTGATTTTGAGGCGACAAGTGTAATTATCGCTGGCATTCATTCAGAGAATCAAAGATTTAAACAATAGGAGGTGCCCGTAACCCTATGGAAGCAGTTACTAAATGGAAATAATCGGATGATAAAAAATGAAGTTTTGTGGCAGATGAATCTAATGACACAAATATGTCCGATTCATTGTCAAATAAAACGCATTGAAATACATCAAAATCAGGAAGATCATTATCAGAATCAAAACTCCTGAAATCTTGTTTTACCAGATTTGAAGGAATTGCGACGGCTTGCTTTAAAACACAACAATCCGACTCACTGTTGCCATCATGCTGGTGATCATTTTCTGAATTACCATGATGAAGAGAATGGCTATCTGTTTGACAATGTGAATTTACAATACAAACTTGTTCCTGATGGTGATGATGGGGAACAACAGCATGAACCAACAATACAATATTGGCAAGAAGTATAAAAAATATGGCTGTTGTTCTTTTCACCATTCAAAAATTGGTTTCTGCGAAGTTAACGCAAAAATCTTTGAGTTTGTTCAAAATTATCTTTTTCCTACCGCCAGTTCATCCATCATTTGCTTAAATGACTTAAACAGGTTTGATGCCTGATTATACAATTCCTCATTCGCTTTAACAGCTTCCAGCATTATTTCCATGTTCATTGTTGAAAGAATGGTTTTGTCTCCACTTTCATAAACCGATAAGGTACAGGGCATAAATGTTGAAAACTCAGGATTTGAGGTGAGCATCATCGATGCAGTTTTCGCCTGACAGATATTGTAAACAAATACTTTCCGTTGGATTGGAAAGCCTTTTGTTTCAACGATATCGTGATAAATGTAGGCTTGCAACAAGGCTAAGTTGAATTTCTGACATGCAGCTTCAACCTGCCCGGCAATTTGTTCGGCAGTCAGGTTGCTATTCGTTTGGTGCATGATCATTTCCATCATTTTTTCGTTTCCCATGATTTTTTGTCTTTTAAAAGGTTACAGTTTTATCGGCCCAGAGCACCAACTCTACGCAATCGACCATTGTGGAGATGGGGCAGGCTTCGGTACTGTCCAACTGCCGCGATTTAAGGCAAGTGCCACAAGCCAAAATATCGCCACCAATTTCAACGAACTTCTTCAATTGCTCATCAACATTGTACTTTTCGTGGGTCAAGCCTTCGCATTCAACAGCTTCGCCCATCAGAAATAGTTTCACTTCGTGTCCTGTTTTTTTTGCTGTTACGGCAAAACGAAAAGCATTCCATGCCTTTTCAAACTCTTTGGTTTCAAGAATAATTCCGATTTTCATTGTTCTATTATTTAAAAAGTTAATACAATTTTATTTTTACGGATCAGGTCATACAAATCGGCCAGCGAAGAGTATTTGCAAACTTCCGGTTCATTGTTTTTACGGCTTTGCAAACAGGTTCCGCAACCCAGAATAACCCCACCGTTCTCTAAAAAATTGTCAGCTTGTTCCTTCATGTCTTTATCGGTCTTAACAAGATTGTCCAGTTCAACACCTTTGCCCAATAAAAATATGCTCACAGTATCGCCCTGATTTTTTGAATAATTGGCCAGCCGCAAAGCATTCCAAACCGTTTCGGTGTCGTTTGAATAAATAACCATTCCGATGGTGGTAGGCGATTTTTTTTGCTCGTTGGACGGTTTTGCATAAATACTGCCTGCAAATACACATGTCAGAAATACCAGAATTACAATTTGTTTTTTCATAAATAACTGATTTAATTTATAATGAGAGTTTTTTAACTGCATTCGTAATCACTTCGATGGCGAAATCTATTTCTTCCCCTGTCGTATGTTTCCCGGTTGAAATTCGTACTGTCGCGGTAGCAGTTCTGAAATCAAGACTCATCGCCTGAAGGACAGATGAAATGGTTGTCTCTCCGGAATGACAAGCTGAACCAGTTGAAATTAAAACATCATTACCGATGAGAGAGGCCAAAGCGTGTGCACTGATATTTTCGAAAGCCACACTCAGCGTATTGGACAAACAATTTTCAAGATTGACGTTTACATGAACTTGATTGCCGAGCTGTGAGATCAGACCGTCGAGCAGTCTGTCGCGCGAAGCCTGCATGTTGTGCCGATTCTGTTTGAAATCGCGCAGAGCCACTTCGCATGCTTTTCCAAGTCCGACAATTTGAATGACATTTTCTGTTCCCGGGCGAATGCCTTTTTCCTGTCCGGCGCCGTGCATCAGATTTTCGATTTGCGTTCCCTTCCGGATGTACAACGCGCCAATCCCTTTGGGCGCATAAAATTTATGTCCGGCAATGGTCAGCAGGTCAACTTCCAGTTTATCGACATCGGTTTCAATTTTTCCGACGGATTGGGACGCGTCGGTATGAAAAACAATTTTATTCTGCCTTGCAATAACACCTATTTCCTGAATGGGCTGAATGGTTCCAACCTCGTTGTTGGCGTGCATAATTGAAATCAGTACAGTGTCTTTTCGGATCACATTTTCAACATCCGTTGGATTAACAAATCCATATTTGTCAACCGGAAGGTAAGTGATATCCCAGCCCAAAGAAGAAAGATACTTACACACCTCAGTTACAGCCGGATGTTCAATGGACGAGGTAATGATGTGTTTGCCTTTCTGCTGATTTGCCATTGCAATTCCCCGGATCGCAAGGTTGTTGGATTCGGTGGCACAACTGGTGAAGTAAATTTCTTCCGGCTTACAATTGATCAATTTAGCAACCTGTTCCCGTGCTTTTTCAACGGCTTCTTTATTGTTTCTTCCAATAGAATAGGAGCTGGAAGGATTTCCGTAGAACGACTCAATAAATGGAATCATTTCTTTTACAACCTCCGGATCAACCGGGGTAGTGGCGTTATAGTCGAGGTAAATCGGATGTTTCATGCTTAGTTGCTTTCCAATTGTTTTATTTTCCACTCCGGATAACCTTCATCGAGTCTCCTGACTTTGTAGCCTTTTTCACTAAGAACTTTCACGGCTTCATCGGCCAAAACGCAAAATGGTCCACGGCAATAAGCAATGATTTCTTTGTCTTTCGAAAAGTCTTTGAGATGTGTCATCAGCTCGTTCATTGGGATGGAAACGGCTCCGGTTATATGTCCAAATTCAAACTCAACCGATGGCCGCACATCAAGTAGCAGAACATTTTCATTTCCAATCATGGTTTCAAGTTCATCGAGGTTGACCGCATTGAGCGATTTGTTGTCTTCGCGCTGACGGTTCATGATCTTTTCCAACTCGGCAATCTCGTGAACGGCATATTTTATCACATGCTGGTAGAGGGATAAAAAATCATCGCTGACCAGTGAATAATAGACGTACTGTTTTTCTTTTCTTGACTTTACGATGTTGTTGTTCTTCAAAACCTGAAGATGTTGAGAGGCATTGGCAATGGTCAGATTGGTAGCTTGTACAATTCCTTCCACGCTTTTTTCGCCTTGCGAAAGCATTTCTATTATTTCCAAACGGGCTGGATTCGAGATGGATTTGAGCATTTTTGCAAGTCCATCATACATGGCATCTTTAAATTCGCGACCCTTCATTTTTAGCTAGTGTTAAAATGATTGGGCGAATATATAAAAGTTATTCAAGTATTCAATACTTTTATTGAATACTTGAATGCGATTTTCGAATACGTTGTTTGTGTATTTAAATTGTGGCTTGCAATCCGGACAGCTACTTTTAGCACCTCAGAATTTCTGCCATTCAGGCTGTTCTTTGAAAAACTCTTTTTGATGCTTTTCCATTTCCTTCATTTGTTGCTGAAGCATTTTCATCATTTCGTCCATTGTTTTGGGATGCTGTTGGAATGGAGCCATACGGGGCGTTTTCGACAAAATACTATCATTTTCATTAAACTGCCTGAAAAAATCCTCAAGACCCATAAAGTTCTGGCCAGTTGAGTCGTTTTTGAAATGAAAACTTAGGAACTGATTCAATATTGAATCGCTTTTACTTCCGAAAGGGCTGAAAAACGACTGGTCAAAATCATTAAAAAACGATTTGCCCAAAAAAGAACTATCAGGGAAAAAGCCGAAATGATCGCCAAACAGGTTCGGAAAATTTTCAGGAGAAATTGATTCTAATAGGGTAGTGTCGCCCGACCAGCTGTACGAATAGATGGAATCAAATTTAATCAGATTTCCATTTTCGTCGTATTCACGATTAACACGAATATCTTCTTTTGGAGCAACTTCATCCGATTTCGATTTTTGTGCCGTCATTTGCAGTTGAAAGCCGAATAACAAAGCCAGAAAAAACATACAGCGTTTCATTGTGATCAAGTTTAAATTCGAATTCAAAATTAAGCTCAAACTGTGAATTTAACTTTTAAAAAACCTTAAAAAAATTAAAATTTCAACAGCCAAAAATACTGTATTTTACCCTCTTTTTTTACCTGAAAGATTGATTTATCAGGCTTGTGCGAATAATTCGAAAATATGTTTTGTTTTAATATCTTCGTCTATCTTTATTTTCAATTATAACTGAAGAATGGAAAAATTAAAGTTTCGTGCTTTGGCTGATGAATGCGGACGGATTGAATTGATTGAGATTGGAGGATTGATCACTCTTGAAACTGCTTTTCAGCTTAGAGATGAGATTGTTGCTGTTGTAAATAATTTAAGCAATCATGTAATAATTAATATCTTTGAGCTGGAAGAACTGGACCTTTCAGGAGTTCAGCTGATCGTCGCTTTTATAAGGCAAATGGATCAGATGAAGATAAACTATCGGTTCAACTGGAATATTGAAGAAGAGCAGAAGGCCCTTTTTGCAAATGTGGGGCTTGGAATTGATTTATTTATGAATAATTAATATGTCAAAACAGATATTAATCGCGGACGATTCTGAAAGTATCAGGGAAGTGCTGGCATTCAGCCTTACAAATGCAGGATTTCAGGTTTTGGTGGCAAGTGATGGGGTTGAAGCGTTGCGTTTTTTTGATGGACGGACAATTGACTTATTGCTGACAGATTTCCACATGCCGAATATGAACGGGCTCGAGCTGATTGCAAAAGTCAGGGAATTAGAGCAATACAAATACATTCCGATTTTGGTACTCACAACTGAAAACCAGAAAAGCATCATTAAAAATGCAAAAGATGCCGGAGCAACAGGGTGGCTGTTAAAACCTTTCAATACCGAGAAATTGATACAGACCTTACGAAAAGTGATTCGCTGATGATTTTATTTCAGGAAAGATTTAAAGAGGAAGTCAAGGAGTATTTTGAGCGGTTGGAGACGGGATTACTTCTTCTGGAGCATGATACAGAGAATTTTCAGGCCATTGATGAAATTTTCCGGCTAATGCATTCAATGAAAGGCAGTGGTGGCATGTTTGGTTTCGATCTGCTGAGCGATGTTACACACGATCTGGAATCGTTGTATGAGATTTTCAGGTCGAAAAAAATGTCTATAAATTCGGAGGTAATCAGTTTTACGCTGAATTCGATTGACGGCTTGCACCATTTGCTAGTTCAGGAACCCACAGAAGAGCATCATTTGCTGGCAAAAAAGATGAAAGCAGAAACACAGCTTTTGATTAACAAACTGATTCCATCCGACGAAAAATTTACGAAAAATGATGGTCCCGAAGGGAAGGCTAAAGATCGGAATGCCAATACTGACGATCAAACCACCTATTTTATTTCGTTTAAACCCGATGAAAATATATTTAAAAACGGCACCAATCCGCTTTATTTGATTGATGAATTAAACGCGTTGGGAGAATGCAATATTCAGACCTTCTTTGATTTTCTTCCTGACCTGTCTGAGATTGATCCCGGTAAATGTTATACTTCGTGGGAAATGTTTGTTGCAACTGCTGAAGAAACAGATACTTTGCATGACGTTTTTATTTTCGTCAGCGATAAGGCCCGAATTGAAATAGAAAAAGTTTCTGCCGGAAATAAAATTCACAATGAAACCATTCTGGCCGATTTTCTGAATTCGAGACTTAACAAGGAATTCTGGACTCCGCCGGAACAGCAACCAACTGAAAATGAGACGGCAGATGAACTTTTTACAGAAGAGGAACCGGAACCATCAAATGAAATAAATGAACAGGAAAAGGGATTAAAAATGATTTCCCTGCCCAATTCCACTGTCAATACGATCCGGGTCGATTCGCTGAAGATTGATCAATACATGAATTTGGTGAGCGAGTTGATTACTGCACAATCGCGGCTTGAGTTAGTGTCGTCAAAAATTAATCAACCCGATCTCGAAATGGTTACCGAAGCGCTTGACAAAATAGGGCGGCAACTTCGCGAAAATGCTTTTGACATGAGTTTAATTCCGCTCCAAAGCATTGCTGTAAGATTTAAACGTTTGATTCACGATTTGTCGAAATCACTCAATAAACAGGTAGAGCTGGTAACTGTTGGTTTGGAAACCGAACTTGATAAAAATATCATTGAAAAGCTGATTGAGCCGATGTTGCATATTATCCGCAATTCGCTCGATCACGGAATAGAAAGCACGGAGGAAAGGATTGCAAAATCGAAAAGTAGTGTTGGAATCATCACTATAAAAGCGTCCACCGTTGGCAGTTACGTTCAGATTGAAATTTCGGACGATGGAGCCGGACTGAATCCGGCAAAAATACGCAGCAAAGCTATTTCGAAAGGATTGATTTCAGAACAGGATAAACTTTCTGAAAATGAACTATTTAATCTTATATTTGAACCTGGATTTTCAACATCTGAATTGGTAACCGATGTTTCGGGCAGGGGAGTGGGATTGGACGTTGTAAAGCGTAAAGTGCAGGAAATGAGGGGTACAGTAAAAATCACCTCTGAACCCGACAAGTTTACCATGTTTATTTTAAAACTTCCGCTTTCTCTCTCTATTATTGACGGTTTGCTGACCCGGGTGGGCGAATATTATTATGTGGTTCCGTCATCAGGAATAAAAAAAATATATGCTGTTAACCAGCAGGTGCTGAAAAATGAATTCAGGCAGGTTGTGGAGCTGGAAGGTAATCAGGTTCCTTACCTTAATATGCACGAAGAATTTGAAAATGAGATAGATTTGCCCGAAAATCAGATAGTTGTAACCGTGTCGTTCGAAAATCAGGTTTTTGGGCTGGTCGTTGATGAGGTGATCCGCGAATATCAGGCGGTAATTAAGCCATTGGGGAAACTATTAAATGCGCAGGACATATTTTCGGGAGCCAGTATTTTGGGAAACGGTCAGTTGGCGCTGGTAATTGATACAAATAAGATTATTCAAAAATATTCATAAACGATGGCTGCAGAAATAATTTACGGACTAAATTCCTATTTTACCTTCAGGATTGGCAGCGAACTATTTGCTGTTAACATCGGTAATGTGACCAAAATACTGGGATTGACAGAAACGACCAAAGTTCCCAACTCACCGAGGTATTTTAAAGGGATAATCAATCATTTCGGAAGTGTTTTGCCGGTTTTCGACGGGCGCTTGAAATTCGGGTTTCCTGAAACTGAACCCACAAAAAATACCTGTATTCTGGTATTGGTTGTCGAAATTGAGGGTCACCCGGTCAGTACAGGCGTTATTGTGGATTCGGTTGAAAAGGTGCTGATTTTTGAACCTGAACAAATTAAACCGGCGCCTTCGATCGGGAAAGGTTTTAACAACGAATATATTTTCGGAATTGCCACTTTTCAAACTGAATTTGTAATCATTCTGAACATTGATAAAATATTTTCGGAGGAAGAAATTAATTTGATAATTGCTGTTGAATAATAACTACCTAAATATATGATTATGAGATTTGTTGACATGAAAATACGTACAAAACTGATGGGAGCCTTTGGTATCCTGATTATGCTCGGTTTTATTTTGAGTGTGAATTCTGTCGCCACTTTGTTGTTTTTCAAGAAAGATATAAAATCTTTTACCGGCGAATTTCTTCCCCAACTCGAACTTTCTTCCAACATCAGTACCCATACGCAAATGGTCGCGTTTAATATGGAAGGGTATTATCTGACAGGCAAATCAGAGTATTACAAATCGGCCAAAGTTGAATTGGAAGCGCTCAAAAAGTCAATTGGCGAAGGTGAACAGTTGCTTCTGGAGGCCAAAAAACTCCCGAAGTTAGAGCAAAACCTGAGTGAAGCCAGGATTAAAATTCCTCAATACGAGCAGAATATGCTTCTTTCGTACAAAATAAACCAGGATATTTTAGCTCTGAAGGAAAAAATTGAAAAGTTATCAGTTACATCTCCGGCGATAAAAACCAAGGCTGGACAGAAGTTGAACGCACAAGCCGCCAAAACTTCTGCCGATCATAAAGTCGCGCTTGCTGACCTGGCTGATAGAAATGCAAAATTTCAGGAATTATGGAAAGCAAACACGGCGATTTCAGAAAAATTAATTGAAAATTCGAATATTCTGCGAAATTCGGCAGTTGCATACACCACCGAGATCGCTTCAGGTTTTAATAAAACAATTGCCGCATCTATTCTCACGAAAGTAATTTTGGTAATTATTTCTTTGTTTTTTGCAATTTACATAGGTTTCTATATCTCAAGGCTCATCACAGTTCCACTTCTCAAAGGCATCGAGTTTGCCCGGAAAATGGCCAAAGGCGATCTTACTGCCGAAATTGATGTCAATCAGAAAGACGAAATTGGCCTGCTTGCATACAATCTTCAAATGATGGGAACACGCATCAGGGACGTAATCGGCTATGTAGCTTCCACTGCCGATAACCTGGCATCGGCAAGCCTCGAATTGAGTTCGACCTCGCAGTTTGTTTCGCAGGGCGCTTCCGAACAGGCATCGGCTTCCGAAGAGGTTTCGGCAGCAATTGAACAAATGGCTGCCAATATTCAGCAAAACAAGGAAAATGCAAAACAGACAGAACACATAGCTGCCAAAGCTGAAACTGATATTTATACCGGGAGCGAAAAAGTTACAAGGACAGTTGTTGCCATGCGCGAAATTGCCGACAAAATATCAATCATTGGCGAAATTGCATTCCAAACCAATATACTTGCCCTGAATGCTGCCGTTGAAGCTGCAAGGGCTGGTGAACACGGACGTGGTTTCGGGGTGGTTGCTGCCGAGGTTGGTAAACTGGCTGAACGTAGCAAACTCGCAGCCACAGAAATCGATAAGCTAACCAAATCGAGCGTTTTTAATGCTGAAGAAGCAGGGAAACTAATGAATGAAATAGTTCCCGATATTCAGAAAACTTCAAGGCTCATTCATGAAATATCGGCTGCCAATCTGGAACAAAGCGCGGGCGCTGATCAGATCAATTCGGCCATTCAGCAGTTGAACATGGTGACACAGCAAAATGCGGCTACTTCCGAAGAGCTTTCAACCAATGCCGTTGAATTGTCGGCCCAGGCAGAACAGCTTAAGGAAACCATTTCATTCTTTAAATTAGGTAATTCTGAGGGAGAAACTTTTCCGAAGAATAAGCATATAAAACCTCAGCCGCCGAAAAAAAATGTTGTTCCTGAAAGTAAAAAAAGGGTGGTAATCGACCTTGATCTGCCGGATAGTTCGGACGACGAATTTGAACGCTTTTAAACTTTTATGGTAAAATCGGAAATTATTCAGATATCGGATGACTTGTTCCTGAAACTGGGAAAATTGATCACGGAAAGGTATGGGATAAAAATGTCCATCGAGAAGAAGGTCATGTTTCAGAGTCGGATGCAAAAACGTTTGCGCGAACTGAACATGTTTTCATTTGATGAATATGCCGGCAAATTATTGAATGCAAATGGCGGAACGGAAGAATTTTCGGTAATGGCCGATCTTATATCGACCAACAAAACAGAATTTTTCAGGGAAAGGGCGCATTTCGATTTTCTGACAGATCTTGTGCTTCCTCAATTTCAGAAACAAATGCCGAATTACAGAATTCCACAAATGAATATCTGGAGTGCGGGTTGTTCAAGTGGCCAGGAGGCATATTCAATAGCAATCACAATAGAGGAATTTATCCGTTCTTCAGGATTTAATCTGAGCTTTTTTATTACCGCAACCGACATTTCGACCCGGATGCTTAAAGCGGCCAAAGAAGCCATTTACCCGATGGGGCAGGTTGATGATATTTCATTGGATTGGAAACGAAAATATTTTTTGAAAAGCAAGAGCCTGAACGATCAGAAAGTGCGGCTTGCAAAAGAAATCCGCGATAAGGTTCGTTTTGCATATCTAAATTTAATGGACGATTCGTATGAGCTGAACGTTGATTTCAATGTCGTTTTTCTGCGGAATACATTGATTTATTTTGAACCCGCTGTTCAGGTTAAAATATTGGCAAAGGTGTTGGACCGATTGGTTGACGGCGGTTTTTTATTTATCGGGCATTCTGAATCGCTTATTAATATGAATCTGCCGATCAGATCGATTGCCCCAAGTGTTTATGTAAAAAAAATATGAGGTTATGAATAATTTCGAGAATAAAAGTGACAATGAATTGGAAGATTGCAGAAAGCAGCTTTCCCGGCTTCAAGCTGAAAATGATGAATTAATTAGGAATCTTCACAACGTAAACGAAAAACTTCGGGATTCAGAGCGGCTGAAAGGCCATTTTATCAGCAATATAACGAACGAAATCATCAATCCGTTTGCAAGTATTCTTGGTTTGGCCGGAAACATTCAGCAGCTTAAAGAAGGCGAAATTACACTGGCTCACCGGATGGCTGAATTAATTTTCGAAGAATCCTTTCACCTCGATTTTCAGTTGAAAAATATCTTTGCAGCAGCGCTTATTGAAGCAGGCAAGGACGAACTTAAAATAACAAGGTTCAGTTTAAAAGATTTAGGCGATCAGCTTATTCATTATTTTAGGGTACTGCTTCAAAAAAAGCAAATCCGCCTTTCGGTTGGTTTTACCAATGCAGCCGATTCTGATGAGGCAATCATGTTCTCGTCGGATAGGGAAAAACTGGATTTAATATTGAAGAATCTGGTTAGCAATGCCATTAAATTCAGCAACGAAGGTTCATCTATTGATGTTGAATTCAATAACGGGAACGGAATACTTTCGGTGGAAGTTTCTGATTTCGGAAAAGGCGTATATCCGGAATTCCGTAAATTAATTTTTGACCGCTTTAAGCAGTTAGACGAAAAAATAAACTCAATCAATACAGGACATGGGCTGGGCTTGTCGATTGTTTTGGCTTATGCTGATTTGTTCGGCGGAAAAGTGAGCCTGAGCGATAATTTTAAAGGTGGCATCAGGGTAAGTATTTCAATTCCTGAATCTGCTGAAACAAACGATTGGGACGATCTGGAAGGATTTTTACTTGATTCGGAAACGAGCTACTAATGAGCAAAATCAGGCAAACGAGCCATTTTCTCCATCCTTCAACGATATGGGCCAGCAAGGAACCGCAATGGGTGACAACCATTCTCGGATCGTGTGTTTCGGTATGTTTGTTTGACAAGAGAACGTGTATCGGCGGGATCAATCATTTTATGCTTCCATACTGGAATGGTGAAGGATTGGAATCGCCGCGTTACGGAAGTGTGGCAATTGCCCAATTATTTCAAAAAATGCTTGAGTTTGGTGTTAAGAAAGAAGATATGGTATGTAAAATTTTTGGAGGGGCAGAAATGCTGGCCGAGCAGGTATCCGTTTTTAATGTTGGGCGAAGAAATATCGAATTGGCAAAGAAGTTAATTTTAGAATTGGGAATTCCGGTGGCGGGTTCGAGTATAGGAGGAAAATTGGGCCGGAAAATTCATTTTAATACCGGAACTGGTGAGGTACTGCAAAAGTACCTGTTTAAAAACAATCAAAATGAAGCCAAATGAACAGGAAGATTAAAGTTTTAGTGGTAGATGATTCGGCTGTCGTGCGAGATACATTGACTCAGATTTTAGAACAGGATTCGGATATAATTGTGACAGGCAATGCCTCTGATCCGTATGAAGCGGTAAAAAAAATAGCTGAAAATCTTCCTGATGTAATTACCCTCGACATTGAAATGCCCCGTATGGACGGGCTTACTTTTCTGGCTAAATTGATGAAACAGCATCCTATTCCGGTGGTCGTTATATCATCGATGGCTGATGAAGGTTCAGAAAAAGGAATTCGCGCACTTAAACTTGGTGCCAGCGAGATAATTACCAAACCTAAGCTTTCGACAAACGAGCAGATGGAGGAATACAGTATCCGGGTTACAGATGCTGTGAAGGCCGCGGCCATGACAGAATGTGTCAGGCTGAAGACTTTAAAAGAAACTTTAAGTGATTCCGTTCATTATATTGATAAAGAAGTATTTGCGCCTGCTTTAAATAAGAATTCAAATAAATTTATTTTAATTGGCGCATCAACCGGAGGAACGGAGGTTATATCGAAAATTCTAAAAAATCTAAGAACCGATCTGCCTGGTATTCTCATCGTTCAGCACATGCCCGGAGAATTTACGGGAGCCTTTGCCAAACGATTGAATCAGGAGTGCAAACTAAATGTGAAGGAGGCAGAACAGGGAGACATCGTGCAACAGGGGAGTGTTTATATTGCAAATGGATACAATCATTTACTTTTGGTAAAAGAGAACGGGCAGTATAAATGCAAGCTGGAGATGGGACCATTGGTCAACCGGCATCGCCCTTCTGTTGAAGTTTTGTTTCATTCGGCAAGCAATTTTCCGGCAAAAAATATTATTGCCATAATTCTCACAGGAATGGGATCTGATGGTGCAAAAGGTTTGCTCGAACTGCATGAAGCCGGCGCCATGACCATTGCACAGGATGAAAAATCGGCGGTAATTTTTGGGATGCCAAAAGAAGCGATCAGGTTAAATGCCGCAAAACTGATTGTGAATCCGGAAGAACTGATTAATTGGTTAAATACGGCTTTTTAGTTTATGAAAGAAAATACACAGCCTTCAAAAGTTCTGATTGTTGACGATGTTCAACTAAACCTTGACCTGATGAAAGATATACTTTCGGAGCAGGGTTATATGATCGCTACAGCAAAAAATGGAAAATCGGCCATTGCAAAAGCGAAAGCACATAAATTTGATTTGATTTTACTCGATATTGTGCTACCTGATATTGATGGATTTGAAGTTTGTCAGCACCTGAAATCCAATCCTCAAACACAGGATATTCCCATTATTTTCTTGACCGCAAAAAAAGAAAAAGACAGTATTATAAAAGGATTTCAGCTTGGGGCTGTCGATTATATCCCTAAACCGTTTAGTAAAGAGGAACTTCTGGCGAGGGTAAATTTGCATCTTACCCTTCGCAAAACGCAGGATGAGCTTATCCATTCCAAAGAATTGGCCGAAGCTCATGCAAATGCAAAGGCTAATTTTTTAGCCAACATGTCGCACGAAATAAGGACACCGATGAACGGAATTGTCGGTATGGTCGATATTCTGAAAAGAACACAACTTACCGGCGAACAATCTGAATATCTGGATATTATTGAAATTTCATGCGCTAATTTGTTGTCAATTATCAACGATGTTCTTGATTTTTCGAAAATTGAAGCTGGTCAGATCACCTTCGAAAATATTCGCTTCAATTTAAGCGCTGAGGTGAATGAAGTGATAAAATTGCTCAAATACAAAGCCAATCAGAAAGAGCTGGAATTTAGCTGCACGTTGTCCCCTGATATTCCTCAAATGTTGGTAGGTGATCCACTCCGTTTAAAGCAGGTATTGATCAATCTGTGCAATAACTCAATTAAATTTACCTCCGCCGGATTTGTAAAAATAAAAGTTGAGACAATCAGCTGCAACGAAGATAAAATCAATCTAAGATTTGAAGTTCAGGATACCGGAATAGGAATTTCACCTGAAAATCAATTGAAACTGTTTAAATCATTCTCACAGGCTGATGTTTCAACTACCCGGAAATTCGGAGGAACAGGGTTGGGACTTGCTATTTCGAAGAACCTGGTTCAGCTCATGAACGGGAATGTCGGAATTGTCAGTGAAGAAGGAAATGGGGCTATTTTCTATTTTAATTGCGAGTTTGGCGTATCGCAGCAGGGTGTAAATCTTCTTTCAGACAAGGAACCTGACCCGTCAGAAATAACTGTTAAAAAACTTAAAATTCTTTTGGCTGAAGACAACGTAGTTATCCAAAAAGTCGCTACCTTAAATCTGGAAAAACTGGGCCACTCGGTTAGTATTGCTGCCGATGGTATTAAGGCTGTTGAAATGTTTCAAAATGAGGTATTTGACATGATTTTTATGGACATTCAAATGCCTGAAATGGATGGGGTAGAGGCAACGGTGATCATTCGTGAATGGGAGCAAAATCACAATGTTGGGAACCGCATCCCAATTGTTGCCATGACGGCCAATACGATGCGAAGCGATAAAGATCTGTTTACCTCGGCGGGAATGGATGATTATTTGGGTAAACCTTTTAATAATTCGGAATTAGTTCGTGTGATTGAACGTATTAACCAACAATTGGAGCGTAGAAATATTTAAAAGCTTTAAAACAGACAAAATGGATTATAATGACAACAGTTATTTGTGGGATGGGAAAACAGTTTTGATCGTTGAAGACAATGAAACGAGTAATATTTATTTTGAAGCTGCCCTCCGGAAAACAAAATCTCAACTAATATGGGCAAAAAATGGCCTTGATGCAGTTGAAATTGTTAGAAACAACCACGTCGATTTGATTTTGATGGACATCAATATGCCCAAAATGGATGGAATTGAAGCCACCCGAATTATTAAAACCGAATTTCCGTCTATCATTATTGTCGTTCAAACTGCTTTTGTCCTTTCAGGTGAGGAAAAGTTATGCATGGAAGCCGGATGCGACGAATTTATCACAAAACCAATTCGCCTGAAATATCTTCTTGATACCATCGATCATTATTTGGCCACAGTCAAAGAGAAATAAGCGCCAAATTGTGTCTCTTTATCAGGATCAACCAATGAAACAAAACCGGAACTTAGCTTCCCGTTTCTCATTTTTATTGGTTTTTCCAGAGTCATGTTATCAGCGAATCTCATGAATTCGCCGCGGGAACCGTAAAAAAGCGCAAATTTTCCTGTTGTGCCACTATGAGTTTTCTTTTCAATTTGTGTTGTCAAAATCCCCATGTTCATCCTGCTGTTTATTTCTATGCAAGGCTGAATTTTCAATCCTTCTTTTTCTCGGTATATCATTGCGTCGATTCCTAAAAAACCACTGTGCAGTTTCGCATACACCGAGTTTTTCAGTGATTCTTTCAGCAACAGAGCCGTCGCACCGATTTTTGTCTCTATCTCCACGCTAATTACCTGAACGATTTCCGGGTGGATTAAAGTACTTTGATACTGCCCATTCGAGTTGGTTTCGAAAACTGAAAATCCTAAATACTCAGGTTCATTGTTACTGATTTTAAACTGAAATGAAAAATCCAGTACTTTATCCAGAAAAGGCTCAGCGATAAGATATTTTTGCTGATTTAAAATTCCTGAAATCCATTGCTTATTTGATGTATTGAGTGTTGGTTTGCGGATAATCTGGATTCCTCGTCCGGAGGAACTCATGGGCGCTTTCAGAACCAGCGGAATATGCTTTTTCAGAAGTTTTTCAATTTCCTCAATGCTGTTGGCTTTTGTTCCGATCAGTTCCTGATCGACGAAAAATTCTTTGGGGTTTTGTTCCAGAAAGTCAGTCAGAAAATGCAGGGACGTAATTCGTTCAAACAATGTTTTGTGATCTTCCTTCCAGATATATACAGGACTTTCACGAAATTTGTGCGAACATTTTTCTTTCAGTTCTTTCAGGTAGAAGTGGGCAGCCGGACTCCAGCCCCAGGGGTAAATCGATCCAATTGTTTCAGTTTTTCCTGAAATCAGTTCTTTCAGGGAACAAAATTCAGGCATTTCAAATCCTGCATCGGTTAATTTCAGTATGAATTCTTTGGATGGCATTTTCTCAGTTAAAACGAAATCCCGCGATTTGCCGAAAACAAAAGGTAAAACAGAACAATCACGCTCAAATTCGCGCAGCAAGCGGGGCGGCATGTAGCTAAACGATCCGTTGGCAACTGCTAATTCGCAGGTTGGATTAAAATAGAAAACATCAGGAGCCATGCAAAAAAATTGAATGAAGTGACAAATATAGATTCTGAAACGATGCTTTTTGATGATTTAACGAAAAATAAACAACAAATTGCTTTGATTTGTCGATTTTGAATATACATTTGCAGAATCAAAATAATAACAGACCGTAAAGTGTTTTTCTATGTGTAATTTTTCTTCTGAAATAGCAAAAATGAATTCTGCCAGCAACATGGATATGTGTATGTGGTTAAATTCTCAATTTCAGAAGATAGAAAAATTGTAGGTGGATTTTACAATGATATTTACAAGCTCTTCTGGAATCCGGAAGAGCTTTTTTTTTACAATAAGTTAATAATAAATGGCAGAGAAATCATACAGGAGCATAGCTAAATCGGTATCGTGGCGCACGATCGGAACACTTGATACCATTCTGATTTCGATGCTTATTACCGGAAAACTCGACTTGGCTCTTGCAATCGGAGGGGTGGAAGTATTTACCAAAATGATACTTTACTATTTGCATGAAAGAACCTGGAACAGAATAAAATTCGGGCGTATTAAAAATACTGGAAGTGATTATCAGATTTAATACAACTAAAGTAATGACGAAGAACTATTTGCCCATATCAATTGATATTTCTGATGGAAAAATACTGATAATTGGAGGCGGACACAGTGCATTGAAGAAAATCAGGATTTTACAGCGTTTTGATGCGAACCTTGAAGTTGTTGCCGAAAACATCATTGACGAGATTCTTGCAAGTGGAATTACCTGTTTCCAAAAACGATACGAAAAGAGTGATCTGAAAGGCTACCTGATGCTTTATTCGTGTACCAACAACGAAGAACTCGACCGGCAGATTGCACTTGACGGGAGGGAAGCAGGTGTTTTAGTCAACATTCACGACAAGCCTTCGCTTTGCCAGTTTGTTTCACCAGCTATCTATAAAGATGGAAATATTAATGTTGCAGTAAGCTCAAATGCCCAGGACGTTTATGAATCCATCCGTTTACGCAATCTGATTCAGGAATATTTGGAAAAGGAAAAAGAAGGAAAAAGAAGGAACAGGCAAGGGCACAGGTAAAGGCTCAGGCTTGGCGGAAGTGATCAGTTAGGCATAACCTGGAACTTGAAACTTGAAACCAAAAAACTCAATATTTATGACCATACAATTAAGTCCTTTAAATGAACAACAGTTAGGCGCTTTATCAAGTCTTTCGGCTGGATTAAACAGGGAACAGTTACTCTGGTTAAACGGCTATTTTCAAGGATTGCTGGCATCATCATCCGGTGTACCGCCAGTCAATGTAGCTGTTCAGGCAAAAAGCAATAAAAAACTAACAATCCTGTACGGTACTCATACAGGACGAAGCAAAACCATTGCAGGAAAGCTGTCTGAAAAGCTCGCCAACAAAGGTGTTGAAGTAAACGCCATCGCACTTGACGAGTATAAAACCCGTCAACTTGCGTCAGAAACCAATGTGGTTTTCATCGTCAGCACGCACGGCGAAGGCGAACCACCGGCAATGGCTGAAGATTTCCACGCTTTTATTACCGGAAAACGCTCCCCGAAATTACCCGGACTAAGCTACGCCGTGGTTGCTTTGGGCGATAAAAGTTACAAACTGTTTTGCAAAACCGGTATTGATATCGACCTTGCGCTTACCCATGCAGGAGCGCAAACCATTTTGCCCATTTTGAAACTGGATGTTGATTTTGAAGAAGATGTCGATCGCTGGATCAATCAGTTCGCCAATGTTTTTGCCGAAACTGAAGCAAGTTCAAATGTGTTTGAAAGTGTCAGTACTACTGCCAAAGTTCAGGAATACACCCGAAGAAATCCTTTTCAGGCAACTGTACTCGATAAAGTAAAAATTACCGGACGTGATTCTGACAAGGAAGTTTATCATGTTGAGTTGTCGCTCGAAGGCTCTGGCATAACCTATGAACCGGGCGATTCGGTCGGAATTCTGGCCAGTAATCCAACAGTTTTGGTCGATGAAATTTTGAGATTCAAAGGATTTGACGGTTCAGAAGCAGTGACAATTAAAGAAGATGAATTTTCAATTAAAGAGGCACTTTTAAATTACCTTGAAATTACTGTTTTGACCCGCGATGTTATTCAGAATTATTTTGAAAAAACAGCTGATCCAAAGCTTCAGGAAGTAATTGAAAATGAAGAAAAATTGGATCAATATCTATACGGACACGATGTTTTGGACTTGCTGGAGGAATTTCCGGCAGAACTGACTGCCCAGGAGTTGGTTCAGGTTCTGCGTAGTTTTCCTGCCCGACTGTATTCCATTTCATCCAGTCAACTGGCAGTAGGCGAAGAAGTTCACATTACCGTTTCGAGGGTTCGCTATTCAAGAAATGGAAGGGAACGTTCCGGCGCATGTTCAACTTATCTGGCCGATCAAATTGAACCCGATTCGCTTGTTCCCGTCTTCATTGAGAAAAACCCGGCATTTAAACTTCCTGAAAATGAAGAAACTCCGGTCATTCTGGTAGGAGCGGGTACAGGTGTCGCTCCTTACCGGGCATTCCTTCAGCACCGCGAGGCCAGCAATCAGAAAGGAAAAACCTGGCTTTTCTTTGGCGAACGGCGGTTCAGTTCTGATTTTCTATACCAGCTTGAATGGCAAAAACTGATCAAAGACGGTTATCTCGAAAAGATTGATGTAGCCTTTTCGCGCGATCAGGAGCAAAAAATATACGTGCAGCACCGGCTTATCGAACAACAAAAAGAAATCTTTGAATGGCTGAACAAAGGCGCAAGTATTTACCTTTGCGGCGATATGAAACAGATGGCCCGGGATGTTCAGAAAGCATTGTTGCAAATTTTTGAGACGGAAGGTGGAATGAATGAAGAAAAAGCCATTGAATTCCTGAAAAAATTAAAAAAGGAAAAACGGTTTCAAACGGATGTTTATTGAAAGTCAGAAGACGGGAGACGGGAGACCGAAGATGAAAGACCGGAGTCAGAAGAATGAAGCATATAACATTATATGAATATCCGGTTGTGCACCCATGTTATCATTTGCCGTCTGCTTCAGCTGACGGATAAATTGATGATCGCGAACAATGGCTTTAGCCACAGTATTTTGGGCTAAAGCCCATGATCACTGCTCAATTAAACCCGTTGCCTAAAGGCGAACGGCAAAGGATATTTTTACATTATTCAACTGTATCGGTCATAGACAGATACTCATATAACATTAAACTGAACACAATGAGCGATAATATAAATTGGAGTGAATTATCAGAAACTGAAAAAATTAAATACGAAAGCAACTATTTACGTGGCACGCTGGTCGAAAGTCTGGCTGACCCGATAACAGGTTCAATTGCATTTGCCGACACGCAGATATCCAAGTTTCACGGAATGTACCAGCAATTCGACCGCGATCTGGAGAAAGAACGCAAACGTCAAAAGCTGGAACCTGCCTTTTCGTTTCTTATTCGCGTTCGAATTCCGGGTGGGGTAGTGAGCCCGTCGCAATGGTTGAAAATGGATGAAATTTCGGAACAATATGCCAACCATACGCTGAAACTGACTACCCGTCAGACGTTTCAACTGCATGGGGTAATTAAAACCAACCTGAAGAAAACCATTCAGGCAATGAATGATAGTTTGATGGATACGATTGCTGCCTGTGGCGATGTCAACCGAAATGTGATGTGCCATCCGAACCCGGCAGAATCGCCGTTACACGCTGAAATGCACGAGACTGCCCGCCGGATCAGCGAACATTTGCTGCCATCAACTACTGCCTATCACGAAATCTGGCTCGACAAGAAATTGATTGCGGACAGCAAACAGGATGTTGAACCAATCTATGGCGACCGGTATCTTCCGCGTAAATTTAAAATCGCGGTGGTACTTCCGCCTTACAATGACTGCGATGTGTTTTCACAGGATTTGGGTTTCATTGCCATTGTTGAAAATGGAAAAATTGTTGGTTACAATGTAGCCGTTGGCGGAGGATTGGGTTCAACCTTCGGCATTCCGGAAGCTTATCCGAGATTGGCCGACGTAATTGGCTTTTGCCTTCCGGACCAAGTGCTTGAGGTGTCTGAAAAAGTGTTGCTCGTTCAGAAAGACAACGGAAACCGGCAAAACCGCAAGCTTTCCAGAATGAAATATACCATTGACAATCATGGTGTCGACTGGTTTAAAAAGGAAGTGGAGAAGTACCTGGGTTATGAATTTCAGGAAGCAAAGCCCTTCGCTTTTATTCGCAATGGCGACCGGCTTGGCTGGAAAAAAGGCACAGATTCGAAATGGAACCTGACTCTTTTCGTTGAAGGAGGACGCGTTGCCGACAAAGGGGATTACAAAATGAAATCAGCTTTGCGCGAAGTGGCTCAAACTATTGCCGGTCAATTTATCCTGACTGGAAACCAGAACGTGATTATTGCAAATGTGA
The DNA here is from genome assembly GCA_019459485.1 of Prolixibacteraceae bacterium. Taxonomy (GTDB): domain Bacteria; phylum Bacteroidota; class Bacteroidia; order Bacteroidales; family Prolixibacteraceae; genus Aquipluma. The sequence continues at coordinate 20,969 of JAIBEZ010000112.1, forward strand.
CTTCCGAAGAGAAGAAGAAAATAAGCCTGATTTTAAAAGAAAACGGCGTTCTACCCGGTGAAATTTCAGGCCTTCGCCAAAATTCAATTGCATGTGTCGCGCTGAATACCTGCGGTTTGGCTTTTGCTGAGGCTGAAAGGTATCTGCCAATACTGATCAGCAAAATTGAAACAATTCTCGATCAGCACGGTTTGTTAAAAGAAGAAATTGTGATTCGGATGACCGGTTGCCCGAATGGTTGCGGAAGGCCGTATCTGGCTGAAATTGGCTTTGTCGGTAAATCAGAAGGTCACTACAACCTCTATTTGGGCGGAAATTTCATCGGAACCCGCCTGAATACCCTGTACAAGGAAACGCTTACCGAGGACGAAATCCTGGCCGAATTGAAGCCAATCATTGCCGATTACGCCGCAAATCGGACTGAAGGTGAAAAGCTGGGCGATTTTGTGATCCGCAAACAATACGTGAAAGAAACATTGAAAGGCTCAGATTTCAGACATTAATCGTTGGCTAAAACACATCAAAATGGCAATAGAATCAATATCAATACTTGGATGCGGATGGCTGGGAGTGCCGCTTGCAAAGCATTTTCTGGAAGCCGGATCTACAGTGAAAGGTTCGGTTACTTCTGAAGAAAAGTTCGAAATGCTGCACGATGCAGGCATTTTACCCTACCGGATTGTTTTATCCGATACGGAAGTCATTCTGGATGATCCTGATTTTTTCAAGTGCGATGTATTGGTCATTTCCATTCCACCGCGCAGAATCGAAGATATTGAGCAGGTTTTTCCATCGCAGATCCGACGGTTGATTCCATTTATCGTGAAGGCTGGGATTCAAAAAGTGATATTTATTTCCTCCACTTCCGTATATCCCGATCAAAACCAACTAGCACGTGAAAGTGATATTTTGTTTCCTGATAAAGCAAGCGGGAAAGCGCTGCTCGAGGCAGAGAATTTATTGAAGGAAGAATCCGGGTTTAAAACCACCATTGTTCGGTTTGGCGGCTTAATTGGCGCCGACCGCAATCCTGCACGTTTTCTCCTGAAATCGGCGCAGCCAATAGCCAACGCGCCAGTAAACCTGATTCATCAGGACGATTGTATCGGAATAATTTCAGCTATTGTCAAACAGGAACTTTGGGGCGAAACGTTGAATGCCTGCTGCCCTGAACATCCGATGAAAAAGGACTTCTACGAAAAAGCGGCCATTCAATCAGGATTACCGGTTCCGCTTATTTCCGAAGAACTTGCCGCCTTTAAAACCATCGACAGCAGCAAACTTATCCGGTTGCTCAATTATCAGTTTATCTATTCGAGTCCGATGGATTATTTAGACCAGACCGAAGACAAGACATAAATAAATGGCAAAGAGAAAAAGTAAAAATAAGTTTCTGAAATAACTGTAATTCTTGATTCGGGATTCTTTAATCTAATTTTTAATTCATCATTCAACATTTATAATTCATCATTCAAATGTCCTCACTCATTTCCATAGTTGGCGCGGGTCCAGGCGATCCTGAATTACTTACGGTAAAAGCGCTGAAGCGTATTCAGGAAGCGGATTGTATTTTACACGATGCATTGGTGAGCGATGAAATTATGAATCTTTCAAGGCCTGGTGCTCAACGCGTTTATGTTGGAAAATTGTATCAGGATGGACAGGATCAGACCGACCGGCAAGAATGGATCAATCAGCTAATTATTGAATTGGCAGGAAAAGGACAAAAGGTGGTTCGCCTTAAATCAGGAGATCCGATGATTTTTGGTCGCGGAGCCGAAGAAATCCGCTTTTGCATTGAAAACAACCTGAACTACGAAGTAATTCCCGGAGTAACTTCAGCGCTTGGAGCCGCATCACTGTATGGAATCCCGCTAACAGAACGTGGCAAGAACAGCATGGTGCTTTTCGGTACAGGCCATTACTGTGAAGGCGATTTTTGCGACCTCGAATCGTTCGTTTCAGTCCTGAATTCAGGTTCACCGGTGATCTTTTTTATGGGGCTGAATAAACTTGTGAAACTGGCAAATCGTCTGATGGATCATGCTGTTTCCCCCGAAATAAAAGTTCAGATTCTAAGCAAAGTTTCGCAGCCCGATGCTACCACTTTCGAAAGCACACTCGGAAACATTGAGCAGCTAATGGCCAATGAAAAACCGCCTATGCCAGCGCTTGTTATTATTGGCAAAAATGCGAAAAAGTTAAGGTAACCAATCTGAATTAATTGGCTTTAAATCTGTATTTCGCAGTTAACAAAGCCCCATTATTTCTGAGAGAGAAGTCAAATCCCCTGGTCTTATAAGGACTGCCTGCATAAGTGCTTTTACTGTTTTCGAAAAAATAATTTACCGATGGATTTGCTTCTACTCCCAATAGAAAATGCTCGTTAAACTGGTAGAAAAAACCTATTCCCAAGCCCATTCCCGGCATATATTTAAAGACCTTATTTTCCCTTTGACTTACTGGAATGGCAGGATTTTCAGTGGTATGGTTGGAGTAATTGTAATTCATTTGCGCATTTAGCCCATAAATAAATGCGAACCTGTCCGCAATTGATTTTTGCTTTTCTACCCCAATCAATATTCCACCATTAAGATGGCTGTCGGTCGTTATAAACGAACCCATTGCAGGTTGATTTTTCCTATAAGTACCGGCGACATTAATCAACCCGATTTTAAGCCAGGTTACTTCAGAAATGCGTGAGGAATATTTAGTGACAAATTATCGAAACCCAGATTGCTGGTCGAAACTGATATTTCATTTTCTGGAACAGATGATATTTCAGATTTTTGTCCATATACAGCGCAATTGGACACAAATAATAAAGAAACAATTGAAAAGAACAGTTTTTTCATGGTGAATGATTTTTGGTTTTATTCAATAACGCCAGAAAAATCATATTATTATTGATTATGATGTTCTATTTTCAAACAGATGTTTTTCATTATTGCACCTGTCAGACAATTCTATGTGTTTTTCTCTTTTTTTAGCTCAATACCTTGAATTATCAGTATTGACCAAAACTTTATGGTTGAAAAAAGCAAAGGATATATTTATGTCAATAAGTCAGAAGGAATTTATTTTTCCTGAAATTATTTCCGCATATCAACTAATTAGCAGTCAATTTGTCTTGCAGAGTAGAGTAAACCTGAAACTTGTTTCATTGGCAAACCATTTGATCGCCTCAATTCTGTATCTTTAATCAGGAAACAATTAAAAACAGAATATATGAACTTTAATAATTTCACCATCAAGTCGCAGGAAGCTATCCAATATGCTTTTACGGTGGCTCAGGGCAACAATCAGCAAGCCATTGAAACAGGGCACATTTTGAAAGGGCTTTTTCATGAAGCCGAGAATGTAGTTGGGTTTTTGCTAAAAAAACTGGGCGCCAATCCCGTAGTAATTCAGCAAGCATTGGATCGCATTGTTGAATCGTACCCAAAAGTTACCGGCGGTGAACCTTATTTGTCTCAGGATTCAAACAGGGCTTTGCAAAAATCAATCGCCATCATGCAGGAAATGAACGATCAGTTTGTTTCGGTTGAGCATATTTTAATGGGACTTTTGGAAACCGGCGATACCATTAGCCGGATGCTGAAAGATGCCGGAGTGGCCAGAAAAGAACTGAATATTGCAGTAAAAGAACTCCGGAAAGGCGCGAAAGTAGATAGCCAGAGCGCCGAAGATAAATTTGATTCGCTCAACCGTTTTGCAGTCAATCTGAACCAACGAGCGCGCGACGGAAAACTCGACCCTGTCATTGGTCGTGACGATGAAATCCGGCGAATTTTGCAGATTTTATCGCGCCGCACAAAAAACAACCCGATTTTAATTGGCGAACCGGGAACCGGGAAGACCGCCATTGCCGAAGGACTGGCCCAACGAATCGTGCGCGGCGATGTACCCGAAAACCTGAAATCGAAACAGCTTTTTTCGCTCGATATGGGCGCCCTGATTGCGGGTGCCAAATACAAAGGCGAGTTTGAAGAACGGTTGAAAGCAGTTGTAAATGAGGTGATAGCTGCCGATGGCGAAATTGTTCTTTTTATCGACGAAATCCATACGCTGGTTGGAGCTGGCAAAAGCGACGGAGCGATGGATGCCGCCAATATTCTGAAACCAGCCCTGGCGCGTGGTGAACTTCGCGCCATTGGTGCAACCACTTTAAATGAATACCAGAAATATTTCGAGAAAGACAAGGCTTTGGAGCGCCGTTTCCAGATTGTAAATGTGGATGAACCCGATACTTTGAGCGCCATTGCCATTTTGCGCGGACTGAAGGAACGGTACGAAAACCACCACAAAGTGCGTATCAAAGATGAAGCGATCATTGCTTCGGTCGAACTTTCGCAGCGGTACATCACCGAAAGGTTTTTACCCGATAAAGCCATCGACCTGATGGACGAAGCTGCAGCCCGTCTGCGCCTGGAAATGGATTCTGTTCCGCAGGAACTGGACGAAATAGATCGTAAAATAATGCAATTGGAGATCGAACGGGAAGCCATCAAACGCGAGAAAGATGAGAAAAAGCTTTCTATACTGAATGAGGAAATTGCCAACCTGAAACAGGAACAATCGAAATTCAGGGCTCAATGGCAACTCGAAAAATCACTTATCGATGGAATTCAGCAAAATAAACAGGAAATAGAATCCCTAAAACTGGAGGCTGAACAGGCTGAACGCTCCGGGGATTTTGGGCGGGTCGCCGAAATCAGGTATGGAAAAATTCAGGAGGCTGAAAAAGAAATAGAAAAGCTGAAAGCAGAATTAAACAGCCGTTCGGCAGAGCATCTGATCAAGGAAGAGGTCGATGCTGAAGATATTTCGCAAATTGTTTCGCGGTGGACGGGCATTCCGGTTTCCAGAATGTTGCAGAGTGAAAGGGAAAAATTACTTCACCTTGAAGATGAACTTCATCACCGTGTGGTTGGTCAGTATGAAGCCATTCACGCAGTTGCTGATGCGGTAAGGCGGAGTAGGGCGGGGCTTCAGGATGAAAAACGGCCGATCGGTTCGTTCATCTTTTTAGGCTCAACAGGTGTTGGAAAGACCGAATTGGCAAAGGCTTTGGCCGAATTTCTGTTCGACGATGAAAACATGCTGACCCGCATTGATATGTCGGAATATCAGGAGAAATTTTCGGTAACCCGGCTGATTGGTTCGCCCCCCGGATATGTTGGGTACGACGAAGGTGGTCAGTTAACCGAAGCGGTGCGCCGGAAACCTTATTCGGTGGTTCTGTTTGACGAGATTGAAAAGGCGCATCCTGATGTTTTCAATGTGCTGCTGCAAGTCCTTGATGACGGTCGTTTGACCGATAACAAAGGACGGGTTGCCAATTTCAAGAATACAATCATCATCATGACATCTAATATCGGTTCTCATCTGATTCAGGATAGGTTCGAAGAAATGAACGAGCGAAATCATGCGCAAATTGAAGAACAGACCCGTACCGATTTGTTCGATTTGCTCCGAAAAACCATTTCTCCTGAATTTCTTAACCGGATTGACGAAGTAATCATGTTTACCCCACTGACCAGAAAAGATGTGCATGAAATTGTAAAATTGCAGTTCAACCTAATCATGAAGCGTATTCCTGATAACAAGTTTACGATCGATATTTCGGAAGAAGCCATCGACTGGCTGGCAGCAGTTGGATATGACATTGCTCATGGCGCAAGGCCGGTAAAAAGAATACTGCAAAAATATGTGCTGAACGATTTGTCACGCGAAATCCTGGCAGGAAAAATGGAAAGCCGAAGCAAGGTGATAATCGGAGTAGAGAACGATGAAATTGTGTTCAAATATGAATAATAACCGAATCAATTTTCAGGCTAAAACTTCCGGATTGTTTCTCTGAAATTAGGAACCCAATCTGCTTTAAATTCAATTCTTTCAGGGGAGGAACATTACTTAGTGTTCTTCCCCTGAATGTTGGAGTAAAATCGACCGGTGAGAATTCGTGTTCTGTCCACTCATCCTTTTTTGTTCCGAAGTTGCAGGCATAAGCAACGCCGTCAAAATTCGCATCTGAGCGGATTCTGAAACTGTATGTTTTACCGTCACCCTTTACCCGCAAAACTATTTTCTGAAAATTCCCGGTTGCCAGGGCTTTTAGCAATGCCCTTACCGAAGCAAACCCGCCATTGTTTTCGAGCGAAAGATTGCCCCAAAAGTCAGCCGTCTGATCTGTATTGATTCTGAAACGGCCTTCTGACATTCCGCCCATCACCCCATCGTTGATGATCTGCCATTCCAGATGATTGTCAGGGTTGAAATCTTCGAGTATTATTTTGTTCGTTGTCAACATGTTGTTCTGTTTATTCTGAATTGTGACTGCCAGTAAAATTGTTAAAATTATCAGCATTGGGTTCATAAATCTTTTGAATTTAAATTCTGTTGGTTTAACCTGAAGATGATCGAATGGTTCATGCTTTTTTAAATTACGATGGAAGAAAATTTTATAATCTTGTGTTGTTTCAATTATAATGGAAATAGTTTCTATTTTTGGGTAAAACCACTATACCACTGAAAACCATGAAACGACTTCTCTTATTAATTCTTCTCGCCATTCTTTCAGGCTTTGCTGCCATAGCGGAAATTACCCCCGAAAAACTTACCTGCGAATACCTGCAAAATCCTCCAGTGGTTGATGTTGCCCAACCCCGGCTGGCATGGGTGAACATAGCCGACAAAGGTGAACGCGGACAAACACAAACGGCCTGGCAAATCAGGGTGGCTACTTCAAGAAAACTGCTGGAAAAACCTGATTTATGGGATAGTCAAAAAGTCGTCAGCAAGCAAAATAACCGGGTCCTTTATGCTGGAAAATCTTTGCAATCGCGCACTGAATGTTGGTGGCAAGTTCGGGTTTGGGACAAAAACGGAAATGTTTCAGACTGGAGCGAACCTGCTTCCTGGCGGATGGGAATCCTTTCTGCATCGGAATGGAAAGCCAAATGGATCGGCGCACCCTGGCAAGGCGAAGAAACACTTCCCAAGCCATCAAATCCGGGCGCTTTGCTTCCTGAAAAATTACCGCCGCCGGCGCCCATGTTCAGGAAAGAATTCAGACTTAATAAAAGGATTGAAAAAGCAGTGGCTTTTGTTACCGGACTCGGGTATTTTGAATTGTACCTGAACGGTGAAAAAGTGGGTGACGATGTACTGGTTCCGAATCAAACCAATTATGCGAAGCGTCCGGGATTAATCAATGAAGGTATTCCGCTGGAAGATAATTTCAGGGAATATAAGGTAATGTACCTGGCTTACGACATTAAAGACCAGTTAAACAGAGGCCGGAATGTCCTCGGTGGAATGATCGGAAACGGTTTTTACAATCCGGCCAAACACTGGACTGCTGGATACGGAACTCCCCGTTTTCTGGTACAGGTTTACGTTACTTATGAAGATGGAACTGAGGAGATCATTGTCAGCGACGAAAGCTGGAAGGCTGCGCAAAGCCCCATCCTGATGGACATGGTTTATTACGGAGAACACTACGATGCACGGAAAGAGCAGGCAGGATGGAGCGAACCCGATTTTGATGATTCAGAATGGCAGCCTGTGGCGATTCGTAAATCTCCGGAAGGAAAAATGGTGGCTCATACCGCCAATCCTGACAAGGTAATGGAGCGACTGGAACCAGTTAAAATTGAAAAACTGGCCAATGGAAATTATCATGTCGATTTTGGTGTTGAGGTTTCGGGTTGGATTCGGCTGGATCGGGTAGTGGGTCCTGAAGGACATAAAATTGACATCAAATACCTCTGCAATACTTATTCAGGCGACAATTCATATATTTTCAAAGGAGAGGGGCGGGAATCGTATGCAGCCCGTTTCAATTGGTTTATTTTTAGTGCTGTCGAAATCGTTAATTGGCCTGGCGAGCTCAAAGCCGATCATATTACTGCCGAAGTGGTTCATACTTACGTGGAGGAATCGGCCACGTTCGAAACCTCGAATCCACTTTTTAACGACATCAACAAAATATGGCGCAGAAGCCAGACAGACAACATGCACGGCGGCATTGCCAGCGATTGTCCGCACCGCGAACGCTCAGCCTACACGGGAGATGGGCAGGTTGCCTGCGTAATGGTAATGCACAATTACGATGCGCAGAATTTTTATCACAAATGGATTCAGGATATTTTGGGCGCACAGGATTTAAAAACCGGATATGTTCCAAACGGCGCGCCGTGGCAGCCGGGTTGCGGAGGCGGTGTGGCCTGGGGAGCAGCCATTTGCGTCATGCCCTGGGAATTTTACCTGCATTACGGTGCCAAAGATATGCTCGAAGACAATTTCGTTGGCATGAAGGAGTACGTCCGCTACATGCAAACATGGGTTGACAAAGATGGGATCATGCATTCGAAGCGGGTTGGAAAAGACGGCAAAGTGCTTAAATGGTTCAACCTGGGCGATTGGGTTGCTCCCGGAGTTTTGCCTCCTGATGAAATGGTTCACACATTTTACTTGTGGCGATGTGCCGACATCACAGCTCAGGCGGCAAAAGCGCTGGGCAGATCTGACGATGCAAAAAAATATGCCGACCTGGCCGAACAAACCCATAAAGCTTTTCAGAAAAAATTCTACAATGAGAAAAAAGGTAGCTACGGAAAAGCCGGGGGTAACATTTTTGCCCTGAAAATGGGAATTCCTGCCGATCAGTACCCAAAAGTTATTGCGGCGTTGAAAGCCGACATCAAAGCCAATAAAGGGCATTTGGATACCGGTATTTTTGGCACCCAGTTCTTCTTCGAAGTGCTGTCGGAAAATGGGATGCACGATTTGGCTTACGAAGCAATTAATAAAAAAGAAGAACCCGGCTTTGGCCACTGGCTAGAACTGGGCTCGACCACCACCCGCGAACAATGGAGCGAAGAAGGTTCGCACAATCATCCCATGTTTGGCGGTGGACTTGTTTGGTTTTACCGGAAACTCGCCGGAATGAATGCTGATCCGGATCAGCCTGGTTACAAGCATATTGTTTTCCGTCCGCAACCGGTTGGTGAAGTTACATTTGCGAAGTATTTTAACCAGACACCTAATGGAGAGGCAGGTATTCACTGGAAAATGGAAGATCAGCAATTCGTTGTGCAGATAACTGTTCCGGTTGGGAGCGAGGCAACTGTTTATGTGCCCATACTGAAAGAGAAAAGTATAACCGAAAACGGACGCTCAATTGCCGATTCGAAAGATATAAAATTTCAGAAGGAAGAAGATGGTTACCAGGTATTTGCCGTTAAAAGCGGACTGTATCAGTTTGTGTCAAAATAGAAATAGTAAATCCGGCAGAAAAAGGAATCTACCAATATTTAGTGCTGAGGCGGATGGTAACCGCCTCAATCTTTTAAATTTCAGATTTATATAAAAATTACTGACAATGAATATATCTTCTCACCAGATCCCTTGCTGCTTCGGGGTTTCCTTCCAGTTCTTTGCTTAAATTTTTATCCTGAAAGGTAGTCAGCGAGTCGATTGTATGGTCGATCAATCGTTTTGGGAAGATGCCATTGTTCTCAAATATTTCACGCTTCGATTTTAATCTTTCAGCCGATTCTACACAGGAGGCCGGAAGTTGTTGCAATTCCTGTTTGGGCAGACTCCTGAAAATATTTCCTTCCACATAAAGCTGATCAGCCAGTTCGAGCGCATTGGGCAGTTGGATTCCATGCAGTGAGGCAACGATGAGTCCGGCCAGAATCAGGTGAATATTTGCACTTCCATCCGGAACACGGAACTCGAAAGTTTGCCGGCTATCACCATTTTTGGCCGACACTTTCACATCAGGATTTGCCAGGGCAGCCATGTTCTTTTTGCCATTCCAGCCCAGCGGAACGCGAACCAGCGCCGATCGGTTCCGATCGCCCCAGCAGATCCGTGTTGGTGCTTCCTGATTGGGAACCAGACGCAGGTAGGAGGTAGGGATGGTGTTTCCAAAAGCTGTCAGAGCATCGGCAGCGTCGAGTATTCCGGCAATCATTTGGCGTGCTGTAACCGATAGTTTCCCATCTTCCAATACGATGTTTTTCCCGTCTTTTTCAACCAGCATGTGAAAATGCAGGCCACTGCCGGCTTTTCCAACGGTAATCTTTGGCGCGAAACTGATTTCAACTTTTCGTGTTTCGGCCAGCATTCGCAAAATCCATTTTGCAACGATGAGTTGATCGGCAGCTGATTCAGGATCGGTGGGCAAAAACTCGATTTCGTGCTGTTCAAAAGCTTCGTCGCCCAGCGAAAAGTTGCCAACTTCGGAATGCCCGTATTTTATTTTTCCACCACAGGCAGCAATCAGTTTGATGGCTTCCTTGCGCATTCCCTCGAATTTGGCGAAGGGTTCCGATTCGTGGTAGCCTTTCTGGTCGGTTGCCGGGAAAAGCCCTTCGTGTTTGCTGTTCACGTAATATTCCAGTTCACCCATCATTTTCATGTCCATTCCGGTAGTTTTGCGGAAATGCGTAATGGCTTTTTTCAATACGTTTTCAGGAGAAAGCTCCAGCTGATTGCCTTCGAAATCGAAAAAAGAACAAAGCAATTCCAGCGCGGGATCTTCCTGAAATGGATTGATGAAAGCCGTGCGGTAGCGCGGAACAACATATAAATCAGAACTTCCGGTTTCCATAAACGGGAAAAGGCTCGAACCATCCACACGTTCGCCAAAAGTGAGAATGCTTTCCAGATGCTCGTGTCCGGTGATTACAAAATTAAGGGTTTTTAAACGTCCATCGTCGGCTACATACCTGAAATTCAGTTGCTGAATCCGGTTTCCTTCGATGTATTTGATTAGGTCTTCGCGCGTAAATTGTTCGGCTGGTTTTTGAAGATAGCGCACCAGCGGATTCGGATTAAACGAGAATTGACTTTCCATGGCATTTGAAATTTAAGAATCGGGAAAAACAAAAAAGATGACCTCGATTTGAACCACCGAACTTAGATGATTCAGTGCTTACAAATGCTGCGAAAGGTCATTCATAACTGGTGATTAAAATCAATAAAACAGTAAAAAAATGAAAATTCCTGTACCAAAGACAAAAGAGGCGACTCTGGACAAAGCCATATTACCACAGCATTCGTTATAGAACCGTTTTATTTTGTGTGGAGTGCTGCATTAATTGTTCATGATTGAACTAATTTCGTATATTTAATCATAAATAGGCTTGGCAGTTAAACTCTTTCAATTGGGTTTTTATGAATTGCTTTTCGGATAAAACAGAATTGCTCCTGTTCATATCGGCAATCGCGGTTGCTACAGTTGGATTCTTGAGTTATTACTATTTGTCGGTATCAGGATCAATTATAAGTCTGCTAAAAACAGAAAAGGGAAAACCAATTTATGTTTTATACCAGCGCCTTCTGGGAGTTGTCATTTTAGGATTTTTGCCGTTGGTTGTTATTTTTATTTCAGGAACAAAAAAACTCAGTAATTTTGGTGTTGTCTGGCCGGATTCAGAATCTTATTTCTGGACAATGATACTTTCATTGGTAATTGTTCCAGTGTCTTATTTTAATTCACGAACAACAGAGAATCTGAAAATGTACCCTCAAATCAGAGAAAAAGAATGGTCAACCGGAATGTTGATAATAAGTGCATTGAGTTGGATCGCTTATCTTTTAGCCTATGAATTTCTTTTCCGTGGATTCCTCTTTTTTGCAGCGCTACCTGTTTTAGGACTGTTTTTCTCGATCGTATTAAATACGATCATTTATGCATTGGTTCATCTTCACAAAGGGTTTAAAGAAATTACTGGATCAGTGCCTTTGGGAATTTTGCTTTGTTACCTTACCTATCTGACAGGTACTATTTGGGTCGCTGTTTTTACACATATCATTTTGGCATTATCAAGTGAATGGTTTTCACTCTGGGCTCATCCAGACATGGTTGTTAAAACGAATCGGCTATGAAGATATTTGTAAGTGGTGCAACAGGTTTTATCGGAAGCAGGCTGGCATTGCGGCTGGCAAACGACGGGCATCAGGTACACGCCCTCTATCGGGACGAAAACAAAACAGCAATCATTAAACATCCGAATATTAAATTGTTCAAAGGCGATATTCTGGATTTTGAAAGCCTGATAAAGCCTGTTGAGGGTTGTTCCCAAATCTATCATACCGCTGCTTTTGCCTGTGTTTGGGACAAAGATCTGTCGTTGATTTACCGGCAAAACATTGAAGGTACAATGAATATCGTCAGGGCAGGTATAATTTCAGGAGTTGAGAAGATCGTATGCACATCGACCGCAGGAGTGCTAGGCCCATCCTTTTTTGGCGTAATGGTTGATGAAAATACTCCGCGCCCGTTAAGATATTTCATTGATTATGAAAGGTCAAAAATGATGATGGAAACAATTCTGAAAACACTTTCAATAACTGGTCCTGAGATTGTAATCGTAAATCCAAGTCGGGTTTATGGCCCTGGAATTCTAAGTGAAAGTAATGGCATTACGCGCATTATTCAGGATTATTTACATGGAAAATGGAGAATAATTCCAGGCAATGGGAAAAGTATTGGGAATTATGTCTTTGTCGAAGATGTTGTGACTGGCCATATTCAGGCAATGGAAAAAGGAAAATCAGGAGAAAGGTATGTATTGGGTGGCACAAATATGACCTTCAATGAATTATTCGGTGTATTGGAAGAATTAACAGGAAAGAGATATTTTATGATTCACCTGCCGCTTCCAATAATGCAAATGATTTCAAAAATTATGCTGCTAATTGCCCGAATTTCGGGAACAGCTCCACTTATCACTCCGGCTTTGGTTCGAAAATACAATCATAACTGGAATTTATCAAGTGCAAAAGCTGAGAGGGAGCTTGATTACAAACCGGTAGATTTTAAAACCGGTGCAGGAATAACGATTAATTGGTTAAAAAACTTGAATTAAAAATATGAACCGAACAGTTTATACACTGATTACCGGCGCCAGTTCAGGTATTGGCAAATCAATCGCATGGTATTGCGGAAGTTTGGGGATGAATCTGGTTCTGGTTTCGCTGCCTGATGAAAGTTTGGAAAAAGTTGCAAATGAAATTGCAGAAAAGCACCAGGTAAAGACCGCTTTTTTCGAAACCGACCTGACCAAACATGATTCACCCGAAGAAGTCTTTGGCTGGACCCAGCGCAATAATCTGGATGTTAATATTTTGGTTAACAATGCCGGTGTGGCCGGAGCTTCAGTTTTCGAAACGTCGGATGTCAAATACATTGATGACCGCATTTTGTTGAATATTAGAGCTCTCGTTATGCTGTCGAGGTTTTATCTGCCCGTTTTGAGAACTCATGAAAAGTCGTATATCCTGAATGTGGGTAGTCTTGCAGCTTTTTGGCCAATTCCATATAAGAGTTTATACTCCTCAAGCAAAGTATTTGTGTTGTATTTCAGCAAATCCATACGCAGCGAATTGAGAGGAACCGGGGTAAGTATATCTGTACTGTGCCCAAATGGAGTGAGAACAAATGGTACAACCAATGTAAGAATAAATTCTCACGGAAAAATCGGACGGTTAACCGAGTTAAGCGTCGGTGCAGTTGCCAAAGCTGGGATCGATGGAATGCTAAAGCGAAAATTTGTAATTATTCCAGGTAGAATAAATTGGCTCGTCCTTGCCTTAGGAAAGATTCTTCCCCCAGCAATTCTGCAAAAATTACTCGCCAAAGAGTTTATGAAAGAAGTGCTGGCAACCCGAAATTGAATCAATAGGGTGAATCATTTCAGTTTGAAAGTCTTAAATGAAATTTTCCCCTGAATTATTGCAATCGACCATAAAAAAAAGAGCCACTCTGTTCGAATGGCTCTTTGCATATTAGCAACCGCCGGCTGCTCCTTTTTTCTTCTTGGTTCTTTGAATGACCGGTTTGGGTGCACTAATATTGGATGCCGGACCTGCTGCCGCAGCATCTGATCCGCCGCCCAATGCCTGGTTGGCGCCCAGCCTGAAATTGTATTTTGCAATTTCTTCGTTCGGACTGCCTTCTGCTGGTTTTTCAGGATTAAGAATAGTTTCGGCCCAATAGTTTAGTCCACCCTGAAGCACGTAATTGTTATTGTAGCCTAACTGACGGGTAATCATCCATGCCTGGTTGGCATCGTTGCTGCTGTTCGAATAGAAAACGTTTACTTTTACGTCCTGATTCAATACATCATCGAATTCGCTGCTTAGCAAACTTTCGAGTGGAATATTGATCGCGTTGGGCAGACTGAATTTTTCAAACTGATCTTTGCTTCTTACATCAATCAGTTGAAGTGAAGGATCTTTGTCAATCAGCATTTGGGCAATTTCGTCGGGACCCATAAACTGACGGTTTTCCATTACTTCAATCAACAATTCTTCGGCTGTCAATTTGTATGGACGGGTAGTGTTTTCGGGTACGGCAGCAATAATAAGTCCAAGTGGAAGGATTGCAATTGCAAGTATTTTTAATGATTTCATAGTCCGGATTTTTTAATGTTGATTAATTTTGTAATCGTCGCGGGCAAATTTCTTTTCAGCCCATTCGCCCACCCAAAACATGGCAAGTGCCACCAGAATGATAAGGAATGTCATCATGCCACGTGATGTGCCAATCAGATTGTTTAGCAAAGGATATCCCAAATCTTTGGCTTTGTAAAATCCTTCCCAAAGCGGGTAACCTTCGGCAAAAATGAAAATGCCAATAAAAAGTCCGCCAATAAAGGCCAGCGCATCTAATTTACCAATGGAGGCTGCCGCGAAGGATGTTCCGGGGCAATATCCGCCCAGAATAAACCCAGCACCCATAATCACCCCGCCACCAATGGCTGACCAAAGGAAGGTCGGATTGATATAAATGAGGCTGAGATCGAGCATGCCGAACAAGCTGAGGAAGAGAATACCGATCATGCCTACAATCGCCGCTGTGAAGAATACTTTCAGCACGGTGGTATCGTATCCGTAGAACATTCCGGCAAGTCGACGACTGGAAGAGAATCCGTTGATTTCGAGCACAAAACCGAACGCGATGCCAATTATGAAGGCAAAGAAAAGATTGGTTTCAGGTGATATTATTTCATTTACTACTAAAGGTCCCATATATTGAAGGATTGAAGATTTGATTTACTGAATTAACTTTAAAACTTGAACGAATATCCAATACTCAATAACCAATTTTGAATATCCAATAAAAAAATAAAATTTCAAATTAAATGAACGCTTTGCAAGTGGCTAACCTGGAACTTGAAACTTTGAACCTGGAACTTTTCAGATCCAAAGTTTGCGGGCAAAATAGGCCAGTCCGAATGCGGTTCCGAAAATGGCGGCCATGGTGACAAATCCGCCAACCGACAATACGGCCATTCCGGTTAGTGCCGATCCGCTGGTACATCCGCGTCCCAGTTGCGACCCAAACCCGAATAAAATGCCGCCAATAGTCGCGAATATTAGTCGCGTTTTGTTGGTGATTTTGGGAGATTTTTCAACCTTAAATTTTAATCTTCCGGCAAATGCTCCTGAAATAAAACCGCCTACAACAACTCCCATCATTTGAAAAACCAACCATGCTTTCCATGGATTTTCTTTGGCGCTGCCATATTCTTTGAAGTAAGTGGCGGTGGCGGCATGTGCAGGTGCAATGGCTTCAACTCCTGCAACTATCAAGCTTTTTGGAGCGCCACTGGCTCCCAGTCCGCGTCCCGAAACCCAGAATGCAAATACCAGCACCAATCCCAGCAAAGCACCGCCGAGATAAGGATTCATGTACTTTTTAGGTTTATTGTCTTTTGTCATATTTGTGTTTTTATAGTTTTTAATTTCTTGTTTCGATGTTTCTTATTGCTTGTTGTTTTTTATTCCTTATTTCTTATTCGATATTTCTTGTTTTTTGTTTTCAAGAGTTTTTATCCCTTCCGTCCGAAAGAAGGTTTTTGTTTTGTTCAAATTTAATCGCGGACGGCTTTCTGTTTTTCTATTCATCCCGGGGTTGCGTTCGTCCCTCACTTACCCCGGGTTATTGATATTTTTCCCTTTCAGGGAAAGAAGAATTCAGATAACAATCTTCTCAATTCTTCAAGAGTTTATTTCTATTCCGTCCGAAAAATGGTTTTTGCTTTTAATAACCTTAATTGCGGACGGAACTGTTTATTTGTCTTCTGTCCGTTCGCTGAAGCGAAACGGCAAAGGATACTGCTCTTTTCAACATGTTCTTTTATCCACAACTTGAACCCTTATTTCTTGTTTTCTTTCTTTCAAGAGTTTTATCCCATTCCGTCCGAAAGAAGGTTTTTGCTTCTAATAGCCTTAATCGCGGACAGCTTACCGTTTTATTCGTTCAAACTATAAATATTCCGCTTCTAAAAGAGCTAATCGTAATTTAGAGTTTGGCCATTTGATGTATGGAACAATTTTAAAATATCCAATAACCAATCTCGAATAACCAATACACAACTTCTGTAGCACACTTGGAACCTGAAACCTGATACTTTGAACTCAATATTAAATATCCAATATCCAATCTCGAATAACCAATATTCAACTTCAGGGCGATGTACTTGGAACCTGAAACTTGGAACCTGAAACTTTAATAGAGCCACCGGCTCATTTGCCCTGCAAAAACGATGATGAACCGCAACATGATACTTCCAAATAAAACCAGAACAACCGGAATTATAACCGGAACTTTGATATGTTTTAATTCCATTATTTCAAGTACTGCCGGAACTGCCATTCCCAACACCACCACGAAAATCCAAAATGGGGCTGTGTATTGACCTCCCAGAAATAAATTCGCTGCATCAATCTGAACTGATGTGCTGGCCAAAAATCCCATGAAAAGATGTGTAATCAGGAACAATTCGATAACAATCAACAGCAAATCGATTTTAGCGAATAAAATGCGCTCTTTTTCAGACTGTGCAAATAGAATGATGGTTGCCGCACCCGCCGATAAACCGGAAGTCAGGAACAGTGGCCCAAGAATCGACGTATTCCAAAGCGGACGGGCATTAAAGGCTGACAACAGGATACCGGTGTAAATTCCCAGAATGACTGCATAGATAATGATTATCCAGGCCAGGTAATATTTATACTTCACCAGGAAAGCCTCGATCTGTTTTAAAATGTCGTATTTCCAGTCCCATTTCGGGAAATATTCGCGGATATGCAAAGCCACCCAAACCATCGAAAGGGGAGTGATGGCCATTAAAGTCCAGGCACCCCACGACATAGGCGATTGTAAACGAACGGTGGTATAAAGTTGCCAGAAAAAGAGTTTGTGCTTCAAATCGAGAAACAAGGCAAACAATCCGAGTACCAGCAAAAAAGGAACAATAATTGGCGCACGGCGCACTGCCCCCGGATATTTGTCTTCTTTTCCCAGAATGGTGTACAATGCGGCAAAAAACAAAATACCGGCTGCCAAACCACCCAGAAACAGATATAGTGGAATTTGCCAGTGCCAGATCTCCAGATAAGGATCAATGTGCGGATTTAACCGTCCGCTTGTGATGATTTCTTCTCTCATTCCTATTCAGTTTAAATAAGGTAGTAAACCTGTGGTTTTGTTCCGGCCTCCGGAATTAGTGTTTTGTGTTTGCGCTTTTTCAGAACAATTGATACTTCGCTGTTCGGATCTTCCAGATCGCCAAAATACATGCACTTGGTTGGACAAACCGCCACGCAGGCAGGTTTTTCCCCTTTTTCGATCCGGTGAATGCAGAAGGTGCATTTATCGACGTATCCATCAGGATGCGAATACCTTGCATCGTATGGGCAGCTTGCAATACAGGCGCCACAGCCAATGCATTTGTGGTGGGTTACCACAACAATTCCGCCTTTTTCGTAATGACTGGCACCGGTTGGGCAGCAGCGTACACAAGGCGAGTTGTCGCAATGGTTGCAGCGTTCCGAGCGAAGTTCAATCTCCAGCTGCGGATAAGTTCCGTCGGTTACTTCAACAATCCAGTCGCGGCAATACCCGATCGGTACATTGTTTTCAGTCTGACAAGCTACCACACAGTCGGCACATCCGACGCATTTTTTTGTATCAATGGCCATTGCATATCTCATGATTTTGCCTCACTTTCTTTCTCAAACCTGAAGGTTACAAAATTTCCCCTCATACCGGTTCCGCCCATGATCGGGTCGATTAATACACGTGTGATAAGTTGCGAATCGCTGGCGCCTCTGCCGTGCGATCGCGTTAATTTTTCATTGTTGTGCCCAAAACCATGTACCATATATACCGAATCAAATCGGATTCGCTCTGTTATGCGCACCTTGATGGTAAAATCAGAAACCACTCCGTCCTGATTTTCAAGATAAACGGGCTGTTCGTTTTTTAATCCCCATTCTTTGGCCACTTTTGGATTCACCCAAACCGTGTTTTCATCCATCAAATCAGTAAGGTTCGGATTGTTCGCGGTGCGTCCGAAGGTATGCATCGGGGCACGGCCATAATTCAGGTGGTAAAATCCTGAAGGTGGCTCCATGTGAGGTGTGTAAACCGGCATGGCATCAAAACCTTCTGCCGCAATAATTGTAGAGTACAATTCAATTTTTCCTGAATCGGTACCGAATTCAACAGGCATATCTTCTTCAAAATAAAGCGGTCCCGATTCACGAGGATAGTTTTTTACGCCAATTCGTTTCATTTCTTCCAGCGAAGATCCTATTTGCTGAAGTTGCCATTCCAGCACATCTTCAAAGTTTTCCCATTTAAAATAGTCGCCAAGTCCCATCTTTTCCGCCAGTTTTTTTGCAATCCAATAAGCAGGTTTGGTGTCGTAAAGTGGTTCTGTGGCGGGCATTCGCAGTGCAATATCCGGATTCCGGCCATGCACCACCCTGATGTCGTCCCACCGTTCAAGGTAAGTACATTCAGGTAAAACAACATCGGCAAACCCTGTAATTTCCATGGGCATGGTATCCACCACCACGAGCAATTCCAGATTTTTAATGGCTTCGATGGTCTTTTTTTGATCAGGCAAAGTCATTATAAGGTTTGTGCCGTTCACAATCCATGCTTTAATACTGCAATCCAGATCAGGACTTGGAATGGTCGCATCGCAAACTCCTGAAGCAAGCGCCAGGTCGGCTAAAAAGTATTTTCCACCCATTGCGTCGCGCCATGTTTTGGTCGGCTTCGGAAATGGCGGATGCGGAAATTCAGGAACTTCCAGTTTCTCCGGAATAAAAAATCCACCGCGGCGCCCCCATGATCCGAGCAGCGCATTTAGAATCGCAACCGCCCGTAAACGTTGAGTATCATCGCCATACCAGGTCACGTGCCGTCCGGGATGAATGATCACAGCAGGAGAAGCGTCACGCATCTCGCGGGCTGTTTCTCTGATCACATCAGGAGCGATCGTTGTAATTCCGAACGCCCATTCAGGAGTATAGTTTTTAACGTGTTCTTTTAATTGCTCAAATCCTGAAGTATGTTTTTCGACGTATTTTTTGTCGTACCATTCGTTGTAAATAATCTCGTGAATCCACGCCAGCAGGAGTGCGATATCGGTGGCAGGTTTGATGGGCAGCCAGAATTTCGATTTGCTGGCAACAGTTGAGAACCGTGGGTCAACAGTAATAATAGCAGCGCCTTTGTCGATGGCATCCGACATTTCCTGAACCTGACCGTTGTGCATATTTTCGCCCAGATGCGAACCAATCAATACCAAACAGCGGGTATCGCGGATGTCGGTTGGTTCCGGAGAATCAAGCCCTGCACCGAAAGTTGCGATAAACGCCACCTCGCGCGGACCGCGGCATTGCGCATACGAAGGAGCTGCAATGTTTCCCGATCCGAAAGCTTTCAGCAGATTGCCGAAATAATGACCGCCGGAACCGTGGGTGAAAAGAGCTGTACATTCAGCGCCATGTTTTTCTTTAATTAGTTGCATTTTTTCAGCTACTACATCCAGCGCCTCGTCCCAGCTTGCTTCGCGGAAAGTTTGTTTTCCGTCGGCTCCGGTAACGCGAATTAGTGGAGTTTTTAACCGATCCTGATCGTAGTACATTCCAACGCCGCCGGTTCCCCTTGGGCAAAGACGTCCGTTACAATTGGTATCGTCATCGTTTCCGACAACCTTTTTGATTGAGCCATCTTCGTTTTTGTGCACCCAACCGGCACATTTCCAGAAGCAAATCTCACAATAAGTTGGAGTTCGCTGTAAACTCATCGGACCTAAATCACCCAATCCTTTTTTCTTAAAATCAGGAACAGAGGAGCGTAGATATTGACTTCCGAAGATTAGGCCAGCAGCACTCAGCGATGATATTTTTATAAAATCACGACGTTTTTGAGCCATGTTGTAGTTTAATTATGAATTATATGCAAACATATAGAAAACTAGATATAGAAATATGTGCCAATATCAGTACATTGGTGTAATGTCGGTTTTGTTTGCTCTTAAAAGGTAGAAACTTTATTTGTAATTTACTGAAATTCAGTGCCGGATTGATTCAATATGGTGCAATTTAGATTGTTTATAAATAACGGGTTGATTCTTATTTAGACATTTTCTAAATACGACGGGAAAAGACTTATTAATGGAAATAAGTAAGTTTTTCCACCATAAATCAGGAATGTAACGGAAATAGTCAAAAGTTCATCATATTTGTAACAAACAAATGATCAAAATATGCCAAGACCAAAACGAATACGAAAAATGACAAATCCCCCGCATTTCAAGGGATTCAGGCCAATTAGACTTCCGGAGGAAAACAATCCGGTAATTATAAATTACGAAGAATATGAATCTATCCGGTTGAGCGACTTTGAATTGTACAGCCATCTGGAAGCCTCGCGAATAATGGAAATTTCGCGCCCCACTTATACGCGCATTTATGAAAGTGCAAGGCGAAAAGTTGCGCAGGCCTTTGTGCTGGGCAAAGCGATTGTGTTTGAAGGTGGCAAAGTGTATTTCGACAGCGAATGGTATTCGTGTAACAATTGTGGCTGCTGGTTTAATCACCCTGCAAAAGAAGTGGAGATCAGAAATTGTACACTCTGTGGTTCAACTGATATTGAGCAATATACCGAAAATACCCAGTTAAACCCATCCGAAGATATTTGTATTTGTTCGAAGTGTGGATTTGAAAAGGATCATTCACCGGGTATGCCATGCCGAAAAGAGATTTGCCCTGCCTGCAATTCCCAAATGACACGGAAGGGTACTACTCATCAGCATGGAATGGAAGACAGAAACTGTAATTCGTAAGATATGAAAGTAGCAATCACATCAACCGGAAATAGTCCGGAAGCAAAGCTCGACAGCCGTTTTGGACGTTGTTCGCATTTCGTAATATTCGACACAGAAACGCTTACCACAGAGTATATTCCAAACCCAAACAAAGAAAACATAGAAGGAGCAGGACCGGCATCAGTTCAGTTAATTGCATCGAAAGGCGCAACAAAAGTTGTATCCGGCGAGTTTGGCGCAAAAGTAAAATCACTTTTCGATAGTCTTCAGATACAATTGGTTGTGTTGAAAAATCCTGAGAAAAGCATAAGTGAAATAATAGAATTGCTAAGCCATAAAAATTAGGAAATCAACTTGTTTTTTTGATCGTTGCCAAAATTCAAAGACTCGCTATATAATTGTTTGGGAATTCAAAAATTTCAGAAAAACAAAAAGCTCCTCAAAAGAAGAGCTTTTTGTTTTTTGTGATTCTTACACCGCGTAATGGCATCATTACATTGGCATATCCGGAATGTTACAACTCAAAAACCGAATCGTCGATGCCTTTATTTACTTCCACACTTGAAACGACGATGTCAAATGACTGAGGGCCAGCTGACTGTTTCAATTTAAACGGGAATAAAACACCTTCAACCAAACGGTAGTCAGAATAAAGTGTTGTTACACTCACCGGCCCTTGCTGGGCTATGGATTTAACTTTCAGCCCGCTTTTCTGGTCGTAAAAATCAACCGTATTTTTACCTGAAGGTAAATTCATTTGTACTTTCCATGCAGGTTGGCCATCAATGTCTTCTGAGCCTTTCAGTTCAGCGGTGATTCCCATTTTTTCAAGATATAATTCGGCATTCATGGTCGATTGAGCCAACATCTCTTCCAGTTCGGCACCTGCCAGTTCTTTGTTTCCCATCTGGCTTTTCACCATTGCTTTAACTCCATTGCAAACCTGTTTCGACAAGACATTCACACCCATCAGTGTTTCAACACTTATTTTATTTGGCGCTTTCTGTTTGCTAATGATTTCAATTTTCATCCCTTGCATTTCCATACCCATCTTGGTTGTTACATCATTGACTTTTACCAGCTTTTCCTTACCTCCGACAGCCTCCACATATTTTGAAATAACATCCATCCCTGTCAGGTTTGAAGGAGCTTCCATTGCTTTTAGAGGGTTGCCATAAAAATCACGCTGTTCAACTTTGCCATCTTTTGAAAACTTTGCCATTGTTTTTTGAAGCTGATCGGCATTTCCAACTGCAATGATATTTGCATTTTCAGGTTTTAAATATTTTTTTGCCAACTCCTGAACATCGGCAACCGAAACTTTGCTGAGTTTTTCGAGGTAAGTGGTATAATAATCTTTAGGCAGTTTGTATTTTTCAATGTTCAGGGCAAATCCGGCGATGGTCAGGGGATTTTCGAGCGACCTTGCAAACGACCCGTTCATCCTGCTTTTTACCTGTTCCAGCATTTTATTATCAACGGGTTCGGTGATCATCCGGTTAATTTCAAAAAGCAGTTCAACCATTGCACTGTCGGTTGCTTCGCCTTTTACTTCTCCGGAAGCATTGAATGACCCAACCAACTTATCTGTATTCAATGAAGAATAAGCACCGTAGGTATATGCTTTCTTTTCCCTTAAATTGGCATTGATTCGTGATGAAAGGCTTCCGCCGCCCAATATCGAATTCATGACGCTGGCTTTAATTGCATCAGGATTGCCGGGTTTAAATTCAAGTGGATAACTTACCATTATTGCCGATTGTACGGCGCCGTCCCTGTTGCCGATGACCACCCTTGGCGATTTATTCAATTCAGGAAAATTATATTTATGAGTTGGTACAACACCTTTCTCCCATTTACCAAAGTACTGTTTAGCCTGCGACTGTGCTTCCTTTAAAGTAATGTCGCCGACAATGATCAGGTAAGCTGCATTTGGCCTGAAATAGGTTTTGTAATATTCTTTGCATTTATCCAAAGTGATGCTTTCAAAGGTTTTTTCAGAATTTATTTCCCCGTAAGGATGTTTATTACCGAAGATCACCGCCGAATTAATATTGTTTGCAATTGAATTCGCATCATTCTTAGCTGTTTGGATACCGGAAATATTTTGTTTTTTCAATTTTTCCAACTCTTCAGCAGGAAAAGAAGGATTATACAAAACATCGCTCATGATAGCAAGCAGATCACCACTGAATTTTGTTAAAACCGATCCTGAAATTCCGGTTGGAAATGTATTTAACGACGCTCCGATAAAGTCAATGGCTTCGTCGATTTCTGCTTTCGTTTTGGTTGTTGTGCCCGCCCTTAAAAGATCGCCTGTTATTGCTACATAACCAGCCTGGTTTTCTTCAAGAACAGGATCAATATCAAGGCTGAGCTGATAGGTTATTTTCGGAATTTTGTGATTCTCGACAACAATTACTTTTAAGCCATTGTCCAATGTGAAAAGCTTGTAATCGCCAAGTTGTATTTTTGGCGCAGGTCCCGCATTGGGACGAATACTCCTGTCGAGCTGGGCATTTACCGTGGTGGCTAGAAATAGTATAAATAAGGAATAAACTAATTTTTTCATGATTTTACTTTTTTTGAATGAGGATTAATTTTTTGATGGTTTGGGCAGGTAATATAAAACTACCCGGTTGTCTTTCCTGAAATATTCGTTGGCAACACGTTTAAGGTCTTCCTGTGTTACCGCGAGGTATTTTTTCAGGTCGGTATTAATCCTGTTGGCATCCTTAAAATAAGTATAATTCTCAGCGAGGGCATTTGCCCTGTTTGCAATGGTCGAATTTTCAGTTACAATCTGGTTCTCAATCTGGTTTTTTAACTTCTGAAATTCCTTTTCAGGGATTAAATCCTTCTGCACTTTTTCTACTTCTTTGTCCATGGCAGCCTCAAGAGCAGCACAATCGAGCCCCATATTTGGCAGGGCTAAAATAATTGCCAATCCCGGATCTTCAAATGGGAGAGGGATAGCAGCCACTTCAATGGCGAGTTGCTGATCATCTACCAATGATTTGTATAACCTCGAACTTTGCCCGGTTGCAAGCAGTTTGCTCAACATTTCTACCGCATAATAATCATCGCTCCCCATGGCCGGGATGTGATAGGCCTGGAATACCGCAGGCAACTGGATATTGTCGTAAATAGTATCTCTTACTTCTGTATGTTTTATTTCTTCAATCAAACCTGGGCGGTATATTTCACCCTTTTTTGCCGGAATATCGGTATAATATTTTTCGGCAAGTTTTTTTGCATCTTCAAAATTGATATCACCTGCTAACACCAGTACTGCGTTATTCGGGACATAATACGAATCGTAGAATTTTTTAAATTCCTCGTCTTTGGCAGCCCTGATATGATCGGCATTTCCGATTATAGGCCACCTGTATGGATGTTTTTTATATGCTCTTTTTAATGTTTCCTCTACAAAAGATCCGTATGGTCGGTTATCAACAGTCTGTTTTTTTTCTTCAATAACGACTCCCTTCTGTGTGGCAATTCCAATTGAATCAACGCGTGCATGGAGCATCCGTTCCGATTCGAGCCAAAGACCAAGCTCAAGCTGGTTCGAAGGAAGAATTTCATAATAATAGGTTCTGTCCCAACTTGTGTTTGCATTTAGTGTACCACCGGCGCTTTCAACAATTTTATCATATTGAAAACGGTCGATGTTTTTTGTCCCTTCAAACATCAGGTGTTCAAAAAAGTGCGCAAAACCGGTTCGGTCGGGTTGTTCATTTTTTGAACCGACATGGTACATGACCGAAACTGCAACAATTGGTACAGAATGGTCTTCATGCACGATTACGTGCAACCCGTTTGGGAGGTCAAACTCCTTAAACTCGATTTCGGTTGCCTGGGATGTTTTCCCAAAAACAACTACAAAAGCAGTAATTACTAGAATCAGGATTTTTTTCATGTGGTTATAATTTTTTTTTTGAAATATTTGTATTGATACTGTAATTATAATTACAAATGTTCAGTATTAAATAAATTCTATCCGGCTTTAAAATATCTATTTTGCCAATAAGAAACCTCCCACAAAACCGACTGGTAAAGTAATATACCATTTCTCAAGGATAGATTTTTTACGGGTGACTGTGATGCTTGTCGCTGTTGTAACAGTGGCATTCGGATCGGCCAGTGAAAAGTTGACGATGGTTCCTTTTGGCTTCTGTTCGGTTACAATATTAATCCCGGTTTTGTATTTGTAATTAAAATCGAGATTCTTGTTTTCGATAGAGCCATTCAGACTTAAAAAATCATTTGACCAATCGAATTTTGCGATTTTGATTGTATCGGTATTGGTAATTCTAAAAGTGTCGCGAATAATTGTTGAACCTGAACCAAGTGCCTCAATTTTTGCTTTTTGCACATTGATAATATTCCGATATTTTATTCCCTGACTTCTCAATTCCTTCGCTGTTAATTCGAGTGTTTCGAGTGACTCTTTCAGGTTGCGTTTTTCGATTTCTACGGATGCAATTTTAAAGGTTAATTGTCCGGTTTTTGATTTATGTACCGAAACTGAATCGTTCAAGGTTGCCAGTTCAACATTGGCAAGTTGTACTTTATCTTTCAGTTTGCGTATTGAAAAAAATTGAACCAGGATTATCAGGATAATAATTGCGATCCCGATAACAATTGCGATTTTCTGAATGGTTGGTTTCATGTTGCTTATTTTAGAAAGTTTGACATTATTCTCTATATTTTTCACATGCGTTTACTAAGATAAATAAAATGAGTATAATAATCACTCTTCAAAATGCAATTTTTCGAACTGTTTTATCTGAAGCCAGGACTACAAATATTTCTACAAAAATATGGTTCACTCATTTGCGGTAGAAGCTCTTTTTTAGGCAATCTTTTTCGAATATCAGCATTCTTTGTTAAAAAAATACCGAAAACGCTTGTAAATGATGGCAACCGGCTGTAAAAACAGTTTTTTTTTATTCTGAATCTATCTTTTAATAAGTATTTAATCTTTCCTATTTAAACTGAATAAGTTATTTTTACCACCATTATTAATCAAGAAAAATTATTTATGAGTTTCCATAATAACCCGCACACTTTTCATATCCCCGTTATGGGCCTGGGATATTCCATTGATTCACCTATTAAAGTAGCTCATTATGGCATTTCCTCTGTAATTTCGCTGGTCGATGATATTTCGATGGAAAAAATGAGGGAGTTTTATTGTAAAAAATTCAACTTGCCTTTTCAATCTATTCCACCTAAAACGGAAGATCACCGTGCCAAACGCATAACAGCTTATCTGAATACCGTTCAGGAAATTGTAAAGCATAAGTTTGAAGGTCTGAAAAATTCTGTTTCGCATACCGAAGAAGAATTGGATAAATACATTAAAATGTTGCCCGATTTTTCTGATCTGAAGTTGAAATTCAATCAGATGGTCAATACAGGTCAGATGAAGCAAAAACTTTCGGATTGGCTGAGCGAAAACCTGGTCGCCGGCGAGATCGATGTAAACATCATGTCGAAACTTGACCGCGATGCTTATGCAGGTAACGAGAAATTACCTTCAATTTTCAGTGACGCACAATCGGCGCTTCGTGGATTTGCCCTGAGCGATTTAAGTTCTTCACTGGTACTTTCTGCCGGAATGAACCCTCGTCTTTACAGTTATCTGGAAGAATTCGAAGATTTTTATCCGAATGCTAAAATGGAACTGAAGAAAAAGGTGATTTTGAAGGTAAGTGATTACCGTTCAGCCATCATTCAGGGACGTTTTCTGGCAAAGAAAGGAATTTGGGTATCTGAATACCGTGTTGAGTCGGGTCTAAACTGTGGTGGGCATGCTTTTGCAACCGATGGTTTTTTACTGGGGCCGGTTCTTGAAGAGTTCAGGAACAGCAAAGAACAATTAATTGAAGCTGTTCACGAAATTTATATAAAGGCGCTTGCCGACAAGGGAAAACCTGTTCCGGAGAAACCTTTGCTGGTGAAAATTACAGCACAGGGTGGAGTTGGGTCAAATACCGAACATCAGTTTTTACTTGAATATTACAATTTGGACTCGATAGGGTGGGGAACCCCATTTTTACTCGTGCCGGAAGCTACCACAGTTGATGAAGAAACCCTGGAATTACTGTGCAAAGCAAAAGAAGAAGATCTTTACATGAGTGAAGTTTCGCCATTAGGTGTTATTTTCAACAATGTACGCGGTAATGGAATGGATCTGAAAAAGGAAGCACAAAATAAAGCTGGTAAATATGGTTTCCCATGTACAAAGAAATACCTTGCTCTGAATCCGGTTCCTGAAAAACAAACTATCTGCACCGCGTCAAAAGAATATCAACGCGATAAAATTCTGGAGCTTAAAGAGCAAAACCTAAATGAAATGGAGTTCGAAAAGCAGCTCAGTAAAATAACAGATAAAGCTTGCTTGTGTAACGGACTTACCGCTTCGACCTTGATGGTGAATGATTTGGATGTTAAAATGGAAGGCACTGCCGTTAGTATTTGTCCCGGACCGAATCTGGCATATTTTTCAAGCCTTTATTCCCTAAAAAGGATGGTTGATCATATTTACGGACGAACCAATGTAATGGAGCGCACCGACCGTCCAAATTTATTCGTGAAAGAAATACAAATGTACATCGAATATCTTGGCGGAAAGCTTGAGGAAAGTGTTCGACCTTTTTCTGACAAGCAAAAGAAATACTTCGTTACGTTTTCTGAAAATATGGAGAAAGGAGTTGAATACTACAAGGAACTATTCCAGAATTATAGAATCCAACTCGACGATTCGACTTCGAAGAATAATTTGTTGCAGGATTTGGAAAATATGAAGATGCAGCTTTTAAACCTGAAAGCTAAAATAGTATAATCAGCGAAGTTAAAGAACCAAAATTTAAATTTTGGTTCTACAGAATTAATCATAGAAGCAGTCAATTCTTAACAAAAGGAATTGGCTGCTTTTTTTTATAGTGCTGATTATTTTAGGATTAAAAGAAATTTATTTCAAGTAGAAGTATAATCATGAAACGTGTTATGCATATTACATTGCATAAAATGGTACAATATTTAAAAATGTACTATATGAATTGTAACGAAAGTAAAAATCATGCGTCATAGAATTAGAAAAAGCTCAGAAACAGAAAAAAAACAATTCAAAAACAGGAACAATTAACTCAAATATTTAAGGAGGCAGCGTCATGAAAACAGAAAATACAAAAGTTCAGGTTCGGAAAAAGGCACTCGAATATTGTATCCTTGTGCAAGTCGATAATAAACCTTTTCATGTTTGTGATATTATTAGGTTGGTAAAAGAATCTAAGGTGATAATAGAGGAAAAAATAATCAATCCTCATTTCAAGCACTTAAACGCAGATAATTTATATCGCAGATTGGATGATTCCAACACACAATCAGCAGACAAAAAAGTTCATTTATTATGGCTGTGGACTGGCATTTTAAATACCGATCATTAACATCGTTGTTAAAAGTGTCGCGAATCCGGCGGGATAGGTAAGAAAATAGGGTTGAGCTTGTGAGCCTAACCCTTTTATTTTCAGCTTGTAGTGGTGACAAAATCTTGTATTAATACCACAAATATCATTGAATAAGTAAAATCGTTCAATGAATATCCGGCTATATACCTTGTTTAATAATGTAGAAATATCCTTTGCCCCCGATTTTTATCGGGGCAGGCTGTTCGCCTTTAGGCAACGGGTCAAATTGAGCAAAGATTACAGGAAAAGTTGGTATGGATGTATTCATCATTTATAATTTCTCTCACCCGATTTGTCAATCACTTCATTCATTTCCCTTCATTGCCATTCCGGTCATCCGTTGAAAAACGTCTGGAAAATTCTGGGACCAACCATGCACCTAAATTTTTGGAGCATGGAGCGCTGTTTTTACGCAATTTGACACATCAATCAAAATTGTATTCTGTGAAATAAAGTAATCTCAATTTAGGGTTTTCATCTTTTTCAGAATTAAATCAACACGAATTTCCAAATAAAAAACAGGGTAAATTAGAAAATACAAAGCAATTCAGAAAATAATTTTTACCATTCGACAGTTGAAATGACCCTTTCGCCAGACAAAACATATAGGTTCATGCTTTAGCTAAGTAAAACGAACATAAATAAATTTCTAAAAGTGATATATTCTTAGCTTTAAAGTGGAAAATTCGGAAAAAGTGGAATGAACAATCATGAAAGTGCATGGTGGAAAAATCAGGCCGGAAAGCGAAGTTGGAAAAGAAGGCAAATTTCGCCCTCGTTACCAAATAATAATACACATTTCATTCATGGGAAAAATTGAAAAAGCTATCAATTTTATATTTGCAGAAGACGAGGATTTGACCATAGAAAATCGGGTGTTTTTATCTGCAATTATTATTGGAATATTTACCAGTCTGATTGGATCAGTCATAAATCTGGTACTCAACACATCTGTATTTGCAGCAATTATTCCACTTCTATTATCAGTAATATTATTCATTCTTTACTATTTTGTAAGGTTTAAAAGAATACATGAACCTTATATTTTTCCCGTTATTGTCATCTCAATATTCGGTATTTCAGTCATTTGGGTTTTTAATGGCGGAATAAACGGGTACAACGTCATGCCCGGATTTGTAATTCTAATTCTTGGGTTAATAACTGTTTCGGATATAAAAAAGAAGTATGTGATAATTCTCTTCCTGAGCTCTTTCACATCCATTTACCTCCTTCAATTCTATCGGCCCGACTTAATAGTAAACTTTGACAACGAAAATGATCGTTGGATGGACTCCATTTTTACATTGTTTTACTCTTCTTACTTTGTTTTCTTGATCATCAAATTTCTCCATGAAAATTACACAAGGGAAAGAATTAAAGCGAACGAAAGCGAAGAGAAATTTCGCTTCATGACAGAAAATTCAGGCGATACAATCTGGCATTTGGATTCGAACTATTGCTTTGATTATGTCAGTCCTGCTGATGAGCGTATGCGAGGCTTTAAAAAGGAAGAAGTCATTGGAACACCGATCTGGAGTCTGCTTAAGCCGGAAGGCATAGAACACGCCCGCAAAGTTACTGTTAAGCTTTTGGAAGATGAACAAAAAGGAATCAAAACCGGCACAATCCGATTTGAGCTGGAACTAAAATGCCGGGATAACAGCTGGATTTGGGCAGAAGTAAATTCAAGTACCCACTATAATGCTGATGGCACAATGGTTGGATTGAACGGGGTTATCCGCGACATTAGTTTACGCAAGAAAGCAGAGCAGGAAATTTTGTTAACTAATGAGGAACTAAAAGGTCTTGTTGCCACCAAAGATAAATTATTCTCAATCATTGCTCACGATCTGCGAAGCCCATTCAATAGTTTTTTGGGGCTGACACAAGTGATGGCAGAAGATCTACCCAACCTAACCATGTCTCAGGCACAAGAGATGGCAGTCTCAATGAATAAATCTGCAACAAATCTGTACCGTTTGCTTGAAACCCTTTTGCAATGGTCACAAATACAAAAAGGAGCTCTTTCTTTTAACCCTGAAGTCATTTTTGTGAATCAAATTCTAACTGAAAGTATAGCAATGGTTATTGAACCAGCAAAAAATAAAAGAATTGAAATAACAACTGATATTTCTGAAGATCTAACGGTTTTTGCCGACAGTAACCTACTTCAAACAATAATCAGGAACCTTATATATAATGCCATAAAATATACCGTAAAGGGAGGAAAAGTTAAAATCTCGGCTAAAAAAAATACAGTTAGCAAAAATGTTGAAATATCGGTAAAAGACAATGGTATTGGAATGGATCAGATAATACTGGACAATTTATTTCGGGTTGATTTGCAAACCAGTAGAAAAGGCACCGAAGGCGAACCATGCTCTGGCCTTGGGCTTTTGCTCTGTAAAGAATTCGTCGAGAAACACGGCGGTAAAATATGGGTCAAAAGTGAAGTCGAAAAAGGAAGTACATTCTACTTTACAATTCCAAACCTTCAAAACTAAACATCATGTTTGCCAAAGAAGGCTTGCATCATACGGGCTGTAATGTGTCAATTTATCGCATGAACCGATAGCAAGTAGAATCATGGCTAGCAACCCGCACCAAATTATCTTCACATTTTTTTTTATGTTTCTGATTACCGACCGCTTTTCTTGTATGAAAGACTGTGCCGAATGATCAAAATATCAGCATCACGCTCACCACGTTTCCTGCTGGCAGTAGCTCTATCCGTTCTTCGCCGTGTAGCCAGTCCAGCGCCAGTAGTACCTCTTTCTCTTGCAGGTTAGCCATGTCTCTTAGCTCATCCAACGACATAATTCCTTCTTCTTCCAGAATGGTCGTTAAGGTGGAAGCAACCGTTTTTATTATTTCAAGCTCCATAGTTTTTTGTATATGTTAAAACAACCGTAAAAGTTTAAACTTCGGTTTATTTTGTACGACCTGGGGTAATAGGATCATACCCGAAGGTGTTAAAATAGATCTTAGGTTGTAGTAAATTGTTTTTTAAATTAATTCTGTAATATCGAATTCTGCTTCAATAACCTGAGTTCGATTGGTGCAATTCAGTAAGCGATTGTTTTCTTTTTGATACGTTCTTTCCGGGCTACAGTATCCATTGTTATACTATCAAAACCAAAAGTCCCTTTTTACAAAGATTCTTCTAATCTCCCGGTCCCGAATATTCCGGACCGGGAAGAATAGAAAAAATATCTCTTTTCAGAACTCAATTGGGTTATTCATAAGATCATCCAATTAATTAAACGATTTCACATCAGGAAGCACATGCTCTATATTCATTATTTCTTTCAGTCGTTTTTTCTCGTTCATTTGATCCTTCTTCAGCATTTTTGAAACAAGCACGTAAATTACCGGAATAATTATCAGCGACAGGAACATCGAACTTATTAAACCACCGATCAGTACCCAGCCAATACCGCTTTTCCATTCGGCACCAGCTCCACTCGAAAGTGCCAGCGGAAGCAAACCGAAGATCAGCGCCAGGTTGGTCATCAAAATCGGGCGGAAACGCAGGCTGGTGGCTTCAACAATGGCATCGTAAACTTTGTGTCCTTTTTCAACCAAATCGTTGGCAAAGTCAACCACCAGGATCGCATTTTTGGCTACCAATCCCATCAACATGATGATACCCATGATAGAGAACAAGCTCATGCTTTTTCCGGCAAGTGCCAATGCCAGCAAGGCGCCGATAATTGACAAAGGCATAGAGAACATCACCACAAACGGATAGGCGTAGCTGTCGTAAAGGGCTACCATGGTCAAATAAACCAGGAGAATTGAAGCAATCAAGGCAATAAGCAAGCTACCAAACGATTCAGTCTGGTTTTCAAGATCACCGGCATAAACTACATCAACGCCAATGGGTTTCTCTATTTGTTCCAGTTTTGTCTGAATTTCTTCGCCAATGGTACCGATTGTATTTCCGGCAACCTGCCCGGTAATGGAAACTGCCGGTAATTTGTTGAAACGGGTTAACATCGCAGGGCCTTTCTTTTCAGTAACAGATGCAATCTGTTTCAGTTTAACAATGCTACCGGTGCGGGTAATCAGCGACATGTTTTCAACGTCGTCTTTACTCTTTTTGTTGAACTCGTCGAGCATGATGTTGATGTCGTACTCTTCACCTGATTCTTTGTATTTCAGATCATTGTCGCCAGCAAATGCGATACGGAGTTCAGCTCCAACTTCGCCAAGGGTTAGCCCCATTTTGGCCAGTTTGTCGCGATCAATTTCAATGTTCAGCTCCATGTTTCCTTCTTCGTCCGAGCTTTCGACATCGGTCGTACCCTGGGCTTTTTTGGCCACCTCCAGCACTTTGGCTGCATATTGCTTCACTTCCTCGTAATTGTTTCCACGTACGATCAATTCCAACGGACGGGTGGTTGTTCCCATAATACTGACGGCGTTTACTGTAAATTTCGGCCCTGCAAACAGTTCAGCCATTGCGTTTTTTGCCTGAATACTGAATACTTTTGACGAAACATCCCGTTTCTTTTTGTCCACCAGTTTGACATTTATTTCAGCAACATTAGGGGTTTCGTTAAATGACATACTTCCCCCTTCTGAACCAACTTTGGTGAAAAGCAACTCTACTTCAGGAAACTGCAACAGCCGTTCTTCAACTTTTGCGCACATTTTTGCAGTTTCGTCGAGCGTCGCATTTTTTTCAAGCTCTACTTTCATGATAAATTCACCATTATCGCCCGCATCCATAAATTCAGTCTGAATATATCCTTTTGAAACAAGCGAGAATGAAGCCACTAAAAGCAGGACAACCGAAACCAATGTGATGGTTTTATGACCCAAGGCCCAATGCAAAGCCGACATGATGTAACTTTTTATTCCGTTGATCACCGATTCAAATCCCATCAGCAAACGGTCAAGCAAATTGTTTTTCTTCAGTATTTTAATTTTTCCGAAGCGGGAAGTCAGCAACGGAACCAGCGTAAACGATACGAGCAAACTGATTAAAATGGAAAAAACGATGACCATTGAAAATGAGCGAAGCAATTCTCCGGTAATTCCACCGGACAGCCCAATTGGCAGGAAAACGGCAATCAGCACAATGGTAATTGAAACCACTGTGATGCCAAGTTCTTTGGTGGCGTCGAGCGATGCCTGCCAGCGATTTTTGCCTTCTTCCATGTGCCTGTAAATATTTTCCAGAACCACAATGGCATCATCAACAATAACCCCAACTACGATCGACATGGCCAGCAACGTAAGCAAGTTAAGCGAAAACCCGAAGAGCATGAAGGCCACAAAAGTCGAAACAATTGAGGTTGGAATGGAGACAACCACAAACAACAGGTTGCGGAAACTGTGCAAAAACAGCAACATGGTGATTGACACCAGAATAATCGCAAATATCAAGTCAACCATTACGCTGTTAACGGCATCTTTCGTAAACTCTGAAGAGTCGCTGGCAATGATGAATTTCAGGTTTTGGTCGGCGTATTTGGTTTCAATTTCTTTGAAAAGCTTATGCGTTTCATCACTGATTTCAACCGCATTTGCACCACTTTGTTTCGTAACAGATAAACCAATGGCCTGAGTTCCATTGATGCGGGCCATTTTTGTACTTTCTTTATTTCCGTCAACTACGGTGGCCACGTCTTTTACTTTGATGGTCGAACCGTTGGCTGAT
Organism: Prolixibacteraceae bacterium; assembly: GCA_019459485.1. Classification (GTDB taxonomy): domain Bacteria; phylum Bacteroidota; class Bacteroidia; order Bacteroidales; family Prolixibacteraceae; genus Aquipluma. The sequence continues at coordinate 55,273 of JAIBEZ010000112.1, forward strand.
GTGCGAAGTATCAGCTCCTTAATTTCGTCAACTGAAGTAAACTTTCCGCTTAAACGGATCAGTGAACGGGTCTGATCGTCTTTAATATTTCCGACCGGAAAATCGAGATTCGATGCCGTAATCATCTGTTTCAGCAACGACAGAGAAATGCCATATTGTTGCAATTTCTGGGCATCGGCTTTGATCTGAATCTCGCGTTGATTACCACCGATGATTTCAACCTGGGCAACACCTTTAATCTGAGAAATGTAAGGGACAATATTTAAATCGATCAAGTCGTAAAACTGTTGTTCCGGCATATCTGATGAAGCAGCGATACTCATGATGGGCATCATGTTCATGTCCATTTTCATAAATCGCGGCAGTTCGGTATCCTCCGGCAATTCGCTTTGAATCATGTTCACTTTACGCTCACAATCCTGAAGCGAAATATCGGCATCCATGTCGTCTTTTAATTGGATTACGACAATTGACATGTTCTCGAATGAATAAGAATTGAGCTTATCGATTCCTTCCATGCCCGAAACAGCATCTTCAATGGGTTTGGTTACAGAGCTTTCCACCTCGCTGGGTGCGGCTCCGGGGTAAACTGTCATCACCACATTAACGGGTATGTCAATGTTCGGGATCAGTTCAACATTCAGGCGGGTGTAGCTGTATATACCAGCCAGCGCCAGAATGGTAAAGATAACTACCGGAATGGTCGTTCTTTTTATTGAGATATCGGTTATATTCATGATAAGCGTTTATTGAATAATTTTTACACGGTCACCGTCGTTCAGGTTTAACTGTCCGCTAACAACAACGCGATCTTCTTTTTTAAGGCCACTTACAACTTCAACGAATTTTTCGTCACTCTCGTTGATAATGATGTCCTTCTTCACTGCGATATCACCTTCAATCACAAAAACCGACGGATTTTTCATACTTCCTGTAATCGCAGTTTTTTCAATCAGGATGGTTTCAGAAGCCTCTACCGGAATCTGCACTTCGCTGAAAAGTCCGGCTTTCAGGTGCTGGTCTCCATCGTTGTTATCCATAATCACTTCAGCATCAAACTTCATCGCATTGTCAGCTTTTTCGCCAATCGAATTAATCTTTCCGGTAAATGTTTTTCCGGGGAAAGCAGGAATGATCACATTGACCACCTGGCCCTTTGCCAGTTTAAAAATGTCTTTCTCCGGAACTTTCACCCATATTTTCAGTTTCGACGTGTTTACAATTTCGCAGATGGGCATTCCACCTGAAATAAACTGTCCGTTTTCAACCAGTCGTTTGTTGATGACACCTGAGATTGGCGCTTTTATTTTGGTGTCGCGCAACGCTTTGCGAGCAGTTATCAGGTCGGCTTCCGCTTTTTTCAACCCAATGCGTGCTTGTTCCACGTCGTGTTTCGGGATTGCGTTGCCTTGTTCGAGGCGCTGTAAACGTTCAATATCCTTGGTTTGCTGTTCGAAATTGGCTTCAGCAACCAGCACATTGGCGGCAATGGTTTCATCGTCAACCTCAACTATCACCTCGTTTTTCTGTACACGGTCGCCCACGTTTTTGTGTATTTTTTTTACCTTCCCCTGAGTTTCTGATAAAACCACCAGTTCTTCGGTGGCACTCACCGTTCCGGTGGTCGAAATTTGTTTACTGATTGTTCCGCTTTGCGGTGAAACGATTCGCACAGGAACTTCTGAAATGGTTTGCGAGGCCAATACCGTTGTAGTTTTAATTTTTTCTTTGTTTGAATTTAATCTATACGCTGCCAGACCTATTAATGCAAGGATTATCAGCGCAACGGAAATTTGTTTTAAAGTCTTCATTTTCTATTTTAATTGATTAAAGTTTTTAATTTTCCTGTGGCTTTGAGGAGTTCTATTTCGGCCAGTTTATATTTCAGAAGTTGTTGGTTAAACAAATTTTCTGCCTCCAAAAGCGAAGATTCAACATTCAGCAGGTCGGTGAGCGAGGCCATTCCTTCGTCAAACTGAAGTTTAACCTGTCCGTACACTTCGTTGGCTAACTCCTTATTTTCCTGCTGATCCTGTATGTTCGACCACGAAGAAAGAAGCGAATTGACCGAATTCTGATACCCTGTTTCCAAATATTTCTTATTCAGATCGAAATCTTCCTGATTCTGCTGGAACTTCAGTTGCGACTGCAACACCCGGTTCTTCCTCATGCCTGAACTGAAAATGGGGATGGTGGCTTTCAGTCCAACGGTATTCATGTTATTGAAATCTTTAAACTTAAATTCAGTAGCATAGCTTGAATAGGTGAATTGCCCGAAAGCAGCCAGATTCGGATAAAAAGCCGCTTTGTCTGATTCTATCTGCAAGCCAGCCAGCTCGTTTTGTTTTTTCATCAACTGGTAATCAGGCAATATATCCAATACAAATTCCGACATCACTGGTTTTTGATAGGCCATTTTGTCCACAAGGGCTGTATCCAGTAAAAGTTCCTTTTCGACCGGAATGCCTGAAATAATTTTCAGGATTCGTTTTTGCATCTGAATACCGTTTTTAAGCGTTTCCCGTTGTGTTTTCAGGTTGGTCAGGGTTACTTTTAAACGACTAACATCAGTTTGTTTAACGAAGTCGTTCTCGTACTGAAGTTTCAGTATGTTGTATAGTTTTTCCAGGTTATGAATATTGTCATTCAGGATTTTCAGGTTCGAATAATTCATCAGCACCTGGTAATAACTTGCCGATACATCGTGAATAACATCTTCTTCGGTCTTCTGAAGCATAAAATTGTAAAGATCTTCTGCTTTTTTAACCTGTTTCACTCCGGTGAGATACGACTTGCTGTAAAGTAGCTGGCTCACAGTTACTCCAGCCGAGGTGGTGTGAAGGGCTTTAATGTCTGACAATCCGCCCAATAGAGGAGCTATATCTTCAGGCAAAGCATCCATCATTTCCTGCGAAATGTTGATTTCCGGAATTCCCATTCTGGAATAATCCAAACTTCCATCTACCTGTGGAAGTCCGTTTGCGATCACTTCTTTTGTTCTCGAAGCGCTTTCAGATCGTTGCAGTGCTGCTTTTTTCATTTCATGACTGTTTTCAACAGCCTGTTTTAGCAGGTCGTTCAGCGAGTACTGCTCCTGGCTTTTCCCTTCCTCCGGAAATGTTAAAAACGCAAGTAATAGTAAAATTGCTAATTGTTTCATTTTTAGTATATTGTTCTGATATTAATAATTAGTTCGAAATTAAAAGAACCAAATAGATAAAAAAATTATTGCCCTTTTTTGTATTCAATTTTTAATTCATCCAGTTTCCGAATAAAGAATTCCATCCCGGTTGAAATAGTCTTTAAAAACATTGCGTTGCGCGAATTCGGATCTTTTTTTAATCCAATAATCTGCTGAATGGTTTCCAGATTTTTTATCATCTTGGCTTCCATATCATTAATGAATCCATCTATTTCACCGGAAAAAAAACGGAAATACCGTTTGCGGTCGCCAGGATAGGTAACATACTCGATGATGCCGCGTATCTCCAGATTTTTAAGCGCGGTACTTACCGAACTTTTGCTGATTTTCATTTCTTCAACAATCTCTTCGAAGGTATATTCTTCCTTATCCATGACCATTAACAAACCTAAAATACGCGCTGGAACAGGCTGAAAACCTTCACGTTCATTTTGTCGCCCGATGTATTCGATCAGCTCCTTTTGCTTTTTTAATCTTTCTGATTCTTCCATTTTGTGATTAATTATGGCGCAAATATAATAGGTTTTTTTGGTTCGCAACAAACAGAACCAAATATTTTTACAATTTTAACAGATTAATTTAATTTCGTTCAGGATTACTTCTTTTTGCGTGATATCAATGCTTCAATTCTAAAAGCATTCCTTAAAGTTGAACTGATATTATTATGACCTTTGTGATATATAATAATTTTATCTGCTCGTATTTCTATAGTTCGATGGTGTTATACCCGTATGTTTTTTAAAGAAATTGTACAGAAATGCTTCGAAAGGGTAGTTGAGCTGCAATTCGCGATTATTGGTGTACCTTTTTACCAAACGAAAAAACTCTTCCTGCATTTCTTTTTTCTTTTTCTTTGACTGAAGTTTATCTCATTGGCAGCAATTACATTATTGTATAAATCCATGTAGATAGGGTAATCGAGTAGGAGAAACGGGATTATTTCCCGTTTCGTCCTCTCACACCACCGTACGTGCCGTTCGGCATACGGCGGTTCATAGAATTTAGAGCATTGTTATAAACTTCGGTAAACGAAAATAACCCAAGGTCTTTGAGGTAATTATTTGTCAGTGAACATGCTAAAATAGGACTATTGGATGTGTGCCAGTAGCCTTTTCTTGTATTGGCATATTCCCACGCTTTGAAATAGTTGATGCCTAATTTGACAAGATTCTTATGTCTGCATCCAATTTTCTTCCATTGCTTCCAAAAACACATCCGTAACCTTCGGCGCATCCATTCATCAAGACGTTGGCAATGTTTTCGCATATCGGCGATCTTGTAATAGTTGACCCACCCTTTGATCAGCAAGTCCAAATCTGTTATTCGCTCCTCAATGCTTTTCCCATTGCTCCGCTTGGTATAGGTTTTAACTTTCGCTTTTATTCTGGCCAAGGTTTTAATATGTAGTTTCACCTTTACGCCATCTTTGGAATAATAAAAACTAAAACCTAGAAACTTTCGCTTGGTCGGGCTATCAACAGCACTTTTCGTCTGGTTCACCTTTAGTTGCAATTCCTCTTCGATGAACTTTCCAATACTGGCCATTACCCTACTGCCTGCCCTCTTGCTTTTGACGTAGATGTTACAGTCATCCGCATATCGGCAGAAACGATGGCCTCTTTTCTCCAGTTCTTTGTCCAGTTCGTGCAACATCACATTCGATAATAACGGGCTTAATGGACCACCTTGAGGTGTCCCTTCGTCCGATGGACTGAACAGCCCCCCAATCATTACCCCGATTTCAAATACGCCCGGATAAGTTTCAGTAAACGTTTGTCTCCTATCCTTTCGGACAAAAGGTACATCAGTTTATCGTGGTTTACCCGGTCGAAGAATTTCTCCAAATCAATATCAACTACTGTTTTATACCCTTCGCTGATGTACGCCTGTGCCTGTTTGATGGCTTGGTGTGCATTGCGATTGGGGCGAAAACCGTAACTGTGCGTGGAAAACTCTTTTTCAAATATCGGCGTCAATATCTGGGATATCGCCTGTTGGATCATCCGGTCGGTTACCGTGGGCAACCCCAACAATCTCACTCCTCCATCCGGCTTGTCTATCTCGACCCGCTTGACCGGCTGGGGTTTGTAAGTACCTTCCAAAATACTCTGCTTAAAACTTTCGCCTTGTTGCCGCAAGAATGGCAGAAGTGATTCTACCTTCATCTTGTCAATCCCGGGGCTGCCATTATTCTGTTTTACCCGCTTATAAGCTTCGTTCAGGTTGCCCCGTTCCAGAATTGTTTCAAGTAAGTACCTGGTGTTTAATTTGCTCTCGTCTTTCAATTTTGTTCCCGCCTTGGTATAGCTCGGCTCTCCTGCATTAACTCGGGCTTCCATCCCTTCTTCCTGCTGGTAGTTCCGGAATTGTCCGGAATTGGCTGCTTTCTTTACTTTGTCCATGAGGATTACAAAATTTAAGACATCCTACGTTCTGCCCTTCTCCCGAGTAATCGGAGTACTATGGCTTCTGCTGACTTCTGACAGTTCAGTCACACATTACTGCATGGGTTGGTGCTTCTGAAAAAAAAACATCCGCACCGTTTCGGTCAGATCTCCCCGGGTAAGAACGATAACTTTCATCTCATATACCTGTTGCATTTACTCCAAAGGGTTCGGGTAGTATGGGACTTTGCTTTGTTGCGCAAGCTCGTCCACCCTTTGTAAGCCTTGATATGCACTTCCTGTTCGTCAGGCCGAGATTTTGCCGCTGGGCTTCCTTCAGATTCGCAGTCACCCGCGACACCCTTGCCTTTGGCTAATGATTCCTACTACCAAGCTCATAGCGGACTTGCACCGCCAAGTTATCACCCATGCCGGGCGCACGAAAAAAAAGCCACAAAATCAATGATTTGTGGCTTTTTGATTGGGTTTGGAACCCCATTTTGTCGGGGTGACAAGATTTGAACTTGCGACCCCCCGCCCCCCAGGCGTAGAGTTTTATTCTTATTTTTGTTTGTATCTATTTATAAATCATTATATTTGACCTGAAATACAAATAGATAGATTTTCGATCTTTTTAGGTGTAGTTATGAAATAAACGGCACTAATCCGGCACCCTAAATATTTACAATATGGCAGCAAAGTATTATTCATTCAAGATTGATCGTGAAGAGGGAAAAATTTTAAAAGATGGTAGTCGTCCTATTGTATTGGTCATCCGAAAGAAAGGACAGCGCAAAAAGATTTATTTGGGCATTTCAGCCAATGATTACATTAGCAGCAACAAAGAGGTAAAAAGCCAATGGAACGAAGAGTTTCAAAGGTATTCCACAGATGGAAGGAAAAAAGACTTACACCCAGACAGAGATTCAAACAATAAATGGTTAGATGAAAAATCCGTACAATGTGCTGATATTGTCAAAGAATTTGAGAAAAATAAAACTGATTGGACATTGAGCCAGTTTGAACAGGCACTTTTGAACAAATCCAAAAAGTCGGGAATTGAAGCGTATTTTATACAATTCATTGAAAAACTTGATGTTGCAGGACGATATGGTAACAAAAAATGCTATGAACAAGCCTTGGATCTTCTGCAAAAGTTTGATAGTAGTTTCGGGAAAAGGATATTCAATGAGATTGATTTAAAGTATGTAAAAAGGTTTAGTGAATTTTTAGCTGGACGTGGTTGTGTCGGTAATACTCAAAAATATTATATCAAAACTTTACGGTCACTTATGAACAAAGCCATAAAAGACGGAGAATGTTCAGCGGTTAATTATCCTTTTGGAAAAGATGGATATTCGATCGCAGCACTTGCACAAGAAACCGAAAAAAGATATTTGCCGAAAGAATACATTGAAATGATGAAAACAGCAGAGTTAAAGACCTATCCATTGAAATGGAGCCGGAACCTGTTTTTGTTTTCATACTATGCTCAAGGAATGAGCGTTGTTGATATGGCAGCATTGACCGAAAAAAACATCGTAGTGGGAGAGGGAGGTAGCCGCTACATTGTATACAGGAGACAAAAGACTGAAAGCAAAAACACAAGATTCATCCGAATTAAAATAACTGAAAACCTTCAAAGCCTGTTGGATTGGGCGAAGAAAGATAAAACCCGGATTGATGAATATCTTTTGCCCATTGTCAGCATTGACGGTTATGAAGGGCAAAAACTATACACCCATATAAAAGATCGCTACAAACGATACAACAAACACCTAAAATCATTAGGTGATGAACTTAAATTTGAAGGTATCCGGCTAAGTTCCTATCAATCAAGACATAGCTATGCCATGAGGTTGAAAAATTCAGGCATCCCTGAAGACGTGATAAGTGAAGCTTTAGGCCATAAAGACCTAATGACGACTAAAACATATCTTGACTCATTCCAGAACAATGAAATTGACAAAGCAAACGAAGTACTCTAAAAATAGAGATTAACCAAAATATTATAGACATAAATGGAAAAGGAACCCAATGCTCAAACAGACCTTGAAAAATTGCTTCTTTCAGTTACTTCATTGCAATTTCAAAATCAACTGACACCGGAATTAAAAAAATCTAAAGCGAATCAGGAGCTTCTTCACAAAGCAAAATGGCAATTATTTGACGATCAGATTCAAAAAAGAATAGGACTGATTAATGGCGAAATAACTTTCTGGAAGGATCAAACACCAACCTGTAATATCTATTTGGTAAAAACTTACGCCTCAGTTAAACCTATACTTGATATTTGGGCTGAAATGAAGCCGATAACAGATAAAATGATAGTAGATTTTATTGAAGGATGGGCTATGTCAAGATTTACTTTATTGCCCTTAAAACTCACTACAGAAGAAGACGATGAAATTATAAAACTCTTGCAGCCGCCTGTAACTGTTTTTAAGGAATTTCTCTCCTCGACATCTTGGCAGGAGTATCTTGTAAATAGGTGTATCCCTGAGACAAAGACAATTATAACTCGGTTTAATTCATTTCAGGAAGACACAGTCAATGAAAGGGATGCCATTTTATCATTTATACGAGATAAAAAGGCAATGCCGTTTAATAAAGAACAAGTCGACATGTTAAAAATGGAATACCTGAAAAACCAAAATCAATTTGTTGATGAATATCGTAAGTTGACCAACGAATCAGGGAATGAACCTGGTAAGATTAGAAAAAAGCCTGGTAGAAAAGCAAGTGTTGCAAAGCCAGTTATAGACCTGATTATTGGTATGGATGATAAATATAAGGATATTTTTCTATCTGATTTAAAACGAGATATTAAATGCAATGAGCCTGTTGAGTTGGTTTTTATGCTCAGAGCTTTAGTTGAGTTAGGATATGTTTATCAAGGCGTAAGACGAGAATTATTCTTATCATTCTTGACTTTTTACGGTAAGGAACCTGATTTTGTATCTATATCTGGTCAAAACGATGATTGGATAAGAAAAAATAAAGAGCTACTTGACAGGATGAAGAATTTCATTTCAATAATAATAGAGAAAAATATAATTACCTGACTTGTTTTTAATTGTGTAAATTAATCAGGCAATTTAAAACAATTTAAGTAGCTGTAAATCAATAGAATATATTAAATTTAAATTTTTCCTTTGTTCCACGTTAATTTAAACAAGGAACAATGACCGCAACTAAAAATTTAGAGACACCAATTTTTCAACTGACAGTTGGAGAATTTTTGACAATCCTAAAACAAGAGCAAAAAGCTCCTGCTTTAACAACTCACCAGCTTCCTGAAATTTATGGGATCGAAATCCTACAGGACTTAACCAAATACTCAAAAGCGTCAATCTACGCTAAAACCTCCCGAAGCGAAATTCCTCACTTTAAACGAGACGGTCGGCTCTTCTTCCGTAGAGATGAGATTATGCAGTGGCTTACTGCCAATCCGGTAATTACAAATACTGAGCACTGTCGTAACCTGGATAATAATCTAATCAAGGGTAGGAGAGGACAACGATGAAATTTATAAAAAGAATCCCCACCACCTCACGAAAGGCAATAGGGACAAGATTATCGAAATTTAAAGGTACTTATAATCCTCGTAACCAGAAAGCTGAAGTCGGCAATTGTTTTTATTATTTGGACAATGCAGCTGATATTAACCAGGATATATCATCCATCACCTATATTGGGGATCATGCAGCCGATAAAGCCAAGTCGATATTGGATTACCTTATATCTAAAGGGCATGGAGCAAGAATCGTCAGCCAATCCCCACCTGTAAAGATTTTTCAGGTCACATTGCAAGACCTCCTACCGAATGACAAAGCAACTGCCATTTGGATGCTCGACCTTAAATCAAATCGCATTGAAGCCGAAGTACGCATACATTTTCACGGTGAAAGTGTCATAATTGGTGTACGATTTGATTTCACTTCTTCCAATTCCGATCATCCAAAAGGCAAATATCGCCTTGTAATACACAGCTTTAACCAGTTTCGTTCGTGGTATCTTAAAACCTTTGATATATGATTGCCAGACAAATCAAACCGCGTTATTCCAAATCTTTAGCGGTCAAAATGTTGGAAGAGTTGGCCACCAATGAAGCAAAGCGTTTACACCCTAACACGCCTGAACGCTTCATTGCACCCCGGACATTTACAGACAAGACCGCCAACGGATTAACCGCTTGCATCGTTCAGTATATCCGACTGGCGGGTGGTCAGGCCGAACGAATCAGCAATACCGGACGAATGATCGACACAAGAACCACCTTCGAAGACGTTGTTGGAAGAAGCCGAACAATTGGTAGTACTAAATGGATCAAGGGCACGGGCACCAATGGAACGGCAGACGTCGCAGCGACTATTACCGGACACTCTGTAAAAATTGAAGTAAAGATAGGCCATGATTCCCAGAGCAAGGCACAAAAGGACTATCAAAAATCCATAGAAGCAGCGGGGGGCATTTATATAATAGCTAGCTCCTTTCAACAATTCTGGTTATGGTTTCAATTAACCTTTAGGGAGGTGCAGCAATGACAGCCAGAAAAGAAACAGATACCGGCAAAAGTGGCTATCACCTTACTAAATTATGGTTTGATTTTGTTTTTGAATCAAATGAATTGACACGACCAATCCATACAGCTCTGTTTTTGTGGATCATTGAATTAAACAACCGGCTACAATGGAAGGAAGTATTTGGATTACCTACTTACTATTCAATGCAAGCTATTGGAGTAAAAGGATACCAACATTACAAAAAAGCACTTGATGAATTAGTTCGATGGGGTTTTGTTGTTATTGTTTCAAAGTCCAACAACCAACACACCTGCAATCAAATTTCAATAAGTCTGCCTAGTACTTTAGGTATAAAGCAAGGTATAAAGCAAGGTATAGAGCAAGGTGTAGAGCAAGGTGTAGAGCAAGGTAGGCATAGTAAAACAATAGAAACATCAGAAACAGATAAAACTATTAAAAAGAAAATAGCGGATGCTTTCAGCACCGATTACATTCCTTCAAATATTTATGAAGGACTAGCGTACAAACTCTGGAAACAAATTTATGATGGTATGTCTGGGCAATCCATTACACCAACAAACCTTCTCAAAGCAAAAGCAAGCACTTGGATAAGTAATATCCGCTTAATGATCGAAAAAGACCACCGTACCGAGGCAGAGATTAACGAAGTACTAAAATTTTTAACCGAAAATGATTTTTGGAAGGGGAACATACACAGTACTGAAAAACTAAGGAAGCAATTTGAACGTCTGCAAACGGAAGCCAAAAAGCTAGTACGAAAAACTGGGAGGACACTTTCGCATCAACAAGATTTATCAAAAATGGATTATAATAAAAGGCCATGAAAATACAAACTAAAACAGATTTGGAACAATGTTTCCACTTTATTTCAGAAATGCGATATTATAATCCACGCGATACCGACTGGAAAAACAAAATAAAATCCCTTCCGGCAAATCTTCAGAAAATCCTTGAAAACAACAAGGCAATTTATCCGGAGCACCTAGATATTAAGCTATTTAAGCAACTATTTATCGAAAATCTAACTGATCTAAACCCTAACTTTAAAGCGGATGAAAACGCCAGTAAAACCATTGATCAGATTTGCCGGATCGCTACCAACGATGAAAAATTCATGGCAGAAAATAATTTCAGCATTAAAAAAGGGATTTTACTGATGGGCAAAGTTGGAAGTGGCAAAACCTTGATGTTTCGTGGATTGGTCAATTTGTTGCGATTGTTTCCAATTTACAAGCCGGAATTTTTACCAGCGTATGCGATAACAGAAAACTTTTGTAAGTCAGGATTTGACATTTTCACAAACGGGATTCCCAAAAATTCAGGTTCCCTAATGTATTGGCTATTGTGCGACAAACTATTTATTGATGACCTCGGAACTGAAAATATCGTTTCAAATTTTGGAAACACTACCAACGTAATCGGCGAGTTGATTCTTCGGCGTTACGACCGCAATGTGAAAACTTTTGGAACGACAAATTTAGACCTGGAGCATCTGAAAACTTTTTACGGTGACCGAGTTTATAGCCGGATAACTGAAATGATGAACTTCTGTGTGATGGAAGGGGACGATAGGCGGAAATAACTTAGTCCCCTAGGTTCGCAAGCCAAGCAAATATTAATGTTCTATATGGATTAGCGTGGCCAAGTCAAATATCACATCGTATCAAGCCATAGCTATATTCTGAAATCATGGATTCCGACCTGAATCCAGTTAAATGAAAGATGATCACCATGGAAGGGGTTTATTTTCAGGTGTTACACAGGAGGCTTTTATAAAAAGTTCTTGTCAGTGGGATATTTCACAAACAAAAAAAAATAATTTAATATTAACAATTTATAAATCAATAGATTATGAAAATTTTAGTAAAAAGCAGAAACGGATTGGAAATTAATTTTTCAGAGGGAGACGACGGTTATTATCTACCGAATACTTATGAGACTTTAAAAGCCGTTGGATTACCAAATACAGTTAAAATTTTAGACAAGGTTAACGACCTATTGGCCTCCAATCAACATTCAAAACTTTTAAAGGGTATCGCTTTTATTGAAAACATAGGTGGAAGAGAAACACGAAAACGTTTAATGAGATGGATGCTATTAGAGTTTAGCTGTCGGCGTAGTATCGCCATCAACGAAAACGTTACCGATGCCCATCTAACTCGCTTCCAAACATATATTAATGATCTAACACACCGACAAAAAAGTATCTATGATATTGAAGAAATGATTCGTAAGGAAGACTTTAGTATCGTAAAAATTGAGGTTTTGCCATATTGTGGATGGTAATCTCTTTCTTTAAATTAGGAGGAAGGTACCTGAGCGTAATAGGTCGAACTACCTACTGCGCTTTTTGCCTCCTCTTTCAATCCTTGAATTATCACTTGTTCGAGAAATGGGTAGCTAGCTATAAAAGCCGGCTGCCCTTTTTTTATTTTCCGGATTTGATACATCTGCGCCGGTGTAATCATTATCTGCACCCGTGGGAAAAAGTCTGTCACTAAAGATATAGTATTAAACTTTAACTTTAAGTAAAACACTATCAATATCTAAAAGACAGCAATTAAAATCAGATACAACACGAGTCGACATTGATCAAACAAGGCTACTTACAGCCCGTTTCCGGCACTCTCATTCGATCCAGGCACGATATTGTTCCAAGAAGGCTGATCGTTTAAATAAGGGTTATATAGTCTTGCTTTTACTTCTAGAGAATTGAGGGTTTAAGGAACTCCAACGACAAGTTTCAATTAATTGCCCGTTACGCCACCTTCACCTGGTACAGATGCTTCTGGAATTCAATAAACTGGGAACAAGCTGCTTATGACATGCCCAAGGACGGGTTCTCATTTCTGGTTAAGGGTCACAATGGTGAGATTGCCTCTGAATTTAGCCATATTACCAACTGATATAGTTAGCCGGGACGTGACCACCCTTGAATGAGGTAAAACTTTACGGGTAATATTTCTTCCAATAACCGGTTATTTCTGCTTCTAATTTATTGCCCAACTCAGGATTCTTGCTTTTCACTTTATTAACAAATGCGATAATCCTTTCAATATCAATATATTTTCTCCATCCTGGACCTTCCATCAAATTAATTGCCGTAGGAAAATAATCATTCTCATCTAATTGTTTAAGATGATTTTTGATAGCATCCAACTGATCATCTTTCAATTCATCAATGGATATATACGTATCAAAAAGCAAATAATTACTACATTGCTTAATCATGGCTACTCCATTACTCTGAAGGTATAAGAACCATTTTTCATTTTGGACAAAATTTTCAACCAACCGATACTTTTTGTTGCCGGCAAACTCATGAATAATTTGAAATGGAGTTAAATCATTATTCTGGACAGTATCACGAAACGAGAAAAAAAAGTGACCTCTGAAAACGCTAATTGTCCAGTGGTCTTTTAGTAAAAAATCTCCAAAGTATTGTTCACTATTCTTACTGAATTTTATTCCTGCTGATTTGGTTAAATGTGCACTATTAAAACCATGCTGGTATTCTTTGGAAATTAATAAATATGCTTTTTCACCTTTAGTCGTATTAAATTCAGTATAAGGATAAAAGTGCGTTTTAGTTTTTTTTCCATATCGAATATACCCATAGTGGATAATCCATTTATTTTGACTGGTTGGATTAATCCATTCCACACATTTATCCCATAAGTCCTTTTTATTTAAACCATTTTTGGTTAGCTCTGCATGTTTCTCTAATCTTTTGATTTTGTTGATCAAAGGACGAAAGTCTCCGGAAAGACTGCTAATAAGATGATCATAGTCCTCATGGTCAATAAATTTCTTTTGCATATATGCTTATTCAAGCTGTTAAATAAATTTCTATCCCTCCCTCAAATAACCAATCTCACAATTCTTACACAACCTCAATTCCTGGACCACGTTGGCTGTGTTGAAGAATCCTTCGACTTTTTCAAAGATGTCGAGACCGCGACCAAGCTTGATTTTCCAGCCGGTATCGGTGGTGATGTGCCGGTCGTGATAATCTTCAAATGTCCAGGTGAGGTTGATGCCTAGTGGAGCCAACGAGTCTTGTATCTCGACAAACCAGTCAATCACATCCGGGATACATTCATCCTTATTCCAGGTAATCACATGCAGGTCAACATCGGCATCGGGAGTTTTGGCATCGGCAATCACCTGGCAGAATTCGATCAGGTTTTTAGCCTGATAGGGTAGGCGGATGTATGGATCAACCAACTGAACACGGGAAGCGCCCACCAGATAATCGCTGAATAGTTTTTTATACGAAACGCCCGACTGGTTATCGTGAATGATGATATTCTTTTCCTCCAGGTTCGTAACCGGAGCACTCATCTTCTCTCCTTCAGGGATTACCGCTTCTTCCGTTTCGCCTGGAACATGTTCAGGAGTCTTCTTTACTCCGAAACTCATATTTTCAAGGGTTTCCACTTCTACAACTTTCCGGGTTGACTTCACCGTGTATTGGAAATTTACCGGTTCGTTGCGGAATGTTTCATCCAAAATATAGAGTTGATCCTTCACCCGTTTTCTGCCTTCGTTGGCAAAATTGATCAGTTCGAGTGCTTCTTCTTCCGTCATCTTTAAATGAGGATAGATCAGTTTAACTAATCCGGAGAAGGTTTTTCTGACAGAAGTCGTATCCCGTCCGGAATAGGTTGGATCAAGCGCGACGTAGGTGTCGAGCAAGTTGGAATAATCGAATTTGCGAAGCTGACGCAGGATTTCAGCCAGGTAATCGACAATGAATCCATAATCAGAAGACAAACCAATATTCTTCAGAATCTTCACTTCCCATCCGGGAATGTATATGTGTATGCGGTCGAGAAAAGCGCCTTTGATGTATGCTGCCGGGATGGATTCAAAGAGGTGCGAATTCCGGAGCATGTAAGGAACTGAATGTTTCGTGTTTCCGATAAAAGCCATGGAGGCATAAGCCTGAACGGATTCCTTTCCACGGTTGAACGATTTATTTGCCATATAGTTCTGCATGATGTTGACCATGTCGCCATCGGAGCGTTTGGAGCCGACTACCTGCTCAAATTCGTCCAAACAAACGACATCCCAGTAACCAACCAGTCCAACCTTGCCTTTGCCGGTATTGGAAACAAACAACCTTGCACTGGTTACATCGCCTCCGGAAACCAAAACCCCATGAGGTGAAAGTTCTGAGAAAATGTGCGATTTCCCGGTTCCCTTCGGTCCCAGTTCTACGAAGTTGTAATTGTTCTCAACATGGGTAAGTAACCTTGAAATCTGGATCAGCTTTCCACGTCGGTTAAAATATTCGGGATTCAATCCGATAGACTGCACCAACAGGTCGAGCCATTCGTCAGTGGTAAATGCTGCACGTTTTTCGCGGAAGTCTTCCAGATCAACTCCTGATACCTGGATTGGCTTCAAGGATTCGATGAGCCAACGACTGCGGGCGCCATCCGAATGGTCGTACCCGAGTTGCACAATACACCAAACACCCTCTCCACTCAGAAGCTTGGGGTGATTTTTAACGATGTGATCAGAAACGAAAACCTTTGAAACGGATAGATTTTCGAAGCTGGCTTCATAGAAATCATCCTTCTCATTCAGAACCACCTTTACCTTATCAATGATTTTATAGCTTCCTTTATCGCGGATGGAATTTTTGACACTTTCCGCATCAGCTTTCTGAACGAAATTATTCCGGATGATTTCTTTCACCTTTTCGATACCGTTGGAAATGATCTCTTCATCATCAACCGCACAGTACTGACCCAAAAGGTATTCGAGTACATAAGATGGTACAACTGAATTGCCTTTGACCATTGAGGTCAGGTCTTTGCGAACAACTTTGCCTTCGAAATTGGCTAATATTTTCTCTTTCATAAGTTATCAAAAATCAGATTCGTACAAAGTGTTGTTGGTTACTTCAATTTCAATCAGGCGGTTTAGTGTGTCCTCCGGATCGAATACCCGAAGCGAGAACCGTGTTTTTGATCCTTCGCCGGGATTCAGGTAAAGATCGACCCCAAACATCCGCTGTGAAGGATTTTCCGCCGTGCTGTTCATTTTTAGTTCTGCCAGATTGGATACCAGATCGTTTCCATCGTACAATCCCAACTGAATGGTGCGCTCTTTCAGGTCCTTGGTCACCGGATGTTCCTGAAGGAGTTGAACTTTTAAGCTGTTGGATACCACCTTCAGGGTTCTTGAAAGCAACATAGGCAATACTTTTTCAACCGGACGATTTTTGCGGTAACGGCTTTCGATAATCGGGATAACTAACTCCTGAAGACTGCCTCCGCCATGCACATACTGAACGGTTGCGCCACTCCGGTGATACCGGTTCGTGGATGGTGGAATAACCACATAACGGTCGCAGATCATTTTACTGGTCTTGCTGAAATGAAAACAATGTCCACTTTCAGGAGTCTCTTGCTTTTCGAGGAACCCGTAGCGATTGGTCTGTGTATCAATGTTGATGTCGCCCCGCATATCGGGTTCAAAATCCGTTTCCTTAATTGGCTGATCGGTATAAATAAATCCATGGTCGGAAGTTACAAGCACGCGGTTTACATTCATCGACGTATGCAGGTATTTGACCAGCTTCTTCAGGTCTTCTATCACCGAAGGAACCATAGGCAATACATTCCGCTCTGAAGCCCGTTTGTGACCAATGGCATCAATCACATCATGGTAGATGTAAACCAGCTTCGATTTGAAAACTTGCCGGGCATCAGCCTGGGATAATCCATCCAATTGGGCATAGGACAAGGCAAGCGAATCGGGTTCCGTTTGCTGAAGTATCTTTTCCCTGTTTTTGGGACCGTCGGATAAGATACCGTCAATAGTTACTTTACCATCCTCAAAAATAAACGACTTGCCCGGAAGTAGGTTTGACATTCCTACCTGTGTTTCAGAAGGAATGGATGCCAGTGAGTTTCGTATAACTGCTTCCGTTTTGGTTTCCTGATTCAATTCACGGAGCAGGTCGGCGGCTATTTCGTAACGAAGTCCATCGGAGATAATAACTGCCACTTTCTGATCGACGTTGGCAAGCTCCGACTGGTAGAAATTGTATTGCAGGGGAATGCCGAGTTTGGAATAATCGAATCCTTTTTCGGACAAGCATTTTAGCCATTCACGGTTGGTCGCTTCTATAAAACCTACATACCTTTTCTCCAGGATCGCTTTCAGTTGTTCGAACGATTCCTGCCCATCCAGTTCGGCAAAGTCGATATTTCTCCAGGCGACAATGGATTTACGGTACTCTGAATCTACCGAATACCACGATTCGCAATAGATCCGGATATATTCTTCGGGTTTGTCCAGAATGGCAGTTCCAGCCCTGGCAATCTTTTCAAGCGTATTCAGGCTATGAAGTAAAAACCGATTGACCTGCTGAAGGTTTTCTGCCAGTCCTTCGTGAAGTGCAATACGGTGAAGGATTTCATTGTTCATTCCTTTCCCATCAAGGTAAAGCCGGACTATGCAGGTTTGGATTTCTTTGACCAGCGATTGATTCATCCAGTGGTAAGGGGCTGAAACGCCGTACAATTCAACCAGCTTTTGCTCGCGTACTTTTTGAGTGAGCGTATCCAGCGCCAGTAAAAACTTGTCACGAACGGCAGTGTTTCGCGAAGCTGTTTCAATCAGGCTGGTAATCAAATTGAGTTTGCCCTGTTCGCTGACTTTTAGGGTCACATACGGATCAATTTTTTCCTTGATGTCCAATTCCGAAACCATCGCATTGTATTTCAGCCGGGATGCCAGATGGCTCAATCGCTCCACTGTGAGTTCTGTTACCGGCTCTCCGATGTATTCAGTGGTCCATTCGTCCAGAACTGACAGTAAGCCATTGACGGTTATTTTATTGCTGAACCGTTTCAACTCGGATTCTTCGGTTTCCAAACCCAGGGTAATCAGTTTTGCCAGCATCAGTTCGGTACTTTCGGGTTTCTGGAAGCGTAGAAATGCCGAAATCAATGCCCGTTGCAAGGGTTTTTCTTCGAACCCTGCCGATTTCAGCACCGGAGCAATTACCTTTTGTACACTTTCATATTTCAGCTCGCGGATGTATTTATGAACCAGCGAACGTTGGTGAGGCTTTAATTTGAAGGTATCCATAAATTCCCCAACATCGTCGGTGCGAAGTTCACGGTTGGCAATGAGCAGATCGAGAAGCGGGAAGCGAAGGTATTCGTCATGGGTCTCCGGTCGCTTCATGGGCAGGTAAAGGAAGACCTTATCATCCGCGAGTTCATCACGGAACTTCATCTTCAGGTTCAAGGGATTGTTCCTGAAATGCTCTACTTTGAACAGGTCTGAACTCAAGTCCGAAACTTCTTCTTCGTATTCGCGATCGGGATCGAAGAAAAAGATTACCCTCACTTCAGGGTATTTCGTTAGGGTGGTTAAGATTTTATCGTTGAGCATTTTTGTATCGGTTCAGCGTTTATGTTTTTCAAGTTCTTCAATGAAAATATACATGTTTGAAGATGGGTTTTTAAACAGTTCTAATTTTTCAGCCCGATCGCAAGCTTTTGAGCAGACTTCAGATAATTTGCTTTCGAGCTCTTTGTCAATTACTCCTTTCTTATATTGATTTCTGTTTCGGTTGCTTAATTCCTTGATGCAATCTTTGGCAGTTATTTCGGCTGATTGATTTTTATAATGCAATAAAAACCATAATTCGATGGATGGATTTGAAGCAATTAAAGTTGCTGAACGGATAGCCTTCAATCTTTCAAGTGTTTCCGGCACGTCGGCGTCATAGATCAAAAAATCTTTGTCTTTTGCATGGGTCTGGGTATTTTGCTTGTGATTATTCATAATACGTGAAGTGATCCGATTCCCAATAATTTTCGGAACAATGTCTATTCCAATGCGGTATTTAGAGCGCAGAAATGAAATATATGCTTCTTCTGTTTCTCCTTCACAAAACACCCAATAATGCGGATTTATTTTCTTGCCTTTTGAAGCAGTACGTTTACTAACCATGAAGTAAAGTTTTTATTTTTTCCTGCGAATCATTTAAAATTGGCACCGCATCGAAACGACCTTGCAAATAGGCTTTTTCTAAATCCATCGTATCGCGAAAATCGCTGTAATCATACAACGAATACAAATCGGTTGAACCATCCGACTTTTTATTGGCAAAGTAAATCTGGTCTTTTCTAAACTTTTTTAAATCTAAAAAGCTGGTATTGTGCGTGGTACATAAGAGTTGAGCATTTCCGCCAGTTCTAAATATTTTGAATAAATAATCAATTATTTTAGGGTGCAAACTATCTTCAATTTCATCAATCAACAGCACTTTATTGTTTTTGACAACATCGAGTATGGTCAGCATGATAAAGAACAATTTAATAGTTCCCTGTGATTCTTCGGTAATGAAATCGAAGGCAACAGATGGAGCTGCTTTGTGATAAGTCTTGATTTGCAAATAATCCTGAACCACATCTTCAACCGAAAGTGTCATGGTTTTTGCATCGGCTTTGAAATGCTTCCCTGGCTTTTTTAGAACTTTAATTTGAACATCCACAATGTCACTATCGGCAATTTTGATGGCTTCAATCAATTGCTGACGGTTCTGTTTCGAAAGCGTTTCAATGGCAGAAGCCCCAAAGCCGACATAATCCAGAATGAACTGATCGTGGAAATAATTGAATATTTCCTTGCCAATTTCCCGATCCATTTGACTGGCACGCGAAATATACAAAGTTTTATCGGAGGTGTTTTCTGCCACATCAAAAGGGCGCTTAATTTGGTCACCAAACGAATATTTTTCTTTTTTCGTTTTACCCAGACGCTCATCGCGTGTAAATATTTTGGTAATTCTGCCTTTCGGATAATAATATAAACTTTCGGTGATAATACGCTGACGGGATAGGGAAAAGGCATATTCATATTCTATTCCATTGCTTAAAAAACGGATGAAATAGCTACTGGGTTTGTTTTCGTATCCCTTGAATTTGAAAGGCTGAAAATTATAAACTGTATTTTCATTGTGAAGGTGGGACTCAAACACCATGGCATGACAAAAGCGAATGGTTTTTATAATGTTGCTTTTTCCTGAAGCATTTGCTCCATAAATGGCAATGGTTTTTAGTACATTGGTTTTGTCTTGTTCAAATATGTTGTCAGCAAGTGCCATTGCATTCGCTGATTTGATGTTTGCAGCCCTAAAATCGAGAGCAACTTCATCTCTTATCGAGAAAAAATTGCTGATGCGTATTTCTAGTACCATTTTAATTTAGTTATTTGTAAATATTTTACAAATATATACAACAAAATCACATTTCAAATAGTCGCCGTTTTATCTGTTTCAATTGTAGGCGAATTCTTTTCCGTCCGAAGAATCTGAAATGTCTTGTTCAACTTTATCTCGCGGACGGGTTTTCCAGATCATACTTATACCCCGGGTTGAAACCCGGGGCTACCAATATATCGCCCATAAAGGGCTATTTTTTTTGAACTCTTATTTTAATACTCCGCATATCCTTAATTGTACTGTTGACTAGAACATTCGTGATGTTATCTTGTATTGAAATGTTTTTAGCAATATCAAAGGCATCCAATATCCCTTCATGACAAGATGAATTTGCTAATTCTCTGTCTATAGATTTGAATTGTCCAAATGTTGCCTTCATTCCCTTGCCCTCCCATCCTATATGTTTTTCGAATGAAATCCAGTCAGGAATACTCTCAGTAAACATTGATAATTCAATATAACAATTTGGACCAGGGAATCCTTTTGCTGTTCCACCATCATCCACCAAAAATGATTTTGTAAAAGCAAAGTTGGCTTGTAATTCGGGTATTATCCCAAAATTAGGGCGTGTACTAAATGATTCATTTATTGCTTGATCGGCACTTATCGATCCTTTCTTTAATTTTGCTTTTATAACTTTAATTTTACCATGTTCTCGAAATATTTCTGTATTATTTGTTCGAACACGAAACCCACAGGAAATTACCATTCGAGCACCAGGAAATCCTTTTCCTATGTCATGGTCATTTATTTTTTGATAAAGATTAATTGCCCGTGTTAAGAAATCGAATGTTACACTTTTAGTTCTAGGTGAAAGGTCTCTAAAAATTACAGCGCCATCATTTATTGCATGAATAGGAAAGTAACGATGTGCATGTTCGCTTGTAATTTTATGAAAATCCATTAACCTAACAACAGCTTTTTGTGATATTGCATCTGTTGGATCAAAATTTGCCTCTGCCAACATTGAACCATAAGCAAGTAAGTCAACCCAAACAACACAACTAACTTCATAAAGGCGTTTTTTACCTTTTCCAGTTTTAGGATTATTATTCATTTTTCTTATTTATTTTATCCCCGCCAACAACGGCTCAAACCTGGTGTAGTTTACCGATACGCCATCGTCGAGGTCGAATTCGATTTGCTGATCGGCAATGTTTTTGAGTTGCAGGTCGTATTCCTGGCATTCGATCAATGCGGTTCGGTAATAATCGAGTTGACGGGTTTCATCGCGCGAAAGGGTGGCGCTGCGCCGTTCGAGATCGGCTTTCTGGTTGGCGAGCCACTGCAAATGCTTGAACATGTAGTTTTCGCGGATTTTCTGCACGGTGAAACGGTTCATCCGGTGCATATACACCATTACCTGAAATGCGCCTTTTTTGGAACTGAAGAGCCAGTAAATCGGTTTCTTTTTGTACCGACTGCAATGGTCTTTCCAGAAGTTATTCTGATTGACCAGGTACTTCTCGATTTCCATATCGAGGCAGGCTTGCAGGAAGTTGATGTTTTGTGTGAGCGATTCACTGCCCCAAACGGCTTCGATAAAATGCCGCAGGCGAAGCGCTGCATCATCAGAAAATCCGCAATTGGAACCCATGAATGGGATGATGCCGTCATCATCGGGAAGGAACAGCCCCCCTTCCGTCCCCCCAAGGGGGGAAACTTCGGAACCGCTCGTGGTTAGTTTGTCTTCACTTTTTCCTTCTTCCTTTTTTCTTTTTACTATTTCAAAGTAGTCGTCTAAAGTTTCGCCTTGGTTGGCAAGGATTAGCCCCGGAGCATCGAGCGAATAACGACCCATCATACAACCAATAGCATATGAAACCAGTTGTTTCATCACCACATCAAGCTTAATGTGCAATTCTGGCAAGGTTATGCTTTCATCTACAAACAATTTCCACTTTCCATCTACTAGTTTCCATTGGTTTCGCTTTCGTAAAGCTTTATCGGTCTCCTCCAGTGCTTTTTCATCCAATTCGCCCTGCAAAATGGTGATGTCCTTTAAACGTATAATTGGATCTAATTCTTCATCCAGATTATACACATCAATAAAAATGCGGTTTAATTCTTCCTCGTTTTTATGAATCTGAAAAAAAGCTTCGGACATAAATTTATACCAATTTTGTAATGATATTTTCAAAGAAAGGATTCGGGTTAATAATGGAGATTGTTGAAATTCCCATGAGGTTTCATGAGAATCCCAATCTAAACGACTTATTGTAACTTGATTTTGACATATCGTATCTACGTCTCCAAAATACTTGTTGCTAAATATTAATGGGACATTTTGAACATTAGTTGTAACTAAACTAATCGTAGAATTAATCGCAGTTAAAATTAACTCTGTAATTTTGGAATTTAATAGCCCTAAAACATAGTAGTAGTAAGAATAATCTTCAAAAAACAATGCTGGTGATTGAGTTGCAAATACTACATTATTGCTCTCTCTAAATCCATATTTAACGTTAGCGATATAAGACCAAGAAATCGCTTTTTTATAATAATTGTCTGGGTCACCTCTTCTAACTGACTTTGTTGTTTTCCCTTCAGTCCATAAATCATTAATATTAATGATATGCTCATTATTGCCAAAATATCTTCTTAATGCCCCTCCTTTGTTTATTGGTACCCAATCCTTACTTGCCTTATTAAAGAATTTCAATTCTTTAAATGCGATATTGGAATATGAAATCTCATGCCAAAATCGAATGAATATTGAATCATCTCCGGAAACTATACCTGCTTTTGCTTCTGAGTAGTGTGCTATATTTTTCTGTTGAAAAGAAGAAATAACCTTATCACTTAACCAGTAAGAAATCGGGTTACCCGGTATTTTGGAAAAATTGTCTTGATTTTTAGTGTAATATCCAAAAGACTTTTTCAAAAAGCGTTTTTCCTTGGTGGATACAGAATCGACTCTAACATGCTCAACAAAAAGTCTTCTATAAATACCTTTTCTTCCCTGCGATTTTGAATTTTCAATACAAAAAGAAACGGAACCAAAGTCAGAGCCAAATATTCCACGACCATTCTGGATTAAACTAGTTATATAGGTTTTTGAAAGAAGTTCCTTTCTTAATTTCTCAAATGATGCTAGAAACATCCAGGAAGGAAGGTTAATCATTCCAATTTGTCCATTCTTCTTCGTAAGTGAAATCGCTAACTCCATAAAGACGGTCATCAAATCACTTCTTGAAACTGGAAAGTTTTCATTAATATAGTTTTTTAAATCACTATTCATGTTTGTTTGTCCCATATATGGAGGGTTGGCAGCAATGGCTTCATAGCGGTCGGTCAGGATAAATAACACTTCCAGAAAGGGCCGTATTTTATTGAGCAGCGATTGAACCAGAAGGCTGGTTTTGGCATCGGTTTGCAGGATTTCGAGGCGCTGTATAAAGAATTGGCGTTCAGCCGGAGTTACATTAAACTGCATTACCGAACCCAGGTTTTTTGCCTGCTGCATTAAGTCCACAGCATGTGTCAAAACTTTTTCATGCTGTGTGCCTTCGCTGCCCAGAAAGTCCAAAATTTCCTCGCGGCTAAAGATTGCCGCTTCCGGCATCGAGTAAATGTGCGGGGCTATTTCCTTTTTCAGAATGTCCGGGTATTTGGTAGCTGCTGCGAGCAAAACTGCAAACTGCGCCAATTGCGCTGCACGGAGGTCAATATCGAGTCCAAACAGGTTGTGCTGCAAAATTTTCTCCACCGCTTCGGCTGGCATGTAATATTCTTCTTCGTAAATATCGTAGAGATGGAAGAAGCCTTCAACCAGAATATGCCCGGAGCCACAGGCAGGATCGAGTAATTTAAGGCCTCCCTCTAATCCACCCGACGGGGGGAGGATGGAAGAACGCTCCGATGAAGGTTCATCGGGAGATTCGACGAGGTATTTCATTTTTTGGCGGAGTGGACTTTCGGGACGATGATCGAGCCAGATTCTGCCAATGGTGTTTTGCACCATGTATTTCACAATCCAGTTTGGAGTAAAAATCTGGGTGGCGGCAGGAATATCTTCAGCTTCGGCTTTTTGGTTCTTTTTAAAACTGGCAAACACCTGGTCTTTCTTCTCCGAAATGTAGAACTGGTACAACCAGCCAATCAGTTCAACCTGCCCGTAATCTTCGTTGGTAATGGCATCGGTGGTATTCAGTAAATAGATCAAACCACTTTCAGCCAGAATATTGTCAGGTAGCAAAAGCTCGGTATAATCGTCGAGCCGTCCGAAAATACGGTTGAGCAACTGATGGTGGTGGCAATAGCCGGTCAATAAAATGGCAAATGCTTTTTGTTCGTTCTGGTAATCGCCCAGCAGCGGTTGTACCCGATGTTGTTCAGCGCGGTCGAGGTACGAAATCATGCCCCGCCGTGCCCGCGCCAGAATTACCGGGGTAACCGAACCGGCGCTTTCGTATTCGAGTTGGGTAGGGTCGTAATTATTCTTTGCCAGAATCTGCATTGCCATCAGCCGGTTAAACCAGGTGTAGGCAGCTTCTTCAACCACAGCTTCCACGCCATGCCGCTGAATTGCTG
>JAIBEZ010000046.1 GCA_019459485.1 Prolixibacteraceae bacterium
TATTTGCCCATGCCTTTTTGCTGGCAAACAAAACCCCCGCCATTTGGGCGCGTTTATCCGATGCCCAAAAAAATAAACTCGACTGGCTAATGAAAGCGATGGCCGTGGCCGGGCATTTTTGTTTTGACGATGGGAACGATTTTCGCACCGGATTGGGAAGCGAAGGGAATTTTTATAAGTTAAGTAACCCCAATTACTCGGAAGGTTATGTGGGATGCGTAATTGCGGCAAGCCTGTATTTTGGGGCTGATAAGCTGAATACTATTTTCAGGGAGTTCAGTTTTGTGGAGTATATCAACCAATTTGGTCCATCGAACTTGAACTTTCCCAATATTTTATCGAGGTGGAGCAGTTACGACTGGGCTCCGGTGCTTGAGAATGGGGGCAGCCACCCCAGGGGCGGCAAAGGCGAAGGAGTCCGAAACACGTTTACCTACCAGGGAATTGGACTGGACGACCCGTTCGGAATTTTCAAAAAACTGGCCGATGTAATGTACGGAGCCGGATACTTTTACGGGAACAACCCGTGGACCCAATCGCCACTTGTTATCGACGGGCTGATCGTGAATGGCGTTGTTTATTCGGAGACATTAAACAATGGCACCTCGCCCTATTTGGGGCAAGCCGGAATGTGTTACGAATTCCACTCTTCTGATGGCGCGGGCGCCAATACCAAGCCCCGAAGCCACATCAACTACGTTTCCGATGGATGGGGAAATAGTGTTTGTACCCGCGCGAGCCTCGAAGTTTTAGGATACTGGAAGGGTCAAGCCGATTCGTTGGCCAAAGTTGAAAGCCACATGTTTGTTGGGTCTGAAGATTTTTTATACAAAGCTCAGAAGGGATTTCGGGGCTATAGTAGTGGCAAGCCCAAGGGCGATGTATTCGAAGCCGACCTGATCAGCAACCGGGGTCATGCCTACCCAAAAGAAATATGGCAATCACTTTTGAAGAAGAATTGAACAAATGAAGAAAATGCCAGCAGAATAGGTCAATTATGAAAATCTTATTTTAAATACAACCATTTTACAGTCTTTGCATCTATTAACCAGAAAACTTAAGAAACATCATAAATTATGAAAATAAGTGATAGTTGTTTGCCTTAAACTCTGGGAGGAAACAAGGTTTCAACTCCCAGCCAATCTGCTAATATAACCTTATATATTTGGATTTGGTCTTTGGCTCCGTAGCCTTGTTGCCAGAAATATGAAATGCAAGCTTTATTATTGGAAACAATTAACAAACTTAAATAGAAGTACTATGAAAGCAACAATCAAAAAAATCAGTTTAATGTTCCTGCTCTTTAGCTTGATGGGGGTAGGGTGCGAAAAAGAAGAAGGAGAATGGATTCAAATTGATTCATTAACCCTTAATGAAGAAACTGACATTCAATTAAATTCAATCTTCTCAAGTAATAACAATTGTCTCCTTAATTTTCAAAAGGACACAATTTACCATGTAATTTTCAATCAAAATGAATTAAGAAAATTTGATAATTGCAATTCAATTCCAGAAATTGATTTTAGTAAATATACTTTAATTGCGGGAAGAGTAATGGTATCTTCGATATCAGATAATATTTCTTCAATAATATTGACCTCAAACAAAAATAATGCTTCATATAATCTTAAGGTTTCAATACTTGAACCTCAAGGAAGATATGGAGCTATTGGATACCTCTATTTTTGGAAAGTTTATCCACGGTTAGAAACGATATTTGAATTTAAACTATTAGTAACTAAAAATTAATAAAATGAAAGTAATCTTGTTGATTTTAATAATAATAATAATAACATCAATTCAAGGCTTTTCTCAAAAAAATCAATCCGATGTAAAGCTTACTAAAAAGAATGGTCACTATAAAATTGAATATAATGGTAAAGAATATGATGCAAAAGAGGATATATTGACAATTCGTCCAAAACATTCATTTCAATCTTTGTATAAAAGTAACTTAGAAATTGTGCGTGAGAACAAGTTGGGATTTATCGATGTTAAAGTACCTGTTGGTAAAGATATCGAAGAATATGCTGAAGAATTAAAAAGCAGAGGTTTATTTGATATTGTTGAATTTAATTCTTATGGTGAATATAATAATTTTATACCTAACGATCAATTAAGGAATAATCAATGGTATTTATCAAAAATAAACATGTATAATGCTTGGGAAATTACTTTCGGGGCATCCTGCATTGTTGTTGGAATTTTGGATTCTGGGATTGATTGGGAGCATGAGGATATTGGAAGTGGTTTCGATGCATATCAAAATATATTTTTGAATCCCGGAGAAGATGTGTGGTCTGATATAAATGACCCTACTACTGGTAATGGAATTGATGATGATGGAAATGGTTTAATTGATGATTGGAAAGGCTGGAATTTTGTAAACAATTCAAATGATTCAAGAACGAGCAACTATCATGGTACCTTTGTTAGTGGCATTATCAGTGCAAAAACTAATAATGGAAGAGGGATTGCGGGAATCGCAGGTGGAAATAATAATGCTGGCGTTAAAATTTTATCTTATTGTATTGGTGTTACAGCCCCTGATGGGTCAATCCTCGATGATGCCATAATTAATGCGGTAGACAATGGTGTAAAAGTGATACAATTAAGCCTAGGCGTTCCACCATCTTCTGCTATTGACACTGCGATACAGTACGCTATTGAAAATAAGGTTGTAGTAGTTTGTTGTTCTATGAATGAAAGCTATTCAAGTGTTAGTTATCCAGCTTCAAATAGTAATGTTATAGCTGTTGGAGCGACAACTACGAGTGATACACGAGCCTCTTTTTCAAATTACGGAACAGAACTTGACATAGTCGCGCCAGGTGTAGATATTTATAGTACTACCCTAAACAATGGTTATGCCTATGAGTCCGGAACTTCTTTTGCCGCTCCTCAGGTTTCCGCAGTAGCAGCATTATTATTATTATCAATAAATAATAATCTAACTGTTCAAGAAATAAGAAATATCATAGAGAATACAGCCCAGAAAGTTGGCGGGTATTCATATGTAATAACTTCAGGCCATCCAAGCGGTACTTGGAATAATCAAACAGGCTATGGTTTATTAAATGCCAATGCCGCTGTCCAATCAATTTATCCATGGATTGCTGGCCCCACCACCGTCTGCCCATCCGGTGCCGCCTTTACCATTACAAACCCTCCTACGGTTGATTCCATTGTTTGGATTCCTGGGCCCAATCTTGCCATTTCCTTAGGGCAAAATACGCAGGAATGCACCATTGTCCGGACAGGTAACAGCAACAGTTGGATCCGCGTCAGGTTGGTTAGCGGTTGTGGTGCGGTTATATTGGAAAAGAACATCCCAGCTCTTGACCCGCCCTCCGTTTCAATATCCACTTATCCCGAAACACCCCCATGTTTAAACATCGAACATTCGTTTTATGCAACGGCATCAGGTTCATGCCAGCCCTATTCTTATAAATGGTTTATTGATAATAAGGAAGTGGGCGATAACAGTAGTGAGTTGCATTATACGTTCGATGACGATGAATGGTATGAATCTCAAACCGTACCTGTTTATTGTCGGGTATATTTTGTCGGCGATTCCGTGACCTCCCCCGTGTTGTACAAAACCATCATTGATTGTTATCAACCCATACTCGCCTCTATTTCGGGAGATGCAACAGTTTGTTTAAACGACGAAGGCCACTGGGCCGCAACAGTTTCCGGCGGCTCGCAAAATTACATATACGATTGGTATATTAATCAGGATGATAATCTACATTTTTTAAGCGAAACGCTCGATTATTATTTCTCTGTTCCCCAATGGTGGGGTGGGCAGCAAATCCGGATTGATGTCCGGGTTACCGACGTTATTACCAATGTACAGGCTTATGCAAGTCCTTATTACAGTTGGTTGTCTAACTGCGGACGAAGTGATTATTCGGTTCAGGTTGCCCCGAACCCCGCTTCCGATTATATTGAGATAACCGTCTCTGAAGAGATTAATCCAGAAAATGTCCTTCCCTCATCTAATAAAAATAGTATCGGCTTTTCATCGGCAAACAATACTGGCACAAAAAAACCTTTCTCTGAAGAAGTGTTGACATACACCATTTCAGATAATAACGGGAAGCCACTTCTACAGAGAAAAACCGCTGAAAAGAAACTCACCATTCCTGTTTCAGGTTATTTACCAGGAGTTTATATTTTAACCGTAACATCTTCAACCGAAAAAGTAACACAACAAATATTAATAAACCGATGAAACACAAAAGTCTGAAAATCAAATTAGCGGTTGTACTGGGAGTTCTCCTGGGGAGTATTTCCTGTTCGCAGCAGCAACCGCAGCAAAAAGCTGAACCTGTAAAAAACGACTATTTAGTAGCAGCTTACATCTGGCCATCGTGCCATGATGATTCACTGGGACGTGCAAAACTTTGGTCGGAAGGTACCGGCGAGTGGGAAGTAATCAAAAAAGGGAACCCGCGTTTCGAAGGGCATTACCAGCCCCGCCAGCCGCTGTGGGGTTACGAAATGGACAACGACCCGAAAGTGGTAGAGAAGTGGATTGATGTGGCAACTGACCACGGTGTCAACGTATTTGTTTACGACTGGTACTGGTACGAAGAAGGCCCCTATCTGGAAAGCGCACTAAACGATGGTTTCCTGAAAGCAGCGAACAACTCGAAAATGCAGTTTTACATCATGTGGGCCAACCACGATGTGAAACACAATTACTGGAATTATCACCGGTACGGCGACGACACTTCTATTCTTTGGAATGCCAAGGTGGATTGGAAAAACTACAAAATCATCGTTGACCGGGTCATCAATCAGTATTTCAAACAACCGAATTATTTGAAAATCAATGGTGAGCCGTTATTTTCTATTTTCAGTGTGAACAAACTGCTGGAAAGTTTTGATGGCAGCGTGGAAGAAACCCGCAAAGCGCTCGATTATTTCCGTGATGAGGTAAAAAAAGCGGGCTTTCCCGGCTTGCATATCCAGTGGAACCAGGGTGGCGGTTCTGTGATGTCGGAAGAAAAGGCGAATGAGTTTCGGGAACGTGTTGATGCGATGGGCTTTAACAGTGTGGCCATGTATAACATGGGCGGAACGGTTGAGGATTATGTGGTTTACGGGACCAACTCCATCAAAATACGGGAGCAAATGGACGCCATTTTGGATGTACCGGTATTCCCCTGCGTTTCCATAGGCTGGGACGATACGCCGCGTTTCCCTGCAAAAGGAATTAAGGACGTTGTGCATTACCACAATACGCCAGAGAGCTTTGCTGCCTTGCTTTCCAAAGCAAAGAAATATGTCGACGCCCACCCGGAACAGCCTAAGCTGATCACCATCAACGCGTGGAACGAGTGGGTGGAAGGTAGCTATCTGCTGCCCGATATGCTTACCGGGTTCGGATATCTGGAAGCAGTGAAAGACGTGATTGTTGACGGCAAATATGATAGGTATTGATTGTTTCTTATACTTAACCTATGTGAACAAACACAAATCAAAAAGTTACCCATGAAAAAGCATTCAATTGATTATACAACGAAAACCGGAACACTGCAAAAAAGTACGGTGGGGACTTCTCTGTTCTGGATGATAGCCTTGCTGATTGGAATTTTCATTTTTTCCGGATGTCTCCGCGAGGCAAATGCCCAGGGAAACAAAGCCAACGTGAAAGTGGGAGCTTATTATTTCGACGGTTGGGCAGGAAAAAATAAGTTGGCTGACAATCCGAATGAACCGTGGGCCAAAAATGCCCCAACACACCTGACCAAACGCTTTGTCCGTGACTTTTCCGAAAGAGAGCCTGTTTGGGGATGGCGTGATGACTCCATGGAAATTATGGAACGGCAAATCGACCTGGCAGCCGACAATGGCTTGGATTTTTTCCTTTTCTGCTGGTATTGGAAGGATAACAAAGGCCCAATCAACATTTCGGCGATTGAAAAAGACCACCACCACACGAGCATGGAGCTGTACATGAAAGCTAAAAATCGAAATCGCTTGAAATACAGCTTGCTGGTTGCCAATCACGCTGGTTTTGAAATATTGGGGAACGAAAATTGGGAAAGTGCCGTGAAGTACTGGACCAGATTTTTTAGAGACCCGCAATATATCAAAGTAGATGGGAAACCGTTGGTAGTCATCTTCGGAACTGGCGACGATGCCATTACCGATGAACAAATAGCCATTATGCAGGAAACGGCCAAAAAGGAAGGGTTTAAAGATGGGCTGTCGATTGCAGGTTGTGGCGCGCCGGCCAGGAAAAAGGCGTTTACCCACAGTACGCATTACAACCTGACATCAGGATACGCCGACGGACACGAAGAACATAAGTTTCAGGAGTTGATTGACAAGGCCAAGCCCAATTGGAAAGGCTCAGAAGCACAACCGTATATCCCAGTACTCAATTCGGGTTGGGACAAGCGTCCGTGGGAAGGTCCCGAAGGGCTTAACCAGAAGGAAGGCTGGTATTTCCCCGACAGTTCGCCTGAACTGTTCAAAAGCTTCCTGAAAGATGCTGTTAAATGGATGGACGACAATCCGACAAAGACAACAAAGGAAAGGCTGATATTGGTTTATGCCTGGAACGAACTGGGCGAAGGCGGTTACCTCGTTCCCACCAAAGGCGATCCGGGTGCAGCCAAACTTAAAATGATTAAAGAAGTAATTGACGGAAAATAAATAATTTTAAAAGAAAATTAACATGAAACGAAATTTGTATTTCCTGGCGTTAGTATTACTGATCGTATTTTACACGCCTCAAGTTTTTGCACAAAAGTTTACCATCCCGGTTATGCCCGATACACAGGGTGAAGTTGGCGATAAACCTGAAATGCTTATCAGTCAGTTAAAGTGGATCGTTGACAAGAAAGATTCCCTGAACATTCCATTCGTTTTGCACGTGGGCGACATTGTTAATTTCGATAACCATGGCCATTGGCAAACGGCAAGCGATTGCTTTAAAATTCTCGACGATGCGAAAATGCCTTACGTGCTATGCCTGGGCAACCACGATACCGAAGCAGTTGGGGAAAATACAGGGAGCGCTGCCCCTGGAAACGTGAACCTAAACCTGCGGAAAACAACAAAATTCAATACCTATTTCCCTGTAAGCAGGTTAATGGGGCAACAAGGCCGGTTTGAAGAAGGCAAAAGCGATAACGCGTATTACACGTTTAAAGCCGGTGGACTCGACTGGATGATTGTTTCGCTGGAGTTTTGCGCCCGCTTATCGCCGGTACGTTGGGCAAATAAGGTTGTTGCCGATCACCCCAACCACAACGTTATTATCCTGACCCATTATCACCTGAATGGCAGTGGCGATATCAGCGAACGGAATGCCGGTTATGGCGACCTTAGCCCCTACGAAATCTACGACATGCTCATTAAAAAGCACCCGAACATCCTGATGGTTTTGAGCGGTCACACCGGGAACTCAACCTTTCGCAACGACCGGGGTGAAAACGGAAACCGGATTTACCAGATTTTGACAGATTACCAGAACGAAAATCATGGCGATGGTTACCTCCGTCTGCTGGATATCAATCCCGAAAGGCGCTACATGTTAGGAAAAGTATATTCGCCCTATAACGGGAAAGACAAGTGCGAAGCATTGATCCGGTTCATGGGCGTAAATTTTATTACACCGCAGAAATAATCAGAAATTGTTTGGATTTCTCTCTTAATAATTTTTCGGGTTACCCAAGTCCTGAAGGGTACCCGAAAAATCAAAAATTTCCCTTTGGAGCAGGGTTTATCTTTTGATTTTGACATCAATTCAAATTTTAATCAGCCCTTAGTTTCCTTTGTGAATTAATACAACTAAATTTTACCAATGAAGAATTACTTATCTACTCTAAAAGTTTGCATCCCCTTACTACTTTTTAGTCTAAATCTTCTAGCTCAAAACCGTTACAAAGACGAAATTACTGATTCTGTGAGGGTTGAAATATTTATGTATGCCTCCAAAGATGATCAGTCGCTCGAACTTGACGCCTACTTTCCGGCATCCGACAATCAGACAAAACGGCCTCTAATAATCTATGTACATGGAGGTGGTTTTTATGGAGGAACCCGTGACAGGTCTGATATTCAGGAATTTTGCAAAAAGCTTGCTCGGCGGGGATATGTTGCGGCCTCAATAAGCTACAGGTTGACACGAAAAGGAACCGAGACCGCATTTGGTTGTAATTGTCCGGCTGCTGATAAATTAATTACATTCCGTAAATCGGTTGAAGATATCCAGGATGCCACATCTTTCATGGTTAAAAACCGCAAAAAAATGGGTATCGATCCCCGGAAAATAATTCTGTCGGGTGGTAGTGCAGGTGCTGAAGCTGTACTCAACGCCGCTTACCAACCTCCTTACTTCTACGATTCTGAGCGTGTACCGATATCCTATGCCGGAGTAATTTCGATGGCTGGAGCAATTCCTGATACTTCGAAAATTGATGCAAAATCGGCAGTCCCTTCTCTGCTTTTCCATGGAACATGTGATAATCTGGTTCCATATGGATCAGCTTCGCACCATTACTGTAAGGAAAATAAACCCGGATACCTGATTTTGCATGGAGCTTATACAATTTCCGAAAAGCTAAAAAAGGTCGGAATTCCTTATTGGTTATATACTTATTGTAATGCCGCTCACGAAATAGCAGGCAAGCCGATGACAACTAACTTCAACGAAATTGTTGATTTCTGCTACTCTTTTATCCTGAACAAAGGAACAGAACAGCGAGTGACTGTCATTAAAACCGACAATAAACCTTGTGACTACCAAACGTATAATTTTTGTATCGATTAAAACAAATGTGCATATCAAGGGATGACCTATTAACTCATTTTACAGACGTATGAAAAAAACTATTTTGTTGTTTGCATTTTTCGTAACGATTTTGCAAACGGGCTTTGCCCAGAAAAATATTCCGGTAAACGTTGGTTCCTACAACATCCGGTACGATAATCCGCACGACGGAGCCAATGTTTGGGCCAACCGGAAAGAGCATGTTAAGGCGCTGATCCAGTACCACGATTTCGATATTTTCGGGATTCAGGAGGGAATGTTTAATCAGGTGAACGACGTTGCCCAACTTCAGCAGTATGCCTGGTATGGCAAAGGGCGCGACGACGGAAAACAGGCGGGTGAGCATTGTGCCATTTTCTACAAGAAAGACCGGTTCAAAATGCTCGAATCAGGCGACTTCTGGTTAAGCGAAACACCCGATAAACCAACCATTGGCTGGGATTCGCGGGTGAACAAACGGGTTTGCTCCTGGGGGAAATTCCGCGACCTTCAGGCTAAAAATGAATTCTATTTTTTTAGTGTCCATTTCGACAATCTGGGGGCAGTGGCCCGCCGCGAGTCGGCCAAACTGATGGTGGTAAAAATCAAAGAGATTGCCAAAGACAAACCGGTTATTTGTGTTGGCGACTTAAATTCGACTCCTGAAACCGAACAGATTGCCACATTAGAAACCATTTTGAACGATGCGTATAAAGTAACTGAAATTCCGCCGTACGGGCCGGAAAGGACATCCAGCGGTTTTGGGTACGACCCGGTTCGTGAACGCCGGATGGATTCGCTTTTTGTGGCGCAGGCTCGCCGCAGGGCTGAAGAAGCAGGCAATAATTCTGTGCCCACCCGTCCACGAAGCCGGAGAATTGATTATATATTTGTCAGTAACCAGGTGAAAGTGCTCAACTATGGCGTGATAACCGATTTTTACGGGCAATACAGTTTTCCGTCCGATCATTTTCCCATTGTTTCAAAAGTCGTAATTAACTAAACCTAATTCACATGATCAAAATTTCAGCATTCCTGATCTGCTTTGTTTTAATGGCCGGACTGGCCATGTCGCAGCCGGTTACACCTCGTGTCAGTGATCAATTGTCGGCTGCTAAATCGGCACAACTAAAAGGCTTTGTGGGCGAAAAGCTCGATGCCTCGTACCAAAACCGCATCTTGGCGCAGGATGTAGATCGTTTGGTCGCACCATTTAAAAACCGTACCGAAACCAGTTGCTGGCAAAGTGAATTCTGGGGAAAATGGTTCACCTCGGCCATGTTGGCCTACCATTACAAGCCCGAAGCCCCATTGAAAAAAGTGCTCGATCAGGCCGTTTCAGGTTTAATCGCCACCCAAACCCCCGATGGGTATATCGGGAATTATGCCGACGACAAACACCTGGCGGCCTGGGACATCTGGGGTCGCAAATATTGTATGCTGGGGCTGCTGTCGTACTATGACCTGACGAAAGACCAGAAATCGCTGACCGCCGCCAGCAAAGTGGCCGACCACCTGATGAAGGAACTGGAAGACAGCAACGCGCTGATCGTTAAGCTGGGAAATCACCGCGGCATGGCGGCATCGTCAGTTTTGGAACCCATTTGCCAGTTGTATTCGCGCACAGGCGACAAAAAATACCTCGATTTTGCCGAAGAAATTGTGCGTCAGTGGGAGACTCCCGACGGACCGCAATTGATTTCGAAATCGACTGTTCCCGTTGCCGAGCGTTTCCCAAAGCCAAAAGCGAGTTGGTACGGTTGGGAACAGGGACAAAAAGCATACGAAATGATGTCGTGTTACGAAGGTTTGCTTGAACTGTACCGTTTGACCGGCAAACCAGAATATAAAACAGCCGTTGAAAAAACCTGGGAAAGCATCCGTGAGACTGAAATCAATGTGGCCGGATCGGGCTCGGCGGTGGAGTGCTGGTTTCATGGGAATGAACATCAGGCGCACCCGGTTTACCATTACCAGGAAACCTGCGTGACGGCCACCTGGGTGAAGTTGAGTCAGCAATTGCTGCGCCTGACGGGCGAAGCAAAATATGCCGATGCCATCGAAGAAACCTACTACAATGCGCTGATAGGTTCAATGAATCCCGATGGATCCGACTGGGCAAAATACACCCCGCTTTCGGGACAACGGTTACAAGGCACCGAACAATGCGGAATGGGATTGAACTGTTGTAACGCGAGCGGACCCCGTGGATTGTTTACCTTTCCGCTCACCACGGTAATGTCTGGAAATAAGGGCGTTCAGGTTAATTTTTATGCGGCCGGAACCTATTCCATGCAAACTCCCGGAAAGCAAAAAGTTGAAGTCGTTCAGGAAACCGATTATCCTGAAACCGGAAAAGTCAGGATAAAGATTCAGTTGGAGAAACCCGAAAACATGTCGGTACAGTTGAGGATTCCGAATTGGAGTGCCAAAACATCGCTGACAGTGAACGGAGAAGTAGTAGCCAACTCCGGAGCCGGAACTATCGCTGGCATTCAGCGCAACTGGAAATCGGGCGACGTCATTGAACTGAACCTTGATATGCGCGGTCGGATTGTCCGATTGGGCGACTCACCAGAAAGCGTGGCTATTTTACGCGGACCAGTTGTGTTGTCGCGCGATGCCCGCATGGCCGAACCATCGCTCGAATCGATTATCACACCAGTTGCCGATAAAGACGGGTACATTCAACTGGAACCGGTTGCCAAGAAAAATCCAGAAATGTGGATGCAGTTTCAGGCAATGTTTGTTCCTGAATCGTATGCCGAAGGAGGCGCGAAACCAATTAAAGTGGCACTTTGCGACTATGCTTCAGCCGGAAACGCGAAGGACGGTCACCCGTTCTTTAAAGTGTGGCTGCCACAGTTGTACGACCCAAGAAAATAACTGATAAAAACTCCTTATTAACCTGACTGCAACCATGAAAGCCTTTCTCTTTTTAATACTTGCCATTTTTTCTTTTGCCGCGTGCACAAAAACCGACAATTCAGCAGAACGGATCAAAGCCGATATCTTTCTGAACCCTCCGGTCGATTACCGGTCTGCCCCGTTTTATTCGCTCAACGATAAATTGGACACCACCGAGTTGATCAGGCAAATCAACGGTTTTAAAGCTGGTGGCTTTGGCGGAAGCTTTCTGCACAGCCGTGGTGGATTATTGACCGAATACATGGGCAAAGAATGGTGGGAGGCAATGGATGTGGCCGTCAGGACGTCAAAAGAAATCGGGATAAAAGCCTGGTTTTATGACGAAGATAAATGGCCGAGCGGGTTTGCCGGCGGAAAAATACCGCTCATGAGCGAGGATTTTCATGCCAGGTGTTTGAGCCGGGTTGACAAAAACGAGAAGCTAAAAGAGACTGATCATGTGTTGTTTGAAGACGATCAGTTCAAATACATCATCCACAAAGCCCGGATGGGGAATGGCTGGTTTAACGGCACTTGCTACACCGACCTGCTGAATCCGAACATGGTAAAAGCGTTTATCGACAGCGCATATTCGCCGTATCTCGACCGGTATAAAGACGAAATCGGGAAAACGGTACCGGGCATTTTCACCGATGAGCCGCAGGTTTCGCCAAGAGTTTCAGGAGGAAGAGAAGGTTCGGTAAGTTTTTCGCCGTTTGTTGTCGATCAATTCAAAGCGATGCACGGTTACGACCTGCTGCCCGTAATTCCCTCGCTGTTCGATACGGTTGGCAATTTTAGGAAAGTGCGTTACCAGTACTATCAAACGATTTCGCGTGTTTTCGAGGAAAACTTTACCAAGCAGATTGGAACGTATTGCGGCGGAATAAATGCAGTTTTTACCGGTCACCTCAACGGCGAAGAATCCTTTCATTCGGCGATGGTCAATTCAGGAAACTCAATGGTCAACTACCGCCACATGCAGATGCCCGGCATCGATCAGCTTGGCTTGCATTACCTTCCGCTGAACGTGGCCCGGAGCGTTTCGGGCGTTGCCAACCAATACGGCATTACCCGGAGGATGAGCGAATCGTACGGCATCAGCGGCCAAAACATGAACTTTGAAGACCGAAAATGGCTGCTCGACTGGCTGACACTTAACGGGATCAATTTCATTGTTCCGCACCTTTCGTCGTACAGTATGAAAGGGGAGCGCAAACGCGATTATCCGCCCAATTTCAGTCCAGCCCAGCCTTACTGGGAGTACAATAAGTTGTTTGAGGATTATTCGGCCCGGATGTGTTACGTGAACACGATCGGGAAATATGCCGCCGATTTGTTGCTGATCCATCCGCTCGAATCGGAATATTTAGGTGTCAGGAATGATTGCTACCATAAATATGACGAGTGTTTGAACCTGTTGCAAAAACTCCATAGAAACTACGATTTGGGCGACGAGCAGATTATGTCCGAAATCGCAAAAGTTGAAAATCAGGAACTGGTCATCGGGCAAATGACCTACAAAGTAGTTGTTTTGCCCAATATGTTGGTTATCCGAAATTCCACACTCGATATTTTGAAAAAGTTCAGCGCTTCAGGAGGCAAAATTTTGGTTTATGGCCGTTATCCTGAATATGTGGATGGAGAATTGAACCCTGAAGCCATTGAATCGCTGAAACAAATCAGCGGTTTTGTTGCTGAAAATGATTTTGCGGAAGCTCTTGATCAGGTTTTGCCTACCGATTTTAAAGTCGAAGGGCCGAACAATGAATTGATCTGGACGCATTACCGGGAAGTTGCCAATGGCGGAATTCTGCAACTATCGAATACTTCGCGGTTGAAGGAAGTGGATGGCGAGCTGTTGTTTTCGTCTCCTGTAACCAATCTGGCACTCTGGAATCCCGAAAACGGGCGGTCGGTGAAACTGGTACCAGAAAAAGATGGCCGGATCAAACTGCACTTTGCGGCAAACAAATCGTGGCTGGTTACTTTTGGCGATGCTTCAGAAGAGGCCGATCTGACGGAAGTTTATCAGCTTCCCGGAGCGAAAACGGACTTGGCAAAAATGCAGGGGGCATGGCAGGGAAAACGCCTCGATCCCAATGCGCTGACACTCGATTTTGCGCGCTATTCAACCGACAACGGTAAAACGTTCAGCCAACCGGAACCGGTAATTGGTATTCATCAAAGGCTCACAAAAGACAGATATATCGGCAAACTTATCCTGAAATTTGAACCACAGGTGACCGATGTTCCGGACAACTACTCATTGGTGGCTGAGCAGCCGCACTTGTACCAGTTTTCAGTCAACGGGAAAGAAATCAACTTTGAGGGCACCGAGTATTACCGCGACCATGCTTTCCGGGTTCAAGACATTTCAGGAACATTGAAAAAAGGAAGCAATGAAATCCTGATGGCAGTTGAATACGTGTCGCCGGAACCGTCCAGCCTGAATGCCATCAAACGCTATGGGACAGAAATAGAGAGCATTTACTTGATCGGCGACTTTGCTGTGGCGGCCACACCTTCGGTACAGCCTTCAGGCTTATCGCAAAAATACCGCGACAAAACGCTGGTTGAAAAGCCGGTTTACCACATGAGCCGATTTACGATAACCAAAGAAAACACATCGTTCGATAACGATTTGGTACTGCAAGGCTACCCGTTTTTTTTCGGAAAATTTGCGTTAAGCAATTCATTTCAAGTCGAAAAAATACTCAAGTCGAAAAAATATTTCCTTTCGTTTCCATTGTTTGAAGCCATCGTTTTGAAAGTGAAGGTGAACGGACAGGAACTGGCGCCTTTGGTGTTTAGTCCTTGGGAAACCGACATTTCAGGAGCAATAAAAGATGGGGAGAATGTCGTTGAAATAGAGATGGTCAACTCCCTGCGCAACTTGTTGGGGCCGCACCATAATTCGGGCGGCGAATTGAATGAGGTTGGCCCGGCCAGTTTCACGGGCAATCCACAATGGCCAAATGTTGGAGGCGAAAACAATTGGTACGATCTGCGCCTGAATGGCAACCCCGCACTCTGGCGCGATGATTATTGCCTGATTCCATTCGGGCTGCTTGAGCAACCTGTTGTTTTGGAAACAGAGTAAAATATTGATTAAACTTGATTATATGACACAATACAACAGAAGAGATTGGCTGCGGATGATGGCCTTGACGCAGGGAGCTTTGCTTTTACCGGGAGTATTAAAAGCCGGAGTAAAGAAACATCCGACATTGCTGGTTGTTTCGGGTTGGCAGGATGTGAATATCGGCGATATTGCCCATACCCCTGGACTTTTACATGTGCTGGAAACCTTTATGCCCGAAGCTAAAATTATTCTGTGGAAAAAAAGTGGGACAAACGAACAGGTAACCCGGATGCTAAAACAAAATTTTCCAAAAGTTGCCATTGTTTACGGTGATGTTGGCCCGGATAAAACGGTATCGAGTCCTGAAATTTTAAAAGCCTTTGAAGAGGCTGATGTAATGGTGCACGGATCCGGTCCATCAGTGGTTGGCGCCGATAATCTGGCGGCTTGGTCCAAACAAACCGAGAAGCCTTTTGGCATT
Organism: Prolixibacteraceae bacterium; assembly: GCA_019459485.1. Taxonomy (GTDB): domain Bacteria; phylum Bacteroidota; class Bacteroidia; order Bacteroidales; family Prolixibacteraceae; genus Aquipluma. Next base: position 15,247 of record JAIBEZ010000046.1, read on the forward strand.
TTCGGAACCACCATTCAAACCATCGGGCAGCAGTTAAAGTCGCTTTTGTTGAGCGCTTCGTTTATTTTTACCCGTGAAACAGCATCGATAAAAGCTCTTGTGAAAGCCGGGATTACAGGCGGTCACATTTTGTTCGTTCCGGATGCGACCTTTTATCTTAACATTTGCGACGATCGAAAAGCTGACGCATTTTTGAAGGAAAAAGGGTTGGATCCGGGCAAGTTTATTTGTGTCATTCCGCGGTTGCGTTATACTCCTTATCACAAAATCAGGAAAATAGACTGGACTGAGCAGAAGATCAAACAGGTGGAAGAGACCAATGAGAAATATAAGGAATCTGATCATGCGAAGTTGCGCGAAGCGATGATTGCCTGGGTCAGAAAGACTGGTAATAAAGTGCTGGTATGTCCGGAAATGACTTATCAGGTTGATATTATGGACGAACTGCTGATCAATCCATTACCCGGAGATGTCAAACCATTTGTGATGAAGCGCGGCTACTGGATGCCCGATGAAGCTGCTTCTGTATATGCTAAAGCCTTTGCTGTCCTGAGTTTCGAATGCCATTCTCCGATTATTGCTCTGGCCAACAGGATTCCTGCTTTTTACCTTCGCCAGCCTGAAGACACCATCAAAGGACAAATGTATTATGATTTGGGTGCAACCGATTGGGTTTTCGAAATTGAGCAAACCACCGCAGAACAGGTTGCGGATGCGCTAATGAAATTAGTGGACGATCCTAAAAAGGCATTCGCTTTGGTCAAAACCATTCAGGGGAGAGTAAAGTCGCATTACAAAGAGGCCATTTCAGTAATGAAAAACACAGGTATCGGATAATCAAAGAAAAAATATTGGGCGGGATAATGTTTCCCGTTGCGATTGCGCATAACGGAGGGTTGTATGGAGGGTTAAAAGGAATAATAAGTAGCAGGAACGATTTGCATCGGTGGCTTGCTTTTTCCGGTGGGTGGTGTTAAGTTTGTTGACGATAGATGACTAAATTATTTCGAGCGAAAATCTCATTAGGTAAGCATAGGGATATTCAAAAAAAGGTTATTTTAATTGCTTCCGTTATGATTTTGGGATTTCAGTTTGTTTTCAATGAAGTATGTCCCAATATTTTCGAAACGGTTTCAATCGGAACACCCATGCTCACCTAAAAGGTTATAAAACCTATTCCTTCCACAGCTGGGACATGAATTTTCTTTATTACATGTAGCTAATAAAAAGAGAAAAAATAATAATGAAAAAATTTTAAGTCTAAAAATTTTCATAATTACGTAATTTTAAACGATGATAAAAAAGAATCTGGTTAAGTTATTATGTTTTTACATCGAATTGCATTTCTTAATAATATTATCAGATTTAATTCATCGATTGGAAAAAACAAATAATTATTATCTCTTAATTCAACTTTAACACATTTAATTGTCATCCAACTACAACACTTTTGTTGCCCTTTTTAATCCAGCCGCTTTCATTAATAATCAGACCTGTTAGCTTTTTTTTGTAAGAGTTGAACTTACTTCTTTTGAGACCTGATCAATAACCGAACACGCATCCACTTGGATTCGGTAATAAATATTTGCATCTTATGGTAATAAGTATTAAGGTCTTCAACTTGTGTCCTTTTTCCGATGTAATGTTTTTCAAAAGTTATCATGGGATGATTTGCCGAGAGAATTCATCGATGAGATTCCTTCCATCCAAGAATACGTTGTGGCATCAACACCGTCCTAGTACTTTGCTAATTCAAGTCGTCAAAACATCACCCAAAAGCTTCAAATCCTCCACCAAATAGTTCGAGTTTTGTTCCATAATGGTCTTTTGCGCTTGTGAAATCTTTGTTCCATCAAATTTCAAAAATTTCATGAAAAACACTTAATCGTTTGAACTCGTCGTATTTATAGATGTAGTTGACTTCCTCAGGGATAATTCGATTGATAGTATCAATTAAATAGGGTGGGAGTATGATTCCAATAATTCTGTAATCTTCAATCTAGTCTAAAATTGATGCGAAATTGGAGAAAAATGGGATCAGCTTTAATATTTTTACTCGAATAAGGTTTTAGCAGATAACTTTTCAGAATCAAATGAGCCAATTATCAGTTTTTATCGGCTCATATTTTTACTACATTTGAGCCGAATAAGAAAAATAATCGGCTCATGAAATACAACTGGCAGTTGCAGGGATGGCCCAAATTTTCATTTGAGACCACGGATGTTCAGCCTCTTATCCTCGAATTTGCAAAAGAAACAGGTGAAATCAACGGCATGATCCTAGGGTTGCCCAACCACCTGAAACAGGAAACGTTGTTGCAGTTGATGATGTTGGAAGCAATAAAAACATCGGAAATAGAAGGTGAATATATCAGCCGTGAAGATGTGTTCTCGTCGCTGAGGAACAATCTTGGCCTAAACGATATACCTGTTCCTGTAAAAGACCGGAGAGCGACTGGGATAGCCCAACTGATGACGGAAGTCAGGAAAAGCTTTCAGGAGCCGCTGGCCATAGACACACTAAAGACCTGGCACAACCTGTTAATGGCCGGAACAAGAAATATAAATCGGGGAGAGTGGAGATCGGGAAACGCCCCTATGCAAGTGATTTCGGGTGCTGTTGGAAGAGAAGTGGTACATTTTGAAGCGCCGCCATCGGAACAGGTACCCGCAGAAATGGAAGCGTTTGTTAGATGGTATAATTCGGCTGATTTTCCATTGAAAGGGGAGATAGCCGAAGCGGTACTAAAGTCGGCCATTGCACACCTGTATTTTGAATCCATTCATCCTTTTGAAGACGGGAATGGTCGCATAGGCCGGGCAATTGCTGAAAAAGCGCTATCGCAGTCACTCAAACGTCCGGTTACGCTCAGTCTGTCAAAAACCATCGAAAAGAACAAGAAAGACTATTATAATGCGCTGAAGGAAGTACAACGTTCCCTGGACATCACTTCCTGGATACAATATTTTACACAGGTTATTCTGGATGCCCAGCGTGACGCCAAATCCATGGTTCAGTTCACATTAAAGAAATCCCAATTTTTTGACCGTTACAGGGACAAGTTAAATGAGCGCCAGTCGAAAGCCGTCCTCAAGGTGATGGAACAGGGTGCCGAGGGTTTCGAAGGGGGAATGACAGCGAAGAAATATATGAGCATAACCAGGGCATCGAAAGCGACGGCGACAAGAGACTTACAGCAATTATATGACCTGGGCGTATTTATTCGTGAAGGAGGCGGAAGATCAGTACGTTATCAACCGAATTTTGATTGAATTGCAGTCCCACACTCAAAAAAAGGATACAGAAATAAAAGGCATGATTTCGATTGGAATGAAAAGCTTTATTGAATGCTTTGAGGCACTCTGACAGAAAATACAATCACGAATAAATCAATAACTTATGACAAGCCGGTTTGATAAAAATTTTACGGAAAGCGGATATACGATGAACTATTCCAAACTACAGGAATCCGGCCACTTCAAAACCCATGTACTGCAGTTCCGGATTGAAATACAGGGAATCTTTCCACCCATCTGGAGGAGAATACAGGTTCCTGCCAATTACAATTTCTGGGACCTGCATGTTGCGATACAGGATGCCTTGGGCTGGCAGGATTACCATCTGCATCATTTTGAGATAAAAGGCAAAGGAAAAAGGAAGGCGGAGCGGATAGGCATTCCCGATTTTTCAGGATCGGGTGATTTGCCTGAAGTTTTCCCCGGTTGGGAGATACTGGCCACGACCTACTTTAATGACTTCGGCATCCAGGCCACCTATGAATATGATTACGGCGACGGCTGGCTTCATCAAGTTATGCTTGAAGGCTATTTATACAGAGATCCAAAAATCAAATATCCGGTATGCATCGAAGGAGAGCGGGCATGTCCGCCTGAAGATTGCGGAGGTGTTCATGGTTATGAAAATGTACTGGAGATGTTGGCCAATCCGGAACATGAGGAACACGAAGAGATGAGCGTCTGGGTTGGAGAAGATTGGGACCCTGAAAAGTTTAATCCGGATACAGTAAAATTTGACAACCCTTATAAAAGATGGGTTTATGCTTTCCTGAAAGATTAACCGACTTGTCGCCATTGGATTCATATTTCATTCTTAATTTTCATCTGTATTTTGTAATTTGCACTCCCGTATAAATGATGGATACCACATGAAGACAATACAAAAAGCGGATAAAAAAGAAAGTTTCATGAAACAATTCAGATTGCCACGGAAGGAAAAAAAATCACTAAAAAAAGGGTTATGGCTATTCCCTCCGGATGAAAAAGGCAACTCTCTGATGGCTCGTCCTACCAGGTCCCAGGACGATTATACGGCAGTGAAAAAAGGCATTGCAAGAAATCTTTTCGACTTGAAAGAGTCAAAATCAAGAAGGAAGAGACTTCGGGAACAACTTGACAAAGAAGTCATTGTCCCGGATGAGGAGCTAAGGGATTATGTGGATGAAATTATTAGAGAAGATATCCGGAATTCGTCATACAATAAATTAATAGCGGCAAAGAATAACCCGAAGGCAATTATAGCTTATTACAATTTTGTCAATGCATACCATCTTTACAAACAGGGAGATGACTCTTATGGCAATCTCTGTTGTCTGGCTGTTGACAGAGCAAAGGAATTACTAAACAACAAGGGAAAATAGTTTTTTAAGACACAACTAATTCAAACCAAAGTGATCCACTCCAAAGGGTACCAATAAATCTTTCCCACTATTTTACCGTTTATTTCCCTATCATATCCCAGATTCATAAAATCGATGATCTGATCTTCTTTCGGGAAAAACCCGTGACAGTAGCGGGGAAAAATATACTCCGGAACTATCCCGATATAGTCATTTCCGGTAACCATACCTAAAATCTCTTCTGCGTCTGTCAGTTCAAATGGGATGCCGTTGTCGTAAAGTGCAACAGCCATCTTTACAGTCTCTTCCACCCGGACAATACTTGATCCCGCCAGGCGAACTTTCCATTTGCCCTGCATTTCAGAAATATAAAGAGATACATGCGTTGAATTTCCTCCCCGACATATTTCCCAGGGGTGACCACCTAACCAGGCCGAACTGTGGTGCCATTCGTAAAAAGCAGATGGCGAATCATTGGCAAGTTCTCTTAATCCAGCATCTCTGCCGTCAGCCATTTTCAGGTACTTTTCTTTTGGCGTCAATTGCATCTGTGAATTACTGAAATAGCTGTTGGCCTCATAACAAATTTCACAAATCCTGAAAAATTCACCGGTGGTCATCGTCTCTAACAGAGGAATATTCTGACTTTTCGTTTTCGCTACAACTATTTTTAACTTTTCAATGCTTTCATCGCCTAAATTTTTATCGGGTCGAATGGTTTCATCGCCTTGGATCTCCCAATAACCTCTCCTTTTTATTCTGCCGAATCGCTTCGACCAGGAAAGATTCTGCTCAATAAAATGATTATAGGCGGTTACATCTTTTTTCAGTTTATCTGTTTCGTTCACCACTTTTCTGAGTAGCCAATCAGCGAAACTCTCAAAATAATCGGGATCAATAGCTGGAACTTTTGCTGGTGGTTCATCCTGCCTGATCGAACATATAAGTTTCCCGTCTAAGTAGAAAAATAACTCGTCCTCATATTTTGCAGTATCAAACCGGTACCAGATGGTTTCTTCAGGGTAATAATCTTTCCAAAGTTGTTCAAACTCTTCGGGGGTTTCAACCTCACCGCTTTCTTTATATTCTTTAAAATCGCCAAAAGCTGAGATTGGTCCTCGCGAAACTTCAATCCAGATATGTCTTTTTTCATCATCCTCGCCTGGTTTTATACAGCTGAGAATTTCGTATATTTTCTTCAATTTCAGGTAAGAATCATCTGAAATGTAGCTTCCTTCAGAATGAGCATGTTCGATAATCACATTTATTTCAGGGACAAAAAGTTCAGTTGCATCCATTGATAATGAAATTTTCCACTAAGTTACCGACTTTAAATGACAGACAAACAGAAAAGATCGTATTCCCGATTTTCAGGATCAATCAAAGAATCACAAAATTAACTATTTTCGTAAAAGCAAATGGAAGCAACCTGATACTGAAAACAGTACGTTTTTGAGGTGGTAATTCGGGAGTTTGACGAATTTTGAAAAATTAAATAGCTGATATTTAGCTGGATAACTGATGAGTTCCGTTCCCGCCAACTCCACTAATTGCGGATATCGTTGAAAAACGGTATCCGCAATTTCTTTTATATCAAGTTATTAAGGCTATTGATGATCGACTGTAAAAATAAAAATTCGTTCAAAATTCGTTCAAAATTCATTCAAATTTCATTCAAAAAAAATGGCTACAGGACGGTTATTTATTCACGATCCTGCTTATTTTCTCGTTCTCCTGTTTCTCCGGCAAACCGTCCAGTTAATCCGGTTGATCTCGCTGTAAAAGAGTTTGTGCATCCTGTTTATTTTCTCGCTGTGCTGTAAGCAGGGGAGAGCGTCCTGTTAAAAAGGCGGGGCGTCCTGTCGGGTTTTGTCCCCGTCCTGTGGAACAGGGCAACCCAAAAGAGCAACAGGGTGATGAAAAATATTAACAGGGCAGTTGGAAAACTAACAGGACGATGTAACAAAGTTACAGGGAGACCAACCTCAAAAACAATTGTTTTACAATGCGATTAATAGCATTAGGGTGAGCTCTTATGTGAATATTTTCCACTAACGAAGTGTCGAATATTATGCTGTGCTTGTGCAATAGTATTCAAACAACGGCAGGCTGCTTCTTAATATCTCACTGAAATTTGAGATCTTATTATGCCGATACACGTCAATTCCTATGGAGTACCTTTCCATGTCAAACAAATTAATTACATCCGCAGTCAACTATTACAGTTTGTTGACAAATACGAGTTTGAAAAGCTAGTTAAGTGTTACCAAGGAGTTTATCATGAGAGGTATTCTGGAATATTGAATGCCGAACAATATCGCAAAAATAGGGTTTCGGGTAATTATCGCCTGTTGTTGTGATTTCTTTTCAGAAAAAATTCTACTTTTATTTTTTTCAGAAATGAGTTTAGATGGAAACAGGTAATCAGGCAAAAGAGCTATTTATATTTGAGGAATTGAAAAGGGGGAAAGAATATGCTTTCGATTTCTTTTTCAATTATTATTATCCCGGCCTCTGTGTGTATGCCCAAAAGATAATCGAACTCCCCGAACCGGAAGCCAAGGATATTGTTCAGGATGTTTTCGTTAAATTATGGAACGACCGAAAGAAGCTCGACGTGCAGATTTCTGTTCGATCGTATTTGTTTGTTGCCGTCAAGAATAAATGTTTTGATGTTCTTCGGAAAAAGAAAAGGAGTGTGAAATTACAGGAGATTACCCATCAACATGACATAGCTGACGAATCGTTTGATGGTTATGTCCTGTGTGAACTTGAGATCATCTTTGACAATGGCTTGAAGAAATTACCCGATCGTTGCCGCGAGATTTTCGAACTTAGCAGGTTGCAAGGTCTTAAAAACCGCGAAATAGCCGAAAAACTAAATTTATCGGAGAAAACGGTTGAAAATCAGATGACAAAAGCCCTTCGTATTTTAAAGGAAGAGCTAAAAGACTACCTGCCACTATTGGCTTTGTTCGAAATTTTTCACTTTCTGCGTTAAGTCCGGTTGCTTTACTTTAGATATTTTCTGAAATTGCATGGGGGGTAATTCAAAAAATTACGTCCTGATGATGTAACGCAATAAAAAAACGTGGAAGACAAAGATTATATATACCATTTAATTACGATTGAGTTTAACAACCAACTGGATGCCAGTCAGAAGCTGGAGCTGCAGTCATGGCTCGATTCGTCGCTTGCCAACCAAGCCGAATATAACGCATTAATCAAAATATTGAACTACCACCAGCGGCTCCATCAAATGAAGCGAATAAACATCGATCGCGATTTGTCGATTGTAAAGAAACGGTTCGGGCAACTATCAAGATCAAAAAAGCTGCTCCTCAATTTCCAGCGGATTGCTGCCATTTTGATCATTCCTCTCATTATTTATGCGGCCTGGAACATATTCGATCGTTCAACCACGAATGAAAAAATCGCCCTGTTGAAAAGTTCAGAAACTGCTTATGGTGTGCGCTCTCAGATTCAATTGAGCGACGGCACAAAGGTGTGGTTGAATTCAGGTACAAAACTTACCTATCCCGACGAATTCATTGGCCAAACGCGCGAAGTGAAGCTGGAGGGTGAAGCCTATTTTCAGGTTGAATCGGACCCAGACCATCCTTTCTATGTCGATCTAAATGGGTTCAAGGTAAAGGCTACCGGAACCCGGTTCAATATTTCCAATTATCCGGATGATAAAGACATTTTAGCCTACCTTGAACACGGGAAGATTGCGTTGGTCTCATCTGTTGAGGGTGCCCCTGAAATTCAGTTGAAGCCCCTAAACGAAAAAGAGTTGCTTGTACTGAATAAAGCGCTGCGACAGTACAACCTGCAACAAGTGGATGGAAAAAAGCAAACGGCCTGGATGAAAGGCACTTTGGTTTTCAAAAACGACAATACGGCCGATGTGGCCACCCGGCTTGGACGTTGGTTCAACGCCGAAATTGTTTTTGATGATGACTTGCAAAAAAGTGGTTATGTTTTTACGGCCACCTTTAAACAGGAGTCGCTCGAAGAGGCATTGAAGCTTCTTTCTTACAGTTCTCCTGTAAAATATAAGATTATATCAACCAGTCAGTTGGGTGATTCTTCTTTTAGCAAACGCAAAGTAATAATCTCAAAAAAATAAACTATTGCTTAAACAAAATATAACGAGGTCTTGAAATGAAAAAAGGGAAGCTGGTAACTTCCCTTCCGATTTGTCCTGTGGAGACAGGACTTAATAAAAGTATAAACTTAATAATGCAAATTTATGAAAAAAAAACATTCCCGAAACAGGGAAGCGGTTACTTGTGTGCCGCTAAAAACTTTTTTGAGAACTATGAAACTAACTTTATTTGTGGTTTTACTTTCTACAATTCAGATTCTTGCAAATAGTGTTTATTCACAGAGCACTAAATTTACGCTGGCCAGAGAGAATGTGACCATCGAAAACGTTCTTGGTACGATTGAAGACCAGTCGGAATTCTATTTTCTCTACAATGGGAAACTGGTTGATGTAACGCAGAAAGTAAACATCAAGGTTGAAAAGCAAAACCTTGAGAATACCTTGAATGAACTTCTCCGGAACACCAACATTACCTACAAAATTTACGATCGCCAGGTTGTTCTGTCGCCAGTTGGCGCAGTGGAAACCATCCAGCAACAAAAATCAGTTTCCGGTAAAGTCACCGATTCCACAGGCTCGCCCTTGCCCGGTGTTTCGGTAGTGGTGAAAGGAACTACAAACGGAACCATCACCGATGCAGACGGAAACTACTCGTTGCCTAACGTTCCGGAAAATACCACCTTGCAATTTTCGTTCGTGGGGATGAAGGCGCAGGAAGTGCTAGTTGCCGGGAAATCAACTATAAATTTGAAGATGGAAGAAGACGCTATTGGGATTGAGGAAGTGGTTGCGATTGGGTACGGAACTGTAAAAAAATCGAATTTGACCAGCTCTGTTTCAAAAATTGATGATAATGCGATAAAAAGTCGCCCCATCACCACAATTGGTGAAGCTTTCGCCGGACAACTTGCCGGGGTAAGGGCGCAAGATGCTACTGGTATTCCTGGTGCTGAACTTATTATCAGAATACGTGGTATCAATACCATTAATGGAAATAGCAGTCCGCTTTATGTAATTGATGGCATACCGCGCGACAATATGACTGACATCAATCCAAGTGACGTGGCCTCGATTCAGGTGTTGAAAGATGCATCAGCAACATCTATTTATGGATCGAGGGGTGGTAATGGAGTAATCCTGATCGAGACCAAACAGGGTGCTGGAAATGCAATTACAACTATTGATGCCTATTATGGCATGCAGGAACCTGTTAAAATGATGGATTTTATGAACGATGCTGAATATGTGGCTTACAATACTTTTTTACGTAATGATGGATATATTCGAACAGGAGGTTCAATGAAAGATCCTATGTCAAAACGCCCAGCAAATCTTCAGATTCCAACAAGCTGGAATGATGGCTCCCGTCCCTATGTAGATTGGCAAGACGCAATAATGCAAACAGCACCGATTAACAATTATCAAATATCTTCTTCATGGGGTAGTGATAAAGGAAGCATTTATATATCGGGTGGATTTTTGGATCAGAAAGGGATCATCATGGAAACCTATTACAATCGTATGAATTTCAGGGTGAATTCAACACTAAATGTTGGAAAAAAGATAAAACTAGGTGTTAATATCACCCCTTCTTATTCAAAACAGGCTGATCAAGATACGCAAGGAAAAGATACGAATCTTCATACAGCACTTATGATGCCTCCGCTGATTCAATTATGGGAGAATACGGTTGCAGGGGGATATCCAAAATCAGAATTTAGAGTTGCATATACCAACCCGTATGAGAAAATTAAAACGATGACTGACGACACAGAGAAAGCTAAATTGTTGTCATCAATATGGGGTGAATATCAAATTATCAAAGGGCTGACATTCAAATCGTTATACAGCCACGACTATCGGGTTAATATTTATGAATACTTTATGCCGGATCATATAAAATTGAATTCATTTCCAGAAGGGAATAGTAATACATCGCGCTGGATCGATTGGACTTTCCAGAATACGTTGACTTACGACTTTACAGTTGCAAAAGATCATGCAATCAATCTTTTGTTAGGACAGAGCGCCGATGAGCATACCTTCTATAATATTTCAGCTTCTGCCACCGGTTTCCCAAACAATCTGGTACGCACATTAAACGTTGCCGCAACACCAACACAAGCCTATACTTTTAAAGACCGAAGTACTACTGCTTCATATTTTGGTCGGGTAAGCTACAATTACAAAGACAAGTATTTGCTAAATGCCACTGTTCGCCGCGACGGATCATCCCGTTTTGGAGGGAACAACAAATGGGGAACTTTCCCATCGGTCTCCGCCGGATGGAAACTGAATGAAGAGTCTTTTATGAACGGTTTTGATTGGTTGTCATTATTAAAATTAAGACTTTCATGGGGAATGGCAGGTAATGACCGGATTGGCAATTATGATTATATGTCCTTGCTAACGGTTGACAATACAGCCTGGAACAATACCATTCAGGTTGGTTTAGCTCCAAACAATATTGGAAACCAAGACTTGAAATGGGAAACTACCGAAACAACCAACTTTGGCGTTGATCTGTCAGCATTTAAAAACCGTGTTCAGTTAAATCTGGATTATTACATCAATAAAACAAAAGATCTGCTCTTTAATACACCTGTTCCCTTCGCTTCCGGTTTCAGCAGCATCCGGACAAACTTGGGAGAGGTCGAGAATAAAGGATGGGAGATTGACCTTACTACAGTCAACACTTCCGGCAAATTCAGATGGACTTCCTCTTTAAATCTCTCTCACAACCAAAACAAGGTGATCGATATGGGAGGAGTTAAACAGTTTATTTCAACAAACTGGGATGGACAGTTTCTTACCAGGGTTGGAGGACCTGTAAGCCAGTTCTTTGTTTACCGTACTGATGGGATACTCCTACCCACAGATTTCGACGACAAAAATAAGGCACTTGTACCTATCGTGCCAGGTCAAATAGCCGGGAACACTAAGTATGTCGACCAATTGACCATCGACTCTAATGGTGATGGGATTATGGATAAAGCAGATGGTGTAATCAACTCCTCAGACTTTACTCCTTATGGCAGTAACTTACCTGATCTGATGTACGGATTTACCAACAGGTTCGAATACAAAGGTTTTGAGCTTAGTGTACTACTGCAGGGACAGTTTGGTGGTGAAGTCCTATTTTTAGGGTCACGACAAATGGACATTGGATTATTTGAGGCTAATCAGCTAAAAAGGTGGGTGCGCAGCTGGAAACCGGATTATGAAGCTATTTATGGTGAAGGAGAAAATCCAATTCCCTCAATTCCGGGAGTTGATATGTCTTGGGATGGTATAACACCCTTCAGCCTGGCTGGAAAAAATGAAAACAACAGTGATTTACGAATCTATGATGCCACATTTTTCAAAATCAAGAATATTTCTTTAACGTATAATTTTCCCAAAAGTATTCTCGGTAAATCACTTCTGAAGGCTGCTAAAGCATACATATCTGTAGATAATCTGGCAACTTTTGATAATAATTACCCGGGTGTTACCACTGAGACGAACACATTTGGGAATGATGCGACACAATTGGGTGTGGATTATACCACTTATCCCCTTTCAAAGCGTTATACGTTAGGAGTAAATTTAACCTTTTAAAATAAATGAATATGAAACTATTATATAAGTTTATCTTGCTTCTATCAGTGATTACACTGGTAAGTTGTGATGATTTCTTAACAGTTCTTCCCGAATCATCTTACAGTGAATCAGGTAGTTATCAATCACAAACGGATTTTGAGCAGGCTATCGCGGGTGTTTATGCTGTACATCAATCCTTTTATAAGACAACTTCACAGAATCCGTTGTATATTCTAATGATGCGATCGGATGAAACCAATGTAAAAACTCCCGGAAGTGAACCAGGCTACCTTGGAGGTATAGAAAGATTTATTGATGGCGCCAATAACAGCACACATACCCTGAACTACTCAACTCATTACATGATTATAAACCGTTGTAATTATATTCTGGATAAGATCGATGCAATACCTTTTACCGATGAAGCAACAAAAAAGTACATCAAAGGTGAGGCTTTAGCTTTCAGGGCTTACGCCTATTGGATGCTTGGATGGCAGTATGGCGGTGTTCCGTTGATCAAGAAAATATCAACGGTTGCAGAAATTAAAACTATTCCTCGCTCTACCCAAGCGGAAACTTTTGCTTCTGCAGCTGAAGATTTCACCGCTGCGATAGCTCTTTTACCATCGGTAAAATGGACAGGTAAAAACATTGGCAGGATTACTAAATTTTCTGCAATGGGTATGCAGGCCCGTATGTATATGTTCACGAAAGAGTATGCAAAGGCCAAGCCCCTGCTCGAAGGAATTATCAACTCTGGTTTGTATAGTATGGAGGCAGATTACAAAAATTGTTTTTCTGAAAGCAAGGAAAATGGAGTTGAACGGTTATGGGAAGTGCAGTTTATGGGAGGACAACTTGGTGAAGGTCAAGGATTCACTACCTGCTTTATGCCTTCTGGTTCAACTAGTCCTGTTCAACCTTTTGCTGGTTCCACCTCATGTCCTATAATTTCTGCCGATCTTGTTTCAGCTTATGAAACCGGCGACCTGAGGAAAGATCTTTCAATTATAACCGGTATTACTTGGTCGGGACGAGTTGATAATATAAACTACTTTGGTCGTAAATTCCATAATGCCGATGTATATACACCAAAAGCGGACAATGATTGGGGAGTAAACCTGCCAATTCTTCGCTTTACCGATGTGAAACTAATGTATGCTGAAGTATTGAACGAAGAAGCATATTCTGCCAACGGTGAAGCTTTCAATATTGTTAACCAGGTGCGCGCCCGTGCAAAACTTGCTCCGTTAACTTCGACCACTACTCCAGATAACGCAGCGTTTCGGAATGCAATTATGAAGGAACGTCGTGTAGAATTTGCCTTCGAAGGATTGCGTTGGATGGATATAATCCGTTGGGGAATTGCTGTGGATGTCATGAATGCCAAACTTTCCAAGCCGGTTCAGGACGGAGGAAGATTTAGTATGAAATCACACCAGACACTTTTCCCTATCCCATTCGATGAATTGAATCGGTATCAGAACGATAAGGTGTTGTGGCAGAATCCAGGTTATTGAGCATCATAAGCAACGAAAGTTGGAACTCAGTAAGCGATGGGGATGAGGTCTCACAGAACCAGCGTGAAGGCGCTGGTTCCAAAATTCCTTTAAGCTGCTGAGTTTATCTGGTTCTGATGGAAAGAAAATTGTGCTTTCCCAGGGAAAAAAGAACCACTGCAGCACATGGTATAACTGTAATATTAAATGTATTATGGAGCAACAAAAACTTTTCATTATTAAGAAAAGATCGACTTAATAAATTGTAAATTAAACGATATGGTAATCAATATAGGAAAATCTCTGAAGCTCATTTCTGCCATCCTTCTTTTAATGGCACTTTCAACTGGCACCCTTTGGGCCGAAATTAAATTGCCAGCTATTTTCTGCGACAATATGGTATTGCAGCAGCAGACAGAAGCTGCAATATTTGGTTTTGCAACCCAAAATGCCTCTGTCAGCGTCACCACATCGTGGAACCACAAGAGCTACAATACCAAAGCTAATGCCGATGGCAGTTGGAAGGTGAAAGTTGCTACACCTCAAGCTGGTGGTCCTTACGAGATCGCTGTCAGCGATGGAAAAAGTGTGAAATTGAAGAATGTTTTGATCGGCGAGGTTTGGGTCTGTTCCGGACAATCGAATATGGAAATGCCGATGAAAGGATTCCGCAATCAGCCCGTTACGGGCTCTGCTGATGCGATTGCCTTGTCTTCCAACCCAAACATCAGGTTATTTACCGTGCAAAAAGCCTCCAACCTGGATCCACAGGCTGATTTCTCTGGCACCTGGAGCCTTTGCGAACCCGAAAATGTGGTGGATTTCAGTGCAACTGCCTACTTCTTTGGCTTAATGCTAAACCAGGCACTTCATGTTCCGGTGGGACTGATTTGCTCCAGTTGGGGCGGCACCCGAATCGAACCATGGATGAGCGAAAGCGGCTGCAAAAATTTTTCATGGGTGAAGATTCCAGATAAGCAGACTGTTGAAAAACTATCTCAAAAAACACCTACCGCTCTGTTCAATGCCATGATCAATCCGATGGTTGGTTACGGAATTCGCGGAGCCATCTGGTACCAGGGCGAAGCCAACCGCAACGAACCTGCCGAATACCAGAAATTAATGCCGGGACTGATTGAGAACTGGCGAACCATGTGGGGAATTGGCGATTTTTCATTCTATTATGTGCAAATTGCTCCCTTTGACCACCGTTCGACGGGTGTTAGCACAGCTTACCTTCGGGAGGCTCAGCTAAAAGCTTCAACGGTATTGAAAAACACGGGTATGGCATGCATCCTGGATATCGGCGAAAAGGATTGTATCCATCCTGCCCGCAAGGAGACAGGAGCCAAACGACTTGCCCTGCTTGCCTTGGAGAAAACCTACGGAATCAAGGGAATCAACAGTCAAAGTCCGGTTTTGAAAGAATTCAAAGTAGTTGAAGGTACTGTCAAACTAACTTTCGACAATGCCCCAAACGGACTTACATCTTTCGGGAAAGAGCTCTCCTGCTTCGAAGTTGCGGGTGCTGCCAAAAAGTTCTATCCTGCTAAAGCATTTATCACAGCAACGGGTGTAACATTGTTTTCACCTTCAGTGCCCGAACCTGTTGCCATTCGCTATGCTTTTCATGATTTTGTAGTTGGTGATCTTTTCGGCACCGATGGTTTACCGGTTTCTTCCTTCAGAACCGACGAATGGTAATCATGTGAAATAAGGTTTTTTCGAAATGAATCATCTAAGTCCCTATGTTTTTAATTGACTTATGCCTCTTTAGCAGCGCGCATTTACAAACATAGAGACAAAATCAAAGTATATTCAATGACACCTAATAAACTGACTTTGCACTTTCTTGCTTTACTATTCGTTCAAAGGTTGGTTGCACAAACCACTGTTTCTCCCGATCAGATTAAATTTGTACGGCATGGAGTTCAATGGTTAATCTTCGTTGAAAATCTAAAATTCCGTTGGCCAGTTTAAAACCAGCGGAAATTATCGGAATGTCAGCCATGAATCCTACTACCTTTTATTCCGAATATAATACCGAATTTCAAGTTAAGGAGGATCAATGATGAAGGAAAGGTGGGAAAAAGCTCGGAAGCCGCAGAAATATTAAAGCAAATTCTGGAATAAACAATAATACTTAGTTGAAATGAAAACAAAAACATTAATGGCATTTCTATTCGTTCTTTTCATCTTTTGCGGATGTCAGACAAATAAAAAAGCAGTTGTTTTACTGTATATCAGAAAAATACCTAAGTTCTGAACGAATTATTATTGATCTGGATTAGGAAAAATTGAAAAACAATCATGAGTATGAAATTCACCCTTATTTTTATTTGTGCAATATTTTTTATCAGTTGCTCAAAAAATAATACTAATCAAAAAGGAAGTAATAATGAAGATTTCTCATTTATCTTTATGACGGATATTCATCTACAACCCAAACATAGGTATCCTAATCTTCCCCAGACTGTTGATTATAGTCCTCATAAAGCATTTTCAGTTGCAATAGACACGGCAAATAAATTGGGTGCAGCTTTTGCAATAATGGGCGGTGATCAAGTGTATGATGTGATGAGGGGACAAGTATGGGCAGACTCACTATTTCATGATTATAAAAATGCCGTGGCTTCATTAAATATGCCTGTTTACCATACCATCGGAAATCACGAACTTTTTGGAATTTATAATGAAGACCAAGCGATTAAAGATCACCAGGATTATAAGTATGGAATGTTCGAACGACATTTTGGCAAAACATATTATTCTTTCGACTACCAGAATTGGCATTTCATCATCTTAAATTCTCTTGACGAGGAGGGAAACAGATACATTGGCACTATATCAGAGGAACAAATAAGCTGGCTTCGGCAACATTTGGCTGAAATCGACCCTACAACTCCTATTGTAGTTTCTACCCATCTTCCTCTTATTTCGGTGCTGCGTCAAATACATTCCACCAATACTTTAGATAATCGATGGATAAAAAACAGGGATGAATTATTGGACTTATTCTCCGGTCATAATCTGAAACTTGTACTTCAAGGGCATTTACATATAATGGAAGATATTTATATCCATCAATCAGATATTCATTTCATTACAGGAGGTTCAATCGCAGGTCGTCCTTCATGGCAGGGCTTCAGTAACGGAGAACCCGGATTTCTTCTTATAAAAATAAAGGATCAGGATATATCGTGGGATTTTATTGATTTCGGTTGGCGTGATTATATATTGAATTGTGAAACAGAGATTCTGTTGAATGATGAAAAAGAGAGGAATTGATGTTGTTGTGATTAAATATCTCGGTATGAAAATTCGGTAATGGGTATATGTAGCGATTTCATAGCCGATCGTTGAAAAGAAAGAATGTTCAGCAATAAAAAAACACTAAAGTTGTGTAATTTAATTATTTGATTACTAGTGTTTTTTTGAGGCAGCAGAAAAAGGATTTTAACCGATTATGAAAAACAAATTTATACATGTGTTAAGGTAGAATTAATAAACGGCCTGTATTTTGTCTCTTTTTTCGCAATTCAAACTATTCGGAGCTTGGTTGCCCAAAGCAACCTAACTCCTGCCCAAATTAAACTTGTACGGCAGGGAGTTCAACGGTTAATCTTCGATGAAAATCAGAAAATTCCGTTGGCCAGTTTAAACCCAGCGGAAATTATCGGAATGTCAGCCATGAATCCTACTACCTTTTATACCGAATATAATACCGAATTTCAAGTTAATGAGGATTAATGATGAAGGAAAGGTGGAAAAAAGCTCGGAAGCCGGAGAATTACTAAAGCAAATTCTGGAATAAAACAATAATACTTAGTTGGAATGAAAACAAAAACATTAATGGCATTTCTATTCGTTCTTTTCATCTTCTGCGGATGTAAGACAATAAAAAGAGCAGAGTCAGTTTTTAAACTCCCTGAACGCGGTTTGTGCGCCCACCGTGGTGCAATGGAGAGCCATCCCGAAAATACCATTCCGGCATTTCGAGCCGCTGTGGAAGCCGGTGCACACATGATCGAGTTCGATGTGTGGCTTACCAAAGACAAACAAATGGTGGTGATCCACGATTCAAGCGTTGACCGCACCACCAACGGAAAAGGGAAAGTCTCGGAACTTACCTTCAGTGAAATCAGGGATTTGGATGCCGGAAGTTGGAAAAATCCGAAATTTAAAGGCTTACAAATCCCAACACCAGAAGAAGTATTGAATGAGATGCCGCACAATGTGTGGATCAATATCCACATCAAGGAAGTGGGCGAACTGCCCACTATGATTGCCCGATTGGTTGAATCGCAGCGCCGTTTGCACCAGGCTTTTCTCGCATGCAATGCAGACGCAGCCCGTAGGGCAAAAGAAGCCGTACATGGAATAAAAATCTGCAATATGGAACGACTGAGTTCAGTGCAGCAGTATGTCGATGAAACCATCCGTGTAAAAACAGATTTCGTTCAACTCCTTAATAAATCGGATTATGCCGATTTTGCCGGAAGTGTCAGGAAACTGAAAGAAAATGGTGTCAAGGTAAATTATTTTGGAACTGATTCACCTGAAGAATTAAAAATATTGTTTGACTCAGGTGTCGATTTTCCACTGGTAAACAACATTGTACAGACGATTGATGTTGCACGCGAACTGGGCATTGAGCCGCTGAAGCCGATTTTCAAATGAAGAAGTTTTTTTGTTAAAAATAATTATCCGATGTCTTTAAATAAACAGTTTTTGTCCTTTCTATTTTTAGCAATACTAGGACTTCAAAGTTTGGTTGCACAAACCAACCAGTCTCCTGACCAGATTAATTTTGTGCGGCAGGGAGTTCAAAGGATCATCTTCGATGAGAACCAGGAAATTCCTTTGGCCAGTTTAAAGCCAGCGAAAATAATTGGGATGTCAGCCATGTATCCTACTACCTTTTATTCCGAATTTCATGCCGATATTCAAGTTAAGAAGGATCAATTGCTGATTCAGTCCGACAAAGAATCACAGTCTTCGATTTGGTTTGGCGGATTTAACCCGTTTGCTGTCTATACCATTGATTTGGATTCGTGCAGCGGTCAGGGTGAGCTTGGATTTGAGTTTTCCGAGCCTGAAAAAGCAGAGCAGTTTTTCGTCACCATCAGTTATAAAGGAAGCGAGATTCTCGATGTGAATCAAAAATACGTCAGGGAATCGAAAACCGTTGTAAACGAGTCGATACTCAACAAAGACAATGACTCAGTGAATATCGAAGGAAAAATCATACTTCAAATGCTCGGGAGCGGATTTACTCTGTTTGTGCAAAACAGCGGCTTACCGTTGCCAATCGCACAGTCAGATTTCGCTTCGTTTGTCGATTTGCGGGAAAAGCAGTACATGCGTTCGTTTCAATCGAATTTGTATTTCTCAATAAAAAAAGGAGCACTTGCCATCCGAAAAGTTGAATCAGCACTAAGCCCCGGGATGGGTTTGGCCGACATACGGGCCATTACCTATGAAGACGGAGAACCTTTGCTTGACCAAGGGCGGTTGTGGTACACCATGACCATCCGTGGGCGCGCGTTGCCTCATCACATTCAAGGTGTTTTTAGCCTGAATCCAACGGTTTTTGACCTTCGCTTTGAAGGGGTCATTTTATTTGACCGCAAAGATGGATTACTCAGAAACGAAGTTGCTTCGCATATCTTTTATGATCGAAACGAAAAATGCTGGCGTGGACTGACTACCGGGTTCAGCGCGTACGCCAATCCAGATGAAAAGAAACAATTGCTGGCCGTGGATAGTAAAAAGGATCCCCGATTTGGTTTTTCGGTAATGAAAGCCAGCCCAATGGGAATGGTTGGTGATTATGAAGACCCGCATATTTTATTCGATTCGGCTGCTAAAAAATGGCGGATGCTTGCTTGCGAGAATGTGAAAGGATATAAAGCAATTTTGCTGGAATCAGACGAATGGAATAAAAACTATCAGCGAATGGCAGGTCCGGTAAAAAACAATTCAACCGGCACATCCATACAGCGAATAGGTGACGAACGATACTGTTTCTCCGGTAGTCAGGATCGGAAAATCTACATTTACACCTATCCTGAACTTACTGAAGCTGGTACGTTGAACATAGATTTACCGCCGTGGGACGAAACTTCAGGCACCAGAATATGGCCCAATGTTGTGCAATTGCCCGAAGGTTACCCTTTCCGGTATGTTGCGCTTATGATGGATCGGTTCAATTATCCCGGACTAAAAGGCCCCAACTGGACGTATGGCGCGTTGTATCTGTATCATGGATATGAATAATTATTCACAAAATCAAACACCCAATATGCCTTTGAATACCAATTCATAACAGATCGAAGCGAAAGCTCTGGTTGTACAATTTTTTATCTTGATGGAAAGCCATGTAAGCATGATGAAGTTAATCTGATAAAATCGTTGACTAAGCCATCGCAAATCTGTGTAATTCTTAATAGTTGTATTGTCGAACCATTAAAATATTGAATCATGTATCTAATCAGGTTTTTTTTATGTGTCGTTTGTGTTAGTATTTCTGTATTGTCAATAGCCCAAGACCAAAAAGAGCAGCCTACTTTGGCTTCCCGGGACAAAATCGAGACTCTTTTGTTCAAGCAGGCAGCAATTATGTTCGATTTAATAGATCATACATTGAAGGAATATCCCCCCGAAATAGGTCAGCCAATTGTTCGTAAACATGCATTGTATAATCTGGATGCTTTGTTCCATGAGACAAGGTATGACCAAAGCCCGGAATTACATCAATTTATGGCTAAAAGGATAGCAGTAGCACTCGCAGATTTGTCGCATCCATTAGAGGATGGTATGAAAATTTACAAATTGTATAATCATGGTTTTGTTGTTCGTACTCCAACCGTTACTGTTGCATTCGATTTGTACACTGGCAAAGGATTAATTGCAGATTCTTTGATGCAAGCAATCGTTGATAAATGCGATATTTTATTCGTTACACATTTTCATAAAGACCATGCGGATAAACAAGTTGCTGAGATGTTTATAAAAGCAACGAAGCCAATTTGGGCTCCTACTAATTTATGGGAAGATAATGCACAGGTTCAACATATTCGCTGTGACAAATTGACTGAGAGGGAAATAAAAATTAAAAACAGTTTATTGAAGGTGACAATTTTACCAGGTAACCAGGGTCAAGTAATGAATAACATATATGAAATTACTACTCCCGAAGGATTTAATGTTATCCATACTGGCGACCAACACAGCGAAAAGGATATGGAATGGCTATCAAAGATTGGTAGACAAATTCCAGCACCGGATGTTTTAATTGTAAATTGCTGGACGAAGAATTTAAGCGTCTTCTTGAATGATTTTAATCCCAAGTTGGTAATAACTGGTCATGAAAATGAACTGGGTCATTCGATAGATCATCGTGAACCGTATTGGTTATCATTTCAAAAACTGGAGCAAATAAACAAACCTTATGTGCTAATGACCTGGGGCGAATACTATAAAATTCCCTAGTAAGGTATTGGCCGAACATTTTCTTGTAGCAAATTTAATTGGGGTAATTATCTCATTATGAAATCTGCAACACTAAAAACAGATGAGATTGAAGCACTCGAAAAGCTTCAAAAAACAGTACGAATAATACAGTGCGCAAACGTAGCCAATGCCTTTTGTTATCCCATCAAAGACGAACGATTACCGACTTGTCGGGCATTTTTGATGTGAACAGAAGAACCACTGAACGTTGGTTTGATCGCTGGGTTAAAAAGCGGTGTTGACTCTCTTGCCATACAGCCCGTCAGAGGAGTTAAAACCAAATTAAAAGGTCTTGAAACCGAGATTGCTGAACAATTAAAAGATAACAGTCGCAACCTAAAAAGTGTGCTGATTTATCTCAAAGAGCGCCACCATATCATCATCTGCAAAAAGACTTTGCAGAATTTTTTAAAAGATACTGTGACAACTTACCAGTCCATAAATCTAAGAAGTTTATGGCCAGGATTAGAGAGTGGAAAGAAAAAGATTTGCTGATTTTCTTTTTGCCGCCATATTCTCCGGAATTGAACCTGGTTGAAATATTGTGGCGAAGAATAAAATATCAATGGTTACCTTTTGATGCTTATCGCTGTTTTCAGAATCTCAAAGAACGATTGTCGTATGTGCTAAAGAACTTTGGTACATTATACGACATTATATTTTGACTAATACATAATTAATCTCAGTAAAAGTTAATGCAAATGAAACGAACATGCCACTGAAATGATTTCAAAGGTAGCGGCGCAAATAGAGATGAAAATTAATAATCAAAG
>JAIBEZ010000051.1 GCA_019459485.1 Prolixibacteraceae bacterium
GCTACCGCTCCCCCAACGATAAATCCACGCGACTCAAGCGATACAATTTTGGTAATTCCCTTGTCTTTAAAATGAGTTGATACCTCATCAACTACCTGTTTAAATGCCACAGGTTCTTTCAATAAAGTGGTAATATCCTTAAAACTTATACCCTCAATAGGGTAATTCTCAATCGAACGAACAAAATCTTTAAGCTCCATTTTTATATTTTAAAAGTTCCACGTGGAACATTAACGTCCTAATAGGACAAGTAAAACATTAATATCTGACGGACTGACACCCGAAATGCGACTTGCCTGACCAATGGTTTCAGGTTGAATTTCGGTCAGTTTTTGTCTTGCCTCTGTACTAATGGTATGCATACTGTTGTAATCAAACCTTCCGGTAATGGTTATATTTTCTAATCTTCGGTATTTATCAGCAACCAATTTTTCGCGATCGATGTAGCCGGCATATTTAATAGCGATCTCAGCCGACTCTAAAATTTCAGTAAAACGCTCTTCAGGCACAAACTTCAGGAATGACTTAAACGGTGCGATATCTTCAGTCAAATCAAATATTGAAATCTGAGGACGTAGAATAATGTCAATTAATTTAACTCCCTGCTTCAATGCCGAAGACCCTTTTGCTTCCAAAATAGCATCAATATATTGCGGCTTAATGGAAAACCCGGATACAAATTCGATGATTTTATCGACGGCATCTTTCTTCTCCAAATACAAATCATACCGTTCCTTTTTAGCCAAACCCAATTCATAAGCTCTTGGTGTAAGTCTAAAATCGGCATTGTCCTGCCGTAATAAAATGCGGTACTCTGCTCTGGAAGTAAACATCCGATAAGGTTCGTCAACACCTTTGGTAACCAAATCATCCACCAAAACACCAATATAAGCTTCATCCCGTTTCAGAATAAAAGGTTCCAGCCCGTTCACTTTTTGGTGCCCATTTATGCCGGCCACCATACCTTGTGCGGCGGCTTCCTCATATCCGGTGGTGCCATTAATCTGTCCGGCAAAAAATAAGTTTTTAACCAGCTTTGTTTCGAGCGAATGAAGCAATTGAGTCGGATCAAAATAATCATATTCTATTGCATAGCCTGGCCTGAAAATACGAACATTCTCCAATCCGGGAACCTTCTTCAAAGCGCGTAACTGAACGTCCCATGGCAAAGAAGATGAAAAACCGTTGAGATAATATTCGATGGTATCCTCCCCTTCCGGCTCTAAAAAAAGTTGATGAGAGGTACGTTCGGCAAAAGTGACAATTTTGGATTCGATGCTCGGACAATAACGAGGACCAGTGCCGAGAATAGTTCCATTATACATTGGGGAATCAGCAAATCCTTCTTCCAGAATACTATGAACTTCTGAGTTGGTATAAGTAATCCAGCAACTTTTTTGCTTTAATTTCGATTTTATTTCAGGCAAGAATGAGAAATTATGAATCACATCGTCACCACCCTGTTCCTCAAGTTTTGAAAAATCAACCGATCTTCCATCAATTCTGACCGGAGTTCCGGTCTTTAACCGACCTGTTTTAAAACCTACATTTAATAATTGTTCTGAAATATGATAAGATGCACCCTCTCCTATCCTACCACCTTCCATCTGGGCTTTGCCAATGTGCATCAAACCATTTAAAAAAGTGCCGTTGGTCAATACAACCGACTTTGAATAAAAATCAACTCCTATTTTTGTTTTGACTCCAGTGACAACATTGTCTTTTATATGCAAAGAAATAACGGCATCCTGCCACAAGTCCAGATTTTCAGTTTCCTCCAACACATGCCGCCATAATTCAGTAAAACGAACCCGGTCGCATTGCGCACGCGGACTCCACATCGCAGGACCTTTTGACTGATTCAGCATCCTAAACTGAATGCTTGACTTATCGGTAACAATTCCCGAGAAACCACCCAATGCATCAATTTCGCGTATTATTTGACCTTTCGCTATTCCACCCATTGCCGGATTGCACGACATTTGTGCATATTTGGTCATGTCCATTGTAATCAACAATGTTTTCGAACCCAAATTTGCAGCAGCAACAGCAGCTTCGCAACCCGCATGGCCTCCCCCAACAACAATCACATCGTAAAACGGTAACATCTCTTCTAATTTATTTATTAATCAACTATTTGATAATAACGCAAGGTAAAAATCTTCCTTTTGAGTCATCAATAGTTTGTCTTTTTTAATTTTATCCTTATATCCCAACAAATGCAAAACACCATGAATTATAATTCGCGATAATTCATTTTCAAATGTTTTTTCGAATTCAATTGCATTCTCTTTCACTCTTTCACAACTAATAAATATGTCACCAGAAATAACATCGTTTTCAACGTAATCAAAAGTGATGATATCAGTAAAATAATCATGATTCAGATATTGCTTATTTACTTCAAGCAAATAATCATCAGAACAAAAAATAAAGGAAATATCTCCCAATGTTTTACCTTCAGCAATAACAGTTTCCTTAATCCAGCCGGCAATTTTTCGTTTCTGAATCTTTGGAGCAGGAACATCTTCGTTACAATATTGAATACTCATTCTTATAAAGTAAATAACATATAAATTTTTCTTCCATCCTCCTTAAAAACCATTTCATCGGCAATTTGACGAATAATATAAATTCCACGTCCATTTTCGCATTTTATATTTTCGGGCAAAGTTGGATCAAATAATAAAGTATCACAGAATCCATCGCCTTCATCCTCCACTTCAATATGCAGTTGATTTCCGAATATATTCAATCTGATAAACACTCTTCTATCAACATCCAATTTATTTCCGTGTAAAATGGCGTTGCTAACGGCTTCGCTAATTCCCAGCAATACATGATTGAAAGAATTCCTGCTTAAAGAAAATTCATTATAAATCTCCTCAAGAAAAACTCTGACCTTATTTATGTTCGTCAGTTTTGAATATATAATTAAAACGCGTTCCAAAACTAATTCTTAATCTGGTTTAAAAAGTTGTTGTATTTCTGATCGTAAAAATTACGCAATTGATAGTTGCTCCTTTTTAACAGTTCATTCTCATTTTTGGTTTTGTTATTAAACTCAAAATAACCTTCAGGTTTGGCTTTCTTTATATCGTTGGCTGTTTTCGATTCCCGTTCATCCTCAAAATCACGTTCTATTTCAGATTTTTCGGCTTCAAGTAATTTTGACAAAATCAGGTTCTGACGGTTTATCAACTCATTGCTAATGTTCCGGTTAATTAAATCTTTCCGAGATTGTTCCAGCAACTGATCAATTGCCTGCAACTGTCCTTTTGCTTCTTTTCCAACCGTTGAACCGTTGAGCATATCACGAATCAATTGCTGCATAATCTCCTGTTGTGCAATGGTTTGACCAATACTTTTACCCATTTTTCCAATATCACCGCTTTTCATCTGATCAATCATTTTCTGCAACTGCTCTTTTATTGAATTTTGACTCTCTTTAAGCGCGCCCATACTTGGTTTTGAACCCTTTCCTCCAGGCTTTTCACAATCTCCTTCGCCACTTCCGGCAGCATCTTCCTGCTTCTTAATGTTATCAAGCGCTTCACTTAAAAACAAGGCTAAATTATTGGCAGCTGTAATACCGTATTGCTGGTACATTCTTGAACCACCAATATTACCTGATTCAAGATTATCGAATGAATAACCTACATTGCTTTCTAATGACAATAATTCCTTGTTGATGATTGAACTGATTTCAGGAGTACGTTTTGACAGTGCATAAAGCGAATCCTTGACGAATTCAACCTGACGCTGCATATTCTTTTGCTTTACTTTCAACTCATTTATAAGCGGATTATTATAATCAACTTTAGCGAGCGTTTTTAGCAAATTCTCCTGATCAAAAGAAACTAAAATCAGATTATCTAGAATTTGTTTTATATCCTCAATATTTACTTTGTTCTCTTTCTTCTTGTTTGCCTTCAACATTTGATCGACTGAAAAAGCCAATTCTTCCAAACTTTTTGCATTCTCCCCTATCCCCTCCGAAGCTTTTTTACGGTTTTTCTTTTCAACTTCTTTTAAAATTTCCTTATAGTTTTCCTTAATATCTTTGAATTCATTGTCGAGATCAAATAAATTCATTGGCTTTTCCAGGGTCTTATTAAAATCAAGTGCGTCCTTATAATCCTTCTCAATCTCGTCTAAATGATTAAAATTTTTCTTTTCTGATTCACCAGACTCACTTAAATTTTCCTTGTCTTTTATTTCTTCCTGAATTTGCTTTTCTGAAACCGCCAGTTTTTTCAACTCATCCAAAACCCTTTCAACTTTTTGTTCCACTTTCAATTTTTTCAGCAACTGCATATTTTTATCCAATTGTTTTGAAAGGTCGTCCAAACCGGTATTCATCTCCTTCGATAGCTGATCAAACTTTTTCGGATCGAATTGTTTGGCCAGTTCATTAAATTCCTCAAACAACTTTTTAAGTTCATCACTAAAAACTTCATTTAAGAGTTCGTCAATTTGCTGTTGCTTTTTCAGTATTTCAGCTTTATCCTCCGAAAACGAATTCAAAAAATTATTGGCATCCTTATTTTGCTGAGCAATCTGTTCCAACACATTTTCAAGTTCATTCTTTTTATTTACAATATCCTTAACTGTCTGAAATTTTTCATAATCCGACATATTCGAATTAATCTGTTTCATTTTAAAGTTCTCAAACTCCTGCTGAATTTCCTCTGTAAGCTTCGAACTCTTTTTTAACAGTTGATCAATTGAATTCATATCCGAGTTTTCTTTTGCAAGTATTTCCTGATAATCCGGAAAACTGAATGTAAAAGTTTCGCTGATAGTGCGCTTAAAATGATTGATATAATCGTTATCGGAAACCGCAAAGTAATATTTAAACGATTTACCCATGTTTTTAACCGATTCAAAATCAAACGAATAATAAAAATCCTGATTTAAAAAATAAGGTGTAACCGGAATACTAATTAAACTGTCTTTTCCTTCAACATTTAATACAAATGCCAGTTGATGAAATCCGTAATCGTCAATTATATTGCCTTTAAAATGAAATCTTCTGAAATCAATTGTATCATTCACCTGTACAACCTTTATTTCAGGAAACAAATCCGGAATTACCTGAACCTTATAAATAAGGCTGTTTTCATCTTTCAACCTCGAATTTTTAATTGAAATACGGTATTCAGCATTGTTTAAAAATGTTTTCTTCACTTCAAATACGTTTCCATTTCTAATACCTGAAATTTTAGAACTATCGCTCAATATTATCTCCAAACTATCGGTGTCCACAGTTTTAAACTTCCAAAGTATGGTTGAACCTGAAGCTATTTTTAAGTCACCAATGTTATGAAGTGTCTGAGTTTGCAAGCCGGTGTAACCAGGAGATTGAATATCCAGCGTAAATTCGGAAACAAAAGGTTTATTAATTACTGAAATTTTATATCCTTCTGAAACATACTTTTTATCTGTAAAATATATTGAAAATGAACTATTTACATTTTCAATGGTATATTGAAAACCATCGTTTTCCTTTGTCATTAAAAAGTTATTTCCACCGATATTTACATACACCATCTCAGGGATTTCTTTTCCCTGACAAAGCAATTGCAAATCAATAGATTCGCCCATTATCACTTCCAAATTTGTATTTTCGAGGATAAAAGTAAACGGTGCCGGCTTTTCAAATTTCTGTTGATATCTTATTAAGCGAACTGAACTTTCCTTAAATAATTCAGGAAAACTAATAAACCACACAGAAAATAATAGAAATACTCCTAAAAATGATATAAAAAGTATCTTCAAATCCTTCAATCGTATAGCATCGGAAAATGAAAATACTTTTAACTCATCAATTTTCTGATCAATACTTGCTTTAGTCAACTCATCAGAATAATTTGAATGTGCTTCGCTTGATAATTCAATGATATTGATTAACCGGTCTTTAATTTCAGGATACTTTTTACTTAAATGTGTTGAAACATCGTAAAATGTTAATATTTTACCAAGACCCAATAATTTAATAAATGGTTTGACTATGAAGTAGATAAATACAAATACAGTAAGTAATACAGTGAAAATTGCAATGCTTAATTTGATCTTCGGATCGAAATAGCTAAAGTATTCAAGAAGCGATACGCTGCCCCAATAGACAATTATCAGCAGTATAAAAAGCATTAAACCCCTCATCAACTGATAAAGGTAAAACTTTCGAATATAGGAATTTAGCTTATCAACAAACTGTTTATAGTTTTTATCCATCAGTACAAGCCATTCATTTATAACCAATTAAAATATTAACTTTTAAACAGGAATTTCATTCCGATGTTTATAAGTTCAGGTAAAATATCAAAAACTAATGACAAAGATATAGATTGATATTTGTATTAGATATTTTTTCAGAAAAGACAAGAAGAATTAACAAATACTAATTGTACCACGAATCAACAAAATTGTGGCTATTTTGTAGCATGAATTTATTAAAAACAAATTAAATCAACAGCTGTTATTATAAAAGCTATTAAATTTGGGTTCATTACTTTACGTTGTTAATAACACGTTTAAAAAAGAATATAAAAACACCATTTTTAATAATGCAAGCGAAACAATAAAAAGATATCAAAAGAACTAACAGGACATATTCATATTCATTCTTTTTAATTAGATTTAAAATAATAATTATAATAATGGATAAATAAATGAAAAAAGAGGGTATCCTTTTTCTTATTTTCGGAATAAACAGTATTGGGTGAATAGAAAGAGAAATAATGGGAGAGAGACTTAAAATATTATTGGTTGAGGATAATTTATTAAACCAACGCATCGTGACGTTTAGTTTAAAAAAATTTAATCACGAAGTAACTATTGCCAACAATGGTTTGGAGGCTGTTGAGATATTTCGTACGATTAAATTTGACGTTATTTTAATGGATATCATGATGCCGGTTATGGATGGGTTTGAAGCTACAATCCAAATAAGGGAAGATGAAAAGAATAGTAATTCAGAGTCAAGAACTCCCATCATAGCGCTTACTGCAAATACAATGGATAATGATAGGGATACCTGCATATCATACGGAATGGATGACTTTATGTCGAAGCCGTTTGATATTGAAAAACTAAATGTAATCTTCAGCGAATTGAATATAATTAGCTGATTTTATCCTATCCTATTCTTCAGCATCAAGCTTAATTTGTTTACATTTGGCCTGATTAAAAGCCGATGATGAACGAACATTTTGATTTCAGGGAAGAATCTGCCCCGGATACAGACAAGGATATTGACAAACAATTAAGACCGCTTGAATTTGATGATTTTAGCGGACAGAGTAAAATTGTTGAAAACCTTAAAATATTTGTAAAAGCTGCAAAAATGCGCGGCGAGGCTTTGGATCATGTTTTACTGCACGGCCCTCCCGGATTAGGAAAAACTACACTTTCAAATATTATTGCCAATGAATTGGGTGTTTCGTTGAAACTAACATCCGGTCCGGTATTGGACAAGCCCGGAGATTTGGCTGGCTTGTTAACAAATCTGGAACCCAATTCCGTTTTGTTTATCGATGAAATTCACCGCTTGAGCCCGATCGTTGAAGAATACCTTTATTCGGCAATGGAGGATTACAAGATTGATATCATGATTGACAAGGGTCCCAGTGCAAGATCCATACAGCTCGAATTAAACCCTTTTACTTTAATCGGCGCAACTACACGCTCCGGTTTACTTACAAGTCCTCTGAGGGCTCGTTTCGGCATTAAATCGCATCTGGAATACTACGACGTTGATATACTTACCAAAATTGTAAAACGCTCGGCTTATATACTGAATGTAAAAATTGAAGATCAGGCTGCTATTTCGATTGCATCAAGAAGTCGTGGAACTCCCAGAATTGTAAATGCTTTGTTGCGGCGTGTAAGAGATTTTGCTCAGGTAAAAGGCAATGGCGAAATAGATATCGACATTACTTTGTACGCACTGGATGCGCTGAACATCGACAAGTATGGTTTGGATGAGATGGACAATAAAATTTTGAATACCATCATCGATAAATTCAAGGGTGGGCCTGTCGGTTTATCAACAATTGCAACTGCTGTGGGTGAAGATACCGGAACCATTGAAGAAGTTTATGAACCTTTCCTGATAATGGAAGGATTTTTAAAACGTACTCCGCGGGGAAGAGAAGTTACTGAACTGGCTTATAAACACCTGGGAAAAATTCAATACGGCGACACCCCTACCCTTTTTTAACCAGTTTAATTTCAAACAGTTTAGGATATAATTTACCTGTTACATACATCTTTTTTGTGACCGGATCTATTGCGATGCCATTTAAAACATCAACCTGTTTATCAAATTTTATCATGGTGAGAATACCATCCAAATCTATTTTAGACAGTACTTTTCCGGTTTCTGGATCTATTTTTACAATCAGATTAGTAGTCCAAACATTGGCATAAATGTATCCATCCGAATATTCAAGTTCGTTAAGGTATAGAACCGGATTTTTATCGTCGTACACCTGAACTTTTTTTACAGGTTTATAATTTACAGGGTCGAGATAGGTCAGAATATTAGTACCATCGCTCATGATGAGTTGCTTTCCATCGTTGGTCAATCCCCAGCCTTCAGGAGAAGCGTAATGAAAACTATCAATAACTGCCATTGTTTCCAGTTCGTAAACAAAACCGACTTTGGTTTTATAGGTGAGCTGAAAAATGCGGTTGTTGAAAATAGTAATTCCTTCGCCAAAATAACGATCGGCAAGTTTTACAGATTGAAGTACTTTACCAGTTTGAAGATTGACTTTGTAAATGGCTGATTTTCCGTTTTCTCCGGTACTTTCATATAAATAGCCATTGTGTATTTCCAATCCCTGTGTAAAAAAAACTTCATTGTGTGTCAACGATTTAACTATCTCATAAACATATTTTTCAGGCACAATATCCGATAGAACTTCAAAAGTTTTGAAATAAATACCTTCTACCCCATCGTTTTTTGTTGCAACTGTTTTAAGCGTATGTTTTCCAATACTTTTAAAATTTTTCAGCGAATAAGTAAATTCAGTTTCGGTATTTGAAGTGACCAGGACAGAATCAATATAAATTTTTGTTTCCTTCAGGTCACCGCCTTTTACCTTTACTGAAATACCGATATTGATGTCATCACCAAAAATAATTTTCTTGTTTACCGATTCTATTTTTATCTGAACCGCTGGTTTTCTCGATCGGTTAGATTTACTTGAACATGAAAAAGAGCTGATAAATACAGATGTTACGATAAAAACAACGAATAGTCTGAAATTCATTACTTTAAATTTTAGTAATATAACGGGCTTCAAAGATAAAATAAATTAAAAGTCAATACGCAAATAACAATAAATTAGAAGAAGGCAAAAAGAATAGGTTTGTATATATTTGGCCAAAATTTACAGATTGTGGGCGCATTAAAAAAACTCGCCGGCGAAACAGCCATTTATGGAATGAGCAGTATTGTCGGCCGATTCCTTAACTGGTGGTTGGTTCCATATTATTCCAGAATTTTTCTTCCCGAGGAATATGGAATTGTGACTAATTTATATTCATACATCGCCTTTTTACTGGTGATGCTCACTTTTGGGATGGAAACCGGATTTTTCAGGTTTGCCAACAAAAGCGAACAAAAAGAAAAAATTTATTCTACCAGCGCATTTTCCCTGTTCGGAAGTTCGTTGCTTTTTGTGGCCATCGCATTTATTTTCTCCGGAAGTTTTGCCGGTTTTCTCGACTATCCCAACAGTCAGGAATACATAAAATTACTGGCAGTAATTGTTGCGCTCGATGCAGCAACAGCCATTCCGTTTGCCAATTTACGGCTCGAAGGAAAACCTGTCAGGTTTGCCACATTGAAAATGGTCAATATTTTCTTCAATATTTTCTTCAATTTGTTTTTTCTTTCGGTTTGTCCCTCTATTCTGAAATCAAATCCCGACAGTTTTATCCAATACATTTACAATCCGCAATTTGGTGTGGGTTACGTGTTTGTGTCCAATTTGCTGGCATCTGTCATTACGCTTTTTATGCTCATTCCTGAGATAAGGAAAATAAAACCGATTTTCGATTGGGGTCTTTTCAGGGAAATGTTTTGGTACTCCTTCCCTATCCTGCTTGTTGGAATTGCCGGAATGATCAACCAGAACATCGATAAAATTTTAATTCCGGAGTTGATACCTGCCAGCCAAAAACCGATGGAACAACTTGGAATTTACGGCGCAAACTACAAATTGGCTGTGCTGATGAACATGTTTATCCAGGCTTTCAGGTATTCGTTCGAACCATTCTTTTTCAGCCATCAGAAAAACAGCGATTCGCGCCTGATTTATGCCCAGGTGATGAAGTATTTCATCATTTTCGGATTACTCATCTTTTTGGGAATAATGTTATTTATTGATGTTTTTAAAATTGTAATCGGTTCCGAATACCATTCCGGATTACAAGTGGTTCCGTATGTTTTAATGGCAAACCTTTTCCTCGGAATTTATTTTAACCTTTCGCTTTGGTACAAACTGTCGGATAAAACCTGGATGGGAGCTGTAATTGGCGGAATTGGCGCAGTTTTAACCATCGGTTTTAACATTTGGCTTATCCCGATTATGGGTTACATGGGTTCGGCTTATGCAGTGCTCATTTGCTTTGTGCTGATGACGGTAATTTCATACATTGTCGGGCAAAAGTACTATCGCGTTGATTACGATCTGAAACGAATATTGATGTATTTTGCTGCCGCTGTCGGTTTATATTATATTTCATCAACTATAAATGTATCGTCAGAAATATTGAAGTATGGACTTAATATCAGCCTGTTTGCTGCATTTTTACTGATTGTATTTTTTGCTGAAAAAAATGAGATACAAAGTTTTATTAAACGATAGCGTAGAAAAATACTTTTTAGTATTATTTTTGAAAATTATTCAATAAAAAATGGAAAAAATTAAAATTGGTGTTGCAAGCGATCATGCTGGTTTTGAACGAAAACAAACCGTTCTGAAATACCTTCAGGAACAAGGAATTGAATACAAAGATTTTGGTGCATTTTCTGCAGAAAGCAGCGATTATCCTGATTATGCCCATCCTTTGGCCGATGCGGTGAGCCACGGAGAATTTAATCTTGGAATTACGCTTTGTGGCAGCGGAAACGGAATAAACATGACAGCCAACAAGCACCAGGGAATACGTTCGGCAATTTGCTGGATGCCCGAAATTGCCATGTTGGCCCGATTACACAACGATGCCAATATTTGTGCGCTTCCGGCAAGGTATATCACTGACGAACAGGCCATAGAAATTGTGAAAATATTTTTAGCTACTGAATTTGAAGGTGGCCGCCATCAAAATAGAATCAATAAGATACCCTGTTAGAATGTCAAAACAGAAGGAAATATTCCTGCAAAAGTCTGAAGAGATTGCTTTCGATCTGAAACATCGGAAAACAATAAAGTTTAACATTTCAAAGTACGATGCGGCGGTTGACCGGGGTATGAAACGCTATTCTAATCTTGATCTGGCAAAAACACGCGCTTCGTATATTAAATCTCAGGCCATTAATAATTTGCATGACTATTTGCTTGAGTTTGAAAAGAATATTACGGCCAATGGCGCTTCGGTAATTTGGGCTGAAGATGAGGGTGAAGCCATTGATGCGATTAAGAAAATACTGATTGAAAACAATTCAAAAACGGTTGTCAAAAGCAAGTCGATGACCACCGAGGAAATTGAATTGAACGGACATCTGGAAGAAATTGGGGTTGAGTCGCTTGAAACCGATTTGGGCGAATACATTGTGCAGCTTGCCGGCGAAAAACCATACCATATTGTGACTCCCTGCATGCACAAATCGCGTCAGGACATTGCCGAGCTTTTTACTGAAAAATTTAATACTCCCGAAGGAAGTACCCCCGAATACCTGACTGATTTTGTCAGGAAAAAACTGCGCGAAAAGTTTACTTTAGCTGATGTGGGAATTACCGGCGCCAACTTTCTGGTAGCCGACGTTGGCGGAATTTGCCTGACAGAAAATGAGGGAAATGCGATGATGACTGTATCGTTTCCTAAAATCCACATTGTGATAGCCGGAATTGAAAAGGTAATTCCACGTATGAAAGACCTGGGTTTGATGTGGCCGATCCTTGCAGCTCACGGAACCGGGCAGCAAATTTCGGTATATAATTCACTGATTACCGGCCCGAAAAAGGAGGGTGAAACCGATGGTCCGGAAAAAATGATTGTGATACTTTTGGACAACAAGCGCACTGCGTTGTTTGAAAATGATGATCAGTACGAAGCCTTGAAATGCATCCGTTGCGGCGCCTGCCTGAACGCCTGCCCGATTTATAAAAATGTTGGCGGATACACCTACGATGCCACTTACAGCGGGCCAATAGGTTCGGTAATTACGCCTTTTTTCAAAGGATTGAAAGAATACAATCACCTGAGTTCGGCCTGTTCGGTGTGCGGAAAATGCACCGAGGTTTGTCCGGTAAAAATTCCGCTTCACCACATGTTGCTCATCAACCGGCGCGATGCAGTGAGGGCAGGAGCAGGCGGTTTTATATGGAACCAGGGAATGAAAGCCTATGAATATGCTTTTTCAAAACGAAACAGGTTGGATTTCATGGGCGGAAAAACAAAAAATACATTTGCTTTGTTTGGAGCTAATACTCTGGGGGATCATAAACAACTTCCGAAATTGGCTGATCAGTCGTTTAGTAAACAATGGACCAATAAAAAATAAAAATATGCTGTCAAATACTTGTAAATATGCTGTAAGAGCGCTCATTTATCTGGGGAAATATTCTGAAGACGGAGCTAAAATAGGTATTAAGAAGATTTCCGCAGATTTGTTAATTCCAACACCATTTCTGGGGAAAATATTACAGAATATGGTCAAGCAGAAGATTTTAGTTTCAACAAAGGGGCCTAACGGTGGCTTTGGGCTGGCAAGAAAAACAAGTGAAATTTCGCTTTACGACATCGTTAAAGTTGTTGACGGAGAAGATTTTTTTAAAAATTGCCTGATTGGTATGCAGTCTTGTTCAACTCATGCCGACAATGAAAAACCATGCCCTGTTCATGGCCGTTTTGGTCCGATCCGTGCTCAATTATTTGAGTTTTATAAAGAAACTTCCATAGAACATATTGTGAACGACATGGACGGATTGGAAGACCTTATCAGGCTTTAGATTAACGATTAACGATTTCAGATTTGTTTTTTACATCGTTAATCGTTAATCTAAAAATTGTTAATCGTTAATCATCTTTCCACATGGCCGGAATCTATATTCATATCCCTTTTTGCAGAAAGCGTTGTCATTATTGTGATTTCTTTAAATCCACCGATTTAAGCCAGAAAGCCAGGTTGCTGGAAGGTTTAAAAAAAGAGCTGCAAAGCAGGGCGCCTGAGTTGGTTTCCGAAGAAATAAATACCATTTATTTTGGGGGAGGAACCCCTTCTGTTTTGCTGATTGATGAGTTGAAGGACCTTTTAAACATCATTTACCAAAATTATCAGGTAGCTGAAAATACCGAAATTACACTCGAAGCAAATCCGGATGATCTGAGCCAGGCCATTCTTTCGGCATTGAAACAAACCGGTTTCAACCGGCTTAGCATGGGAGTACAGTCTTTTTCCGAAGCAGATTTAAAACTGATGAACCGGCGACATGGAGTTATGCAGGCAGTTCAATCGGTAAAATGGGCAAAAAAGGCGGGCTTTTCTAATATCAGCATCGATTTGATTTATGGTTTGCCCAACCAAACGATTGAAGAATGGGAACGCAACGTGCGAATTGCAGTTGAACTGGATGTGCAGCACGTTTCGGCCTACAATCTCACCTACCACGAAGGAACTGTTTTTTACGACCAGCTCAAAAAAGGAGTACTGAAAGAATTACCCGATGAACTTAGCCTTCAGCAATTTGAAATGCTTGTTAAAATACTGAAAGAAGCCGGATTCGAGCATTACGAAATTTCCAATTTCTGCAAGCCCGGACTTTATTCGCAGCACAACTCGTCGTATTGGAAAAGCCGGAAATACCTCGGAATTGGCCCGTCGGCTCATTCGTACGACCTTGCAAGCCGTCGCTGGAATGTGTCTTCCATTTCCAAATATCTGGAAGGACTGGAGAACGATCAGCCCTATTTCGAAACCGAAATTCTGACAGAACAGGACCGTTACAACGATTTTATCATTACCGGTTTACGCACCGTTTGGGGCATTTCTGAAGAATACATTCAGGCCACATTTTCTTCGGAATATTTTAACCATTTCCTGAAAATGAAGGCTAAATATTTGCAGTCGGGACATCTGTTATGCAATTCAGGAACAGTTTCTATAAGTCCTGAAGGATTGTTTATTTCAGATAAAATCATGGCTGATTTCATGGTAGTTGAATCCTGCTAAATATTGTTAATTGCCTGTTTGGGTGTTTCAGTCAAGTTATAAATCCATATCTTAGCGCCTTCAAAAAAAATAATTGATTGAATGAACCGGAATCCAAATAAAATGATCGTTAAAATTGTAAACCAATCCAATAATCCGCTGCCTGAATACAGTACAATTCATTCAGCAGGTATGGATCTTCGCGCCAATCTGGCTGAACCGGTTGTGCTCAAACCACTCGAAAGAGTGCTTGTTCCAACAGGTCTGTTCATCGAATTGCCTGTTTCATACGAAGCGCAGATTCGCCCAAGAAGCGGATTGGCATTGAAAAAAGGAATTACAGTGCTGAATTCACCCGGAACAATCGACGCTGATTACCGTGGCGAAGTGGGAATTATCCTGATTAATTTATCGAATGAAGAATTTGTAATTCAGCATGGCGAGCGCATTTGCCAGATGGTAATTGCCAAACAAGAACACATCGGCTGGGAATCGGTTGAAATATTGGAAGAAACAGTAAGGGGAGCCGGTGGGTTTGGTCATACCGGAAAAAAATAGAACGAATGAAGAACAGGTTTATAGCATATATTGCAGTTGTTTCGATGCTGGTTTCCGCTTGCGGAACAGCAAAAAAAGAGGTTAAATCGCCCGTTCAGGATAAAACTGAAGCACAGGAACCTGCAATTTCGGACGAAAATAAGAACGAATTTGAATATACTTTTATCGAAGGATTGAAGCAAAAAATGATTGGTAACCAGCAGGCTGCCGTTACACTGTTTTCGAAGTGCCTTCAAATCAATCCCAACTCATCTTCGGCCATGTTCGAACTGGCCAAAATTCACAGCGCCAGCGGAGATCAAACCAGTTCTTCTCTTTTACTTGAAAAAGCCATCGGTTTGAGTCCTGAAAATAAGTGGTACAAAATATTGCTTGCCCAGATCTATCAACAGGGGAAACAGTATAAAAAAGCGGCTGATCTTTATCAGCAGCTTCACACGCTTGAGCCGGAAAACCTGGAATATCTTTACATGAATGCCGCCCTGCTTTCATCAGCCGAAAAGTTTGGTGAAGCGATTGATGCATACAACAAACTGGAGGAAAAAGTTGGCATAACAGATCAGGTTTCGGTTGAAAAGCATCAGATATATATGGCTGCCGGTAAGAAAAAAGAGGCTCAGGCAGAACTTCAGAAACTGATTGATTTTAATCCCACAGAAACCCGTTACTACGGTTTGATGGCCGATTATTACCTTTCGGAAAAAGATGAAGCCAACGCGCTTAAAAACTACCTGAAAGTGTTGGAAATTGATCCTGATAACGGATTTGTGCTGTTTTCGCTGACCTCGTTTTACCAGCAAAAGGACGACAAGGAAAAAGCCTGGGAATATGCCCGCAAAGCTTTTATGCACAAATCAATTGAAGTTGAAACCAAAATACAGTATTACCTGATGATGACCGCCGATCAGGAAGATCCATTCTTTACGGAAGCTCAGGTGAAAGAACTGGTTGATATTCTGGTGAAAACCAACGGCGATGATTACCGGGTTTATACGGTATATGCCGAATACCTGATCGGAAAAGGACAGCTTGCAGAAGCACGAGAACAACTTCGAAAAGTGCTTGAAACGCAAAAAGACAACTACCTGATTTGGGAACGAATGATCATGATCAGCAATGATTTGCTCGATTTCAAAAGCATTTATACCGATGCAGGAAACGCCATCGAATTGTTTCCCAGTCAGCCTGTTTTGTACGCTTTGAAAGCGGTGGCCTGTCTGCAACTCAATAAGTATGAAGAAGCAATTGATATTTTAAAAGAAGGCGAAACCTACCTTCTGGATAATAAACCGCTGAGAATTCAGTTTGATTTGTACAAGGCCGAAGCCAATTATAAACTGGACAGGGTAGAGGAGGCGTTCAAAGCGTTTGATGCCGTAATCAGCCTTGATCCGGAGAACTGGCTGGCAATGAACAACTATGCCTATTATCTTTCGCTGCGAAACGAAAACCTCGAGAAAGCGGAACAATTAAGCGGAAAAGCAGTCAAGGCCAATCCGGTAAACCCGACTTATCTCGACACCTATGCCTGGGTTTTGTTTATGCGCAAGGAATATACGCTCGCTAAGTTTTACATGGAAACAGCGATGAAAAACGGAGGCGATAAAAACGGGGTGATTGTTGAACATTACGGCGATATTCTGTACATGCTGGGCGAAAAGGAAAAGGCCATTGAGCAATGGAAAAATGCCCTTGATAAAGGCGATGTTTCAGAATTTATAAATGAAAAGATCAAACAGGGACGCTACATTGATAAATAAATTAAAGTGAGAAGTACAGTGCAGGGAAGATTATATTTATGGATTGTTTTTTTCGTTTTACTTGGTTTTTCATCATGTAAAACCGCTCGCGTTGCAACTACTTCAAGGCTAAATACAATCAGTGCCAATAAGCTGATAAAGAATGTTGAAAACAATGCCTTCGATTACAAATATTTATCCGTTAAAAGAATCAATTGCCTGTTCGACAATGGCAATACCCAGACTTCGTTCAGGGCAAGTATTCAGGCCGAAAAAGACAAACAGGTGACAGTGATGCTGACCAAAATGAACTTCCCGGTGGCAAGGGTCTGGCTTACACCCGACAGTGTTAAATTCATCAATTATCTTGAGAACAGTTATATGCTGGGCGATTACCGAAACCTGAGCAAAATGCTTGGCATGGAACTGGATTTCCAGACTGTGAATGCCATTATTTCCAACAATGTTTTTTCGTTGGACGACGACGATCGCGACTATGAAACCTCCATTGATTCGGGAATGTATGTGTTGCAATCGGTAAAAAGCATGGACGCAATTAAATCCGGTAAGCAAATGCGCGAACCGGCACGGCAGGCAAAAAAGCTGGCAGGCAAAACAACCGTCAACCAAAGTTTGTACATTGATCCGCTAACCTATAAACTTCGGAAAATCAGGTTGGATGATGCCGCAAACTCACGGTTTTTAAAAGTCGAATTTTCTGATTTTGTAAATGTTGAAAAACAATTGTATCCCGGCGACATATTACTTCAGTTTCTTAGTCCTGAAAACAATATTCAAATGAGCCTTAAACTGAGCAATTTTTCGACGGAAAAAGAGAAAGAAATTCGTTTTAAAGTACCTGAAAAATTTACCCAAACCGGTCATGAATAAACTTGGCAAATTCTTCCTGTTAATCTTGATGGTTGTTCTGTCTGTTGCTTCATACGGGCAGTCGCTCGACGAATTGCGCAAAAAAAAGGAGAAAACAAACGAGGAAATCAAATATACCAACCGCTTGCTGGAAGAGGCTAAAAAGAATGAAAAGCAAACGCTGAACAAGTATAAAATCCTGAACAAGCAGATAGAACTGCGTACCAGCCTTATCACCGGAATTAATTCGGAAGTGGGAGTTTTGGCCGATTTTATTGACCAGAATGCTTGGCTGGTAAGTTCACTGAATGCCGATTTGGAAGACCTTAAAAAGGAATATGCCGGCATGATTCAATTCGCCCAAAGAAATCAGACCAATTACAGCAAAGTACTTTTTTTACTTTCTGCAGAAAGCTTTAACCAGGCCTACAAACGGCTGATGTATTTGCGTCAATACGCCGATTACCGTAAAAAACAAGCCGAATTGATTCAATGGATACGGGATCTTGTTCAGGTAAAAGTTAAAAACCTGGAACGTCAGCGTTCCGAGAAGGAAACGCTCCTGCAAAGTAAAAAAAGGGAAGCCGACCAGTTGAACAAAGAGAAAAAACAACAGGGACAAAACCTTACTAAACTTCAGCAGCAACAAAAGGGGTTTCAAAAGAAACTGCGCGAACAACAACGGATTGATGCCCAGTTGAGCCGTGAAATTCAGAAGATAATTGAAGAAGAAATTAGAAAGGCGCAGAAAAAAGCCAAAGACGACGGGAAAACCGGTACAGCCTATGAAATGACACCGGAACAGAAACTGGTTTCAGGACAGTTTGAACAGAACAAAAGGCGAATTCCGTGGCCGGTTGAAAGGGGAGTGATTACCGACCGATTTGGAGTTCATGAACATCCGGTGCTGAAAAATATTCAGGTTCGAAACAATGGAATTGATATTTCAACCGCTCAGGGTTCCAAAGCGCGATCTGTATTTGCCGGTGAGGTAAGCCGCGTATTCATGGTTTCCGGCGGAAATACGGCTGTAATTATCCGCCACGGTATTTACCTCACGGTGTATTCCAATCTGGTGAACGTACAGGTCAGTTCGGGCGATAAGGTGAGCGTTAAGCAAACCATTGGCACAATTGCTACCGATAACGAAGACGGTGATAAAACAGTGCTTAAATTCCAAATCTGGAAGGAAAACGTAAAGCTTAATCCTGAAGACTGGATTGCGAGGTAGGGCGAAGGGTAAAATGTTGATGAAGCTTCTAAAACTTTTTGTTTAAGACCGGTAAGGTGAATTGATTTTAATCTTAAATTTGTGAACAATAGAAATTTAGGATATAAATTATGGAAACACTAATTGTACAACCAGATAGTAAGGAAAAATCAGATGCAATTAAAGCATTTATGAAAGCTTTAAAAATTTCATTTGAAGCTACACAATCTCCATATAATCCTGACTTTGTAGCCAAAATTAAACAAGGCGAAGAAGATATTAAGGCTGGAAACACCCGAAAAATCACTCTTGACGATGTATGGAAATAGAATTAACCATACAAGCAGAAGAAGATTTGGATTATTGGAAGAGAACGCATAATATCATTGTTCTAAAGAAGATACGTACTCTTTTAGAAAACATTGTTGCAACGCCTTATACAGGAATAGGTAAGCCCGAACTATTAAAATATGATTTAGCCGGGAAATGGTCAAGGCGAATCACAAAAGCAGATCGGTTAGTTATCAGTCATTGGAAATAAAATCTTTATTTTTTCTCTCAGAGGACATTACGAATGACATGTTTCAGTTAATCTTAAGTAATCCTCCTGCCCACCCATCGCCTATAAAGCATAGCTACTTTTTATCAACGACGCATGTCAACAACTCCTGAATACGACGAACTTTTACCCCTGATTGAAGCCATTCAACCGGCTGAGGTGATGATTCTGAATATGCCAGTCGCAGTGTTTATTCAGGAAGCAGAATACCTCGGCCATTGGTGTAAAGACGACCAGGAGACGCTTATCCGTGTGGGGCTCGACTGGGAACTGGTTAATTCACTTCCAATCCGTTCGCGTGCATGCAGTCAGGCTCAGGCTCTCTGGATGAAGGATAGTAAATCGCGCCCAAAATCTATGCAGGATTGGAAAGAAAAGTCCCCCGAAGCATTCACATTGCGCGACCATATGATTCATTCCTTTCGTTTTGCGTTTCGCAGGCACGAAAACCTGCTGAAGACCGTTAACGAAATTGCGGAGGGCAACTCCAATTCTGATTTGGTGCAGGATCTTAACGATTTGTCGTTACTCGGAAAGGCCAACCTTGATTTGCTGACAGGTATTGGTTTTGAAAGTGAATTACTTGATACTGCCGCATTACTGGCTGAAAACATGACGAACTTATTGGCTGCGATGAATAGTGAGCACAAAAAAGGTCGTGAATCCGTGATTATTCGCAACAAGGCTTACACTTACCTGAAACAGGCGGTCGATGAAATCCGCATATGCGGCAAGTTCGCTTTCAGGCATAACCCCGACAGGCAAAAAGGATACGCCAGCGACCACTGGAGAAAATAATTCCGAAAGTTCCTGAAAAATATGGCCATGTTAGCCATGGCGAACATAGGCATTCCCATGGAGATTTTTTTAAACCCATGGGAATGGAATATGTCCCATGGTGGCCATTTCTACTCCCATGGAGGTAAAAATCTGAGCAGGATCAGTAGGAAAAGACACTTTTAGGCGATTGGGCATCTTAGTTTTATTGAAGATGAAACACGATTTTCGAATATCACACGCTTTTAGCGTTTTAATAAATTTAACACAACCACACTAATGCCGATACATCCAAAACTCTGGGTATATAAGGATGTTAGCACATATTTATGGTTTGGCGGAGAAGAAATAAAGATTGTTTAGAACCGGTAAATAAATTGTAACTTTCGTTGGACAATTTTGACTTCATGGACAGTTAAAGTGTCAAGATTGTCAAATTTGTCCAACGAAAAGAAGAATAAAAAACACAAACCAATGGATAAACAATACAACCCCGATGGTTTTATCCCCAAACATGGAGGTTACGAACGTTTGGTAACCTACCAAAAAGCTGAAGTTATTTACGATGGTACCTACTATTTCTGCAAAAAATATTTCCATGCCTACGACCGCACCATCGACCAAATGGTACAAGCTGCCCGTTCGGGCAAACAAAATATTGTTGAAGGGAGCATGGCATCAGGGACTTCAAAAGAAACGGAAATCAAACTTACCAACGTTGCCCGGGCTTCGCTCGAAGAACTTTTAATCGATTACAAAGACTTTTTGCGAACCCGAAAACTTCAAATCTGGGACAAGAGGCACCAATATTATCCCCATCTCACAAAACTACTGACGACACCTAACGCGACTTACGCCACCTACCAAAAAGGTATTGAAAGTTCCGATCCCGAAGTATCAGCCAACGTAATGATTGGCCTGATCAATATAACTTCCTACTTACTCTCCAAGCAGATAAAAACTTTGGAAAAGGAATTTCTGCAGGAAGGTGGGCTGCGGGAACGAATGTCGCAGGCGAGAATTGATGTAAGGCGGAAACAAAAATAGAAGCAACTTCCAAAATAGAATTGGAACTCAATTAATCGTTGTTATAAAAAAAATCCCCGCTCTTTCCGGAACGGGGATTTGTATTTGGTGGATATTTTTCTTTTTAATTCGCAGATTCAAACTGTTTCAAAAACCTTACATCGTTTTCGAAGAAATGGCGAATGTCTTTGATGCCGTATTTCAGCATAGTAATGCGTTCGATGCCCATTCCGAAGGCAAAACCGGTGTATTTTTTACTGTCGATGTTGCAGGCCTCCAAAACATTTGGGTCAACCATTCCGCAGCCCAAGATTTCGAGCCAGCCGGTGTATTTACAGACGTTGCAGCCTTCGCCACCGCAGATAGAGCAGCTCACATCCATTTCGGCCGATGGTTCGGTAAACGGGAAATAAGAGGGGCGCAAACGGATTTGCGACTTTTCGCCGAAAAGCTCACGGGCAAAATACAGCAAAGTTTGTTTCAGGTCGGCAAACGATACATTTTCGTCCACATACAAACCTTCAATCTGGTGGAAAATGCAATGCGAACGGGCCGAAATAGCTTCGTTGCGGAAAACTCGTCCGGGAAAAATAGCACGGATGGGCGGTTGCGTTTTTTCCATCACCCGTATTTGTACGCTTGAAGTATGTGTACGTAGCAGCACGTCTGGATCTTTTTCGATGAAAAAGGTATCCTGCATATCGCGGGCCGGGTGTTCGGGCGGAAAATTCAGCGCCGAAAATACATGCCAGTCGTCTTCAATTTCGGGACCTTCGGCAATTGTAAAACCAAGTCGGGTAAATATGTCGATCATCTCGTTTTTCACGATCGACAACGGATGGCGGCTTCCAAGTTTCATCGGATCGCCGGGCATGGTCAGGTCGAGGCCTGAAGCACCCTGATCGGCAGCTTCAAAATTGTCTTTCAGCTCGTTAATCTTGTTGACAGCAAACTCTTTCAAATCGTTGATCGCCTGTCCAACTTCTTTTTTTATCTCAGCCGGAACATCTT
This sequence comes from Prolixibacteraceae bacterium, assembly GCA_019459485.1. Lineage (GTDB taxonomy): Bacteria > Bacteroidota > Bacteroidia > Bacteroidales > Prolixibacteraceae > Aquipluma. The sequence continues at coordinate 22,140 of JAIBEZ010000051.1, forward strand.
TAAATTCGTTAAAAAGCTGTCCAACCAGCCCTTTTTTGCTGATATATTTAATTCGTAATTCTTCCACTTCTTCTTTGGCCGACACCGAAGCTTGTTCAATTTCAGCCTTTAATTGTTTGATTTTTTCTAACATTTGATTGATGCTATTGAATTTGAGCGGCAAAGATAACGATTCGAAAATAATTATTCCAGAATCCTGATTTTTTTGACCCGAATGTCTTTTTTAGGCCTGAAGTCGCTTGAAACTTCGAGGTTCGAAATCTGGTCAGCGATCTCCATTCCTTCCGCCACTTCGCCAAAAATGGTGTAAGTTCCGTCTAAATGAGGTGCACCGCCAATGGTTTTATAAACATTCCGCTGCTCTTCAGTAAATGTATGATTGTTTTCTTTTTCGAGTTCATCGAGCTCAATATCATTGTAAATACGGCCGGTAACGATGTAAAACTGCGATCCGTCGGAGCGTTTGCGCATATTTTCAGTATCAGGTTTTCGGGGCGAGCCAATTACACCCCGTTTGTGGTACATTCCCGGAACAATGTGCGCAGGCAAAGTATAACCGGGCCCTTTCCAGCCAACCACATCGTCAGCCGTTGCATACCGGGTATCGGCAGCGCCGCTTTGAACACAAAAACCTTTGATAACGCGGTGGAAAAGCAAATCGTCAAAATAATTTTCACGCACCAGTTTGATAAAGTTATCGCGGTACTGAGGCGTTTTATCCGACAATTTTATCCTGATATTTCCCAGATCAGTTTCAATCAACAGGCCCTTAATTTTGTTGTAAGCCAGCGCTGAATTGTCGGTAGCGGGACTATTCAATTCGCTCAAAGGCTGAACATTTCCGGCCTTTTTCAGCAAGTCGGAAATGAAAATGGAAGGTATCACATAAGTATGTGTATCAAAATCAACAATCTGCATAAATGCCAGACCGATACATTTCCGGTTGGAATCGAAAACAGGATTTCCTCCACTTTTTGACCGCAATTGGTTGGTAATCTTGTAAAGTTTCGCACCCAGCATGTTTGAGTAACTCAGTACGGTCCCTTCGTGAACCGGCACAACATTCGTCGTTGGTTTGCCCAGGTAAATTGTTTTTTCTTTTTCAGGTAAAATAGAATCCGACAATACAACCGGTGTTCGTTGAACTCCTTCTATTTTTATCAAAATGAGGTCGTTGATGCGATCAAAGCCTAAAAAACCGCTCACCTGGTATTTGTTGTTTTCGTCAAATGGTTCAATTACAGCTTTATTGGCCGATTGGAAATACGATAAGCGGGTGACAGCAATGTCAGGAGCAATAAAAAATCCCATTCCGTTTTCCAGAATCCGGTTGTTCTCGAAGGTTTCAATTGTAAAAATTGCTGAAGAAATTTCTGCAAAACCAGTGGTCGATTGCTCTTTTTCAACTTCCGCAGATTTTTGAGCCTTTTTGTTATTTGACGAACTGCAGCTTATCAGAAAAATGCAAACGATCCAAACTATGTTTTTAATGTTTCTCATTATTCAAGTATGGTTACAGTAATTTTCACATCGGTAAAAGGGCGGTCGTTTTCATCTTTTTTCAGCGCCGCAATTTTATCAATCACTTCCAATCCTGAAATGCATTCCCCGAAGATGGTATATTTTCCGTCCAAATCGGGATATCCTCCAATGGTGGTATAGGCTTTTCTTTGTTCCTCACTAAATACCATTTTCCCCGGATGCAACTGATATTCGGTATCAATTTGTCGCTTAACTTCGTCAGCAATTGCCCGGAATTCTTCCACTTTTTTTTCAGATTTTAGTTTTGCCAATTGTTGTTTTATCTCAGGAGTAAGGTATTGTGCATTAATTTTATTCTGAATGGGTCGGTTGACAGCCATCTCAAGTGTATCTAATTTTCCGGAAGTAAATACCTGGCCTTTAATAATAAAAAACTGAGAAATATCTGATTGCTTGAATGGGTTTATATTGTCGGCTTGACGGGGAGCGCACAGAGCCCCTTTTTTGTGGAAAAACTGTGGCAAAATCTCATCATCCACCGTTTTGTCCGGATCGCCGTAACCGATTCGTTTTCCGGGAGCGGCGTTGCGCGACGATCTTGATCCGCCCTGGATAAGGTAGTCCTGAATAACCCGGTAGAAAAGCGTTTGATCGTAATAGCCTTCTTTTGCCAACTGAATAAATGCATCGCGGTGTTTGGGGGTTTCGTCGTACAGCCTGAATTTCATTGTTCCAAGGTTGGTCGAAACCTGCACAATCCGGCCTTGCGCAAAAAGCGGATACATTAAAAGAACAAAGAGGACTGTAAATACGATTCGTTTCATTTCGGGTCGGTGGAATTATTTGATCAGTTTAATACTGAATTTTATGTCCTTCTGGGGTCGGTTGCTCTGATCGGTTGGTTGTGCTGCAATCGAATCAATAACCTCCATTCCTTCAATTATTTCGCCAAAAACAGTGTAGCCATTGTCGAGCGACGGATATCCGCCAACAGTTGTGTATGCCTTTTTTTGTTCTTCCGAAAATTGGAGTGGAGGCAATTTTGCAACTTCCGCTGCAACTGTATCGCGGATTGCATTGATGCGTGCCATTATTTCGTCCTGTTTTCCTTCAGTGCTTAGTTTCCTAAGTTCAGGTTCAATAGCTTTTACCCGCATTTGCATCAAACTTACCTTGCGCGATTCCTCCATTTTGGTTTGCATCGAGTCGAGTTCTCCCGGCCTGAATACTTTTCCCTGAAGAATGTAAAATTGCGACGCCGACGATCTTTTCTCCGGATTTGCCTGATCTCCCTTTCGTGCAGCTGCCAAAACGCCCCTTCGGTGGAAGAATTTTGGGTTTATTTCAGCAGGAATGGTATAGCCCAAATCGCCACCACCCAACATTTGTCCGAGAGCAGCATTCTTCGAATTGGGATCGCCGCCTTGAACCATAAAACCCTGAATTACGCGGTGAAACAGCAAGTCGGTATAAAAACCTTCGCTGGTAAGTTTTACGAAATTGTCTCGGTGCAGGGGCGTTTCATTGTAAAGTTTAACTTTAATGGTTCCAAATTCGGTTTCTATTTGCACCGTTTTCTCCTCTTTGTTGTTTTCTGCCATTCCGCACGAAATGTTTACAAACAAACCTGCGGTCACTAAAAATAGAGCTAACTTATTCATTTTAAATATTTTTCGTATTTAGTTTTATATAAATTCATCTCAGAAAAGAAATGTTAAATTTTTCAGGATTGAAGCAAAGATAATCAAATCGAAATCCGAACAAAAAATCCTTAATTTGCTTTATCATTTTAGTAAACACACCTGTACAATTCTCTGGAAGTTTGCACCATGGAAAAACTGATAATTGACGATCGCCAGTTTCTTGAAAGATTGAGTCTTTCGCATGTTGAGTTAATTTTTAATGCAATTAACCAAAATCGTAAATTTCTGCGGAAATGGCTGCCATTTGTAGATTTCACGCACAAGATAATTGATACCGAAAGGTTTGTGCGATCAATTCTGGAAAAGCCAACTTCAAGTCGCGACGAAGTTTACGTAATCTGGTACAAACATGAATTTGCAGGCCTGATCGGTTTTAAAGATACTGACCGTATCAATGATAAAATTGAGATTGGCTATTGGTTGATTGAAAAAATGACAGGCAAAGGAATTGCAACGGCAGCGGTGCGTAAAATGGTGAACCTTGCTTTCAGGAACATGGACATGAATCGTGTCCAGATCCGTTGCGGTGTAGGAAACGATAAAAGTTCGGCGATTCCACGTCGGCTTGGTTTCTCTTTTGAAGGAATTGAAAGGGCAGGAGAGAGGCACAATCATCACTATATTGACCTTGAAGTTTTCAGTTTCCTTAAGTCAGAATGGGCAGAAACACTGTTTTGACGAATGCTAACAGGCAAATATTAAATTAGTGTATCCTCAAAAGAGGAGCATGCAAATCTTCTTAAACCGCTGTATCTTCCAGTATCGTAGGAAGATATAACTTGAATAATATTTTATTTTCTGAAGTGACCATCAGATAAGTTGTTTTCTCCAAACAAATAGACATTAGACCTGTTTGGTTAATTGTTCGAATTACATATTTATTACATTTGCGCAGTTCAATCTGAATTGTTTATTGATTTTAAATGATTTGGAGTTAATTCAGAAAACAATGGAAAACAAAACAATGAAACGAACCCTGTACAAGGTTCTCCGGAAAACAGGTGTTCGCCGCGATCAGATTAAGCTTGATGCATCATTCAGTGAAGACCTGAATTTTGATCAGGTTGACTGGGCTCTTTTTGTCTATTATCTGGAAGGATTTTTTAAAATTCATCTTGAAGACAGGGAAATAAGGGAACTGTCGTATGTTGATGACACATTAAAAATTGTCAGTCAAAGAGTATGTGTTGGGTGTTTGTAAAACATCTGGAAGATTAAATTATTTTTCATAAATTAGGTATTCAGTTCGCTGGATACCTTTTTTTATTTCAACATTCATCCAATTGAACAATACTTTTCTTTGACTGTTTTTTGAGCTAAAATGTTAGTAATTGTGATAGTATTAACCAAAACAATCAATCATGAAAATTTTTTTTGTTGTCTTAATGATGATTCCATTGGCCTTATTTTCTGAGGAGAAACCTGATTCAATCAAATCATGGAATTTTGGAGGTCTTGCATCGCTTAATTTCTCGCAGGTTTCGCTCACAAATTGGGCTGCCGGTGGTCGAAGCTCAACTTCAGGAGTCGCAATTTTTAATGTATTTGGAAATTACAAAAAGGACAATATCAGCTGGGAAAACAGTCTGGATATGGGATACGGTTTGCTGAAAGAACAAGACAATGAAGCCGTTAAATCGAACGATAAACTTGATTTCAATTCAAAATTAGGAGTCAAAAGAACAGAAAAATTATACTATTCCACGCTGTTTAATTTTAAAACCCAATTTGCTCCCGGATACAAATATCCGAATACAACAGATGCAATTTCACGATTTCTGGCTCCTGCCTATATGACACTTTCGGTGGGTGTCGATTACAAGCCCAACAAAGTGTTGTCATTTTTTATATCGCCGCTGACTGGCAAAATGACAATCGTAAATGATGATGATTTATCTGCTATGGGCGCTTTCGGCGTTGACCCGGGGAAAACAGTCAGGATGGAGGTAGGTTCGTTCGCTAAGATGGAAGTTAAAACTGAAATCATGAAAAATGTGAGCTTAAACAGCAAACTTGATTTGTTTTCCAATTATTTGCACAATCCTGAAAATATTGATGTAAACTGGGATTTGCTCATTAACATGAAAATCAACGATTTCCTTTCGGCCAATTTAATTTCAAACCTGATTTATGATGATGATATCAAAATCGGTTTTGATGAAAATAATGATGGAGTCATAGAGAGAAGCGGTCCAAGAGTCCAGTTTAAAGAAATGTTTGGACTTGGATTAAGCCTTAAATTCTAATGAAAATTTTAATTGTTCAGTTCCATTTAAACTTTTAATATACTTTTGCTGAAAAAATATCCTTATGTCAAAATACAAACGAATTCTTCTCAAGTTAAGTGGTGAATCGCTGATGGGAGAACAGCAATACGGGATTGATCAGCAAAGATTAACCGATTATGCCGAACAGATTAAAGAGATTGCTGATATCGGTGTTCAGATTGGAATTGTTATCGGTGGCGGCAATATTTTCAGGGGATTGAGCGGCGCTACCAAGGGCTTTGATCGGGTAAAAGGCGACCAGATGGGAATGCTTGCAACCGTAATCAATAGTCTTGCTTTAAATTCGGCGCTTCATAGTGTTGGTTGTAAATCACGCGTTCTGACAGCAATTCGGATGGAGCCAATCGGCGAGTTTTACTCGAAAGACCGGGCTGTTGAACTGCTGGAACAAGGCGAAGTTGCAATTTTTTCAGCAGGTACCGGTAATCCGTATTTTACAACTGATACAGGCTCATCGTTGCGTGGAATTGAAATTGAAGCGGATGTGATGCTGAAGGGTACCAGAGTTGATGGTGTTTATACAGCCGATCCGGAGAAGGATAAAACTGCCACAAAATTTGAAACAATAACTTTTGATGAGGTTCATCAACTCGGTTTAAAGGTGATGGATTTAACCGCAACAGCCATGTGTAAGGAGAATAATTTGCCGATTATTGTTTTTAACATGGATATAAAAGGGAATTTGAAAAAAGTTTTAGATGGGCAAAACATTGGAACTTACGTTCATAGCTGATAAAAGATGTTTTTTGATTTAAAAAACATTAAAATTTCTATTTGATTTTAAAATTTCTATATTTGTTCCCAGCACTTTTAATAAACGAAAAGAGTTAGTTCATATGCAAGAAGAGGTACAAATGGTCTTAGATATTTGCAGGGAGAGAATGGAACTCGCACTGGCTCATCTCGACAAAGAGTTGGTTCATATTCGCGCCGGAAAAGCTTCTCCCAGAATGTTGGATACCGTACAGGTAATTTATTACGGAAGCATGGTTCCAATCGCTCAGGTATCAAATATCAGCACCCCCGATGCACGCACAATTGTTGTTCAGCCCTGGGAAAAGGCAATGATTCACCCGATCGAGAAAGCAATTATTAATTCGAATCTTGGCTTTAATCCCGATAACAATGGTGAGATTATTCGCATCAATGTTCCTGCACCAACCGAGCAACGTCGGAAAGACATGGTGAAAACGGTAAACAAGGAAGGTGAAATTGCCAAAGTTAGTTTACGAAGTGCACGAAAAGATACCAATGATAGTCTGAAGAAAATGTTGAAAGACGGTCTTTCAGAAGATCTTGAGAAAGATGCTGAAGATGAGGTTCAAAATATGACCAACGATTTCAGTAAAAAAATTGACAAAATGCTCGACGATAAAAATGTCGAAATATTAACGATATAATTGTTTCTAGTTTTCTGTTTTCTGAACATTGTTTAATTGTTTTCATGGCTTTGAGGCGGCTTTTTTAAGCCGTCTCAATTTTTTTTACAGAACCTGCCTCCGATATTTAGCAAACCTATTCATACAACACTTCGTTTTAATTATATAATTGTCAGTAAATTTCCTCAATGTCGTAAAAGTCATTCAATTGTCATTAAGTTGCCAATAAATGACCACAACTGACTGACACAAAATGCCAAATAGGTATAAACGGACAATCATTTTTAAAATTTAAAAACATATTCCTTCTTATTCAGTTTATAATTTCATAAGTTTATTGATTGATTTTTCATTCCCATTGGGAGAAACTTGAGAATCATTTCTTTACTTTAAATTAAAGCTTTATCATGATTGGAATGGTCGATTATCACATGCATTCAATCCTGTCTGACGGGAAAGATTCGTATGAAGAAATGGTAAGGGTCGCAATATCCAAAGGTCTGGATGAAATTGGTTTTAGTGATCATGTTTGTATAAAACCTGTTGATTGGGCAATCAGCCTGATTGATATTCCGGTGATGACTGAACAGATTATGGATCTGAAACTTAAGTACAAAAATCAGATTAAAATCAGGTACGGAATAGAGATGGATTATTTTCCCGGATCTGAAAAAGAACTGAAGGAATTGATTGAAAGTCTGCCCATCGATTATGTCATCGGATCGGTTCATTTTATTGGTGACTGGAATTTTGATACCGATCAGTCGCTGTACGGTAAATGGCCAAATGATCAGGTTTATGGCGAATATTTTGAATTGATCCAACAGGCAGCCATGTCAGGACTATTTGATATTATCGGACATTTGGACCTTATTAAAAAATTCAGGATTTACCCTGAATCAAATCAGAACAAGCTTTTCGAAGATACCATCAGAACAATAAAAAAACACGATTTGGTGGTTGAATTGAATACCGGAGGAATAGATCGGCCATGTGCTGATTATACGCCCGGGCCAAAGCTGTTAGAGATGTGTTACCGTCACAATGTTCCGGTTACATTGAGTTCCGATGCGCACAATGCCGGTCAGATTGCACGTCATTTCGAAAGTGCAATTGAATTGCTGACCCAAATTGGGTATCATGAAATTGTTGGTTTTAAAAACCGCACCAGAAGGATGATCAGGTTGTAGCAGAATTTCAAATTAGTTACTCTCCAGAATTCTGAAAATTTCATCCAAACGAGGGGTCAGAATAATTTCGGTACGACGGTTTTTCTGCCGTGCTTCAGGAGTTTTAGCTTCGTCAATCGGGAAGAACTCGCCTCTTCCTGCCGAAGTTATTCGTTTTGGATCAACCGATTTGTTCTTCAGTAAAATACGGGTAACCGCAGTTGCACGCATCACACTCAAATCCCAGTTATCCTTCACCATTCCGGTGCCGCGCATAGGTACATCATCAGTATGTCCTTCAACCAAAACGTTGATATCATTGTTCTGCCCCAGAACTTCAGCAAGACTTGCAAGCGCCTGCTGACCTTTAGGGTCAACTTCCCATTGACCGGTTTTAAACAGAAGTTGTTCATCGAGCGAAACGTAAACTTTCCCGTTTTTCTCATGAATAGTCAATCCTTTGTTGTTGAAGCCAAGCAACGCATCCATCACTTTTTGTCTGAGCTGTTTTACCGCATCGTCTTTTTGCCTGAGAGCGTCTTCCAGTTCCTTCAGGCGAATGCTGCGAACTTCCAATTCGTTTTGTGCCGATTTAAGAATATCTTCCCGTTTTTGCAAGTCAGTTTGAGTTTGCTGAAGTTTTTCCATCAACCGGGCTATTTCTTCGGAACTACCGGTTTTTAAGCTATTAAGCTGGTTTTCAAGTTCCGAATTTATTCGGCTTAGCCTTTGGTTGGTTTCCAGCGAATTTTTGAGATTCCCCACATTTTCTTCCAGCCTTGCAGAAAGATCCTCAATTTCTTTCACCTGTTTCTCAATTCTGCCCTGCAACTCAGTATTTTGAACATTCAAACTCTGGTTCTGTTCTCTGAGCGACTCAAAAGTACTGGTGAGTTCGTTAAACTTTTTCGATGACACGCAAGAGGTTAACAGAAAAATGACGGAAATAAGCAATATTTTATTCATGGCTTGTGTTATTAGTCGTGTAAATATAGAACTTTGCCCGATCTTTGCCAATAATTGTATATTTGAATTCAAAATTGAGATTTGATGGTTGATAGTACGGAATTTCTTTTGGATCAAATCAATGATCCTTCGGAACTAAGAAAGTTGAAAGTTGATCAGTTACCAGAAGTTTGCGTTGAACTTCGGGATTATATTATTGATGCAGTTTCGACCAATCCGGGTCATTTTGGAGCCAGCCTTGGTGTTGTTGAACTAACTGTAGCATTGCACTATGTATTTAATACGCCCTATGATCTGTTGGTTTGGGATGTAGGTCATCAGGCATACGGTCATAAAATCCTGACCGGCAGGAAAGATGTTTTTCACACCAACCGGAAATACAAGGGAATAAGCGGTTTCCCTAAACCATCAGAAAGTATTTATGATTCGTTTGGAGTTGGGCATTCAAGTACTTCTATTTCAGCGGCCTTAGGAATGGCTGTCGCTTCAAAACTAAAAGGAGAAGATGACAGGAAAATTGTGGCTATTATCGGCGACGGGGCGATGTCGGGCGGAATGGCTTTTGAAGGCCTGAACAATGCAGCTGTCAATAAATCTGATCTGTTGGTCATTCTCAATGACAACAACATGTCTATCGACCCGAATGTGGGTGGAATGAGCAATTATTTACTGAATATTTCGAAATCACAAACATACAACCGCATTAAACGTGACATTTGGGACGGATTGGGAAAACTGAACGGATTTGGACCCAAGGCTCGCAGATTGGTTCAGCAAACGGAGAATGCAGTAAAATCAATGCTTCTCAAACAGTCGAATTTATTTGAGGGGCTCGGTTTCCGCTATTTCGGACCTGTTGATGGTCATGACGTTGCTTATTTGACCGAGGTACTTGCAAGTTTGAGAAATATTCCCGGTCCCAAGTTATTGCATGTAATTACAAAAAAAGGAAAAGGCTTTGAACAGGCCGAACTTCACCAGACTGAATATCATGCGCCAGGGAAGTTTAACAAAGTGACAGGAGAACTTCTTGACTGTGAATGTGCGGTTAACAAACCACCTAAATTTCAGAATGTATTTGGCCACACCATTATTGAACTTGCTGAGTTGAATGACCGGATTGTTGCCATTACTCCTGCAATGCCTACAGGTTGCTCGCTTAATATGATGATGGAAAAGATGCCTCACCGGGTTTTTGATGTTGGGATAGCAGAGCAACATGCAGTTACTTTCTCTGCCGGATTGGCAATTCAGGGAATGCTTCCGTTTTGCAATATCTATTCCTCTTTTATGCAAAGGGCTTACGACCAGATAATCCACGATGTAGCCATTCAAAACCTGCAGGTCGTTTTTTGTCTCGACCGCGGTGGATTGGTCGGCGCTGACGGCGCAACCCATCACGGAGTATTTGATATTGCTTTTATGCGCTCAATTCCAAATATGATTGTTTCGGCTCCAATGGACGAGCTTGAGTTACGAAATATGATGTTTACAGCCCAAAATGAGAATCATGGTCCGTTTTCAATCCGGTATCCACGCGGTTGCGGTTGCGTGATTGACTGGCGTCAAACCATGACTGCAATCCCTATTGGCAAAAGCAGGCAACTTTCTGAAGGAAATGATCTGGCAATTCTAACCATCGGAACTGTTGGCATCCAAACCAGACGGGTAGTGAATATGCTTCAGAAAGACGGCATTTGGGCTGCCCATTTCGATATGCGGTTTGTAAAACCTCTTGATGAAGAAACCCTGCATTCTGTTTTCAGAAAATATAAATATGTAATTACCATTGAAGATGGGGTTTTGCAGGGAGGTTTTGGGAGTGCTGTTATCGAATTTATGGCCGATCATAATTACGCTGCTCATTTAAAACGAATCGGTATTCCTGATATATTTATTGAACATGGTACAACTGAAGAATTAAACCGCGAGTATGGCCTCGATCAGCAAGGGATTTATCAAACAGTTAAAGCTTTTATGCTGAAAGAATAAGCCGGTAGGATACTTTTTAAAAAGACAGAGCGTTTATCAGTCATAAAAATTAAATATTCTCACCTTGGAATACTATTTTAGGAAACGTCGCTGGAAAATTCTTATTCTGCTTTTGGCAGTTATAATTGGTATTGGCTCATTTTTCTATACCAACTGGCTGGTAAAAAAAATGGCGTTCGAAGAACGTAAAAATGTTGAACTTTGGGCCGAAGCTACCCAAATGCTTGCCAGCTATGATTTAAACTCAAATCTTGATATAACCTTTCTGGTTGATATTGTTAATCGGAATACCTCTATCCCTATCATTATTGCTGACAGCACCGACCACATTTTGGTAGAAAAAAATATAACTTATGCTGAAGCAAACAAAGACAGGGTATTGGTCAGGGAACTGAAGAAGATGAAGGACGAAAATGATCCGATCATTATTTCAGTTTCTGAAACCAAGACACAGTATCTGTATTACCGTAGTTCTATTTTGCTTGAAAACTTAAAATATTATCCAATTGTCCAGTTTGCTGTTATCCTTTTGTTTATTCTCGTGGCCTATCTGGCATTTAGTTCTTCCAGAAATGCTGAACAAAACCAGGTATGGGTCGGAATGTCGAAAGAAACTGCCCACCAGCTCGGCACGCCTATTTCTTCGCTTATGGCCTGGGTTGAGTTACTGAAAATGCAAAATATAGATGAAAACCTTATTCAGGAATTTGAAAAAGACACGCAACGACTTGAAAAAATAACGGAACGATTTTCAAAGATAGGTTCGGTTCCGGAGCTCACCAGAACTGATGTTGCTGAAACCATCCGTTCAACGGTCGCCTATTTGAAAACCCGCTCATCGGCGAAAGTGAAATACCTGCTTGATTTTGGCGAAGAGGTGAAATTTGAAATTCCATTAAATGCATCTCTTTTTAGCTGGGTAATCGAAAACCTCTGTAAAAACGCCATCGATGCCATGAACAACATTGGTACCATCCAGATTTCTATTGTTGAAAAAGGCGACCAGATTTTGATCGATTTGGCAGATACCGGGAAGGGAATTTCGAAAAGCTACTTTAAAACTGTTTTCCAACCCGGGTTCACCTCAAAAAAAAGAGGGTGGGGCTTAGGGCTTTCGCTTGCAAAACGGATTGTTGAAAATTATCATAAAGGGAAAATATTTGTGAAACATTCTGAAATTAACAAAGGAACAACCTTTCGGATAATCCTTCAGAAAGGATAACTTATTAACAATTGGTATAATGCTTAATTTATTGACAGCGAACAATTTGTCAGGTTAATTGCTTTTTAGGGCGAAACATTGTTAAAAAAATCGATATATTTTTCGTGTTTGCTTATTTTTTATACTTTTGCAAAACTTTTTCAGGCAATGAGCATACGATCTAATTATAACATTGCGTTCAAAGGGCTTTCAATCGGAAAGCATGTCTTTGACTACGAAATCGACAGAAAATTCTTTGCTGAGTTTGATGGTGGCGTAGTTGAGGATGGAAACGTAAGTGTTTGTGTAACCCTCGAAAAGCAAAGTTCGTTGATGGTCTTTTGGTTTGATCTGAAAGGAACTGTGAATGTACAATGCGATCGTTGCCTTGAAATGTATGATCAACCGGTTGAAAGCCGGGAACGAATTTTTGTCAGGTTAGGCGAAAAAGAGTTTAGCGATGGCGATGATTTAATTTGGGTCAGTACAAATGATTATCAACTGAATGTTTCTCAGTTGATATATGAGTTTATATGTTTGGCAATTCCGATCAAAAAAGTTCATCCTGACGATGAAAACGGGAACTCTACATGTGATCCTGAAATGATCGAAAAGCTGAATAATTATATAGTCAGGGACGACAATGAAAGTAACCCTGCCTGGAATGATTTAATGAAATTTTTAGATAACGAATAAAGATAAGTTAAGATGGCACATCCAAAACACAGGGTTTCAAAAGCCCGCAGAGACAAGAGAAGAACACATTACAAAGCAACACCTGCAACATTGGCAGCGTGTTCTAATTGTGGTACCACTGTAAAATATCATACTGTTTGTCCGGAATGTGGATATTACAGAGGTAAGTTGGCAATCGAAAAAGACGTTACAGTTTAATAACTGAATTGTTATGGTCAGAAGAATATTCTTCTTCTGACCATTTTTATACCCTCCTGTTTTAATATTCGAACAAATTAATTAATTGTTTTAAAAGGAGTTAGGCAATTATATGCCTTATATTTCTTTGCGTTTCAGATTTTTCATCCTAACTTGCGCCCCATTTAAATTTCCGGTTCAGTAGTTTTATTTTATTGATTTTCCGATTATTTTCAGGAAAATCATTTTGATAAGTTTGATTTAAAATATTTTTTATGGATAATATTCGTGCTGCAATAACAGGCATTGGAGCATTTCTTCCTGAGTACCGTTTAACCAACGAAGAGATAAGTCAACTGGTCGAAACTTCCGATGAATGGATCATGCAGCGTATTGGCATTAAAGAACGTCGAATTCTGAAAGAAGAAGGCCTGGCTACCTCTGATATGGGGGTTGCTGCGATAAAGGAACTACTCGAAAAAACAGGAACCAAGCCTGAAGAAATTGATTTATTGATTTGTGCCACTATGACTCCGGATAGTCCGTTGCCAGCTACCGCAAATATTATCAATTATAAAGCCGGATTAATTAACGCATGGAGCTTTGACCTTACCGCCGCCTGTTCAGGATTCGTCTATGCCCTGACTACAGGTGCAAAATTTATTGAAAGCGGCCAGTATAAAAAGGTAATTATTTTAGGAGCCGATATGATGTCATCGGTAATAAACTACAAAGACCGGGCAACCTGTCCATTGTTTGGCGATGGTGCCGCTGCCGTTTTACTTGAGCCAACTACCGAAGATCTTGGCGTAATTGATCATATCCATCGTGTTGACGGCGCAGGAGCACAATTCCTTCATATTAAAAGCGGTGGATCATTGAAGCCGGCATCCTACGAAACAATCGATAACGATGAACATTTTATATATCAGGAAGGACAAACTGTTTTTAAAACGGCAGTTTCGAATATGGCTGACGTTGCTTTGGAAATGATGCAAAAGCATGAAATCTCAGCAGAAAAATTAGCCTGGCTTGTTCCACATCAGGCAAATTTGAGAATTATTGATGCTGTTGGCCGACGAATGGGAATTGACAGGGAGAAGGTAATGATAAATATTCAGATGTATGGAAATACTACTGCCGCAACTATTCCTCTCTGCTTATATGATTATGAAGACCAATTAAAAAAAGGAGACAATATTATTCTTGTTGCTTTCGGTGCAGGCTTTACCTGGGGAACTGTTTACCTGAAATGGGCTTACGATCCGAAGAAATAAATTTACCGTAACCGCACCAAACTATCTAGCCATGGGAAAACTGATCATCAGAAGTCACGAAGAGTTTGAAAAACATGTTGGACAGGAACTGGGCGTTTCAGAATATATGACCGTTACCCAGGAACAGATCAATAAATTTGCGGATGCTACTTTAGATCATCAGTGGATTCATGTTGATGAGGAACGGGCCAAAACTGAAGGTGCTTTTGGAAGCACAATCGCTCATGGTTATCTTACATTGTCGCTGCTAGCCTATATGTGGGATCAGATTATTCAGGTTGAAAATATAAAAATGCTGGTAAATTACGGTATTGAATCCTTTCGGTTCAATCAGCCGGTGCTTGTAAACAGCAGGATCAGAACCCGGGTAGTTTTAAAATCGGTGACCAACTTAAGGGGAATTTCTAAAATTCAGTTGAACATTACCATGGAGATTGAGGGAAACCGCAAATCTGCCTATGAAGGTACCATCACTTTTCTGTATCATTTTATTTAAGATAATATAAGCAACAATATTTTGCAGAACGTGTTTCCTGATGGATACGCGTTTTTTTGTATTGTATTGGCCAAATATTTGGCATAAATACAAAGTCCTTCTTTAAGCTTTATTATATTTGAAGTTCGTTCAAAAAATAATGAGAAAATGGCAAAAGAAATCAATGCAATTAATCCGCAGGTTATTAATCTGATAGCCAAAGGGACCAAAATAACCGGAGATCTTCTTTCTGACGGTGATATACGGGTTGACGGAGAATTAATTGGAAATTTGGAAACAAAAGGCCGGTTGGTGATTGGAGCTTCAGGAAAGGTAGAAGGCGATATAAAATGTAAAAGTTGCGAAATTGCCGGAATTCAAACAGGCAAACTGGTTATTGCTGAGTTGCTTTCTTTAAGAACTTCTTCAAAGGTTTCAGGCGATGTTATTACCGGTAAATTGTCGATTGAACCCGGGTCATTTTTTGTTGGCACCTGCACCATGGGTGATGAAACCGTGAATAATGGATAGCGATAATTTTCAAAAACCCAAGAAGAAATTTGATGATTTTATCAGGTATTCCAGTCTTGCTTTCGAAATGATAGTCATTATGGGAGCGGGAGTATTTTTGGGCGTGAAAATTGATCAATGGGTGGAACTGGACTTTCCGGCCTTTACCCTTGGATTGATGATTTTATCGGTGGCAGGAGCCATTTATCATGCGATTCGTAAATTTTTGTAGTTTTCGGAGTAATATTTTTAGTAATATTTCAAAAAATAATTTCCAATCAATCCCGGTATGAAAAACTTTATTGTAAAATCTACTGTTCTGACTATCATTGTTTTCATATTGGGGGCAATTTTATATTCCACGGTATTTATTCAATTTTACCGTTCGATTTTACTTGTTGTTCCAGCCTTTTTTTATATCGTAACAAACCTTGTACATGCTTATTTGTTAAACGTTGTTGGAAAATCAAGTTCAAGATTTACTTCACAATATATGGCCGCGAGTTTTATTAAGATGTTCTTTTATTTGGCCGTTGCCATCGTATATGTGATTATAAATAAAGAGGATGCAAAGATATTTTTAGTTAATTTTTTGCTCCTATATGTCGTTTATACTACATTTGAAGTGATTGAGTTTTCTAAAGTTGTAAGACAGATCAACAAGTAAATTTCTATACCTGTGCTGATTATCTGGAATTGCCTAAAAAAAAATTAAATTTGCTGACAGCAGAATTACAATGAGAATACAATGATACGATTTATACGACCTTTATTATTTATCATTTTCGCAGTCATTATCGGAGCAGGAACTGTTCATGCAAGTGAAGAGGCTGTAAAATCAGGAGAAACGGGACATTCGGAAGAATTTAATGCCGGCAAGTTTGTGATTGAGCATGTTTCTGACGCTTTTGAATGGCACATTGCCACCTATGGCAAAACACACATCAGCATTCCATTGCCAATCATTCTCTATAGTTCGAACAAAGGCTGGAGTTTTTTCATGTCTTCCAAATTTCATCACGGTCAGGAAGCCTACAATGGTTTCAGGATTGAACACGAAGGGAAAAACGAAGGAAAAATTGTTGAGTTGAACGAAGCCGGAGAAGTCATCAGCCTACCCATCGATTTGTCAATTACAAAAACAGTCGCCGGAATTTTCGTTAGCGTCATTGTTCTGCTGCTGATTTTCCTGAGCATAGCAAAATCGGCGAAAAAACGCGTGAACAAGGCACCTGAAGGATTGCAGAATCTGTTTGAGCCTATCATTATTTTTATTCGCGATGAAGTTGCAAAGCCTGCCATTGGCGAACATAAATTTGAAAAATTCATGCCCTTTCTGTTAACTGCATTTTTCTTTATTCTGATTAATAATTTTCTGGGATTAATACTGCCTTTTGGGTTGAATGTTACCGGCAATATTGCCGTTACCCTTGTTCTGGCATTGTTTACCTTTTTCATTACAACCGTAAATGGAAACAAACATTACTGGAAAGAAATATACAACCCCGACGTTCCCATGTGGCTTAAATTTCCTATCCCATTGATGCCGATCGTGGAGTTTTCAGGAGTAATTACCAAACCGTTTGTGTTAATGGTCCGGTTGTTTGCAAACATGATGGCAGGACACATGATTGTGACTGTTTTTGTAAGCCTGATTTTCATTTTCAATAAACTGATGGGAGTAGAAGCCGGATTCGGCGTTTCAATCATATCAATCGCATTTTCAGTTTTCATTTTATTGCTCGAAATTTTGGTTTCCTTTATACAAGCGTATGTATTTACTTTGTTATCAGCGCTGTATTTCGGAATGGCAACATCAGAGCATCATTAATTATTCATCATTATAAATTCAATTTTTATGACTGCATTATTTATCATTTTAGCAGAATTGGCTCTTGGACAAATGGGAGCTGCATTGGGTGCAGGTTTAGCAGCCATTGGCGCAGGTATTGGCATCGGTAAAATCGGAGCCAGCGCAATGGAAGCAATTGCCCGTCAACCAGAAGCAAGTGGGGATATCCGTGCAAACATGATCGTTTCAGCCGCTTTGATCGAAGGAGTTGCCTTCTTCGCTGTGATCATCTGTGCTTTGGTTCTTTTCATTTAAGAAATTTTTGTTTTGTGACCCGCTCCCGGGATTGCCGGGAGTTTGGGTTTCTTTTAACCAACAATCACTAAAATTATGGGATTTGTAACTCCTGATTACGGTACAATATTTTGGATGTTCATCATTTTCGGGATCGTTCTTTTCATCCTGAAAAAATTTGCCTGGGGACCCATCCTGAAGGCATTGAAAGATCGTGAAAAATCGATTTCAGATGCATTGAATTCGGCCGAAAAAGCCAGAAAAGAAGTTGCCGGATTAAAAGCCAGCAACGATCAGATTATTGCCGAGGCCCGAAAAGAAAAAGATATCATCCTGAAAGAAGCCCGCGACATAAAAGATAAAATTATTGCCGAAGCCAAAGTACAGGCAAATGCCGAAGCGCAAAAAGGAATTGAAATTGCGCGGCAACAGATTATTGCAGAAAAGGATGCTGCTATCAGTGATATTAAAAAGCAGGTTGCAGAACTTTCGGTAATGATTGCTGAAAAAGTGATAAAAAAAGAACTCGAAAACCCAAAAGATCAGGATATCCTGGTTAAAGATCTTTTAAAAGACCTGAAGTTGAAATAAATTTATGGACCAAAGTAAAATCAACGTACGATACGCCAAAGCATTTTTCTCGCTGGCCAAGGAAAAGAACCTTTCCGGTGAACTTCAGATGGATGCCGGATTAATTTCTTCTGTTTGCAGTTCAAGCAGCGATTTTAGGATTTTGATTGAAAGCCCGGTAATTCCTACTTCCGAAAAAAAGAAGGTCCTGAAAGCTATTTTTGAAGGCAAAATCAATACCTATTCAATGAATTTTCTGCTGCTTATTACAGAGAACAGGCGTGAAAAACATATTCCCGGAATATTCAGAGATTTGGAAGAATTGTACCGAAAAGATCAGGGAATAAAAACAGCGGTTTTAACCACAGCAACACCATTGAACGAAGCCATTGCTGATCAGATTAAAAAATCGCTGGAAAGTGAATTCGGTGGCAAAGTTGATTTAAGTCAAAAAGTTGACAAAGAACTCATTGGCGGTTTTGTGCTGAGGGTTGAAGACAATCAATACGATGCAAGTGTTTCATCGCAATTGAAAAAAATAAAAGAAAAATTGCTTCAAACAGAATTGAAATAGAATATTGACTGATAAAAATAAAAGAAAATGGCAAATATAAAACCTGCTGAGGTTTCGGTAATTCTTAAGCAACAGTTGGAAGGCTTTAAAAGTCAGGCAGAATTGGAAGAAGTTGGCACTGTGCTTCAGGTTGGAGATGGAATTGCCCGTATTTACGGTCTGTCGAATGTTGGATCGAATGAAATGATCGAATTTGACTCTGGCGTAAAAGGGATTGTATTAAATCTTGAAGAGGACAATGTTGGCGCAGTAATTCTTGGCCTTACGAAAGAAATCAAGGAAGGCGATACTGTTAAACGTTTAAGGAGAACTGCTTCAATCGAAGTGGGTGAAGGCCTTCTCGGTCGGGTTATTAATACGCTTGGTGAACCGATTGACGGGCGGGGAATTATTACAGGCGAAAAATTCATGATGCCTTTGGAGCGGAAAGCGCCGGGTGTAATTTTTCGTCAGCCGGTAACTCAACCTCTTCAAACCGGGTTAAAAGCCATCGATGCAATGATTCCGATTGGTCGCGGACAGCGTGAGCTGATAATTGGCGACCGCCAAACGGGTAAAACCGCTGTGGCAATTGATACCATTATCAATCAGCGCGAAAATTTCGAAAAAGGCAATCCTGTATATTGTATTTATGTGGCCATTGGCCAAAAAGGTTCAACCATAGCCAATCTGGCGCATATACTCGAAAAACACGGAGCAATGGAATATACCGTGATTGTGATGGCTACTGCATCCGATCCGGCAGCGCTACAGTTTTATGCACCTTTTGCCGGAGCTGCAATTGGCGAATATTTTCGTGATACAGGCCGCGATGCTTTGATCGTTTATGATGATTTGTCGAAACAGGCAGTTTCGTACCGTGAAGTTTCATTGTTGCTGCGCCGTCCGCCGGGCCGCGAAGCCTATCCGGGTGATGTGTTTTATCTCCACTCACGTTTGTTGGAGCGTGCAGCAAAAATCATCAAATCAGACGAAATGGCTGCCCAGATGAACGATTTGCCCGAATGTCTGAAAGGCAAGGTTAGAGGCGGCGGATCGCTTACAGCATTGCCAATCATTGAAACCCAGGCCGGCGACGTTTCAGCATACATCCCAACCAACGTAATTTCAATTACCGATGGTCAGATATTCCTCGAATCCAACCTTTTCAACTCAGGAGTCAGACCAGCTATCAACGTTGGTATTTCGGTATCGAGGGTTGGTGGAAATGCCCAGATAAAGTCGATGAAAAAAATCGCAGGTACGCTGAAGCTTGATCAGGCACAGTTCCGCGAACTCGAAGCTTTTTCGAAATTCGGTTCTGATTTGGATACTGCCACCATGCGCGTGCTGAACAAAGGCCGGAAAAACGTTGAAATATTGAAACAGCCACAATACGCGCCATTTAAGATTGAGCATCAGGTTGCAATTATTTACTGCGGAGTAAAAGAACTGTTGCGCGATGTTCCGGTTGAAAAGGTAAAAGATTTTGAACGCGATTTTCTTGAATTAATGGAAATGCAATACCGTGGAGTTCTTGATCAGTTGAGATCTGGAATTCTGTCGGATAACGAAACTTCCGTAATTGAAAAAGTGGCTGCCGAAATAGCTGAAAGATATTCGGAATAAAGCGTGTGTGACTGAAAACTCATTTGTTGATTTATTGATTTGAGATGGCCAATTTAAAAGAAATACGAACCAGGATTACCTCTGTTAAAACTACCAGACAGGTTACCAGTGCCATGAAAATGGTTTCGGCTGCCAAACTTAAAAAGGCACAGGACGCCATTTTGCAGATTCGTCCGTATGCTGATAAACTTTCTCAATTGTTATCCTTCTTAAGTTCGGTACTTGAGGACAATGAAGATTCGGTTTACACTGTACAGCGCGATCCTGAAAAAGTTTTGATTGTTTTGGTTAGTTCAAACCGTGGGCTTTGCGGTGGTTTCAATTCGTACGTGTCAAAAAGTGCCATCTCGCTGGCCAAGACAAAGTATCTCAAACAAATGAAATCAGGACATCTTGATTTTATGGTGATTGGCAAGCAAGCCGGAAAAGTTTTGCGTACCTATTCTATTCAGGCGAATAGTGAAAAAAATGAATTGTTCGATGATTTGACTTTTGAAAATGTATTAGGGGTTTCCAAGTCAATAATGAATGATTTTGTGGATGGCAAATACGATCGGGTGGAGTTGGTTTACAACAAATTTATCAATGCTGCCATACAGGAACAGGTAAGCGAGCAATTCTTACCTGTATTGCCTGCTGCGGTTGATCTGAATAGTCAAACCAATGTCAATTACATTTTCGAACCTTCGCTGGAATACCTCGTTGAGGAACTGATTCCAAGGTCGCTGGCAATCCAGTTTTACAAAGCTTTGCTTAATTCACATGCAGCAGAGCACGGCGCCCGGATGACGGCTATGCACAAGGCAACCGACAATGCTACGGATTTGATAAACGAACTGACACTTACCTTTAATAAAGCACGTCAGGCAGCCATTACCAATGCTATTTTGGAAGTTACCAATGGCTCGGAAGCGCTGAACGGATAAAAAAAAGTCAGCGCTTCACTTTTGAGTGAAACCCTCACTAAAATCCGAATGAAGTAGGTGAGATTGCTAACCTGCATCGACAATCAAACGCGTTAAAATAAAAGCTTATTCATATTCATAAACGGTCTCTTCGTCAACCTTAACCGGATAACCCAAATCGTTGTATTCGTATGTGTGGGTTGTGATGTTCAGCCATTCAATTACTGAAGAAGACTCACCATAAACTGTGTATGTTTCTTTGGTAATGTTATTACGGTTGGTATCCCGCCCGGGGTTTAGTAATTTCTTAAATGGGAAATAAGGATTCTTTTTGTTGTCAAACTCGTATTTGGTTTCATTGCTTAATTTGCTTTTCCCATCAGCAAAAATGTAGTAGTGCATTCTATGGGTCAGGTTGCCCTGCTCGTCGTACAAATAGTCTATATAACCCGATGGTTTGTCGTCGTCGTAAAAAATGTCTTTTGAAACCAGTCCTTTATCGTTGAGTTCATACTTAGCGTAACTTTGGGTTCCGTTCGCCCTGTCAACAAACCGTTCAACAAATTGTCCGGTTTTAGGGTATGAATAAGTGTTGGTAACGCTCTTTGGAACATTTTGTGGATTTGCCCATTCTTCGCGCTTGCTGGCTTCGGCAATCACATACGAAGAACTGCTGTAAAGGGAAGGGTCAATGTAGTAGTCTTGTTTAATGAGTTGATTTGATGAGTTGTAGGCGTATTTGGTATAAGTTCCCCAACTTTTAACCTCCTCAATTAACCCTGAATTGGTATATGTAAATTTCTGATAAGGTTCGCCTGATATAAGAACCCGCGATAGTAATCCTGTTTTATTTTTTTCGATAATCGGGTCATTGTCTTTATCGCACGAAATTGAAGCGATGCAAATCAAAATGATAATCCATGCTTTTTTCATGTCGTGGGATTTTTTTTGTTTTAACTATCACTAAGATACAGAATGCCTCCCGACGGTTGCGTTGAATTATAGATGTTCTCGAACATAAAAATTATAGATTTCTCTTTTATTCTATAATTCAAAATTTATGACAACAGAAGTTGGGTAGAAGAAGTGGCAATAAAATACAAATAGCTACAGACCAGAATTTTATTGAAAATGCAAAGCAAGTCAGCGCTTCACTTTGGAGTGAAACCCTGACCAGAACAATTGTCTAACTGACAAAGTTAATCATTGCTTCCCCAGGGATACAAGTGAACTTGGCTCACCTGCAAAAAAATGCTTTTTAAAATGAAACAACCATGAGAAAGTCTCAAATTGAGGCGGTTTTCGTGTTTAATAGGACATATGAGAATGATGTAACTCTAAAACAGAATTGTGTAACATGTAAATGCCAATAAAGGGATAACCTTGCATTAATTATTAATTCAATTTTTAAACATGGAAAACATGAAAAACATGAAAAAGATTAGTTTTTTACTATTGATAGCGATTGTTGCACTATCAGGATTTCTTGTTACATCTTGTGAAAAAGAAGCAACTGAAACGAATATGATTGTCAGACGTTGGACATTAGCGTCAAAGACGATCGTTGGTGCGAGCGTTGCAACTGACTGCGAAAAACTGTCAGTATGGAACTTTAAATCGGATGGAACTTATGCGATCTACGATTCGTGTGACAAAACATCAACAGGAACCTGGAGTCTGGCTGCCGATGCCAAAACATTAACATTGGATGGTAGTAGTGCTTATGCGGTAATTGAAAGTACGATAAGTACACTTGTAATAGAATTGCAGGTTGGTAGCACCGGATTAACACGATGGTCGTTTAATTAAGACCCGGTTTTATCATGTGTATTTCGGACAAAGCGATCACAAAAATAAAATAACTTAATCCGCATCTGGAATACTACTATTCAACAAAGATTATTAGACATCCGGTGACTTCAATGAATGAAGTTACCGGATTTTTTTGTGTGAAATTTCTGCACTGCTCTTTTACGAGTGTAACACTCATTATTTTGATTGAGATGCAGAAGCTTAGAACAACCTTTTAAAACCTATCAATGCTTTAACTTCTTTCAGGGTTGCCTGCGCTGATTCGCGGGCTTTTTCGGCGCCCATTCTGGCAACTTTGCCCAGGTAAACATCGTCTTTCAGAATTTCAAGTATCCTTTCGCGGATTGGAGATGTGAAGGTAACGATGTCTTCGGCCAGTTGATTTTTCAGGTCGCCGTACCGGATGCTGCAATCGTTGTAAGCAGCATCGAAATGAGCCACCACATCGGGTTGCGACATGATTTTAAGTAGCTTGAAAAGATTCTCAACCGGTTCGGCTTTTTTGCTGTTTGGTTCGGTTGGGCCCGCATCGGTTACCGCACGCATCACTTTCTTGCGTATTTCTTTCGGATCTTCGTACAGAAAAATGCCGTTCCCTTCCGATTTGCCCATTTTGCCACTTCCGTCAAGTCCCGGAATTTTGATCATATCGCCACCGTCGAAGGTGAATGGCTGCGGGATTGGGAACAATTCGCAATTGTACATCCTGTTAAAACGACCGGCAAACTTGCGGGCCATTTCCAGATTTTGCTCCTGATCTTTTCCCACCGGCACATATTCGGCTTTGTGAATGATAATGTCGGCAGCCATCAAAACCGGATAGGTAAGCAATCCGGCATTCACATTTTCAGGATTTGAACGGGCTTTATCTTTAAAAGAAGTGGTACGTTCCAATTCACCCAGATAGGCATTCATGTTCAGAAAAGTATAGAGTTCAACCACTTCAGTCACATCGCTCTGAATGAAAATGGTCGCTTTTTCAGGATCGATACCGCAGGCCAGGTACTCGGCAAGTACTTGTTTCACGCCCGACTGAAGATCGCCCGGAGTGGGATGTGTTGTGAGCGAATGAATATCGGCAATAAAAAAGTAGCAGTTGTAATCTTCCTGCATTTTCAAAAAACTACGCACGGCGCCGAAATAATTACCGAGGTGCAAATTTCCGGTTGGCCTGATGCCACTGACAACGATCTGTTTACTCATGATTTTCTATCTATACAAATGGGCTGCAAAAATACACTAAGTATTTTCAATTCAAAAATACAGGAGATTATAATTCGGATTTACAATCGTTGATGTGTGCTTCTATGACTAAATGAAACGAACATGCCGCTGAAATGATTTCAAAGGTAGCGGCACAAAAAGAAAATTAAAATTGATGTTTAAAGAGAAAGCGTTCTGGCATGTGAGTTCCATCCGAACGCTTACTAATCAACAAATTAATACCCATATTTTCGGATGAAAACCATTTTCAAGTTCGTTAGAAGTTGCGCCCTCAAATGTGATCAGATCATTAATGTCTTCGATTTTTCCGAAGAAAATCCCATCCTTCGGGCTAAAGTGCACCGATCCGATAAAGTCTTTGTATCTCAGCACGTTTATCCTTAAACTATTCTAATCTGAAGTCACCCCGTGCGTAAAAAAAAAGAGTTTGAAATTGAATCAAGCTCATTTGTAATTATATATACTCCTGATTTACACTTCCTTTTCCGTGGTACTTATTCCCAAAGCCGCATAAAGCAAACATACCCTGAAAACACCGGTTGCCAGCACAACAACTCCAATAAGTCCCCAGTAACTTTCAAATATGACACCTCCGATGGCAATTCCGATTCCTGCTACAATTCTAATTACCCGGTCAGTGGTTCCTACATTGCATTTCATAGTTTTTAAGTTTAAGGTTTTGAACTATGGAACGTAAAAAAAGGAAAGAAGTTCAGAAATTTACTTCAATAATGTTGGTTGCCGAAGCTACTAATTCGGGGCAAACCGAATCGAAGAGGTTTTTCTCATTTGCTTCGGCTGCACCTTCGGGAGTCGAAATGTCAACTCCAAGCAGTTTCTTGCACTTTAGGGAGCCATGTTTCGCAATAAACAATTCATTGAATTTGCGTACATTCACTTTCGATTCTGCCTTTATCTCCGGAATTGTTTTCCCTTCGGACATAATTTTTAGCCCCAGTACCATATAAGCTCCGGTAACGGCTCCGCAGGTTTTACCCATTGTCATTCCTCCGCCGAAACCACTGGCAATTTTCAAGGCGGCCATTTCGTCCATGTTAAAGTCTCCGGAATAGCTCAAAAGCACAGATTGGGCGCAATTCAATGTTTTAAAATTTTCAATGGCGATTTGTGATTTTTTCATGTGCATGTCTATGTTTATCATTGTAAATATCACCTGTCATGTTGCAAATATCACCTGTCGTATTGCAAATATTGCTTGTCATCCGATTAATATTGCTTGTCATCTGATTAATATCACCCGTCATCTTGCAATGCTCGCCCTTCATCTCATAAATATGACTGGTCATCCGGTTAATATTGCTCGTCATCTTGCAATGCTTGCCTGTCATCTTATAAATATTGGTTACCATCTTACAAATACGACTTGTCATCTTTCAAATATCATCTGTCATATTACTTTTTTGATCGCTCACCATTTCGTACATTTCAACTTTCTGACTTCCCCGAGTGATCAGAATTTGAAAATCAAAAAACCCGAAGCATTTGCCCCGGGTTTTCAGTATTTGAGATTATTTTTTTATTCGCCTCTTACTGCTGCAATTCCCGGAAGAACCTGTCCTTCGAGGTATTCGAGCAACGCACCGCCAGCGGTTGAGATGTACGAAACGCCATCGTCAAATCCAAATTGGTTAACGCAGGCAACAGAGTCTCCGCCGCCAACCAGTGAGAAAGCTCCTTTTGAAGTAGCTTTTACAATGGCTTCGCCCACTGCTTTTGAACCAACCGCAAACTTTTCAAATTCGAAAACGCCAACCGGACCATTCCAAAGGATGGTTCCTGAATTTTCGATTACTTCCTTAAACATGGCAATACTGTTTGGACCTGCATCCAAACCCTGCCATCCTGCCGGAATTGCACTGGCTTCAACAATTTGAGTATTGGCTGTCGGGCTGAAATCGTCAGCAGCAACAACATCGGTAGCCATAAATATTTTCACCCCTTTTTCAGCTGCTTTTTTCTCAATGGCCAGGGCAGTATCAAGGTATTCCAATTCGCAAATTGAATTTCCTACTTCACCGCCATGAGCTTTCACGAAAGTATAAGTCATACCGCCACCCAAAATCAGGTTGTCAACTTTGTCGAGCAGGTTTTCGATGATGGTAATTTTCGACGAAACTTTTGCTCCACCCATGATTGCGGTCAACGGACGTTGCGGGTTTTTCAATACTTTGTCCAAACTGGCAATTTCGCTTTCGATCAGGTAACCAAACATTTTATCGTTCGGGAAAAATTTGGCAATAACAGCAGTAGATGCGTGTGCACGGTGAGCTGTTCCGAATGCATCGTTGATCCAACAGTCGCCATTGGCAGCCAATTGTTCAGCAAAAGCTTCGTCGCCTTTTTCTTCTTCCTTGTGAAAACGAAGATTTTCGAGCAACAGAACTTCGCCAGGTTTTAAAGCCTTTGCCATTGCCTGTACTTCTTCGCCAATACAATCCGGAGCCATTTTTACTTCTTTACCAAGCAGTTCGGCTAAATGACCAACAAGGTGACACATTGAAAATTTGGCTTCAGGTCCGGCTTTCGGACGGCCAAAGTGCGACATGATAATAGGAGAACCACCTTCAGCAATTACTTTGTTGATGGTTAATAGAGCCGCCCGAATACGGGTATCGTCAGTAATTACAAAATTTTCGTCGAGTGGCACGTTGAAATCAACACGGATAAGTGCCTTTTTGCCAGCGAAATCATAGTTTTCAATAGTTTGCATATTTGTTTTTTTTAGCGTTACAAAAATTCAGTTCAAATATAAAGAATATATCAGTGTGTTTGGGTTTCGGTTAGTTTTGCTTTCCTGAATTTAATGTTTGGGTAAAATGTCAGTCGAGACTGGTTTTCGCGGCAGGAATTGTTATTTTTGGAACTCCACAATTTTACCTGTATGTTTTTTAAAGAAGTTATCGGACAAACTGCCACCAAAGAACGGCTGATCCAGTCGGTTCAGGGAGAAAGAGTAAGCCATGCCCAGCTTTTTGCCGGGCCTGAAGGGACTGGAAAACTGGCTCTTGCAATTGCCTATGCACAATATGTTGCATGTACCAACCGTCAGGCAAACGACTCATGCGGCGAATGTCCTTCGTGCAAAAAATACCGGAAATTGATTCATCCCGATATTCATTTTGTGTTTCCGGTGATAAAAACCAAAAAATTCGATAAACCTGTTTCCGACAATTTTCTGGAAGACTGGAAAATGATGATCGGCAAGAATCCATATTTCAATGTTGACCAATGGTTCGAACAGATTGGCGTTGAAAATGCACAGGGTTTGATTTATGCGCACCAGAGCGAAGAAATTATCAGGAAACTAAACCTGAAGTCGTACGAATCGGAATACAAGGTGATGATTATCTGGTTGCCCGAAAGAATGCACGTTGCCTGTGCCAATAAGCTGCTGAAGATGATTGAGGAACCGCCGGTTAAAACCTTGTTCATCCTGATCACTGAAAATGAGGAAGACATCATCAGCACCATCCGGTCGAGATGCCAGTTGATTACAATTCCTCCTATTGATCCGGTTTCGCTTGCAAAGGCGATTGAGGCACTGCCGGAAGCCGAGGGTGTTGATGTAAGGAACATTGTACACCTTGCCCGCGGCAATTATGGCAAAGCGCTGGAATTGCTTCAGCCCGATGAACAAACGCTTTTTAACCTCGAACGGTTTAAGGAACTGATGAGGACTTCCTACGGGAGGAAATTCACAGACCTTTTTAAATGGGTTGATCAGGTTGCAAGTATTGGCCGCGAAAAACAGAAAAACCTCCTGAACTATTTCCTGATGATTTTGCGTGAGAATTTCATTTATAACCTGAAGAACAAAGACCTTACTTTCATGAACGGGCAGGAAGAAGAATTCTCGAAACGGTTTTCGCCTTTCATCAACGAGCGAAACATCATTGAACTTACTGAAGTTTTCGAAACAGCTTTTAACCATATCGGGATGAACGGAAGTCCCAGGATTATTTTCACCGATGTGGCATTTAAAATTACCAAACTGATCAGGAAATAGTGGTCTGTTGTCATCCGCAATGATCAGATTGGAAAGCATATTCAGGAGAAAAAAGACAGCCGGTTTGTCGGCTTTTATAACTATTTTTGCATCAGGAATTAATATTTTGAATAGCAATATTTAAGACTATGGATGATCTGAATTTGGTTGATCGCGGTTGTTGCAATGGCCATGGAGGCACCTGCTCAAAGCTCAATGTTTATGATTGGCTTAACGATGTCATCAATAATTCCAATTCCACAGATTTAGTGGAAGTCAGGTTCAAGAATACACGAAAAGATTATTTCAGGAATGTAAATAACCTGCAATTGGCACAAGGCGATATTATTGCCGTTGAAGCCAGTCCGGGACACGATATTGGAATTGTAACCCTTACCGGCGATTTGGTTCTGGAACAAATAAAAAAACACAAAGTCACAACTGTTAATGGTGATTTGCGCAAAATTTACCGGAAAGCCAAACCCGCCGACATCGATAAATGGAAGGAAGCCATTGCTCTCGAACATCAAACAATGTTACGGTCGCGCCAGATTGCAAACGAACTGAGGCTCGACATGAAGATTGGCGATGTGGAATATCAGGGCGACCGCACGAAAGCAATTTTTTATTATCTGGCCGACGACCGGGTCGATTTTCGTCAGCTCATCAAAGTTCTGGCCGACACGTTTAAAATACGGGTCGAAATGAAACAGATCGGAGCTCGCCAGGAAGCCGGACGTATCGGGGGAATTGGCCCCTGCGGACGAGAAACATGCTGTGCCTCGTGGATCAGCAATTTCGTATCGGTAACCACCAATTCTGCCCGTTATCAGGATATTTCGCTGAACCCGCAAAAACTGGCCGGTCTGTGCGGAAAACTCAAATGTTGTCTCAATTATGAAGTTGATACCTATCTGGATGCACAGAAGGACTTTCCGTCAACCAATATTCAGCTCGAAACTGAAAATGGAACATTCCGGTTTCAGAAATCTGATATTTTAAAACGCGTTTTCTGGTACACAAAATTAGGCGAACAGGGCGGAGTCTTTTTTCCAGTTTCGGTTGACCGTGTAAAAGAAATCATTCGCCTGAATAAGCAAGGCATCAAAGTTCCACGATTGGCCGATGATTTTGAATCGAAGCCAATTATCGAGAAAATTAACTTTGAAGCTGGTTCCACGCACGATACAATCACCCGTTTCGACGATCCGAAACGTACAAAGATTAAAAAACACAGTGGTGGAGGCCACCGTAGAAATTTCAAACCAAAAGCATGAAACAAACATTTATTATTCTATTTAGTATTTTCCTGATTTTAGGAATTATTTCATGCGACAGGAAACGGGTATTTGAATCCTACCAAACGTTGGACGAAAAGGGATGGAACAAAGATTCGGTGGTAGTATTCAATGTGGAGCTAACCGATACCATTCGGAATCACAATTGGTATATAAACATACGGAACAAGGGAACCTATCAGTACGCCAATCTCTGGCTGTTTCTTTCAGTTGGCTCACCCGATGGAACAACACACACCGATACGGTCGAATTTTCTCTGGCCGAAGCTTCAGGTCGCTGGAAGGGAAGTGGTTTAGGCGATTTGCACGACAATCAGATTCTTTACAAAAGCAGCGTTTACTTTCCGCGCAAGGGAGAATATACTTTCCGGATAAAACAGGGAATGCGAGACAACGTGCTGGAAGGAATCCGCGACATAGGCATCCGTATTGAAAAAACGTATTGATTCAGAAACCGTGGGAAAGAATAAATTAAAGAAGTTTGCCGATTTGGCAACTTATGAAAATGTGGTTCAGGTATCTTTCAAAGAATTACAAACCGAAGGGTTTCAGTATAAAGGAGAATGGAGCAAAGCCTTTTTTGGGAACAGCAATCCGGTAATTCTTGAACTGGGCTGCGGTAAGGGTGAATACACAGTAAAACTGGCCAGCCATTATCCTGAATTTAATTTCATCGGCATCGATATCAAAGGCGCCAGAATGTGGAAGGGCGCTACTCACGCCAAAGAATTGGGCTTGAATAATGTTGGTTTTCTGCGGACCAACATAGAAAATATTAGCTTGTTTTTTGGTGACGGCGAAGTGGCTGAAATTTGGCTCACTTTTCCTGATCCGCAAATGAAAAAAACACGCAAACGATTAACTGCGACTAATTTCATAGAAAGTTACCGTCAGGTCATGGTTCCAAATGGGATTATCCACCTGAAATCGGACAGTAATTTTATGTACCGATATACCGAAGCAATGGTTGCCGAAAATAAGTTCGAAGTAATCCGTCAAACCGACAACCTGTACAATTCTGAAATATTGGATGAAGTACTGTCGATTAAGACTTTCTACGAAAAACAGTGGCTCGATCGCGGATTGAGCATCAAATACCTTTCGTTCAGGCTCAATCATCGTGAACCGTTGCGCGAACCGGATGTTGAAATTGAAAAAGATCCGTACCGGAGTTTTGGGCGAAACGCGAAGGAATAAAAGAGTTTCAAGTTTCAGGTTTCAAGTTCCAGGTTGTGCCATGTGGAACCCGAAACGCTTTATGGGCACCCAACTTTGAACTTTAAACTTAATCATCCATGAGCGATTTTTACGACAAAGTATATGAGGTCGTTCGGTTAATTCCACCCGGAAAAGTAACCAGTTATGGAGCTATTGCAGCATTTCTGGGAACTGCACAATCGTCGCGGATGGTTGGCTGGGCCATGAACAATGCACACGTTCAGGAGAAATATGTACCTGCACACCGCGTCGTTAACCGAAACGGATTACTCACCGGCAAACATCATTTTGGCACTCCAACTGCCATGCAGGAATTTCTGGAAGCAGAAGGAATCCGGGTGGTGGATCATCAGATCATGGATTTTAAAAAGCACTTCTGGAACCCGCTGACTGAACTTGCAATGGACTAATTTGTTATTGAAAACAATTGTTTAAACAGAAAATAATGACAGAAATACCACGTAAATTAATCGTTCCCAAGAATATTACCGATGCGTTGCGCAATGTGAATTTCCCGGGAAGTGACAAAGATGTTGTTACACTCGATATGGCGCAGGAAATAAGAGTAGCAGGAAAAAAAGTAACATTTTCGCTCGTTTTCCAGCGTTCGGACGACCCAAACATGGCCGCAGTTATTGCTGCCTGTGAAGAAGCAATTCTAAATTATATTGGTCCTGAAGTAGAAATAAAAGGCAACATTACTGCCAAAGCGATTCACCAGATGGAGCGCCCGATATTGCCGGGCGTAAAAAACCTGATTGCGGTGGCTTCCGGAAAAGGGGGAGTGGGTAAATCAACAGTTGCAGTAAATCTGGCCATTGCTCTGGCAAAAACCGGAGCCAAAGTCGGGTTGATTGATGCCGATATTTTCGGGCCATCGCTCCCTAAAATGTTCGGTACCGAAGATATCAAGCCTGCCGGCGTGCGGGTTGACGGAAAGGAACGGATTCAACCGATTAAAAAATTTGGGGTCAATTTTCTATCCATCGGCTTTTTTGTGGCTACCGAAGATGCAGTGGTGTGGCGTGGCCCGATTGCATAGAACGCACTTAAGCAATTTATTACAGATGGCAACAGGGGAACTTTGGATTATTTGCTTTTTGATCTTCCTCCCGGAACAAGCGATATTCATTTGACATTGGTTCAAACAGTTCCGGTAACAGGGGCCATTATTGTCACTACGCCGCAGGATGTGGCTCTGGCCGATGTCATCAGGGGAGTAAACATGTTTAAAGGAAAAGGAGTTGACGTGCCGGTTCTCGGGTTGGTTGAAAACATGTCGTGGTTCACTCCTGAAGAACTTCCGGATAACAAATATTACATTTTTGGACAGGATGGCGGCGTAAAACTGGCTGAAAAACTTGAATT
Organism: Prolixibacteraceae bacterium; assembly: GCA_019459485.1. Taxonomy (GTDB): domain Bacteria; phylum Bacteroidota; class Bacteroidia; order Bacteroidales; family Prolixibacteraceae; genus Aquipluma. Next base: position 54,124 of record JAIBEZ010000051.1, read on the forward strand.
GCCTTTGCTTGGTCAGGTTCCGATTGTGCAGGGAATCCGCGAAGGTGGCGATTCAGGAAATCCGGTGGCTGACGATGAAAACTCCATTATCGGAAAGGTTTTTAAAGAAATTGCAGCCAATGTGATTCATGAAGTGGACATCCGGAATGCAAGTTTGGATCCTACCATAAAAGTGAAGGTGTCACGGAAATAAGCAACTTTCAGGCTGAAAAATACTTCGGAACGTCATGCAAAACCAATGCAAGGCGTTCCGTTTTTTTTATATTGAAATTCCTTGTCACTCCGAAATAGTTGGATTAAATTTTTAATTTTGTTCGGTTTTCAAAATAAGATGGAATTGTAATCTGTAACCAAAAAAACCTAATAAATAATTAGAATGAAACGAGTAGCAATTGGTGTCGATATTGGCGGAACAAATACCGCTATCGGAATGGTTGATGATTTGGGAAATGTAATGGTGAAAGATAACATTGCAACCCCTTCGCATGGAAATGTTGATCTTTATATTGAAGATTTATCTCTGGCAATCAATGAATTAATAAAATCTGTTAAGCTTGTTAATCCCGAAATCGAAATTCTTGGAATCGGTATTGGCGCTCCAAATGGTAACTATTACGCCGGAACGATTGAATATGCGGCCAACCTGGCTTTCAAAGGAATTGTTCCGCTTGTAAAATTGCTGAAACTTAAATTTCCTGAACTTCAGGCAATCGCATTAACCAACGATGCCAACGCAGCTGCTATCGGCGAAATGATTTATGGTGGCGCAAAAGGAATGAAAAACTTTGTGATGTACACCCTTGGAACCGGCGTTGGAAGCGGTATTGTAGTAAACGGCGATCTCGTTTACGGCAGTGATGGATTTGCCGGTGAATGTGGCCATACCACACTGATTCCGGGTGGAAGATTATGCGGTTGCGGTGCTCTGGGCCATTTTGAAGCCTATTGCTCAGCGCCTGGGATGAAACGTACAGCTTTTGAACTGATGGTAAAATACAATGCAACCGATAGTTTACTGGCTGACAAATCCTTCAACGAGCTTGATTCAAAAATGATTTTCGATGCCGCTGAAAGAGGCGATAAAGTAGCCAATGAAGTATTCGAACAGACAGGTAAATGGCTCGGTCAGGGTTTTGCTGACACGGCTCACCATCTTAGTCCGGAGGCCATCTTTTTATTTGGAGGACCTACTGCAGCCGGCGACTATATTTTCAAACCAGCCAAAGAAAGCATGGAGCAGCATTTGCTGACTTCTTTTAAAAATAAGATCAAAATATTGCCTTCGCAACTAAAACCTGGTGACGCAGCAATCGTGGGTGCAAGTGCGTTGGTTTATCAGGAACTAAAAAAAATAGAATAACTTGGTTGTCAGTTGATAACAATCAGTTTTGATGTAAATTAGAAAGGGAAGAATGGCCATTTTTTGTCGTCTTCCCTTTCCTTGGTTTTATTAATAATTGTTAATAGTACAGGTTGTATGGTTCAAATTTCTTAGCTTCACCAGCGAAACAATAAAAAAAGAGGTTTGAAAAACATAAAAAGAAACATCTATTTCTGCTTTTTTTTACTCATTTCATTGAGTATTTCTTCCCAAAAAGCATCTGCTTCAACTGGACTTAAAAAAGTCAAATACAATTATCTGATATCCGTTCCTGAAGATTATGACAAAGAACCTGGCAAGAAATGGCCGGTCATTTTTTATCTCCACGGACGCCATGCAAGTGGCACAAATCTTAAAAGTCTGGAACGTTACGGGCTGCCATATTACCTTTCGATCGGAAAAAAAATGGACTTCATAGTTGTTTCTCCCCAATGTCCATGGGGAAAGAATTGGTCATCCGAAGATTGGTTCAATCCGGTTTACGACGAAGTTGCTTCTAAATTGCGTGTTGACGATGCTCGTATTTACCTGATGGGCATGAGCATGGGAGGCTACGGCACGTGGTCGCTTGCCAACCGGATGCCAGACCGATTTGCTGCCATTTCGCCCATGTGCGGAGCTGCTGATGTGAAATGGGCAGACAGACTTAGCAACATTCCAACCTGGGTCTTTCACGGAACCGCCGATAATCAAATTCCTATTAGCAAATCAGAAGAAATTGTAAAAGCAATTGGAAAGAAAAATGCGAACCTTAAATATTCACGGCTTGTCAATCAGGGTCACGATATCAGCAAACAATTCAATAATGACGAGATATATGCATGGTTCAAACAATTCTCACTCGAAAGGAAACAATTCTGGGAAGAACCTTTGCCGTTCCTGAAGATGATTGCAGCAAAAAAAGTAACAGTTTATCCTCCTGAAAGGCAAAAAAGCAACGCCGTTGCCTCGGTTCGTTAGCTTCCATACCTGCCTTTACAGGCAGAAATTATTTCTACCACAGATTACCCAGATAAGCACAGATTGAAAACTCATTTGATTGTTTTTAATCTAAGAAAATCGGCGTAATCTGTGGTATTAACTTTTGTTTTCTTACTGGTGATTAGTCCTTTTTAAACGACCAGCCGGTTTTCAATCCAATTACAAAATATACCAAAGCAACAACGCCCGCAGCAAAAATTGTATCGCCTACTATGCGCATCCAGCGAAGTGTGGCCATCCAGGGCAATTGCAGAAAATCAGCCGAACGTGCATACCACAAACCATGTTTGACACTTGCCCATGTTTGAGCCAGACCAATTGGTAAAACACTGATCAGCACCATGAGCAGCAAGCCAATATTAATGGCCCAAAACGAAAATTTGATGACTTTGTCGCTCCATTCATTTTTGTGGTTCATTTCACGAAGTACAAACAAAGTCAACCCGATTCCCAGCATTCCGTAAACGCCAAACAAAGCGGTATGTGCGTGTACCGGAGTGGTATTGAGTCCCTGCATGTAATACAGTGCGATAGGCGGATTAATCACAAATCCGAAGATGCCGGCGCCCAGGAAGTTCCAGAAGGCAACCGCCAAAAAGAAATTGATCGGCCATCTGTAGGCTTCTACCCAACTGGCCGCTCTCTTAAGTTGAAGATTGCCCCAGGCTTCAAACCCGATGAGTATCAGGGGAACTACTTCCAAAGCACTGAAGCTTGACCCGAGTGCGAGTATGGAGGTTGGAGTTCCGGAGAAATACAGGTGATGAAAGGTTCCAAGAATTCCACCAAAAAGAAATACGATTGTAGAAAACAGCACTGTCGTGGTGGCGTATTTTACCTTGATCAATTCCATGCGCACAAACAGATAAGCGATGATTACCGTGGCAAACACTTCGAAGAAACCTTCAACCCAGAGGTGAACCACCCACCAGCGCCAGTATTCGGCAATGGCAAGGTTGGTATGTTGACCCCACATCATTCCGGCCCCGTAAAAACCGGCAATGGCAATGCACGAAATCAGGAATAAAATTAATAATTGCTTGCTGTCTGAACGACCTCTCAAGGCTGGTATAATGGCACGCGTCATCAGGAACAACCACAAGAACAACCCTACCAGAAGGAAAATCTGCCAGAAACGGCCAAGATCAACATATTCGTAGCCCTGATGTCCAAACCAGAAGTTGGTTACATAACCCAGTTTCTGCATAATGGCCATGAACTGTCCGGCCATGGACCCGCCGACAATAATCAAAAGGGAAACAAACAGGAAGTTGACTCCCCAAACCTGAAATTTAGGATCTTTTCCACCGATGGCCGGAGCAAAGAACAGTCCAGTTGCCAGCCATGAGGTTGCAATCCAGAAAATTCCCATCTGAACATGCCATGTCCGCGACAACGAATAGGGCAGGAAATCGGCCAGATTAAAGCCGTAAAAGGCTGTTCCTTCCACGCCGTAATGGACTGTTATGATTCCCATCCCTATCTGAACGAGGAACAAGAGCATCACCACATAGAAATATTTGAGGGTGGCCTTCATCGAAGGAAGTATTTTCAACCCGATCACTGGGTTTGTAGCCGGAATGGTATCAGAAATTTCCTCATGACTATTCGACACATAATACCATGTCAACAATCCAATCCCTGCCAGCAAAATAATCACACTGAAACCTGTCCAAAGCACCAGTGCGCTTGTTGGCCGGTTACCCACCAGCTCCTCCGCTGGCCAGTTATTGGTGTAGGTAATGTCTGAATCAACGCGGTTGGTGGTCGTTGCCCATGATGTCCAGAAGAAAAAGCTAGCCATCTTGGCCATTCTATCGGCATCCTTTACTGTATTGGCAGGCATTCCGTAAGCTTCGCGAAGCGCATGCTGGTCAGCGCCATCCATAAACAGTTCGGTATAAAATTTCTGAACCAGGGCAATTGCTTCGGCTCTGTGGTCAGAAATGACCAAATCGCCATTGCTTACATTGTAGGTGTTTTTGCGAATCTCGCTTTGCAGTCTGGCTTTTAATGCAGCCTGTTTCTCCAAATCCAGTTTCGCAAATTCAGTACTGTCGTCAATAAAAGCAAAGTGATTTAGCATGGCTATTGCTTCTTTGTGAAGCCAATCGGCCGACCAATCGGGTGCCTGGTAGGCTCCATGTCCCCAAATTGAGCCCAGTTCCTGTCCGCCAATTGACTGCCAAACGTTTTGCCCATCCTTGATATCCTGGGCAGTAAACAGTACTTTTCCTGAAGTTGTAACAACCCTTTCAGGAATTGGAGGCGCCTTGCGATAAATTTCGCGCCCAAAAAATAACAACACGGCAAAAGAGATGACCATCACGGCCGTAAAACCAATCCATAATTTCTTTGTATCCATACGTTTTTAGTTTAGAGGATAAAAATGTCTTTAATTCTTTTGCAAATGTAAAAAATCAAAGATAAAAAGCATATATTTGTGGACTATTTTATCCACCAATAGATAAAATAATTTGTTCATACTGATTATTAACTATTTAAATCATTGATCATGAATCTCAATTTACAAACACCAGTAGGCGAAATAGCCCGTTTTAATTATAAAACGGTCGAAGTATTTGAAAAATTAAGAATTGACTTTTGCTGCGGTGGAGATATTTCGCTCGAAGAAGCCTGTAAAAGACAAAAAGTAGATGCGGAAGAAGTTCTTGGATCGATTCAGAAGCTGATTGGTTCAAAACAAAATGAGGATGACCGTATTCATTCGCTTCCACTCGATCAGTTAATCGATCACATAGTAGAAGTTCACCATTCGTATGTTTTGGAATCGATTCCTGTTTTGCAGCGGTATTTAAATAAAATTACCGATGTACACGGAGCCAACCATCCCGAACTGCCTGTTGTTGAAGACTATTTTAATCAGGCAGCAGAGAATTTACTTCAGCATATGCAGAAAGAAGAACAGATTCTTTTTCCACTCATAAAAGAAATGATGGCGGCCAAAACAAGCGAAACTGAATTTGGCGGTTCTCATTGCGGAACGGTACTATCACCTATTTCAGTAATGAAACAGGAGCACGAAGCTGAAGGTGACCGGTTTGAGCAGATTTCCGGAATGACTAACAACTATACAATTCCGGCAGATGCCTGCAATACTTTCGCTTATGCCTATCAGAAACTTCAGGAGTTTGAACAGGATTTGCACCGTCACATTCACCTCGAAAATAATATTCTCTTTCCTGAGGCTATCAAACTTGAAAACGAACTCATTAATGCGTAATTTTGGCAAAAACCTGAAAATCTTCTATGCTCTCGAAAGCAGCTGAATATGCAATACGATCCATGGTTTATATATGGATGATGAATCAGAAAGGAACGCGTCCGGGTTACCGTACCATTGCCATTGAAGTGGGCTCTCCGGAGCATTTTACGGCAAAAGTACTGCAAACCATGACGCGTTTCAACTTGGTTCGCGCCGGAAAAGGACGAGGCGGGGGGTTTTATTTTGAAAATCCGGAAGAAGAGCTTCCGGTGTTCGAAATTATAAAGGCGATCGATGGCAATAAATTTTTTAGCAGTTGTGCCTTTGGTTTTGGAAACTGCAACTGCGCAAATCCTTGCCCGATGCACGATGAATTTATGATTATCCGCAATAATTATACTGAAATGGTTCAAAAGGTGACCGTTCAGTCGATGGCTGAAAAGATCATAAATGGAACTGCGACTTTGAATCAAAAACTGAATGCCGTTGGTGAGAATATCGTTTAATAATCTATCATGCAGCGAATTGGAAAATTCATATTAAAAATACTTGCCTGGTTGCTCATGCTTCCTATCTATTTTTACAAGTTCGCTATCTCGCCGTTTACTCCGGCATCGTGCAGACATGAACCTACCTGTTCGCAATACGCCATCGATGCGATTAAAATACATGGGCCATTCAAAGGTTTTTGGCTGGGCGCAAGGCGAATTTCGAAATGCCACCCATGGGGAACACACGGATATGATCCGGTTCCGCCGAAGAAGGAGAAGAGTGGCCAGTCGCAGTAAAGAGTAGTGTTCAGTCCCAGTTGCCAGTTCTCAGAAAGGAAGGGATAGCGTGGTCAGTCGCAGTAAGTAGTTACAGGCAAGCGTAAAAGACATTCTGCAGCGTCACGATATTGACAAAAGAATAAATGTTTTTGAACCAACTATAAAGTGGAATAATCCGACACAGAAACTATTCTGAATGTTTTTATAAGTAATTTCGATAATGTTTCAAAGTGATTTATCATGCTGATAAATAATGAGATACTACACGATTTTATTTTTTGCCACGACAAAGCTTATAGAAAAAGCAAGCACCAAACTGGAATTATTTCAGACTACCAATCGCTTTACAATCAACTAAAACAAAAGGGAAAAGAAAATTTTGAAAGAACTATTACAAAGAATACTAATATCATCTACAATCCTAATTGTGATAATGCTCCCAAAGAAGGCATCTTATTGAATTTCAAATTTGCCAATGCAAATATTGACATAACTTTAGATGGAGTTGAATTTACAGGCAATAAAAACATCACCCCAATTTTTATAACACCATTTGAAAAAGCAACTACTGCTGACAAGCTATTCATTTCTTTACAAGCCACATACATTCAGAATGAATTTAATGTTCAAATTGAAAGTTGCAAAATAGTTTACGGAACAAATTCAAGACAAACGAAGATTAAGTTTTTGTCTTTTACGAAACCCATCAAGAAATTAATAGACGAGATGAATAAGATCTTATCCAATTCAAATGCGCCTATTTTTTATAAGAACACCCATTGCCAGATATGTGAATTCCAAGATAGTTGTCTTGAAAAGTTAATCGAAAGGGATGATTTGAGCCTTTTGACGGCTTTAAAGCCAAAAGAAATTGTTCAAAGAAATAACAGAGGCATTTTTTCTGTCAAACAATTATCTTATACATTTCGCCCAAAGAAGAACCCTTATCGAAGAAGGAAATTTTTGCCCGAATTAAAGGCTCTTGCAATTCGAGAAGGCAAAACATTTATCCAAGAAATACCTATATTAAAACAAGTTGAAACGGAAGTTTATTTAGACTTTGAAGGGATTTTAGATAGAGGGTCGAATTATCTCATTGGCGTTATTTTAAAAACAAATGAAGTTGTGACAGAGTACTCACTTTGGGCAAATAACGAAGAGGAGGAAAAGGACATATTTATTGAGTTAATTCATTTATTAAAGCCACTCAATAGTTTTACAATTTACCATTATGGCTCATATGAGATTCAAGCATTGAAACGCATTTCTCAAAAATTGACCACTGAGCAACAAGAATTATTGAAAACGATGATTGACAAGTCATTCAACGTTCTGAATATTTTTTCAGAGTATATCTACCCTCCAACATATTCAAATAGTCTGAAAGAAATCGCAAGATTCTTAAAATTTGAATGGACTGAAAAAGATGCATCCGGAATACAAAGCTTAGTTTGGAGATATAATTGGGAAATTTCATTAGACCATGATTTAAAACGAAAGTTAATTCAATACAATCTTGAAGATTGTAAGGCTTTGAAAGTTGTTAAAGATTGGTTGGCTGAAATGCCGATTCCAGGAAGCGAAAATTTCATCAAGTCTGAAAATATAAAGAAGGAATCAATTTTTAAATGGCAAAGGAATAATTTTCTTATCAAGGAATTTGATCAAATTAATAAATTTGCTTATTTCGATTATCAAAGAGAAAAAGTTTTGATCAAAACATATCCGAATATAGCTGCCCAGCAAAGGAAAAATGAACATACGAAAGCCAAAATTAGAAAACATAAGATCAACAAGGAAGTTTTAATTCCAAGACCAAAGTTATGCCCTAAATGTAATTGCAATACAATATATATCCATAATAAGTATTATCGAACAATAATTGATTTGAAGATTACGAAAACTTCCATTAAAAGACAAATAGTTTTATATCAGATCAATAGATATGAATGTAATGAATGTGGATATGTTTTTTCTCCAAAATATCCAATTGTTTTGCGTAGTAAATATGGTAGAGCCCTTTCTTGTTGGGTCGTCAATCAATCAGTACTATACCGAAACAGTTTAAATAAAATATCATTGCAATTAAAAGAGTCTTTTGATATTAACATTAACCCTTCTACAACAAACATAATTAAATCAAATTTTTGTGATTATTACAGATCTACTTTAACTGAAATTATTGATCGTGTAAAATCAAGTAGTCTTATTCATATTGATGAAACAACTTTTCATATTAGAAAGGAGTCTTCTTGTTACATATGGGTGTTTACGAATATTGATAGCGTTTTTTATTTATTCAAATCAACAAGAGAATCTGAATTTTTGCATGATTTGCTTGTCGATTTTAAAGGAGTTCTGATTTCTGATTTTTACGCTGGTTATGATTCGGTAAATTGTCCTAAACAAAGATGTTTAATCCACCTAATACGTGATTTGAATGATGATTTGGTTAAATATCAATTAGATAATGATTTGAAAATTATTGTAGTGAATTTTTCTAAGTTGTTAAATGAAATAGTTTTAACAATAAATAAATATGGCTTAAAAAAGCGTAATTTGTTTAAACATAAAAAATCCGTGGATTTATTTTTCAAATCTATAAGTCAGATGGATTTTGAAACTGAAGTTTGTATAAAATGGCAAAAGCGATTTACTTCATTTAAAAATGAACTTTTTACTTTTTTAGATTACGATGGTATTCCTTGGAATAACAATAATGCAGAAGCAGCAATTAAAGCAGTAGCTCTTTATAGAAGGGAGGCTGATGGTCTATCAACAAAAAATAGAATTCAAGAAACCTTGGCACTTTTAAGCATCCAACAAACATGTAAATATCGTGGAATTAACTTTTTAGAGTTTCTTAAATCGGGCAAATTGAGTATTTTTGAATTTCAAGAAAAAAGAAAATGAGCAATATTAAATTATTTGAGAGCAAACAGATCAGAACGGTTTGGAATGAAACCGACGAAAAATGGTATTTTGTTGTAGCTGATGTTATACAGGTGTTGACCGACACACCCAACCCTAGCGATTATATCAAGAAAATGCGTAAGCGTGACGAGGAACTCTCCAAAGGGTGGGGACAATTTGTCACCCCCCTTTCGGTCGACACTATTGGCGGAAAACAAAAGCTGAATTGTGCCAATGCTAAAGGTCTTTTGCGTATTATTCAATCTATTCCCTCACCCAAAGCAGAACCTTTTAAACTTTGGTTAGCACAAGTGGGTTCAGACAGATTGGATGAAATTGAGGATCCGGAGTTGGCAACGCAACGCACTCGGGAACTTTATAAATTAAAAGGCTATCCTGACGACTGGATTGAAAAGCGAATGCGAAGCATTGCTATTCGCGAGGAATTGACAGAAGAGTGGAAAAACAGAGGAGTAAAGGAACAAATAGAATATTCCATACTCACAGCAGAGATTTCAAAAGCTACGTTTGGATTGATACCTTCAGAGTATAAAAAAATTAAAGGACTGAAAAACCAGAACTTACGTGATCACATGACCGACCTTGAATTAATTTTTTCAATGCTTGGAGAGGCTTCGACAAC
>JAIBEZ010000006.1 GCA_019459485.1 Prolixibacteraceae bacterium
CAATATTGCCTACTTGCCTCCCAACATTGTCTAATCGACACATCAAATCGTCTAAACGACCTTCAACATTGGCTAATCGGCACATTAAACGAACAAATTGCCTGTTCACATTGATTAATCGTCGCATCAAATCAACGAATCGCCACATGAAGTGGACAAGTTGTCGCATGAAGTTGACTAGTTGTCAGGTGAAGTTGATGAATCGCCACATAAAACGAACAAATCTATGGCTCATTTGGTTGCCATTAAGTTGGCTGTTTAGCTTTTAAGCATACCCGAAAGATGAGGGTTTAGTACCCTTATGTAAGCTGATCCAATCGCACTAAGTAATTCCGATTTTTATTTTATTTTTGTCTTGAGTTCGAACAAACAGTAATAATTTATTCAGGACATGGGTGGGGATACAAAAAAACATCATTAATTTTCTTTAACTTGCCATTCATGATCACAAAGCAAAACAGGCCAACGCCGGATAAACAGACACAACATGAAACAATTGACTTTAAATATCAACGACAATAAATTCCGGACTTTTTTAGAGTTTGTAAAAACATTGGATTATGTGGAAGTACAGGAAACCGACAATTCATATACCGAACTGCAAAACAGCCTTAACCAGGTTAAAATGATGCAGGAAGGTCAAATAAAAAAACAATCGGCTAACGAATTTTTAAATGAACCTTAGCGTATATCCAACCCCCGACTTTAAAAGGTTATTCAAACGGCTTTACAAGAAATATCCTTCCCTAAAAGCCGACCTGCAGGAGCTTATAAATATTCTCTCCGAAAAGCCTGATGCCGGAGTAAACCTTGGACATGGTGTTTTTAAAATTCGGTTGGCCATTTCTTCCAAAGGAAACGGTAAGTCGGGCGGTGCAAGGGTTATAACATACCTGGTTACCGAAGATAATGAAGTTTACCTTGTATTCATCTACGATAAAAGCCAGCTTGAAAATGTTACCAAAGAGCAAATTTTTGAAATGCTCAAAAAAGCAAACCTGTTATAAATCAAAAAAAAAGTCCGGCAATGCCGGACTTTTTCATTTTAATCTTCTTCTTTAATATCTGTCAAAAATCAAAATGACTTCTGAAAATCTTTAATCCAAAGGTTCAATTTCAATCATCAGAAAGTTTTTTGGTATTTTCTGACCGATTTCAACATACACCTTCACAATTTTACCTTTAAAGGGCATCTTAATATCGTTTAACATTTTCATGGCCTCCAAAATCAGAATGCTTTGTCCTGAAGCTACTTTCTGGCCTTCTTTAACCAAAATATCGATAACGGTACCCGGGATATACGAATTTATATGATTGAAATTCGGTTCTGCCCAGACTTTTCTATTCTCGTATTTTTTGTTGTAAGTCGTCTGGTATTTGGCGCTGTGTACAATAATTATCTGTGTTTTTTCCTGTTCTGCCATAATCCTTTTTCTTTTGATTAAAATGGTGGAAGTCCGTGTTTTTTAGAGGGTCCCTGTACATCTTTGCTGGCAGAAATCCGAAGTGCGTGTAACAGGATTTTTCTGGTTTCCTGGGGCTCTATCACTTCATCGATGTATCCTTTGGCTGCTGCCACATAAGGATTTGCAAATTTATCTTTGTATTCCTGAATTTTTTGCTGACGCATTGCATCCGGATCTTCCGCTTCCGAAATTTCTTTGCGGAATACAATGTTGGCAGCGCCTTCAGGCCCCATGACTGCGATTTCGGCTGTTGGCCATGCAAATACAAAATCAGCACGCAAATGGCGCGAATTCATTGCAATGTATCCTCCACCGTAGGCTTTGCGGATAATAACCGTAATTTTTGGAACCGTTGCTTCCGAATAGGCATACAGAATTTTAGCGCCGTGACGAATAACACCGGCATGTTCCTGATCGACACCCGGCAAATAACCTGGCATATCTTCGAGGGTAATGATCGGAATATTGAAAGCGTTGCAATAACGGATGAAACGGGCTGCTTTATCAGAGCTGTCGCAATCGAGCACGCCAGCAAGTACTTTTGGCTGATTGGCAACAAAACCGATGGTTTCGCCATTCATTCTTCCAAAACCAATTACAATGTTTGCGGCAAACAATTCCATAATTTCGAAGAACTCCGAACCATCAGTAATTGATTTGATGATTTCACGAATGTCATAAGGCAAACGGGCATCGGCGGGAACGATATTCTGGATTTTATATTTCGATTTTGGCTCTCTTACAGGGAAAGTTTTGGCTTTCTGTGTATTGTTCCAGGGAATGTAGGTGATCAAAGTTTTAATTTGCTCGAAACATTCTTTTTCGCTGAGAGCAAAGAAATGTGCATTTCCTGTAATTTCGGCATGAACCCTTGCTCCGCCAAGCGCTTCCATCGAAATGTCCTCGCCCAAAACGCTCTTGATAACCGCCGGACCTGTAATGAACATTTTTGAGATATTTTCGACTACAAAAACGAAATCAGTCAAAGCTGGCGAATATACTGCACCACCGGCACATGGCCCGAGGATAACTGATATCTGCGGAATAACTCCTGAAGAAAGTGTATTACGGAAGAATATCTCACCATAACCGGCAAGTGAATTAACCCCTTCCTGAATACGGGCGCCACCCGAGTCGTTGATACCGATCAATGGCACACGCATTTTGAGGGCATGATCCATGATTTTGGTAATCTTCCGGGCATGCGACAAGCCCAATGATCCACCTGCGACAGTAAAATCCTGGGCAAAAAGGCAAACCGGCGATTCGTAAATAGTTCCGGTACCAATAACCACCCCGTCGCCTGCCAGCACTTTATTGCCCATATCAAAGTCTGTTCCCGCATGTTCAACGAACATATCATATTCATGAAATGAACCTTCGTCAACAATGGCAAGAATACGTTCTCTGGCCGTTAGTTTACCCATGGCTGCTTGTTTGCCAATGGCTTCATCTCCTCCGCCTTTCCGAACCTCATCTTTTCTTTTCCGAAGATCTAAAATGTTTCTTCTCAGTGACATAGAATTTGTTTTTTTGATTAAAATAATCTGAGGGAATGGAGTTTTCTCCTATTCAAATACCAATTAAACGTTGTTTTCGGTGGGCAAAATTATCATTTTTTTATTGCCTCACATGTTTTATAAAACATTTGTTATAAAATAGGCTTTTTCGCTTGTTTATTTGTTTTTGAATTATTTTCTTATGAGTTTGAATTGTAAACCTCATCTTGCAGCCCGCCGGTAAAGATAAAAAGCCAATGCTCCGTATAACAAATTAGGAATCCACATCGCCATCCACGGTGCGAGCGTTCCGCTGGTAGCAAATACAGTAGTAACCTGCATAAAAAGGATGTACGAAAAACTCAGCAGCAAACCCAGTCCAAGGTGAAGTCCAATTCCTCCCTTGACTTTGCGCGAAGCGAGTGAAACACCAATAAAGGTGAGAATAAAAGCAGAAAAAGGCCCCGCTCTGCGCCTGTGTTTTTCCATTTCATAATCAATTGTATTCACACCCCGAAGTTTCAGGTTGTCAATCGAAGCATTGAGCGCTGGCAAGGTCATGGTTTCTACAATATTTTCCACGATCTGGTAGTCTTCAGGAGTCATGTTCAAGGTTGTATCAATCTGAGTGCCCCTGCTGACAGTTTCCTTGTAACCGTCGATGTTTCGGATCGAATATTCGTGGATCACCCATTTCTTCTTTTCGCGGTCCCACTTAATATATTCGGAAGTCAGTTTTGAAACCAGCTTTCGTTCCTCAAATTTTTCGATGGTGAATTTATAACCCACATCATTGCTCACATTGTAATTTGTCATGTAAACAAAAACACCAGGTTCAATCTGACGGTGAATATCGCGCTCGCTTCCTGGGTTTCGGGTTCCGATATATTTGTTCCTGAATTCTACTTTTTTCATATTGGCCGGAGGAATCACATAATTACCAAGCAGATATGAAAAAACAGCAATCACAGCCGCACCCACCATGTATGGCCGCATGAGCCTGTTGAACGACACACCACTGCACAAAATGGCTATAATTTCGGTGTCGTATGCCAGTTTCGAAGTAAAATATATTACTGCGATAAACGTAAAAAGTCCGCTGAACAGATTGGCAAAATAGGGTATGAAATTGAGGTAATAGTCAAATGCAATCGCTTTCATCGGAACATCCTTCGATATAAAATCGTCAATGTTTTCTGACACATCAAAAACAATTGATATGCTGATGATTAATGCAATGGCATAAAAAAACGTTCCGAGGAACTTCCTAATTATATAGTAATCAATTTTATGCAGCATAAACTAAATAATTATAAACGTACCGATAGTTGCTGAACCATTTCATCTTTCCAGCTTTTGAATGTGTTGGCCAGTATATGTTTGCGTGCTTCGCCAACCAGCCAAAGGTAAAAGGCAAGATTGTGCTGACTTGCAATCTGTGCGCCCAGCATTTCGCCCGAAATGACCAGATGGCGCAAAAAGGCCCTGCTATATTGATGATCAACAAACGAAGTTCCATCGGCATCTACCGGAGAAAAATCGTCCGCCCATTTTTTGTTACGCATGTTCATAATTCCTTTCTGCGTAAAAAGCATACCGTTTCGTCCGTTACGGGTAGGCATCACACAGTCGAACATGTCAATTCCGCGGTCAATTCCTTCGAGAATATTTACCGGAGTGCCAACACCCATCAGATAACGCGGTTTGTTCTCCGGAAGTATTTCGTTTACAACTTCAATCATGGCATACATGTCTTTTTCTGATTCGCCTACCGAAAGACCGCCAATGGCATAACCATCGCTGTTGTACTGAAGTACATTCCGTGCGGCAATCGCTCGCAATTCAGGATAAACAGCTCCCTGAACAATGGGGAACAGCGATTGAGAATGGCCATATTTTGGCGAAGTTTTTTCAAATTGATTGACACAACGGTCGAGCCAGCGCTGGGTCATTTCCATTGACTTTCGGGCATATTCAAATTCAGCATCGCCGGGTGTACATTCATCAAATGCCATGATAATATCCGCTCCGATGGTCCGCTGAATATCCATCACTCTTTCAGGAGTAAATAAATGCGAAGAGCCATCGATGTGAGATTGAAATTTGGCACCTTCCTCGCTCAGCTTTCGGATATCGCCCAGTGAAAAAACCTGATAACCACCGCTGTCGGTTAAGATCGGTCCATTCCAGCCATTGAATTTATGCAACCCTCCCGCCTCTTCAATAATGGGCAATCCCGGTCTGAGAAACAAATGATAGGTATTTCCAAGTATGATTTGTGCCTTTATGTCTTCTTTCAAATCACGGGTGTGAATTCCCTTAACCGATCCGGCTGTTCCGACCGGCATAAAAATAGGCGTTTCGATGTTTCCGTGATCAGTAGTTATATAACCCGCTCTGGCTTTACTCCCGGCGGCTGTATGTTTCAGTTCAAATTGCATTCACTTCTTTTTTTGAGTGCTCAAAGATAGGTATTAAACTGAAATGAAGAGAGCAAGAAACAACAGGGCCTCTGTTAATTATAATTAAAAATCAAACGCGAAAAATCAACCGATTTATTAATTTTGTCGCGGCAAAAATGACTTGCTTTATATTTCAATAACTAAGTTACTCAGACGTGGAGCTCATTAATTTTCAAACACTCACTATCAGCGACATAGTGCTGTTAGTGTTTTTTTTAGTAACATTTATCGTGCAGATGTATTTTCTGCTGGGCGTTTATCTCAAATTGGTTCTGCACAGGAAGGAGGATTTCAATACGGAACATAGTCCTGTTACGATCATTCTTCCATTGAGGAACGTAGAATCAGGTATCCGCGAGCTGATAAACAAATTTACAGCGTTGCCATTCAACGACTATCAGCTCATTGTGATTGACGAAGTTTCTGAAGACGATACGCTTCACATTTTAAATATACTGGCCGAAACCAATCCCAGGCTAAAAATTACCAGTCTTAGCCAGGAAAACCGTTTTCAGGAAAAACAATCTATCAACATCGGATTGAAGGGTGCTTCTTCGTCCTGGATTGTACAACTTACCGCCAATTCAGTTCCGGTAAGTCAGGAATGGTTGTCAAAACTCAACGGTCTGCTCGATGATAATACGGATGCTGTAATTGCCTATACCAATGTTGAACGAAAAAAAGGATTCCGCAACCTGATTTGCCGGTTGGAACTTTTCAGCCAGTTCATGATCAGCGGTTCGCGTGTACTAACCGGGAAACCATTTGTCTTCAGCGAAAACAATGTGCTTTTCCGAAAATCAATGTATTTTGACAATCAGGGGTTCAAGCACAAACTGAACCTGAATTTTGCCAATCTTGAATTGATTTTCAATGAAAACTTCAGGAAAGGAAGGATTAAAATAACCACAAATCCGGAAATTGCTGTGCGCGAAAAAATTGAAGATGATCGTGGAGACCACATCAAATTGCTGAAGAAAACAGTACAGATAAGACAAAACCTGAGCTGGGCGAAAAAAGCGAACCTGTTTTTGGATGATTTTACCAAATTTTTACTCATCGGACTTGCAATTGCGCAGATCATTCTTCATCCTGAATATTGGATCACATTCTCTTCGGTAATAGTGATTTACTTTGTTGTGCTATCAATTATTGTTAAAAAACTACTGACTCGTTTGAAGGAAAGAAAAATCTTTGTACCTTCGTTCTTTTACATTTTGATAAAACCAATCATCAATTGTTGTTTTTTTTGGTCCATGTATTTAATTCACCGAAGAAGCAGATGGAACTAAACCCGCAACTATCAGACAAAGCACAGTATGACTTTTTACTGGTCGAATCGGCCCTGACAGGCGACGAGAAGGCCTTTGCCAAACTGATGAGCCGCTATAAAGACGCCATTTACTTTATGCTTCTGAAAATGGTAAACAACAAAAGTGACGCTGAAGACCTGACACTGGAAGCATTCGGGAAAGCATTTAAAAATTTACATCAGTATTCGCCCAGCTATGCCTTCAGCACCTGGCTGTTTAAAATTGCCACCAACAATTGCATCGACTTCCTGCGAAAACGCCGCGGAGTTTATGTCTCGATTGAAAACAATCAGGATAACGGCGATAACGACACCCCGATCAAACTACGTTCTGCCGATCCCAACCCTGAAGAAAAATTAATCAGGATACAGAAAGCCATTCTGATGCGAAGAATTGTACACCGGCTAAAACCCAGGTACCGCATACTGGTTGAACTCCGCTATTTCAGGGAGTTTTCGTACGAAGAAATTGCCAAAGAACTAAAACTCCCGCTCGGAACTGTAAAAGCCCAGCTTTTCAGGGCCCGCGAAATGCTCTTCAAAATGATCGAATCGACCGAGATTGATGAGCATCAACCGTAGTTGTACCGATTATCAAAAAAAAATATGGATATCATCAGAAAATATTTTGCTGATCTGACAGATCAGCAATTGAAGGATTTTGCACGTTTGGGTTCGCTTTACGAAGAATGGAACTCAAAAATAAATGTGATTTCGAGAAAAGACATTGAACAACTTTACGAACGGCATATACTTCATTCATTGGCAATTGCCAAAATAATACAATTTAAACCCGGCACCACTGTTTTAGATGTCGGTACAGGTGGAGGATTTCCGGGCATTCCGCTTGCCATACTATTTCCTGAAGTTTCATTTCTGTTAATCGATTCAATTGCTAAAAAAATAAAAGTAGTCACCGAAGTTTCCTCCGCACTAAATCTTCCAAATGTTGAAGCGGAGCATCAACGTGTTGAAGACGTAAAACAAAAGTTCGATTTTGTGGTAAGCCGCGCAGTTACAGCTTTTCCGCGATTTGTTGAGATGGTGCGCACAAAAGTTTCACCCCAAAGCAAAAACACTTTGGCAAATGGAATTCTTTACCTCAAAGGCGGGGATTTTGAGGATGAAATCAGTCCATTCGACAAACAGGTTAAGGTTTACGACCTTCAAAACTATTTTCAGGAAGAATTTTTTGAAACAAAGCGGCTGATTCATTTGACTTTAAAAAATAAATGAATTAAGCGGCAGGTATATTTGCAGGATATTAAAAAAGAACTATTTTTGCAGTCCGAAATAAAAACGAACATTATCACTAAAAATATTGACCGATGAAAAGGACATTTCAGCCATCAAACAGAAAAAGAAAGAACAAACACGGATTCAGAGAAAGAATGTCAACAGCCAATGGCCGTAAGATATTAAAAGCCCGTCGTGCAAAAGGAAGAAAAAAACTGACAGTTTCTGACGAACCTCAGCACAAAAGATAGCCGAAAGCTTTCAGGTCTCTAACAAATATACAGAAGGTAAAGAATGAATTTTCTTTACCTTTTTGTGTTTATACCAGAATTAACAGGTGTCGTCGCAAATGAAACCAATCGTAAAGTCAGAAAAATATTTAATTTTGGAAAACTTTTTCATTCAACGACCTTTCTATGAGAACTATCCTTGTTTCTATTTCCGACACTGAATTTGAACAATTTGGGCTTGAATCGGAGAATCTCACTTTTCCAGAGTTGCTGAATATTATAAGTGATGAATTATTGAAACAAAGGCTGCAAGAAAGTTCGATTCTTGCTGAAAAATTTGGACTTTCACGAATTGCATTGGATGAATATATAGGACTGGAGGATTAAACGGTCAGAAGTAATGAAGAAAATGCTGGTTTCAACCAACATTCCAATCATAATTTTGAATACAATACAGATAGCGGCAAAACAATGACTTTGAAAGAATTTTTTAAAAGCAAGCTCTTTATAGCAAATGCAATAGCAGTTTTTGCAATTACCATTTTACTGGTCTTATTCGGCATGTTGTTTCTGAAGATTTATACCGATCATGGCGAATCGGTTGTGATACCCGATTTAAAAGGAAGGACCAGTACTGAAGCTGAAGCTTTATTGGATAAGATTGATCTCCGTTTTGAAATTCAGGACTCTGTATATTCTCTTGAAACTGCTCCGGGAACAGTACTGGATCAATTTCCGAAGCCGGGACAAAAAGTCAAGGAGAACCGAACCGTGTTTATTACCCTTTGTGCTGTCAGTCTGGAAATGATTTCGATGCCGCAATTGACTGACATTTCATACCGGCAAGCTACCAACCTGATAGAAAGCGCTGGCCTGATTGCCGGAACAGTTGAATACGAACCTTCCGAATTCCCAGATCTCGTTCTGAAGCAAAAAGTAAACGGAAGAATTGTCAGGGAAGGCGAAAGGATTCCCAAAGGATCAGTCGTCGATTTGGTTCTGGGAAGTGAGGGCAATGCTACAAGCAGCAAAGTTCCAACACTGTTTGGGAATAATCTGGAAGAAGCCCATTTAAAAATTCAGGAAGCATACCTGAATTTAGGAACCGTTAATTACGATGAATCCTTTTCTTCGGAAGAAGAGAAAATCAAAGGCCAGATTTGGAAACAAAGTCCCGATCCTGCCGAAATATTTGAAGTAGCCAGAGGAACGTCCATTGATATTTGGCTAACACTTGATCCCACCAAACTTGAGGCAAAGCCCGAAACGGAAGAACCCGATAATTCATTTTTTTAGATGATTGAAGAAACAGATTTTATTGACGATTTTGAAGAAATTGAGGACATTGAGGAGACCGATGACGGCGCTTTGTTCGAGCATTATAATATTATTGTAGATCCCGGCCAGACCTTACTGCGCATCGACCGGTTTTTGTCGAACCGGTTGCAGAATGCCACCCGTAGCCGCTTACAGGCCGCTGCCGACGAGGGAAAAATTCTGGTCAACACAGTGCCGGTCAAATCAAGTTACAAAGTAAAACCCGGCGACGAAATTTCCATCGTGATGGATTATCCGCGCCGCGAACTCAAGATTATTCCGGAGGATATTCCGCTGAATATTGTTTACGAAGACGATCATTTGCTGGTTGTAAATAAACCGGCAGGATTGGTGGTTCACCCCGGACACGGAAATTACTCCGGAACACTGGTCAATGCGCTGGCTTATCATTTTCAGGAATTGCCACTTTTTAATTCCGACGATCCACGACCGGGACTCATTCACCGGATTGATAAGAACACTTCAGGATTACTGGTAGTGGCCAAAACCATCGAAGCCAAAGTGAAGCTCTCGCTGCAATTCTTCGAAAAAACCACCAAACGAAAATACGTTGCACTTGTGTGGGGCGATCTTGCTGAAAATGAAGGAACCATTACAGGAAATATTGGCCGCAGCCTAAAAAACAGGCAGGTTTTCACCGTTTTCCCTGAAGGCGAGCATGGAAAGCCCGCTGTAACGCATTATAAAGTAATCGAGCGGCTGGGTTACGTCAATCTGGTGGAATGCAGGCTCGAAACCGGACGCACGCATCAGATCAGGGTGCACATGAAACACATCGGACATCCGTTGTTTAACGACGACAATTACGGTGGTGATCAGGTTTTGAGAGGAACCACTTTCACGAAATACAAACAGTTCGTTAAAAACTGTTTTGAGATGATTCCACGTCAGGCGCTTCACGCACAAATGCTGGGTTTTGTGCATCCGGCAACCGGCGAAGAAATGGTTTTCGAATCAGAACTTCCTGAAGATTTGGCAAATGTGATTGTAAAATGGCGGAATTACCTTTCGAATAGGGTAACTTCGGAATAGCTGCGAAACAATTAATTTCTGTATATTTGAGTTATGAACAAGGAGCAATTTGATAAGCAAAAAATCATTGACCTTTGGATTACAGGCTCAAATGATGACTTCGAGACAATGGTTGCGATGCTTGATGCAAAGAGATATAGCTGGTCGTTGTTTCTTGGACATCTGGTAATCGAGAAGTTGCTAAAGGCTTATTTTGTAAAAATAAATGAAGATTATCCTCCGTATATTCATAATTTATTAAAACTTGCCATTGAATCGAAAATTGAAATCACGGACGATTTAAAATTTAAATTGACCACCATTTCAGCCTTTAACCTCAATGCCAGATACGATGATTATAAGAGAAGTTTTCAGAGTAAATGCACTCCTGAATATACTTTCGAGTGGATTGATAAAATTAAAGTATTGCGATTATGGATATTAGAACGAATAAAGTTATAAGCGACTATATAACCACTGTTGCGGCACAAAATAAAGGTTTGCTTAAAGCATATCTGTTTGGCTCTTATGCAAAAAGAACAGAAAGACCTGATAGTGATATTGATTTGGCCTTGATAATTGACAATTTGGCAGATGAAGAACGATTTGATTTACAGGTTCAATTAATGCTTCTGGCATCTGATTTCGACGTTCGAATTGAGCCACATCCGATCTCGAACAAAGATTTTAATTTCAATAATCCTTTTGTGGCTGAAATAATAAAAACCGGAATTGAGATAGAACTGCTGGCGCCAAACTCATGGTACAACTATAAAACCAAGGCTGTGTAAAGTATTACGCCCTCCTCATATTTTCTCCAATAAATTCAACCCACTCAAAAATGAAAAAGAATATTGCTGTTGTGTATGGTGGCGACTCGTCCGAATTTGTAGTTTCGGTAAAAAGCAGTAAAAATGTATTTGAATCCATTGATCCTTTCATCTACAATGTTTGGAAAGTGCAGATGAAAGGATTGGATTGGGAAGTTATTGAAGAGGATCGGGTGATCGCATCCATCGATAAAAACGACTTTTCATTCAGCAAAAACGGCGAAAAAATACAATTCGATTTTGCATACATCACCATTCACGGCACGCCCGGCGAAGATGGAAAACTTCAGGGATATTTCGACATGGTTAAAATCCCCTACTCTACCTGCGGCGTGTATTCTTCGGCGCTCACTTTCAACAAATATTTCTGCAGCAATTACCTTCGCAATTTCAATGTTCCGATGGCAAAATCGGTTCGCTTGTTTAAAGGCGATCAGGCAGATGCCGATCAACTGGTGGCAGAACTGGGATTGCCAATGTTTGTGAAACCCAATGCAGGCGGTTCAAGTTTCGGAGTGACCAAGGTGAAAGAAAAAGAACAACTTTTGGCCGCGCTCGAAATGGCGATGAAAGAAAGCCACGACATTCTGGTGGAGCAGTTTATCGACGGCCCGGAGTTTACCTGCGGATTGGTAAAACTTTCGGATCAGGAACTTATTTTTCCGGTTACTGAAGTCATTCCACAAAACGAATTTTTCGATTTCGACGCCAAATATACAGTAGGCAAAACCGACGAAATTACGCCGGCCCGCATCTCGCCGGAACTGACACAAAAAATACAGCAACTCTCGTCGCGCATTTACGATTTGTGCGATTGCTCCGGAATTGTACGAATGGACTACATTCTGAAAGACAATGAATTCTATTTTCTGGAAGTGAATACCACTCCCGGCATGACCGCCACCAGCTTTGTTCCCCAGCAAATTACAGCGATGGATCGAAAATTAGGAGAGGTATTGGGATTGATTATTGAAGACAAGCTGAAGTAATTTTGCATGTATTTTTCATTTACTGTCAAACTCCTCCGCTTATTTTATTGATCTGATTTTGTACTTTTGATCGAACACTTAAAAACTAAAGGTAATGGAAACAGTTGTATTACAAGGAAATTCAAAAGCTGATCTAAAAATACTAACTGACCTGGCTAAAAAAATTGGCATTACTGTAAAATATCTTTCAGAAGAAGAAAAAGAAGATATCGGATTATTGCAGGCCGTTAAGGAAGGTCGTACTGGCAAATATGTTAATACCGATAATTATCTTCAAAAACTCAGAAAATGAAGATTTTGATCGATAAGTCTTTTGAAAAAGATACAGACAAATTAACAGATCAAAAACTACTTCATTCGATTGCCGATTGTATAGAAGAGATTTAAACCCTTAATAAACTTTCGGATATCCCAAATTGCAGGAAATTGTAAAGAAGTAAAAATTCTTATCGCATCCGAATTGGAGATTATCGAATTGGTTTTATTTTCGAAAAGCAAACCATTGAATTTGTAAGGTTTCTACACCGCAGTGTGATTTATAATTACTTCCCCAAATAACTTTTCTTGAAGTAAATACAACCCCCGGCATGACCGCCACCAGCTTTTTTTCCCAGCAAATTGCAGCGATGGATCGGAAATTAGGGGATGTATTGGGATTGATTATTGAAGATAAGCTGAAGTAATACCCCCGCAAACTGTTTACACAATTTGATTTATACTCTCCGTAATTCCCCGAAACATACCACCTCGGAGGTGGGGGGGGGGGGGGGGGGGGGGGGGGGGGGGGGGGGGGGGGGGG
>JAIBEZ010000053.1 GCA_019459485.1 Prolixibacteraceae bacterium
GGTAGCCTATTGCATCAATGCCGGTTTTGTACCCATTCGCAAAAAGGGAAAATTGCCTTCATCCGTTCTTAGCGAGTCGTATGAATTGGAATATGGTGTTGATTCAATTGAAATGCATGATGACGCGTTGACAGAAGATGACATTGTTTTAATTCATGACGATTTACTGGCCACCGGAGGAACTGCACTTGCAGCACTCAATTTGGTGAAGCAAATGAATGTGAAAAAAATCTATTTCTCGTTTATCATCGACTTGACTTTTATTGAAACAGAAAAGAAGGTCGAGTTGGCCAACTACGAAACACATTCTGTTATTCAGTATTAGTTTATCTTCCCCCCAAAAGCTTCTCTGATGGTGTTGAAAAATGCTGAATATATCAAATCGTTGGTTTCAGTTCTTCCTGATCAGCCTGGAATATATCAGTATTTTGATGTAAGTGGAAAGATTATTTACGTTGGAAAAGCGAAGAATTTAAAGAAAAGGGTTACTTCCTACTTTGTAAAAAATCATCAGAATCGGAAAACAGAGCTTCTTGTAAGGAGTATTTCAGACATCAAACACATGGTGGTTGAAACCGAACAGGATGCTCTGTTGCTCGAAAATAACCTGATCAAAAAGTATCAGCCCCGATACAATATTCGGCTGAAAGACGACAAAACTTACCCGTGGATCGTCATCAAAAACGAACGGTTTCCCAGAGTTTTTCAAACAAGAAATGTGATCCGCGACGGATCTACCTACTTTGGTCCGTACACTTCTATTTTCACCGTTCGCATGTTGCTGGAGTTTTTTCGCAAAACCTACAAGCTTCGCAATTGCAAACTGAATCTTTCGGAGGAGAATATCCGCCTGAAAAAGTTTAAAGTCTGTCTGGAATATCACATCGGAAATTGTCTTGGACCTTGTGTGGGAAAACAGGAACACGATCAATACATGAAAAGTATTGACCAGATAAAGGAGATATTGAAAGGGAATATATCCGGAGTAATCAAATATCTCAAGGATTTAATGCATCAATTTTCATCGGAATACAGGTTTGAAGAGGCTGCTTTGATCAAAGACAAGCTTGAATTGCTCGAAAAGTTTCAATCCAAATCTACAGTCGTGAGCAATTCAATCAGCGATGTGGATGTTTTTACAATCGATCAGGACGAAGATTTTGCCTACATCAATTACCTGAAAATTATCCAGGGCGCCATTATGCAAACCTATACTTTGGAGCTTAAAAAAGTGTTGGATGAATCGCCCAACGAATTACTGGAACTTGCAATCGTGGATATTCGTCAGAAAATATTCAGCAATGCAAAGGAAATTCTCGTGCCTTTTAAACTGGATTTTGAATTGGAAGGAGTGAAATTTCTGGTTCCAAAACAAGGCGATAAGAAAAAGTTGCTTGATTTATCGGAACGGAATGCAAAATATTACCGCATCGAAAAGCAGAAACACATGTCGGTGCCGAAGACCGAAAAGAATGCGACCCGTATTTTGGAAACCATGCAAAAGGATCTTCAATTAAAATCCCAGCCCATCCACATCGAGTGTTTTGACAATAGTAATTTACAGGGAACAAATCCGGTTGCGTCGTGTGTGGTTTTCAGAAATACACGTCCTTCAAAAAAGGACTATCGGCACTACAATGTAAAAACGGTTGTAGGTCCCGACGATTTTGCTTCGATGGAGGAAATTGTTTTCCGAAGATACCGGCGTTTGATTGACGAAGAAAAATCGCTTCCGCAGTTAATTGTTGTTGACGGAGGAAAGGGGCAATTGGGTGCTGCATTAAATGCATTGGAGAAATTGGAGCTTCGCGGAAAGATTGCAATCATCGGAATTGCAAAAAGACTGGAAGAAATTTATTTTCCCGGAGATTCGGTTCCGTTGTATCTTGATAAAAATTCGGAGACGCTGAAAATTATTCAGCAATTGCGTGACGAAGCCCACCGTTTTGGAATTACATTTCACCGCAACAAACGATCGGGCGAATTTATAAAATCGGAACTCGAAAATATTTCAGGAATAGGAGAGAAGACGATCACTGCGGTTTTGAAGCGTTTTAAAAGCGTCGAGAATCTAAAAAAACAGGGCTACCGGGTAGTTGCCGATGAAATAGGCGATTCTAAAGCCCGTATAATCTTCGATTTCTATAAGCTAACCTACTGAAATAAAAAAGCTTAAACCTGTAAAGTTTAAGCTTTTTTAGTATCGGTTTTGGTGTTGAATTAGATCAGTTTCTGTATTTATCTTCCGTATCGAGTAAGCCAAGGTAGGTATCGTACCTGCTTTCCGCAATTTGGCCATCAGCCACTGCTTTTTTTACCGCGCACCCGGGTTCATGCGTATGGGTGCAATTATAGTACTGGCAATTATTCAGAAGTTGAAACATTTCGGGAAAATAATGTGAGATTTCTTCTTTTGCCATTTCGAGCAAACCAAAACCTTTTATGCCCGGCGTGTCAATAATAAATCCGCCAAAGTCGAGATCGATCATTTCTGAATAAGTTGTGGTGTGTTTGCCCGAATGATGCGAATCTGAAATGATGCCGGTTTTCAACATTGTACCCGGCTGAATGGAATTGATAATGGTGGATTTGCCGACACCCGAATGTCCGGAGAAAACATTGGTTTTATTTTTCATCATCGTTTTTAGTTCCTCCATGCCAATGTCTTTTTTTGCAGAGATTTTTAAACAATGGTAACCCACCTTTTCATAAACGTCAATCAGGAAATTCATCAGCGAAGTTTGTGCTTCATTGTAAAGGTCTATTTTATTGAAGATGATGTGGCAGGGAATGCGGTACGCTTCGGCAGAAACCAGGAAACGATCGATGAATGTGGTGGTGGTAACGGGATGTTTGATGGTAACAATCAGGAAGGCCTGATCGATGTTGGCTGCAATGATGTGCGATTCCTTTGAAAGGTTGGGCGATTTCCGGATGATGTAATTTTTTCTTTCGATTATGTTTGTTATCAGCCCGATAACAGCCCCTTCCGAATTGTTATCTTCCTTCGTTTCAGTTATTTCTACATGGTCGCCCACCGCAATTGGGTTGGTGCTGCGGATTCCTTTTAACCTGAAATTTCCTTTAATCCTGCATTCTATTGAATTTCCATCGTCGGTTTTTACGGTGTACCAACTTCCGGTCGATTTTATTACAATACCTTTTTTCAATTGTCAATCTGGTTTTAATTAAATACTTCTACTTTAGCAACTGGGTGTCGATATTTTTACTCTTTCCTTTTCAATACTCACCCCCTGCATCTTCGATGCTTCCCCCTCTCTTTTAAAAAGAGTGGGGGAAGGCCGCCTGCGGACTTCGGGGTGAGTTGATATTTTCGTTCTGGGAATTTTGTCGTACGCCCTGACAACTTGTTTAATATGAACCAAAAGTAACAAAAATTGTGAAAAGGATTTTAAGCTACAATGTGAATGGAATTCGGTCGGCCATAAGCAAAGGATTGCTCAGCTGGCTTCCGGAGGTTGATCCTGATGTAATTTGTATTCAGGAAACCAAAGCGCAGCCGGGACAGATGCACGAAGCTGAATTTGCAGCGCTGGGCTACCATTGTTATGCGCATTCAGCGGTAAAGAAAGGGTATAGCGGAGTTGCCATCTTTTGCAAACAAATTCCTGATCATGTTGAATATGGAATGAACCATGCCGGATATGACTTTGAAGGAAGGGTAATTCGGACCGATTTTGGCGAACTTTCGGTTGTAAACGTGTATTTGCCCTCCGGAACTACGGGAGAGCTGCGACAGGCCGTTAAAATGGATTTTCTGATCGATTTTCATTCTTACCTGAATGAACTCAGGAAAGTCAGAAAAAATCTGGTCATTTCAGGAGATTATAACATTTGCCGCCTGTGGATCGACATTCACAATCCGGCACAGCAGCAAAAAACATCGGGTTTTTTACCTGAAGAGCGCGATTGGTTTGCCAAATTTGTGGCAGATGGGTATGTTGACAGTTTCAGGAAAATAAATCCGGAACCGCATCAGTATTCATGGTGGAGTTACCGTGCCGGATCGCGTGCCAATAACAAAGGCTGGCGCATCGACTACCACATTGTCACCAGAGAGTTGGAAGACAGGATTCTGGATGCAAGGATTTTACCTGCTGTTGTTCATTCCGATCATTGTCCGGTATTAATTGATATTGATTTTTAGCCCATGAGAGTATTTATTCTGTTGTTCGTTTTTTCTGTTTTTACTATTTCTGCTTCAGGAAAATCATTCACTGGCTTTCTGCAAGCGAAAAAGGACTCAAATTACATTGAAAGTTATTTTAATGACTTCATTGTAAACCTTTATTCAGTAGAAAAAACACATTCGCTCGATTTGAGCGATTTGAGTAATCCATACCGGCTGCAGTATTCGCCAAATGGCCACTTTAATATGGGTGTGGGAGTTAATTTTCGCTCTTTTGGACTGAGTCTGGCCACAAAAATTCCGTTTTTGCAGAACAACGAATCCAGGTATGGCGAGACAAAGAGGTTCGGAATTCAGAGCTATATTTATACCAATAAATATTCAATCGATTTAATATCATCAACTTCAAAGGGTTATTATTTAAAAAATTCTGTCCAGCATTTCAGTTCGTTTACGAAAGTCCGGGAATATCAACGGCCCGATATTACTTCGACAA
Organism: Prolixibacteraceae bacterium; assembly: GCA_019459485.1. GTDB lineage: Bacteria > Bacteroidota > Bacteroidia > Bacteroidales > Prolixibacteraceae > Aquipluma. Next base: position 4,647 of record JAIBEZ010000053.1, read on the forward strand.
ACATTGGTTTGAATGTAAATTACATTTTTAACAACCAGAAATTCTCGTACAAAGCGGCATTCAGCGATACCGAGCGACAAAAAAGAAATGCAGGTTCACTGATTGCCGGAGGAAGTATTCTTTCATACCGAACCAAAGCCGATTCGGCATTTGTTCCACGTGGAATCGACGAAAAGTTTTTCCTGAAATCCAGAGAGGTCAATAAATCGCTTGTTTTGGCCTTCAATGTAAATAGCGGCTATGCCTATTCGCTGGTTTTTTTGCGAAATGGAATCGTAACGATGTCGTACATTGTGGGTGCGGGAATTCAGGATAACAACTATGATAAAACTACCCAGCCTGAAGTTAACAACTGGAGGTTTAGCTTCAATCATACCGGAAGGTTTGGCATTGGTTACCGTGTGAAAAGATATTATGCAAGAGCGTCGTTCATCCGTTCCACTCAATTTACAAGTTTACGGCACAACGAATTAAGAATCGCAAATGGGACTGATTTTATTCAGTTGTCTCTGGGAAAACGCATTTCATTCAAATAAGTGAGAAGGTTGTGTTTATATGTTTTTAATGTTCTAATGTAACTACATAGCGCTATTCTTTTCCCCCGAGTTTCATTTGGGCAGGGCTGTCTGCCTTTAGGCAACGGATAGGAGAATACAAACGAAACCAGACCCTTTTCTTCAATCAAATGGGGCTAAAGCCAAAAAAATGGTATGATCTTCCTCCGTCACATGAATGTGACAGCCTGTCCCGATTTTTATCGGGAGCAAAGGATATTGCTCTGATCGTCTAGACTGCTTATTCGTAGCGCTATCCTTTGCCCCCGATTTTCATCGGGGCAGGCTGGTTGGCTTCAGCCAACGGAAAATAAATTGACAATGAAAATCGTCCGCGCAAAAGCCTTTTTCAGGGCAAGATCCATCTTTCGGACGCCTGCCTGCGGCTGGCAGGGAACAGCATCGGTCCGTAAAATCACAATACCGACCTAAAACTTGTTAATCAGTCATGAAAAAATAACTACCAAAATAAAATAATATAAAACCATAAATATTTTTCAGTTTATTGGTTTTTTCTGATAATTATTTGTTAAATTAGCTCAGTTCTTTTTTTATTATTCATCAGAAACGTACATCCGGCAGAATATCACCATTATTTCCAGGTCGAAAATAGTTGTGAAAAAAGTGTCTGCAAATTGCATTAGCCGTAAGTCAAGCCCTTGGAACCTTCTACGAAATGTAGAACCTTCAACCGGAGGCCAGGGGATCTTCTACAAATTGTAGAACCTTCAACCGGCGTCAGGGGGACCTTCTACAAATTGTAGAGCCTTCAACCGGAGGCCGGGCGACCTTCTACAAAATGTAGAACCTTCAACCGGAGACCGGAGGACTTTCTACAAAATGTAGAACCTTAAAATGAATTAAAAGCCCAAAAAGCAAAGTCAAATATCAATATTGTTGAACTAAAAAAACCAAGTACTATGCAAACAAAAGAGTTTAGAACTGTTCATTTAAACAACCTTACAATCGACAATTTATTTTCGCTTAGTAAATCGACCATTGAGTATGCCAGGCCCGTTATGGAAAGCATCGGCGAATTGCCTAACGTAATCCTTGCCCGGCTCGAAAGCGACAACAACGCAATGGGCGTGCAAATTAAAAAGGCACTGAAAAGTGTATTGACCGAACAAGTAGCCACGCTGGATCTCGATTGCGACGACCGTTTTGCTGAAGTGAAACGCAACGTGAGTACCCACCTGCAAGGCCGCGACCCTGAAAAGAAAGCAGTGGCTGAGGAATTGAAAATCTTTCTCAACCCTTATTGGGACACCGACTCGAAGCCATTGAACACTCAGACAAGTCTTTTGACAGAGATGTTCGCCAAGTTCAATGCCAGTGAAAATTTGAAAACACTCGCTGCAACCATTGGAATTACCGACATGATGGCCGGGCTCGAAACCGCGAATACTGAATTGGCTAGTTTGTACCAAACGCGCAACGAGCAGGGCGCTGTGGTTGAAGGACCATCGGCCAGCAGCCTGAAATCGGCAACGGCCAAAAGCTACGAACAGTTTTGCACCGCCATTGAGCAGGCTGTAAATTACACTCCCTCGGATGCACTCATAACCCTTTTCAATCAAATGGACGAACTGCGTAAAACCTACGCCCGCCTGATCCGCAAAAAAGACAAGGAAGAAGAGGCAAGCCCGGTTGAAGTTGATTAATACAGCGAACAAGCTATTTTGCAGATTCCCGGCAGGTTAAACCCTGTCGGGAATTTGGTTAACTGTGATCATGTTGTGACCCTTTTTTTCCTTGGTTGCAAAATGCAATATTAGCTTACGATACCGGCTGCAAACCGATGTGAATGATCCGAAAGGACTAAACAAATGTTTATTAAGGAAGGAAGCTCAGAAAAGTACTATATATTTGGTGATAGTTAGTAATTATAAGCCAGTTAAAAAAACTGAAATTAGCAGATAAATAATTACTTTTGACAATAAAAAATATGGCAAATAATCAATCAAGAAATTACTCAACGCTAACAATAAAAAGACTTTATGCTCTTTCAGGGAATCGTTGTGCGTTCCCTGGCTGTGAAAGGACTTTTGTTAATTGGGAAGATGATACAAATTTCTCGAATATTTGCCACATTGAAGATGCAAACCCAAATACTCATAAAGCAGATAGGTACAATCAAAATATGTCTTATAAGGAAAGAGCAGATTATAGTAATTTAATTTTACTCTGTCCGAATCATCACATAGAAACAAACGACCCTAGCAAATATACGTTAGAGACTCTTAGAGCAATGAAAAGAGAACATGAAAAAAACATTGCAAGTCTTCAAGTTGGGAAAAATACAATAGCAAAATATCCTTCCGTATTAAGCACTCTAATTAATCAAATTGGTTCAACATTATTGAAAGACGAATTTGAAGATTTTGGTAAAAAGGCTCCAGATACAGAAGAAAAAATCCTTTACAACAATGTAATTACTTATAAGCCAATAATTGAGGAATTTAGCATATATCAGGGAAAGCTTAATGGTATTTATGATGAGATTGAAAAACAGGGTTCAAGCAAAAAATCTTTTTTACTCCAAAATATTAAGACTCTTTATTTGAAGGAAAAAGGAAAGTTTGTTAACATTGAAGCCATAAGAGATAATGCCGATTTAATATTCGAAAATATTGAAAATGAAATTTGGAAAATTCTCGAATCAAGTTCAAATTTAAGTCCAAGTTTACCAATTGAGTCAATAAAAATGGGTATTTTAATTGTTATGGTCGATGCCTTTATGAGGTGTAAAATACTTGAGGAGCCAATATGACTATGATATTAAGTAGTGATATAAAACCAGATAGAGACTTATACTTTCTTGGAAGTAAAGTGATTGAAGTTCTTATTGATTCTAACGATAAGAAGGTCGATTATTTTGAACTTTTTCAAAAGGTTAATTCAGAAATAGAAATAAGTTTGAGTCTTTATACACTTGTTTTGGATTGGCTGTTCATTATTGGGGTCATTAAAAATGCAGAAAACAGATTAATTGAAAAATGTTTCTAAAATCATTAAAAATATTAAACAGAGACTCAATAATAAGAGAAATTACCTTTCATAAAGGGTTAAACCTTATTGTTGACGAAACACCTGAAGACCTTTCAAAAACTTCAACTGGAAATAATGTTGGTAAGACTACTGTATTAAGACTTGTTGATTATTGTTTTGGCGGTGACGGTAAAAATATTTACCAAGACACTGAATTCAAAAAGCAACCAAATACATTCGTTGAGAACTTTTTGAAAGAGAATAATATAATTTTTGAAATTGAAATTGTCGCTGATTTGGAGGACAAAACCTCTGAAATAATAATGATTAGGCGAAATTTCCTACAGAGAAGTCAAAAGATTCAAGAAGTAAATGGTGAGAACATAACCAACAATAATGAATTTGATAAAAAACTAAAAGAGGTCATTTTTAAATCCGAAGTTGATAAACCCACTTTCAGACAAATTATTTCTAAGAATATTAGAGATGAAAAAAACAAAATGACCAATATCGTAAAGGTCCTTAGCTCATTTGCATCTTCCGAAGTGTATGAAGCTTTATACCTATTTTGGTTGGGCATTGACACTAATGAACTTGACCAAAAACAAAAACTGTCTGATAATAAAAAAAGAGAAGAGAATTTTCAAAAAAGGTTAAAGAAAGAGGGAGAACTTTCTCTAGTGCTACAACAATTGACTTTTATTAATTCTAAAATTGAAGAGTTAAATCAAAAGAAGAATCTATTTGTAATTAATGAAAATTACGGTGATGACATTAATGAGTTAAACAAAACCAAAACTGAACTCAACTCAGTTTCTACTTTGCTCAGCAGGCTTCAAATGAGGCGTGATTTGATTTTTGAAAGCAAGGATGAATTAGAAAATGAGCACTCGAAAATTGACGCTTCTCAAATTAAACAATTATATGAAAGAGCAAATTCCTTAATTCCTAATTTGCAGGTATCTTTTGAGGATACAATTAAATTTCATAATGATTTGTTAAACGAAAAACTGAAATACATTACAAAAGAACTGCCCGAATTAGAGGTTTCAATTAATCAAACCAAAACAAGACTCAACGCATTTCAAAGAAAAGAGTCTTTATTAACAATGAAAATTAAAAAATCAGGATTTACAGAGGATCTTGAATTAATCGTTGTTGAGCTAAACAAACTTTCAGAAATGAAAGGCAGTCTCGAAGAACAAAAAAGATTATGGGAATCATCAATTGAGAAGTTAAGAAATATTGAGAGCGAACTAAAAGGTATCAATGAAGGTATTATTTCTGGAGATGATTTAATTCAGGGTCGTATTACGCTTTTCAATAAATATTTTTCAGACCTTTCCAATCAACTTTATGGTGAATACTATCTTCTAAGTACTCAAAAAACGGAAAAAGGTTATGACCTTATTGTAACAAATATTGAAGGGAATCCGAGTACAGGTAAAAAGAAAGGACAAATTGCTGCATTTGACTTCGCATATATGAAATTTGCGGATTCTTTAGATATAAACTGCCTCCACTTTGTAATGCATGACCAACTTGAAAATATTCACGACAATCAATTAAATATACTTGTAGAAGTTGCGAATCAACTAAATGGTCAATATATAGTCCCAATTCTTAGAGATAAAGTACCTGAAAATATTGACATTAGTGAATTCGAAGTTATTTCACTCTCGCAAACAGATAAACTTTTTAGAATTTAAGGGCTGAAATAAAAAACGGCGCTAACATTTAGCCGAATAGCCGAAATCCCGGGCAAAAAAAATCCCATTACCCGATAAGGCTAATGGGATTTTGGTTTATTCTCTGTTCAATTTCAGCTACCCGTGCGGCAGCAATGGTTTTCGGTGTGTATCTTGACCAAGCAGTAAAAACAATTTTAGACCAAGCAAAACTGATGGCAGACGATTTTTCAAATAACAAATAACCAACTTACAGTTGTAAGCAAACAAATGAAAGAACATGAAGGCAAACCATTCAGATTTTATTTTATTCAAAACCGAAGACGAGAAAATATCGGTAGATGTTCGTTTTGAAGATGAAACAGTATGGCTGACGCAAGACCAGATAGCAACTTTGTTTGGAAAAGGCAGAAGCACAGTTACTGAACACATTGGAAATGTTTTTAAAGAAGGGGAATTAAACGAAGAAGTGGTATGTCGGAATTTCCGACTAACCACTCAACACGGCGCCATTGAAGGAAAGACTCAGGAAATTTCTGTAAAACATTACAATTTAGATGTTATAATATCTGTGGGTTACCGTGTAAAATCCCTACGGGGAACACAGTTTCGCCAATGGGCAACCAAACGACTGAACGAATATATCCGCAAAGGTTTTACCATGGACGACGAACGCCTCAAAAATTTGGGTGGTGGTGGCTATTGGAAAGAATTGTTGCAACGCATACGCGACATTCGTTCATCCGAAAAGGTATTTTATCGTCAGGTACTTGATATTTACTCAACCAGCATTGATTACAATCCTTTCCATTGCATTTTTCAAGAAAGTACAAAACAAAATTCATTATGCCGTACACGGTAAAACTGCCGCCGAAGTTATTTTTACCCGTGCCGATGCCGAAAAAGAATTTATGGGTTTGATGACTTTTCCGGGCAGTCGTCCGTACTTGAAAGACGTTGTAGTTGCAAAAAATTATTTGGACGAAAAAGAGCTTCGTTCGTTGGGACAAATAGTATCGAGGTATTTGGAAAATAAAATGAAAAATAAATTTGTGTTTCGTGGATAGGACATTGTAATTCGATAGGTTAGAATATAAGCTTAATAAAAGTCAACCAATAACATAAACCCAACCCCAGCCGTAACATTTAGCCGAAATCCCGTTCAAAAAAAATCCCATTACCGGAAAAGGCTAATGGGATTTTGGTTTATTCTCTGTTCAGCGTCAGCTACGCGGTAAATTCGGCGGCAGTGGTTTCGGTGTGTATTTTTCCGCTCAGTCCCGATACATCGAGGATAGGTACTGCGGGTATTTCCGAACGGTAACGCCAAGTATGGGAGACCGTACAAAACAGTATTTGTTTCCCAATAAAGAAACATCTATATTTGCATAAACTTATAATATGACAGCGAAATTTCGGGTTGAGTTTTTAGTTGACGCGGCTGAATTTATTGACAAGCTCGATGAAAAAACCAGAGAAAAAGTAATTTACAACATTCAAAAAGCCAGAGTCTCGAATGACAAGGAGCTATTTAGAAAGCTGAAAGGTGAAATTTGGGAGTTTAGAACTTTATATAACAAACCCATTACCGGCTTTTTGCCTTTTGGGACAAGACAGACAATACTGAAACAGTTGTAATTTCTAAGCATGGTTTAATCAAAAAGACAGATAAAACACCTCAGGGAGAAATAGATAAAGCGGAGAACATAAGGAGACAATATTTCAATTTAAAAATCAAATACAATGAAAAATAAGCCATTAACGACAATTAGTTTAGAGGAAATCACCGACAAGTATATCGGAGAGATTGGAACCCCAAAACGTGATGCATTTGAAAACGAATTACGTCTGGACTTACTTGGAGAAGCAATCAAGCAAGCGCGTAAAGACCGGAACTTGACACAAGAACAACTTGGACTTCTTGTTGGCGTTAAGAAAGCACAAATCTCCAAATTGGAGAACAGTTTGACAGATGCAAGGTTTGAGACAATAATTAAAGTTTTTAAGGCTTTAAATGCTAAGGTTAATTTCAATGTTGAGTTGCTAAATCAAACTGTAAAACTTGCTTGACAGACTGAAAACCTGCCCATAACATTCAGCTGAATAGCCGAAATCCCGTGCATAAAAAATCCCATTACCCGTTAAGGATAATGGGATTTTGGTCTATTCTCTGTTCAACATTTAGCTGCAAATTCGGCAGTAATGGTTTTCGGTGTGTAATTTTATATCAATCCCAGTTTAAAATAATTTTACCGCTATTTCCAGCTTCCATGATGTCGAAAGCTTCCTGAAAATCGTCAGCCTTGAAGCGATGCGTAATAACCGGCAAAATATTTAATCCGGTTGACAGCATCATTTCCATCTGGTACCAGGTTTCATACATCTCGCGTCCATAGATACCTTTAAGGGTCAGGCCTTTAAAAATCAATTTGCTCCAGTTAATTTGTGTATTTGAAGGCAGCAAACCAAGCAGCGAAATTTTACCTCCGTTGTACATGTTTTCAACCATATCGTTAAAAGCTACAGGCGAGCCACTGCATTCGAGGCCAATATCGAAACCACCTACCATTCCAAGCGATTTCATCGCGTCTTTAACACTTTCCACACGTGGATCAATTACTTTGGTCGCGCCCATTTTCATGGCCAGATTGCGGCGATATTCGCTTAAATCGGTTCCAACAATGTTGCGGGCTCCGGCGAACTTGCAAACTGCGGCAGCCATTGAGCCAATTGGTCCGCCAATTCCGGTGATCAACACATCTTCGCCCAAAAGCGGGAAGGAGAGTGCTGTATGGGTGGCGTTTCCAAGCGGATCCATTACCGACATCAACTCGTCTGAAATACGGTCATCCACTTTCAAAACGTTTGAAGCAGGGACTGAAATGTATTCGGCAAATCCACCATCGCGGTTTACGCCGATTCCCATGGTGTGGTCGCAGATGTGCTGGCGGCCGCGGCGGCAATTGCGGCAAAATCCGCATGAAATGTGGCCTTCAACAGTTACCCGTTCGCCAATGTGAACGCGACTGACTTCCGAACCTTTTTCGACCACTGTGCCCATGTATTCATGCCCGATTACCAAGGGAGTTTTAATTGTATTCTGAGCCCATTCGTCCCATTTGTAAATGTGCAAATCGGTTCCGCAAACCGCCGACTTACTTATTTTTATCAATACATCATTGTGACCAACTTTGGGCATTGGGACATCTGCCATCCAAAGTCCTTTTTCCGGTTTACTTTTTACAATTGCTTTCATTGTTGCTTTTGAAGTATAATTGCTGCAATATTAAAGTGTTCAGGAGTGAAAATAAAGAATGAAAATCATGTTTTACTTTTCCGGATACATTGATTTCATTGGATAAACTTCGAGTTTTTCAACCAGTATTTCTCCACCAATATTGAAAAGATATATTCCGTCAGACTTTTTTTCAGTGGAAACGAATGATGAACTCATTGCAACTTTGCCGTCGTTTGCAAATATTTCGAGAGAAGTACGGTCGAGCAGAATTTCAAGTTTAATAATTCCGTCAACAGGTTCAACAACAGCCGATTTTCCCAAACAGCTCAAGGTATTTGTCTTTACATTGTACATGATTTCGGTACCGTTGTTTTTCTTGTCCAAACGAACCACAAATCCAAAACTATCAGCAGTTTTTATCCTGAAGCTTCCAATAATGTGAAAACAGTCGCCTTTTACACTGCTAAGTAGGTTTTTGTTTATTCCCGGAATCAGGTTCTTGTTTTCATAAATATCACCTTTCAAATGCAGTAGTTCAATTTCTTTCACAGGTTTGCGGGTCAGTTTAACACCTTCGAGGTACTTTTTGAGCGATAATTCGCAGGGAAATGTCATTTGTCCGTTGAAAGGCATATCGGGAAATTCAGCGCCTTTCATCCATGCAATTTGAATCGTTCTGCCATCTGATTCCGGAATATTGCTCCACGTTTGGGTTGCATAATAGTTTTTACCGAAGTCGCTTTGTAATTTTGGCGTTTCGGAGATGAATTTTTCACCATCGAACAATCCGATTACATAACTGCCGTCGCCGTCAAAAAGCACCCATTTTTTGTCATCTTCCCTTCTGTTAACAGGCAATTCAACCAAATCGGGACATTCGTAAAATCCGACAATATGGTTTTTGTATTCCCAATTTGTCAGGTTTTTGGATGTGTAGAATGAAATTCCTTTTTGTTTGTTTTCGTTATTTGGTCGCCGGTACAGAACCATGACATACTGTTTGCTCGGTTCGTGCCACAGAACTTTCGGGTCGCGGGCGTCATCGGTTGCATCGAAAGCGATGATTGGATTTTTTTCATATTTCTGCCAGGTTCTTCCCTTGTCGTTGCTGTAAGCCAGCCGCTGTCCGCATTTCTGGCTGGTGTAAAACAACAGGATGGTTTTTTCTTCACCTGTCTGAAGTCCGGTTACATTGTTGTGGTCAATTAAGCCACTTCCGGAATAGGCCGTGCAGGAATCTTTGTCTTTCGAGTCATTGTCAGGGAAAAGGGCAATTGGAAGATGTTCCCAGTTCACCAGGTTGGTGCTTACTGCGTGACCCCAATGCATGTAACCCCATTCGTTTCCAAAAGGGTTGTGCTGATAAAAAAGGTGGTATTCGCCTTTGTAAAATACCAGCCCATTCGGATCGTTGTGCCAGTTTTTTTCAGGCGTAAAATGAAACTGAGGCCGGTGCAACTCATCAAATAATTTTGTTGGTTTATCGGCAATTACAGATAGTGACACTAAGAAAAAAGAGAGGATTAAAAAAGGAAACTTCATAAGATGTTTGTTAATACGATAGTAATACTGACAAATATAGATTAAAAATTGTGATTATTTCTTCTACTTTTGATTTGAGAGTTACCGGATAATTCTTCCTTTTGTGTGGAATTAGTCAATTTGAAGCCTTAACTGTCAGTACTAAATATTGTTGGATATTAGGTTGAATTAAAAGATTTGAGAAAATGAGGGGAAGATTGGTTTTTATGCTGTTCATGGTGTTGGTATATGCCGGTTATGGTCAGAATTCATGGAAAAAGGAAGGGATAAAATTACCACATCCGATTTGTTATGCTTCAGATGAAATGCATTCGTCGTTTCTTGAACCTCCGCAGGAATATTACGAAAGGTTAAAATCTGCATCAACCCTGAAATCGAACATTGAAGTTTCCTATACCGGATTTTCGGTAGAAGCACAAAAAGCATTTGAACATGCTGTTAGCATCTGGGAAAGTTTAATTTATTCTCCTGTTCCAATAAGGATAAAAGCCAATTGGCAAAGTCTCAGTCAGGGTGTTCTGGCAAGTTGCGGGCCTTCTGATTATTTCAAAAATTTCGATTCTTCTCAAAAATGGAATGTCTATTATCCGGTTGTTCTGGTTGAAAAAATGTTGGGCGAAGAGGTAAATTCTCCGGATCAGTTTGACCTTGTTGCTTCTTTTAACAAAGACTTTACCAACTGGTATTTTGGGATTGACGGAAAAACTCCCGGAGATAAATATGATTTTGTTTCGACTGTAATGCACGAACTGGCACACGGACTTGGTTTTTCTGGTTTTTTTTATTCCGATAGCAGGGATTTAGGAGGCTATGGAACCGATGGACTTTCTGCCATTTTCGATCAGTTTGTTACAGACAATTACCTGAATAATTTGGTGAACAAGAGCATTTACCCCAATCCTTCCGCCAAGTTGCACCGGAGTTTAACTTCTGGCTGGCTGGAGTTTAATACCAAATTACTTGAGAATCAATTGCCACGACTTTACGCTCCTTCAACCTGGGACGACGGATCAAGTATTTATCATCTTGACGAAGTGACCTATGCCGCACGTGATACGAATTCAATGATGACTCCCTTTGCCGGCAGGGGCGAGGCAGTTCATAATCCGGGTCCAAATACACTGGCGATAATGTACGACATGGGCTGGAGGACTGTTTCGTTTAAGCACAAACAGCTGAAAGACATTGAATTTGTTTCGGGGCCGGTTGAATTTATTACCGAAATTTTTAGCGACTATGATCTGGATCTGTCGAAAGTATTTTTGGTATATTCGGGCAACAAGTTTTTAAAAACAGATTCAGTCCTGTTGAAAACAACCGAAATTCCTGCAAACTTTTCTGCTAAAATTTCTATGGGCAAAACCACCGAGTTAAACTATTTCTTTTCAGCCACTGATGTTAAAGGGCGAAGATTTGTTTTTCCGTCGAATGCCCCGACACGATATTTGACTTTTAAAATTGGAATTGATAAAGTAGCTCCGGTCGTGACGCACGAACCTGTTAAATACATGATTACAACCAGTCTTTCGGCAACAATTGATGCGGAAGTGATTGATAATATTGGAATTAAATCGGTTGAAATTGAGTATTTTATCAATGGGGGCGGCATTAAAAGAATTTCAATGCAGAATGATACCAATGATATTTACACCGGAAATCTGGTTTTTCCATCAGGAACGGTAAAAGATGGTGATAAAATTAGTTACCGGATTGTGGCAGTGGATTCGTCTTCGCAAAGCAATATCGGAAGAAGCCCAATTTCGGGGTTCAATATTTTTTATATTCAGGGAATACAAAACCCAGTTGATAAGTACATCAATAATTTCGATACTGAAACCAATGATTTTATTGGCTCCGATTTTACTGTCGCAACGGTTACAGGGTTCGACGGTATGGCTTTGAATTCAGCACATCCGTATTTGAGTCCGGATACCGACGACATGAATTTTAATTTTGTTTCTATCCTGAAGTACCCGATTGTACTGAAACCCGGTGGCAAAATGAGTTTCGACGAGGTTGTTCTGGTTGAACCCGGGGAACAAGGCACTACATTTTACGACGATGAATTTTGGGATTATGTGATTGTGGAGGGTTCAAAAGATGGCGGAAATAACTGGAAACCTCTGATTGACGGATATGACAGCAACGCTCAGAGTTCGTGGCTGACTCGATACAACAGTTCAATGTCGGGACAAAACAGCACTGCTGTTCCCGGCAAAAATTTATTTGTAAAGCGTGAATTTGAATTGCTGGCCAACGGAAATTTTCAGGCCGGAGATACCATTCAGATACGTTTCCGGCTTTTTTCTGATCCGTATGCACACGGTTGGGGCTGGATAATCGATAATCTGACGATTCAGGATTTCGGTACCGATATAAATTCTCTGTCGATTTCTTCCGGAGAAGTTGTTTTCTTTCCGAATCCGGCTTCCGATCGTTTGAACATTCAACTTCAGACAAAAAATGCAATCGAAAAATTGGTTTTAAAGGCCTTTAATTCCTCCGGAAAACTGGTTTACAATCAACAATTTGCAGTCGGTTCAAATAGTTTTCAAACCGAAATTGATTTGAGTAAATTCACTCCCGGACTATTCCTTTTTGCTGTTGAACCCGAAAACGGGAATATCGTAACCCGAAAAATTCTTGTACGGTAAGTTTCGATTATAAATAAAAAAAGTATATTTGCCGTCAAATTGTAAGTAAAATGAAACGTATTAGTAACAACAGCTTTTTTTATTGGTTTTATTACTTCTGTTCTCATATCGGGATCGGCAGGTAATCTATTGTTGTTACAAAAGATATTCTACAGATGGGTCCCGTTTTTACGAGGCCCATTTTTTTATTAAAAAAAATTGAAATATGAAACTTGCGGTAATTGGTTTGGGGCTAATTGGTGGTTCGATGGCGAAAGACCTTCGGAAAGCCGGATTTGCAAACGAAATTATTGGAGTCGATGTGAATCCTGAAAATGCGCAGGAAGCCCTTCGGCTGGGAATTATCGACCGGATTGAAACGCTTGAAAGTGCAGTATCGGAGGCTGACATGGTAATTATCGCTATTCCGGTTGACAAGGTTTTGCATTCGCTGACCAAAGTGCTCGATCTGGTATCTGACCAAACAACGGTAATTGATGTCGGATCAACCAAAAAACTCATTAGCAGCGCTGTCGAAAACCATCCGAAGCGAAGAAATTACATTCCGGCGCATCCTATGTCGGGTACCGAAAACTCAGGACCTTCAGCAGCTATGGAAGGACTTTTTGAGGGAAAAATCAACATTATTTGCGATCAGGAAAAATGCGGGCCGCAACACCTTGCGTTTGCCGAAAAAATGTTTCAGGTATTGGGAATGGACATCGCTTACATGACCGCTGACGACCAGGATCACAGTACCGCTTTCATTTCGCATTTGCCTCACGCGGCAGCTTTTGCGCTCGCAAATGCCGTGTTGGACAAGGAAGACCGCGAAATTATTTTCGATCTGGCGAGCGGAGGGTTCAACTCAACGGTACGTCTGGCCAAAAGTTCTCCTGAAATGTGGGGACCTATTTTTCAACAAAACAAGGAATATGTTGTTGAATCGCTCGAAGTGTATATCAAGCATCTGAAAGCATTCAGGAAAAGCATCGAAAGCGATCCTGAACAGATGATGGCGCTGATGAAAAATGCCAACAGAATTCGTGGAATCCTTGCCGGACAAAACGATTCGCTGGTAAAAAATGCAAAGACAATAGTTAAATTATATACCAAATAATTATGAAATTGGAATTAGAAATTAACCCGATTAAGCACTGGTTGCCACAAATAAACAACCCGCTGATCATTGCCGGTCCGTGTAGTCTCGAAACGGAAGAGCAGGCGATGTCCACTGCAAAATTGCTCGCAAAAGATCATCGTATATTCGTATATCGCGGTGGTGTTTGGAAACCACGTACCCGTCCCGGAAGTTTCGAAGGCGTAGGAAGCATTGGTTTAAAATGGTTGCAGATGGTGCGCGAAGAAACCGGAATGCCGGTTGGAACCGAAGTCGCAAACGCGCAGCATACCGAAGAGGCGCTCAAAGCCGGTTTGGACGTTCTCTGGATCGGAGCCCGCTCAACAGCCAGCCCGTTTGTTGTTCAGGAAATTGCCGATGTTGTAAAAGGTACCGACGCAGTTGTGATGGTGAAAAATCCTGTCAATCCTGATGTTCAGCTTTGGTTGGGCGCTTTCGAACGGCTCAGCCAGGCGGGAATAAAAAACATGGTAGCCATTCACCGTGGTTTTACGCCATTCCGCGAAACAGAATACCGGAACTACCCCAACTGGAAAACAGTGATTGAATTGCGTCGTTTAATGCCCAATTTGCCCATTATTTGCGACCCGAGCCATATTGGCGGCAAGCGCGAATATTTGTTCGATATTTCGCAGAAAGCGTTTGATATGGGCATGGAAGGGCTGATGATCGAATCACACATTGATCCTTCGTGTGCGCTGAGCGACAAGGAACAGCAGTTGACTCCGGCCGATCTTGCCAAATTATTAGATCGTTTGGTGATCCGCAATGTGACAACCGATAATAAACAGTTTGAGAATCAGCTCGAGTTGCTTCGTAACCGCATCGACGCAATGGATACGGAATTGCTTGAGACCCTCTCATCTCGAATGGAAATTGTTCGACAAATTGGTCAGTATAAAAAGGACAACAATGTTACTGCGTTTCAGGTTGGCCGTTTTTCGGAACTGATGGAAAAACGTGTTAAACTGGGTGAAAGCTTGAATCTTGATCCGAATTTTGTGTTGCAGTTGTTCCAGCATATCCACGAAGATTCGGTTCGCATGCAAACCGAAATTATGGACAAGGAATAGGCGGAAGCCGGAAGACTGAAAAGATACAGAGCTGGTTGGGATTGATTTCCGACCGGCTTTTTTTTCTAAATTTTTCCCAACAGCTTTTTAAAGGCCGAAATCATGCCTTTTTCGATCACAGGAAATTCAGCGATGTCTTTGCCGATGTAAACGAACATGACCGCTAGTTGGAGTTCATTTGCGGCTATTTCCTGATAGAATGCCGGTTTGTTCAGTCGGTATGCTTCGCGTATGCGCCTTTTCAGGAGGTTTCGTTTGACTGCACGCTTAAAATTTCGTTTTGAAACTGTAAACGCAGCTTGTACCAGCTGGGCTTGTGGTAATTCGGTTTTCAGGAATACAACTTTGAGTGGATACGATAAAAAGGAATCGCCGGAATTGAATAATTCTTCGATCAGTTTTTGGCTGCAAAGCCTTTCTTCTTTATGTAATGTGAATACTACCATCAAACGAAAATACAATAAAAAAGGGGAAAACTGATTTCCCCTTTTTGCTATATGGTTTTCTTATTCTTTTTTTCTGCCTCTGCCTGTGCCCAAATCTTTACTTATTGTGTTTCCTGATGTATTGCTCCAGTGCCATTGTCATCGAAGGGGCTTCAGCGGTGGGAGCTTCAATATCCAGTCTAAGTCCGGCATCGAGAACTGCCTTGGCAGTTGCAGGCCCAAAGCAGGCTATTTTGGTACCATTTTGGTCAAATGCCGGGAAGTTCTGTATCAGTGATTGAATTCCTGAAGGACTGAAAAATACCAGAATGTCATAATTAACATCTTTAAGGTCAGACAGATCGCTGCTTACTGTTTTGTAAATAAGAGCTTTTGTGTATGAATATCCGGCTTTATCGAGCGATTGGGTTATTTCAGGCTGATTTACCTGCGATACCGGCAAAAGGAATTTCTCGTCTTTGTGTTTTTTCATCACATCAATCAAATCCGAAAATCTACCGGCGCCATAGAAAATTTTTCGTTTCCTGTAAACAATGTATTTCTGCAAATAAAAAGCCGTAGCTTCCGACATGCAAAAGTACTTCATGGAATCAGGAATAATTAAACGCATTTCAGAACTCATCCTGAAAAAGTGATCAATAGCAGTCCTACTCGTAAAAATAACTCCTGAATGATCCAGAATTTGCACCCTGGTTTGCCTGAATTCTTTGGCGGAAACTCCTTCAACCTGAATGAAGGGGCGGAAATCGACTTGTACGTTACTTTTTTCAGCCAGTTCAAAATAAGGAGATTTGGCGGTTTCAGGTTTTGGCTGAGTAACTAAAATTTTCTTGATCTTCAAGGTCATCGCTTTTAAATTTAATTTTTTCCACTTATGTCAACAAAAAAATGTAGATCAGAAGTAATGGTAAAAATTCAAGGGTACAAAGGTACAAAATCAAATAGAAAATAGAAAAATGTTTTTTCAGGAATATTTGACCACCTCTGATCAAAGAAAGCAAATAGAATATTATGACGATTCCGAGTCCGGCGAACAACACTGGTTCTATTTGATAGAGAGGAACAAAGGCGATAATTGCCGTCACCGGAAGCAAAAACAAACCAAGAACACGATTATAAACTGTGATGCTAAAAAGGTATTCCTGCACCTCCTGTTTGTTTTCGGTAAGCGACCCGATGAGAAAATAAGTCACTTTTTTGATGATAAAATAGCCAACTACCGCCGCCATGCAAACGAGGTAAACGTGGAATGAATTGGTTATTCCAAAATTTATTTTGAAGGCGTTTAAAAATTGGTACCCAAATAATGACATCATCAGCGCGAAAACCAAATCGAGCCTGAACGATGCATGAAGCAGGTTAAAATAGCGCTCGCGGAACAGCCGCAAAAAAACAGAATAGTTGATGGTTGCCTGTAGCAACTGACTCAAATATTTTTGAAAGATGAGCCGTACCGTGGCAAACAGAAAAAAGGCGATCACCACGACACCCACCAGCCAGTCGGGATTGCTGCGCGATACTTTTTTGCCCGGAAATACGACTTCCACTTTTTCTAAAACAGTATGCAACGAGTCGTAGGGAAGTGGTTCGAGTAACTTTTTCTGATAGTCGTAAACGTTGTCGTACCCTTTTCTGAATTGCGACCATTCAGGTTTGTATCCGAAGATAATGACGCTGTCGGGCGAAATGTAATTGGCATTCAATGAGTCGAGTAGCGCTGAATCAAGTAAGTTTACCGTTTGCGAATCAAGCTGGGCTTTAAAATTGTTGGGTTCAAAATATGTCTGCTTCAAATTCAGGTTTGAGTTTACAGAGTCTGTTTTGAATTGATTCGATTGCATACCGACGGGCAATTGTATAAGTTTGTGGGCGCAAAAGTAGTGATTAAATAGTTTTTATCTGGTCACTTACTCAAGTCAATTCATTTAAATTTCATACCGCATGGCTCAAAACCCGGAAATTATATATCAGGCACCTTTGCAGGGATTTACAGATTTTACTTACCGAAATGTATTTCAGGAAGTTTATGGTGGCGTTTCGAAATATTTCATTCCTTACCTTTCATACATAAGAGGAAAAGAAATCAAAAAATCGCTGTTAAAGGAAATTCTCCCTGAAAATAACAAAGCGTTACCGGCAGTTCCGCAGGTATTGTTTTCCAATACAACCGAATTGTTCGAGTTGGTTTCTATACTGGTTGACAATGGTTACAAAGAAATTAACCTGAATTTGGGTTGTCCGTACCCGATGGCTACCAATCGCGGACGGGGTGCTGCCTGGCTCGAAAAACCGGAAGATTTGAATAAAACTCTTCAACAACTTTTTGCAAAAGAATTTTCAACAAAATTCTCGGTGAAGATGAGGACTGGCATGAAGAACAATCAGGATTTTAAACCGGTGCTCGAAATTTTAAACCAACTGCCGTTCGAAGAAATCATCTTTCATCCGCGAACTGCCAGTCAGATGTATGACGGAAAAGCCGATCCGTCGCTTTTTGCTGAAGCGCTTTCGATAGCAAGTCACCCATTGGTTTACAATGGCGATATTTTTTCGGAAGCTGGTTTTCATGAATTGAAAACCATTTTACCTGATCAAAAAAGTTGGATGACCGGACGCGGTTTATTAATGGATCCTTCGTTGGCCTTGCGCCTGAATGGAGAGGAGATGGAACCGAAACTGCGAAAACTGAAATTGAAAGAATTTCATGACCTGCTGTTTCAGGAATATTCGGAACGTTTACAGGGAAGCGGACATTTCCTCATGAAAATGAACCAGTTCTGGAGTTATTTCTGCGAATCGTTTGAAAATCCGCACAAAGCCATGAAATTGGTTAAGAAATCAAGTAACGTATTGAAATACAATGCGGCTGTGGTCGAGATATTCAGGGATTTGTAAATGACGATTTGTAATGAGGAAAAGTCTAACCAAATTTTTCGCAGAAACTCTTGAGTGATTACTGTAACCCAAGTGTTTTTGGATTCATTTTATTACTCCTGAAACTGACCAATTCAACATGTTCTCCACTAAAGCGATAATATAATGTTGTTTGATAATTAATTACACAACGTCTTATATTTTTCTTTTTATCAGAACAAGGATATAAAAAAGGGTTTATAGATATTTGATTTATTACTTCCTCAAAATACTTATCAACCTTTGCTGCTATGGCAGTTCCAAACTTGCCTGATACATATTCAAGTATATCCTCTAATTCAATAAACGACCGAGTTGAGTAACGAACCGGATATGGCATTATTGTTTAAAAATTAAACCGTTCTTTAATTTTAGACCTTACTTGTGAGTGTGTTAAATGTTCCCCTCTGTCAAGTTGCGCTATCCCTTCATCAATAGCTTTCTTGTCTTTATCGCTAATGACATCCCACCAATCGGTTTTTTCTTGTTGTATTTTTTCCACCTTATCCAGGATAGTATCTTCTTGTATGGATGATATCCAGTTTATTAGGTTTAATTTTCTGGCTTCTATGTTCATAACTTCATGTTTTATGCAAAAATAACGATTAAACTTTGATTTTATGAGTGCATTCAGGAGCAATTTTCCTTCTCATATTCTTCCAATAAATACATGAGTTTTTCAAGTTCATCGGCTTCCTCTGTATCTTCGGGCGCATCGCAGATTTCCAGGAACCGTTTCAGCGCCTCCCTGTAATCGTCCTCTGTGTAGAGTGTTTCCATCATTCCAGTCATCATTTGTTCCTGAATTATAAAGTGCAGAATTTTAGATGAATGAATGGATGTCTTCACTTTAAAAATATTCAATATCGAATATCCAAATTTCGGGCAAACTTGGAACCTGAAACTTTGAACGTTTAATGTGCATCCAGCCAGTTGTCTCCTGCATTTATTTCAACAGTCAGCGGCACTCCAATGTTTACAGCGTTTTCCATTTCATGTTTCACAATGGCTTTCATTTGGTCGAGTTCTGTGATCAAAGCATCAAAATTCAACTCATCGTGTACCTGAAGGATCATTTTCGATTGAAGTCCCTGCTTGGTAATTTCTTTCCAGATGTTGATCATGGCTATTTTTATCACATCGGCAGCAGACCCCTGTATGGGCGCATTGATGGCATTTCGTTCAGCCATTCCACGAACCATCGAATTGGCGGAATTGATGTCGGTCAGGTAGCGTTTCCGGCCTTTGATGGTTTCTACATAACCAACATTACGGGCGTTTTCAATACTTTTATCCATGTAATTTTTAACATCCGGAAAGTTCTCAAAGTATCCGTCAATTAATTCCTTGGCTTCTGTACGTGAAATGTTTAGACGTGCCGATAATCCGAAGGCCGAAATTCCGTAAATGATTCCGAAGTTGGCTGTTTTGGCTTTTCGGCGCATGTCGGAAGTGACTTCTTCGAGCGGTATTTTGTAGATTTTAGAGGCAGTGATGGAGTGAATATCCTGGTTGTTGCTGAATGCTTCAATCATTTGCTTGTCCTGGCTCAAAGCTGCCATGATGCGCAGTTCAATTTGCGAGTAGTCGGCTGAAAGGAAAATATGAAGAGAATCAGACGGAATAAACGCCTTGCGCAGTTCGCGGCCATTTTCGTCGCGAATCGGAATGTTCTGCAAATTCGGGTTGGTCGAACTCAATCGTCCTGTAGCAGCAATTGCCTGGTTGTATGAAGTATGAAGTTTTCCGGTATTAGGATTGATCAACAAAGGCAGTGCTTCAACATAAGTCGAGAGCAGTTTTTTCAGTCCCCTGAATTCGAGTATTTTGCCAATAATCGGATGTTTGTCCGATAGCTTTTCAAGCGTTTCTTCAGCTGTCGAGTACTGCTTTGTTTTGGTCATTTTGGCGTTCGGGTCAATTTTCAACTTTTCGAACAGAATTACGCCAAGTTGTTTGGGCGACGAAACATTGAATTCCTCGCCCGCCAAATCAATTATTTCTTTTTCAAGATCAATGAGTTGCGTGCGCAAAACTTCGGCATAAATTTTTAATTCGCCGGTGTTCAGGTTCACTCCTGCCCGTTCCATGTCGGCCAAGACGTAAATCAGCGGCATTTCAATTTCATCAAAAAGTTTTCGTGTTCCACTATCGTTCAGGTCTTTTTCGATGGCAATTTTCAATTGCAAAGTCAGGTCGGCATCTTCGCAGGCATAATCGCGCAATTGCTCGGGTTTCGCATCGCGCATTGTCTTCTGAAACAATCCTTTTCCCCCAATAAGTGTGTCGGTGGTAATTTTCTGATAATTCAGGTATTGTTCGCACAGGTAATCAAGGTTGTGGCGCAAATCCGGCTGAATGAGGTAATGCGCAATCATGGTATCGAACAGCGGTCCTTTCAGTTCAACACCGTAATTCAGCAACATCGAAAGGTCGTATTTAATATTCTGACCGATTTTGGTAATGTTCTCGTCTCCAAAAACCAGGCGGAATTCCTGCACAATTTCGGTTGCTTTCTGCCGGTCTGCCGGTAAAGTCACGCAATAAGCTTCGTGGCTGCGGAAAGCAAACGACATACAAACCAGTTCGGAAGTCAGCGTATCAAGGCCGGTAGTTTCGGTATCGAAGCAAAATTCTTTCTGAACCGACAGCTCAGCACGCAAACTGGCGCGTTGTTCTGCTGTTTCGATGAGATAATATTGGTGGGGAACGGTTGAGAAATTATTCAGATTGGTTATTTCAGCAGTTTTAACTTCAGGAGCAGAAACCGGCCCTCCAAACAAAGTTCCCTGCTGGAACGATGAATCAGAAACAGGCTGCTGTTGTGGTTTTGCTTCCTGCTTTTTAATCAATTGTTTGAATTCCAGATCAGAATAAATTTCATTCAACTTCTTGATGTCAGGGTCTTCCATCACGAGTTTTGTTTCGTCGAAATCAACCGGAACATCCAGAATAATTTTGGCCAGTTCACGCGATATGCGTACCTGCTGCTCGTATTCAACCAGATTTTCCTTTAATTTTCCTTTTTGTGAATCGATATTCTGATAAAGTCCTTCAACCGATTTAAATTCAGAAACCAGTTTCATCGCCGTTTTCGGGCCAATTCCAGGGCAACCCGGAATGTTGTCGGAAGTGTCGCCCATCAGGCCAAGCACATCAATCACCTGCCAGGGTTCGTCCACCATAAAGTTTTCCTGAACTTCGGGAATTCCCCATATTTCAGGA
Source organism: Prolixibacteraceae bacterium (assembly GCA_019459485.1). Taxonomy (GTDB): domain Bacteria; phylum Bacteroidota; class Bacteroidia; order Bacteroidales; family Prolixibacteraceae; genus Aquipluma. The sequence continues at coordinate 26,091 of JAIBEZ010000053.1, forward strand.
GCTTCGCCGCCACGTGAAGGTTTGTACATGAAAATATTTTCGGAGACCAACTGAGCGTAATCCTTGTCAGGCGTCATCATGTAAGTGGTGTAGCCCATCGTTTCCGCCTTCTTTGCCAGTGTACCGATCACATCGTCGGCCTCGAAACCAGCTTTTTCCAAAATTGGAATGTTGTAGGCTTCGATGATATTTCGGATATATGGAATTGATTTTTGGAGATCTTCGGGCATTACATCGCGGTTGGCTTTGTATGCTTCAAACATTTCGTGCCTGAAAGTGGGCACATTCAGATCGAAAACCACCGCGATGTGCGTGGGTTTTTGTTCCCGGAGCAATTGCTCCAGAATATTTACGAAACCCAGCATGGCCGAGGTGTTTAGCCCTTTTGAGTTGAAACGCGGATTTTTAATGAACGCAAAGTACGATCTGTAAATCAATGCATAAGCATCTAACAGGAAAAGTCGTTTATCGGAATTGTTGTGATCTGTCATGTGAGATTGTATTTTTCTTTAAAATTAACGATTAACGAACAACGATTTGTGATTAACGATTTTAAATCCTTCTGCAATCGTTAATCTTTAATCGTTAATCTGCAATCAATTGTCTTCCGCATACCATTCGGCAAACGAATTGGCAGTTTCATAAAGCCGAACGCTAAAAAGCTCAAGATGTTCAGGCAGAAGTGGTTTCACCTTTTCGGCGATATAGACCACCATATTTTCGGAAGTTGGCTGAAACGGAACAACCTGATGCCGTTCGTACATCTGTCCAAGTGCGTTCAGTTTTTCGAGGTCTGCTTTTTCATTGATCATCAGTGAATGATCCAAATGCCTGACTATCTGTTCCTGAATAAGTTTTTTCAGGATGCTGAAATCAATCACCATTCCGTCTTTCGGACTTCCTGGGGCATGCGTTGGTTCGCCGGCAACGGTAATCTGTAATTTGTAAGAATGGCCGTGAATGCTGCGGCAAAGCCCGTCGTAGTTGAGCAATGCATGCGACATTTCGAAGCCAAATTGTTTGGTCACGCGTATTTTTGTCATGTTTTGTTTTTCTGGAGGTCGAAATTAGGAAAGAAGTTTCACTAAATAAACAAAAGGCTCCGATCTTTATTATTTAGATCGAAGCCTTTTGCTTACTCGCTACAGGTGCAGCGTTGCAGGCAGTCCACAATCTGACTCAGAATATCGTGTTTCAAATAATAGTAGGTATTTTTTCCTTCACGGCGCGAGCAAAGCACACCTTTGTCTTTCAAAATCCCCAAATGGTGCGAAGTGGTCGATTGCTCGATCCCAAGTAACTCATGTATTTCAGTTACCGTCAGTTTCTTACCCCCTTCCAAATGTTTTAAAATGGCTATACGCATTGGGTGGGCAATGGCTTTTAGCATATTGGCTGCCATTTCCAGACGGTCGGTATCTAATTCCTGAATATTGATCATAGCTGAGAATTTAACAGATGCAAATATATAAATATTTGACATCAAGGAAAGAAAAAATGATTTAATAGCACTGTTTATATGAATTACAAATAAATGGAAAGTAGTTTATTGTAGTAACTTAAATGAAAACCCGACCAATTATACTTGCGAAGTAAAAAAAGCAATTTAATTTTCTATTTTTGAAGCACTTAAAAAATGAGTCTGAATGACCTCTTTGGAAATCATCAAATCGCCCATACAGGAAGAACTTAAAAGCTTTGAACCGTACTTCAAAGAAGCCATTAAAAGTGATGTTCCATTTCTTCAAATCATAATTCGATATATCCTGAAGAAGAAGGGAAAGCAAATGCGGCCAATGTTTGTATTCCTGTCGGCCAAAATGTGTGGCGAATTTAACGGTTCAACAAATCTGGCAGCTTCGTCTATCGAACTTTTGCATACTGCAACTTTGATTCACGACGATGTGGTGGACGAATCGTACGAACGTCGTGGCAGTTTCTCGATCAATGCCCTCTGGAAAAACAAAATTGCTGTTTTGGTCGGCGATTTTATCCTTGCAAAAGGCATGCTCAATGCACTCGACCAGAAGGAATACCGCTTTCTGCACTTGATTTCGCGTGCGGTGAAAGACATGAGCGAGGGCGAAATTCTGCAAATGCGAAAAAGCCGGAAGCTGGACATCGACAATGAAACGTATTTCGAAATCATCCGGAAGAAAACGGCTTCGCTGATTGCCACCAGCATGGCCATGGGAGCAGCATCGGTAACAAAAGATGATGAAATTGTGGAGCGGATGTTTCGCATCGGACTGGATGTTGGAATTGCGTTCCAGATCAAGGACGATATTTTCGACTATCAGCAAAAAGGAATTCTGGGAAAACCTACAGGAAACGACATCAAGGAAAAAAAGATAACGCTGCCGCTTTTATTTGTCCTGAACAATTGCAAGTCGGGTGAGAGAAGTCGTATCCTTCAGTTAATCAAGCGTAAAAATAAAAATCAGGCCAAAGTAAAAGAGCTGGTCGATTTGGTGGTAAGTCGCGGCGGACTTGAATATGCAGCTGATCAGATGAACGAATTCCGCGAAAAGGCCATTTCCGGAATCATGGAATTTCCTGAAAGTGAAGCAAGAACTGCACTCATTGAACTGGTAAATTATTCGACTACAAGGAAAAAATAGTTGTTTTACCGCACCTTCCGAAATACCTTTTGCGAGAAATAATTGGGCATTGTTCCATCGGTATTTATCACAATTCCGCCCAGAATATAAACAGGAAAATCGGCTTGTAATACCTCGTTGTTGATAATTAGCTTTAGTATTTCATTTTCGATTTCATCGTACACCAAATGCGTGGTTTTCAGTATTGGAACTTCAGCATTCCTGATTTCTTTGGCCATCGGAAACAATCGGAGTGCAAGAAATTCAGCCTGAAATCCGGAATAATCAACAGGATCAATTTTGTGGATTGACGACGATAAAACATGTTCCTGAACCTTCATTAACGCACCGCAGGTATTTGTATGCCTGTGCTGACCCACACGTTTAATTTTGCCCACTTCGCCGGAACTTGAAATTCCGATGTGCGAACCAAAAATAAACAGGGCCGCACCGCCATCGGGAATATGGTCGGCAAAGGCGTTTAGTCCGATTTCACCCACAAACGGATATCCGGCCAGACCGCCCATAATAAATGTGCCCTGTTCTGAAGGCAGTTTCATTTTTGCCTGATGATGGTTTAGTTCGTCAAAACAAAACGAGGTTGCCAGAATAATCCGATCCATTTGAATCCCTTCGCGTTCGGCAATTTTTAGCACAGCGGTGTGCGATGCCTCTGACATAGTCGTGAATTCTTCGAAATATTGTTTGATTATTTCCTGCATAAGTTTATTATTTAAAAACGAATCGTGGCTTTATTTTACTCCTATCCGGTTGATCCCAAAGCATTCGCAATTGCATTAATTGATTTCAGCAATATCATATTTTGTTGGTTGGCAATGTCGGCATTTTCCACGTCTTTCCAGTTTCGCCACTGGCGTAGAGTGTTTACCTGCACCTGATGCATCAATTCCAAAGCCACAGCCCTTAACCTTGTTGAGTAAAAATGGTTTTTTCTTCTTTCCTCAAAAGGTTTTTCCAGTAATTCGGCCAGCAGACTTTTCGTGAGTTTAAACTCAGATAATATGAGCGGCAAAATGTCATTTTTTATTTGTTCATCATCAACCAGTGAAGCATATAGTTCGATAACCTCCGGATCGGTTGCTGCCAGTCCCGAATCGACATTGGTTAAAATATATCGCAGCAACGGATGCGAAACAAGTAGCTGCTTTAGCAATGCATATTTTTCAGGATATTGCTCTTTAATCAGCTTGAGTGTGCTGCCGACTCCATACCAGCTGGTAATATTTACCCGGCTTTGTGTCCAGCTGAACACCCAGGGAATTGCACGCAAATCATTCAGGGTACGCTGATTGGTCCGGCGCGAAGGACGGGAGCCAATTTTACTGGTTTCAATCACATCAATCGGAGTAGCCTGTTCGAAAAACCGGATAAAGCTCGGATGTCGGGTAAGCGTGTTGTAGGTAGTAAAACTTTCATGCGCCATAAACCCAACCAGTTCAAATAATTCAGGATCAAATTGATGGGTATTCAGCAAGGTATTTCGCAAAGTTCCTGAAGTCAACAATTCAAGATTGAAGGCTGCATTGACTTTGTTCGCATATTTTCGTTCGATGGTTTCGCCCTGCTCTGTAAGACGCAGTTTTCCACACAAAGAATCCGGCGGAAGGCTTTTCAGGAACCAGTGAATTGGTCCGGCCCCGCGACTGATACTGCCTCCTTTCCCGTGAAAAAAACGGATATCAACACCATGCCTGCGCCCTATTTGTGCTAATTCGTGTTGTGCTTCATATAAATGCCAGAGACTCGACAAAATTCCGCCGTCTTTATTGCTGTCACTGTAACCAATCATCACTTCGGCTAACGGCCTTGCATATCCTTTTCGCTGAGCTTGCAATTGAAGCGTATTCCGGGTTACCGGATGCGCCAAAAATTCATCCAGAATCTCCGGAGCACGATGCAAATCATCGATGGTCTCAAACAGCGGCACAACCGGCAATTGGCAAGCCGGTCCTGATTCTGTTTTCACATACAATCCAGCTTCCCGGGCAAGCAGATAAAAAGTGAATAAATCATCCACCTTTTTCGTCATACTTACAATCATCGAACCCAGTGCATTGGGGCCATATCTCCGGATGTGTTCTGATAATACAGTCAGGTAGCCCAGTGCATTGCCTGATTCGGGAACATTTCCGGAGTAACTATGGGTAAACGGTCGGTAGAGGTTTAATTCCTGAAGCAAAAACATTTTATCAACCGAACCATCGGTATTCATAGAAAAGCTTGATTTATCTAGATCTTCCAAAAGGCCAAGAATTGCTTTCTGATAAAATTCGCTGTTTTGCCTGACATCCAGATGCGCGAGATGAAATCCAAAATTCTGTACGAAACGCAGCGCTTTGTTTACTTCGTTGATGGCCAGCGTGGGAGCGCCCCAATTGGAAAGTGCCTGAAGCAGCATTTCCAGATCGTTAATTAATTGTCCGGAATTGGAGTAGCTCCACTCGTTGGGCGTTAGTTGAATATTTCCTCCTGAATGGCTTTGTCTTACCGGAAGTTTTTCAATCAGAAGAAGCACAAATTGCCTGAATGGCTCGCGTGACGCAGAACTGAATTGAATATTCTCCGAAATATCAGGAATCTGTTTTTCCAGCGCCGATTTTCGCTTTTGAACTTTAGCAGATAATGAGTTTTCATCAGTGTAAATACTCAGGCTGTCAGCCAGTAAATTCAGTCGTTGACTGACAAGATTCAGTGCTTCTGTTCGCAATCGCTGCAGGGTAAATTGGGTAATTTCCGGAGTTACGAGTGGATGCCCATCGCGGTCGCCACCAACCCATGATCCTAAACTTATTTTAGGCATCGACAGGTAGTTTTGCAACGATTCAGGCTGAAATCCCGCTTCATTCCAGGCTTGCACCAGAGTTCGGTCGTGCAATTCAAAAACATCAGGAAAAACTTTGGTGAGGTAGTGTAAAACATTTTCAAGTTCGGTTTCCACCTGTGGCTTTTCAAGATAAATATCGTCGATGAACCAAAGCCGGGTAAGCAATTCTTTGATGCCCGACCGGATCTGATCGCGCTCAAGAGCAGTATAGACGGGATTTTCGAGCATGACCAACTGCAGGTAAAGTTCACGGTAATATTTCAACACCACCGTCCTTTTGGCCTCGGTTGGATGCGCGGTCATTACCGGCTCAATCTCAAGTTGCGAAAGCGCTGCAACAATTTCTTCCTTCGGAATACCAGATTCCTTCAATTCTGAAAAAGTATGAGCCCAGCTTCCATTGATACTTTGTGATCCTTGCTGCTGTTGTTTGTTTCGCCGGCTTTGAACAGCCCAATTCACCTCACATAAATTAAGCAGTTGAAAACAAATGGAATACAAATGAATTGTCTTTTGTTCGTGTTTTGGTATTGGGGTAGAAACCGTTGTGTTGAGCCACGGAATATAAGCTACAAGTTCTTTTTCATTGTTCGATTCCAGAACCTCGGCAAAGCATTGAAGTAAGAAATGAAGATCGGAATAAGGTTTGCCTATTTCCTGAATATTTTCCTTGAGAACAGGGTGCATATCAACTAATTTCTGATAAAACATTCCTGAAGAAGTTATTGTTGTGGGAGGCTGAATAAATTTAGAATCAAATCGTCTTCAATCTTCAATTCCGTTTTCAGGCAGTTGTTTGATTTTCCTTGCATTTAGTGGTGAAACAATGCTTTTTCCAATATTGGCTTCAATTTCTTTGCGGGTATTGCCAACAATTGAACCGCCACGCGCCGCCACTTTTCTGTTTTCTTCCGGGGTTTTGGGCTGATGTTGTTTCGAAATCTCGGTGGTTGTAGCCTCTGCAAGCGTATTAAGCGCCAGTTCGAGGTTGGTCATATTGTCCCGAAGACTCTCCTTTTTTAAGCTTTTGAGTTGTTTGTATTCTTTGGTGGTTAACCCTGACCAGCCATGTGTAATAATATCGGTTAAGGTTGCATATTCCTGACCTTGTTTAACTCCCCTTTGTTCCCATTCATCGGTCAGTTCTTTGCGGACTTCAATACTTTTAAGCCGTTGGTTGATCCAGTTGGTTGAATAACCTTTCCGATGATAATATTCAAGCATCCGGTCGATACCAAGTTCCGGATCATCCATTTCGTCCAACCGCTCGCGTGCCACTTCGGCAAGCCACATCTTGAATGGTTCTGCTTTTGGCGATGGAATGGATTGAATCAGCCTGAAAAGTTGCTCAACATCAGCAACATCGGTAAGTCGCATCTTACCATCTGGGGCTTCCATTTTCAAACCGTTACAATTTGTAACGGTTTGGTTTCCTTCGGTTAACAGCCTCTTCTTCAATACTCTCCAATATACTTGTGGGTTTGGACTATCAGTAAGTGCTGCAATTACATCTACGATAGATACATACCATTTTTCCTGTTCTCCATCCCAAACGGTGCGAACTTTTTTATCTTCAAATAGCTTTAATGTGTCTTTCCGTGTCATTTTGATTGTAGATTAGATGAAAAGATTAGAATTTAATCAAGACTGATTATTTCAAATATAACAATCTTTCAGAAATTTATGGACATAAAAAAAGCTGCCTGCACCTGCAAACAGCTTTTAGTATGTTTATAAATCTGATTCCTACTTCAACGAAGCCAAAGCTGCTTCGTAGTTGGGTTCGTCCACAATTTCAGGAACTTGCTGATTGTAAATTACCTGATGATTTTCGTCCAAAACAACTACTGAACGCGAGTGTAAATTGGCCAATGGACCAGTTGAAATTTCCAACTGATAATCTTTACCGAATTTGCCGGTTGCGAAATCCGAAACAGTGATTGCATTGTCGATACCTTCAGTTCCGCAGAAACGGGCCTGGGCAAAAGGTAAATCGCGCGAAATACAAAGTACTTTGGTGTTTTCCAGATCGGCAGCCAGTTTGTTGAACTGACGAACTGAAGCAGCGCAGGTACCGGTATCCAAACTCGGAAAAATATTCAGAACAAGTCGTTGTCCGGTGAAATCTTTCAATGAAACTTTGGATAAGTCATTTTTAATCAATTCGAAATCAGGTGCTTTTGTTCCTTTTGCAGGAAGTTTGCCTATTGTTTGAATTGCATTTCCTTTGAGCGTAATATTTGCCATAATGAATTGTTTTAATGAAAATTGATTTTGTTCCTAAAACAGCCACCAGCTAAAAATGTTTTGCATCGCTGCCGGTAATTTTTTCAAGCAGGTTATTGGCCAGGCGGCTGGCACCAATCCTGAATAACTCGGGAGTAAGCCATTCGGTTCCTAAAATTTCCTGAACGATAGTGAGATAGAAGATCGCATCTTCAGGTGTTACAATTCCACCGGCTGGTTTGAACCCGATCTTTTTACCGGTTTCCTCATAATGCTGTTTGATGGCCAGACACATCACAAATGCGGCTTCCGGACTGGCGGCCTGTGGCAATTTCCCCGTAGAAGTTTTGATAAAATCGGCTCCGGCAGAAATGGCCAGCATTGAGGCTTGCCAGATTTGATCGACATTCAGCACACCGGTTTCGAGAATTACTTTCAGATGGGCATCGCCAATCGCTTTTTTAATGGACGAAATTTCGTTGGTGCAGGTTTCTAAATGACCTTCAAGAAATGCCCACAGCGGCAAAACAATATCAATTTCATCGGCTCCGGCAACAGCTGCAAGGTGCGCCTCTTCAATTTTAATTTTTGTAAAAGTCATCGACGATGGAAAACCTCCGGCAACTGCGGCAATTTTCACATTTGGAACATTCAGCGTGCTCCGTACGGTATGAGCCATGTTTGGATAAACACAAATGGCAGCCACGTTTTTTATTCCCGGATATTTCGCCGGAAATTGATTCACTTTTTCGGTGAATTCAGTAACAGAACTGATTGTATCAGTTGAATTTAGTGTAGTCAAATCAATACATGACAGTGCAAGACGGTACATTTCAGGAAGATTATTTTTCGCTGCAATTTCCTTAATTCCCTGCAGTTCATCGTGGATATCTTCGATGGATAAAGGACAAGTTTCAATGGTCATATAAAATGAGTTTAAAGTATAATGTTCAATGTTTAAAGTTTTATTCTAATCGACAGTTTCGTAGCAGACTCAAAGCTCAGACTTTGAACTTTAAACCTGTAACTTTAAACTGTTTACTTGAGCTTTTCATTGTTCTGATGCCGGTCTTTATCCCGGTTGGTCTTTTTTTCGATGTTTTTCAGAAATGCCTGATTCAGGTCGACGCCGGTCTGGTTGGCCAAACAGATGAGTACCCAAAGAACATCAGCCATTTCATCAGACAAATCTTTTCCCTCATCCGACTGTTTGAACGATTGGTCGCCGTATGTCCGAACCATGATACGAGCCAATTCGCCCACTTCTTCGGTTAGCATTGCCAGGTTGGTCAGCTCGCTGAAATAACGGACACCTATGGTTTTGATCCATTCGTCAACCATTTGCTGGGCTTCTGTGATTTTGATACTTTTTGGTTCCATAATTTGATTATTAAATTGTGCCATTATTAAACTGTCATTTCTAAAGAATCGGCAAACGACTATTCTGAAACTTTAGTTTTGAAAGCTAGTCCAATTCCGTCCGAAAAATCACTAATTCTTTGTTCATCATATTTCGCGGACGGATTAGTCTCCGTTTCCCTTTCCCGGGGCTGCGTTCGTTCCTCACTTACCCCGGGTTATTCATATTCAGCCCCCTTCAGTGCAGATACTTCACAAAATCGCGATGTCCTAAGCTTTCCCCCTGCGGGGGAACGGGAAGGGGGCTACTCTTTATTCTTCGAGTCCAATATAATCGTCACCGGGCCATCGTTGACCAGCGAAACGTCCATGTGTGCTCCAAAAACTCCCGTTCCGATTGTTTTCCCAAGTGTTTCGGTGAATGCTTCAACCAGTTGTTCATATAGCGGAATGGCAGTTTCGGGGCGGGCTGCACGAATGTACGATGGCCGGTTACCCTTTTTAGTGCTGGCATGAAGGGTAAATTGACTGACTACAATCATTTCGCCTCCAATATCCTGAACCGAAAGATTCATTACTCCTTCCGCATCGTTAAAAATTCGAAGCTGGCAAACTTTTTTTACCAGCCAGTCAATATCTTCGGTGTTATCAGCCTCTTCGATTCCAGCAAGAATCAACAGGCCGGTTTTAATTTCAGAAACAATTAAATCGTCAACTTTTACCGAAGCAGAACTGACCCTTTGAATTACCAATCTCATTTCGTCAATTTTAAGCAAACGTATAAAAAACAAACGGGACGTTTAAACTTTAACGGGTATATCTTGTTTAAGTTTGCATATCAATAATTAAACAAAACACATCAGATTACAGAGCAGTATGAGAACATGGATTTTTATAAGTATTATTTTTCTGGGTTATCCAACAGGGCTTTTTGCACAGCAGGCAGCATTGAAGGGACGGGTGATTGAAGCTGTAAGCAACGAGCCAATGCCTTTTGTGAATGTAATTGTTTCAGGAACATCGATAGGCGCGATTACGGATATCGACGGTAATTTTCAGCTAAAAGGTCTGAATCCCGGATTTGTGCGTGTTCAGGCATCGTTTATTGGCTATCACTCAGCTCTTTCTTCAGAGATCGAAATCAACAATGCCAAAGTTGCTTTTGTTGAGATCAGGATGGAAAAACGGGATACTGAGATTGAAGAAGTGACCGTGAGTGTCTCGCCTTTCAGGAAGACTGAAGAAAGCCCGGTTTCGCTGAAAACCATTGGTATTGCCGAGATTGAAAAAAGTCCGGGTGCCAACCGCGATATTTCCAAAGTCATTCAGTCGTTTGCCGGAGTTTTGTCGTCGCCATCGTTCCGGAACGACATCATTATTCGTGGCGGCGGTCCTTCCGAAAGCCGGTTTTACCTTGATGGAGTTGAAGTTCCGAATATCAACCATTTTGCCACTCAGGGAGCTTCCGGCGGTGCAGTTGGAATCCTGAATGCCGACCTGATTCGCGAAGTGAATTATTATTCCGGAGCATTTCCATCTAACCGGGGAAATGCGCTGAGCGGTGTTTTCGAGTTTGCGCAGGTTGATGGAAATGACGACAAACTCAAATTTAAGGGAAGTCTTGGTGCTGCCGAGGTTTCTACAACATTGGATGGTCCGTTAAGCGAAAAAACATCTTTTATTGTTTCAGCGCGGAGGTCTTACCTAAAACTACTTTTTACAGCGCTGAAACTGCCTTTTTTGCCAACATTTAACGACATGCAATTCAAGGTAAAAACCCGTTTCGATGCCAAAAATGAACTCACCTTTATTGGATTGGGCGCCATCGACCAAAACGAACTGAATCTGGATATTAAAAATCCGGACGAGCAACAAACTTACATACTGGGTCAATTGCCGGAGAATAAACAGTGGAGTTACACGCTGGGTGCCGTTTACAAGCATTTCAGGGAAAACAGTTACCAAACGCTGGTCGTCAGCCGAAGCCAGCTGAGCAATACCGCAACCAAATATTTTGAGAACGACGAAAGTTCTGAAAGCAATAAAATTCTGGATTATACTTCGCAGGAAGTGGAGAACAAAATCAGGTTCGAAAACAATATGCGGATGGATGGTTTCAAAGCAAATATTGGTGCCAATATCGATTTTGCGGGCTACAGCAATACCACTTTGCAGAAACGTTTTTACGACGGAGATATCCTGAACGTTAATTACGATACCGAACTAAATCTGGTCAAATACGGAATTTTTGGTCAGATCAGCCACGAGTTTATGGCTGAACGTTTGACACTTTCTGCCGGTTTCAGGATGGATGCCAACAACTATTCTTTAGGAATGAATAACCCGCTGAAACAGTTTTCTCCACGAATTTCGGCTTCGTACCAACTGACTCCTGAATGGAGCCTAAACCTGAACACTGGCCGCTATTTTCAGTTGCCGGCCTACACTACTTTGGGGTACAAACAGAACAACCAGTTTGTAAATAAAACCAACCAATTGAAATACATCTCAGTTGATCACTTTATTGGCGGACTGGAATTTAAACCTGCAACAGCGGTACAGTTTTCAGTCGAAGGATTTTTAAAGAATTACGGGAATTATCCGTTCTCGGTAAAAGACCAGATTTCGCTGGCCAATAAAGGTGCCGATTATGGCGTAATTGGCGATGAGGAAGTGACTTCGACTTCAAAAGGACGTGCTTACGGAGCCGAGTTTCAGGCACGGATCAGTTCTGCCAAGGGCTATAATTTAAACCTGTCGTACACTTTGGTTCGCAGCGAATTTCAGGATGGAAACAACCAATATATTGTTTCGGCCTGGGACAGCAAACACATTTTGAGCATGACCGGAAGTGCAGCCTTGAAACGGGGCTGGCAGGTTGGTACCCGGTTTCGGTTTGTGGGCGGATTGCCTTACACTCCCTGGGATCTTGACCGTTCTTCGCTCATTTCCGCATGGAACCTGACCGGTGGACCATATTTCGATAATTCGAAGCTAAATGCTGAACGATTTGGAGTGTTTCACCAGCTAGATGTGCGGGTCGACAAAGCGTATTACCTGAAAAAGATGACCTTGAAGTTTTACATCGATATTCAGAATCTGTATAATTTTCAGGCGCAATCGACTGATCAGGTTGTGCGTGAAACCGATGACAGCGGAAACTTCCTGACAGCGGATAATGACACCCGGTATGTACTTCGAAGTGTCAAAAATCCATCAGGAACAGTATTGCCAACAATTGGTATTCAGGTGGAATTTTAACCACACAGGCACATAGTACAGATAGTTTTTTACTATAAAACCTTCAAAGTCAGCGAGCTTTGAAGGTTTTGTTATTTATACAATTGTGTCCTCCTTTTTCAGAGCGCCTATTGTGATTCAAAATTTCCAGAATAATTTTGGTTTTACTATCCGGATGTAAAGCGTTACTTTTAAAACGAATAATTTAAAAAGGAATTGAATGAAGAAGATTCTGCTTATCTCTCTGATAATCTGGGTTCAAACGGAATCTATTGTTGCCTGTGCCCAGGAAATCCGGAAAGGATACGAACACCTTTTTTTGCCTAAAAGGAGTTATGTGGTTTATCGAACCTTGAATGACATACAGATTGATGGGAAAGGCGATGAGGTTTCCTGGAAAAAAGTGGAATGGTCAGGCGGCTTTGCCGATATTGAAGGGGATAGAAAACCAAAACCGCTGTACCCAACTCAGGTAAAAATGCTTTGGGATAAAAACTACCTGTACATTCTGGCCGAACTGACCGAGCCTCACATTTGGTCATATTATACAACCCGCGACCAGATTGTGTATCATGAAAATGACTTTGAAATTTTTATCGATCCGGACGGCGACACGCACAACTATTACGAGTTTGAGTTAAATGCAGCCAACACGCTGTTCGACCTTTTTTTGCCAAAACCCTATCGCAATGGTGGTCAGCCGCTGATTAGCTGGAATTCGGAGGGTTTTAAAAGCGCTGTTTCAATCGTAGGAACGATCAATAATCCGTCGGATGTTGATCAGAAGTGGACAGTTGAAATGGCCATTCCCTTTAAGTCGCTGAATGTCGGACAAACAACGCCAACTCCCGTCGATGGGCAAATCTGGAAAATCGATTTTTCGCGGGTTAACTGGCAAACCGATGTAGTTGACGGAAAATATCAGAAAAAGAAAGATGAAAAAACCGGGAATGCTTTGCCCGAATACAACTGGGTTTGGAGCCCGACCGGCGAGATAAACATGCACACCCCCGAACGCTGGGGAATGCTGCAATTCTCAGGAAATACGGTAAAAAATCAAAATGTGGAGTTCAAACTTCCCGTGGACGAAGAGTTGAAAAACTACCTGTGGTTGATCTATTACAAACAACACGAATTCAGAAGAAAACACGGAGGTTTTGCGTCTTCCCTGGCCGAACTTTCGCTGCCGGATGTTTTCAAAGGTAGCACTGGAATGTCTGCAAAATTGGAACTTGTTGCTTCGCAAAACCAGTTTTCAGCAAAACTAACCACCAATAATGGCGTGGTTTTATCGCTGAATGAGAGCAGTTTATTACAAAAAAGTCAACCAAACAAAAACCATGAATAAAAGAGATTTTATCAAATCATCGCTGTTTGCTGGAATCGGATTAATGAGTTTTGGCCAGGCCAGCGCAAGGCAGAAACCTAAAAAATCGATCGGTTATAAGCATTGGGTATGGGAAAATCCCAATCATACCGAAGAAGAAAGCCATATCAAAGAAAGATTCAGCCGTTTTTATGAGGCCGGAATTCGCGGGATGTTTTTTGAAAGCGACAGTGAAAACCATTTCAGGATAGCCAAATCGGTTGGTTTGGAAGCTCACCGCTGGATGTGGACATTGAATCGCGGCGAAAAAGAGGTGCTTGAAAATCACCCCGATTGGTATGCTGTAAGCCGCAAAGGTTTATCATGCGCAACTCATCCACCGTATGTGGGTTATTACCGTTGGCTTTGCCCGTCGAAACCCGAAGTTCAGGAATACCTGAAAAATCAGGTAAAATTGATTCTCGAAAAAGATAATGTTGACGGCATCCATCTGGATTATGTGCGTTTTTGTGATGTCATTTTACCCGTCAATCTTTGGCAAGGTTATAAAATAGATCAAAGCCGCGAATTGCCTGAATACGATTTCTGTTATTGCGAAACCTGCCGGGCAAATTACAAGAATGAATACGGAATTGATCCGCTCGAAATTGAACATCCCGATCAAAGTCCGTCGTGGCGGAAATTCAGGTACGATCGTGTCAATTCGTTGGTCAATCAACTGGCTGAAATAGCCCATCAGAAAAAGAAAGTAATTACTGCTGCTGTGTTCCCGACTCCTGAAATTGCCCGCCGAATTGTTCGGCAAGACTGGACCAACTGGAATTTGGATGGCGTTTGCCCAATGATTTACCACGGTTTTTACCGCGAACCGGTTACCTGGATCGGCGATGCCGTTGAAGAAGGTATTCACTTTTTGAACGGTAAATTCCCTGTTTATGCCGGATTGTATTTACCCGATTTTAAATCAGACGATGAGTTGGATAAAGGAATCAAAACAGCTTTGCAGCATGGCGCTTCAGGAATATCTTTGTTTGGAAACGTTGATGAGAAAGTGCTCGGTATTTTTTCGAAAGCAATCTCCGAATTAAAAACTGAATAAGGGTATTACGGTTTTCTCAACTGATCTTCCAGCTTTTGATCAATTATAACTTCATTCGAAACAGACACATCGCGGGCTGTAAATAATCCAAGTACCGGTTTGCCATCGCTCGAGGTGAAGTTGCTCTTTATATTTGCAGGAGGTACACTGAAAAGCGATCCGGTGCTGCTTTGATTGATCATCTGGAAATAATAGTAATAAGCGAATTTCGATATGGAAGTATGTTTCACGTAAATGGTGTCGCCAAGGTTCAGCTTGCGCTCTTTATTTGCTTTTTTAGTGTCGTGGAAATCGGTATAAACTTCCAATCCTGAAATGTAATTGCCGTCCACAAATTCGTCGCTGGCAACAGCCAGGCGATTGCCATTTGTAACCAGCGAATCGTTCACAAAAACATCCCATTTGTAATAATTGCCTATTCCCGGAGTTTCTTTTCCGTAGGTAAAAACGGCCAAAAAGATTTTATTTCCACGCATCGATGGGAAAACCTGAATAGAGTCAATTGGCTCGACTCGGGCAAGTTTATCTTTGGCAGTGATGGTTGTGCCTTCCGATTGAATGTTCAGGGTGTATTCACGTCCGGCAACACCCAAAAAGTTGGAATTTTGTGGTACAGTGTATAAACCTTTTCTCTGCTGATCTTCCACCAAAGCGATGGAATTTGAAGGATTGGCATCGTCGGAAATAGAAACTTCAGCTCCGCTTATTCCGGGATATGCTATATCCTGATCAACCTTTAAGGTTTTGTACAAGAATACTGTTGGCTGATCCTGAGTAGTTATGCTGGCTTCAACGCCAAACAAGTTCAGGTTTTCGTCGTTCAGTTTTACTTCCACAACGTCTTCGCAGGATGTGAAGAGGACGGCAAGAGTCAGAAGTAGGAAGACGGAAGAACGGAGACGGAAGAACGGAGACGGAAGACCGAAATTCACAGCTTTTTTGCCAGTTGCCAGCAGCCAGTAGCCAGTAGCTTTTTCTATATCCTTTTTCATGAAGTTCAAAAATTAAAAATTGAAATTGTAAGTTACCGACGGAATCAGGCTTCCGATGATTGACAAGCGGGTTGCTTCCGAAACATTGGGCTTTTCTTCATTTTGCCGGTATGTAATCGAATAAGCATTCCGGCGTGCATAAACATTGTAGATTGAGAAATTCAATGATTGTTTTACCTTTTTCCGGTCATTTTTCTTGAAGTCATAAGTTGCCGAAATGTCCAATCGGTGATAATCCGGAATCCGGTTGCTGTTTCGCGCCGAATAGTAATAATACGTTGTTCCCTGAACATCGTATTTGGCAACCGGGTAAGAAGTTGGGTTTCCGGTTGAATAAACCCATGTTGAAGATATATTCCAACGCTTGCTCAGATCGTAATTGACTACCACCGAACCAACATGGGTACGGTCGTAACTTGATGGATATGCGTTTCCCTCGTTAATTCCGGGAACTTCGCGCATCGAACGAGACAATGTGTAGCTCACCCAGCCTGTCAGACGGCCTTCCTGCTTTTTGGCGTAAAGTTCCAACCCGTAAGCATAGCCACTTCCGCGCAAGAGTTCCGTTTCCAGATCTTCTTTCAGGAACAATTCAGCGCCATCAATATAGTCGATTACGTTTTTCATCTTTTTGTAATACACTTCTGCCGAAGTCTCGAACATGTTATCTTTAAAATTCCTGAAATATCCCAGACCAACCTGATTGGCTATCAGTGGTTTGATGTAGTGATTGCTGGGCAGCCAGATATCAAGCGGAGTTGGTGAGTTGGTATTCGAAATAAGATGTAGGTTTTGAGCCATGCGGTTGTAGGAGGCCTTCAATGAACTCTCCGGATTGAGCAGGAATTTTATCGCCAGCCGTGGTTCCAGATTGTGATAGGAAGGAGGAACCAGTTTCCCGGGACCATACTCGATTGTACCGATCACTTCTTCGTCATTTGGTCGATCCGGATTCAGGTATTCCCTTACAGTTGCTTTCCCTATTTGCTGAAAATAGGAGTAACGTAAACCGTATCTCAAAGTCAGGCGGCTACCGATTGTTTGTTCGTTCGATACATACAGCGAATTGTCCAGCGCATTGTAATTGGTAAGTTTCAGATCTGTAAAATACGAACCCTCGTTGGCATCGACCGCTCCCGGTTCAAAATGATGATAAATGAGGTTAAAGCCAAGCGTTAGCCTATTCTTCGAATTCAGGTACCAGGTAAAGTCTTCCTTGAAATTGTAATCCGAAATTTGAGAAGTCCAGTCGAACTGATCGGCTCCCGAACTTGGTATTCCAAGATTATAGTTATACCTCGAGAAAATCAACGAAGTATTTGAGAACAATTTATTACTGAAAAGGTGATTCCAACGGGCAGTTGAAGTCAGGTTTCCCCACCGCATGTAAATCGATTCGCCGGCCTTGAAATAGTCGTCACCGGTGTAGGCCGAAAAGTAGATTCGGTTTTTATCGTTGATTTCGATATTTGTTTTCAGGTTCAGGTCGTAAAAATACAGTTGATTATCCTGAAGTTCCTCAATTCCAATGGCCTTACCGAGTACATCGGCATAAGTACGCCTTCCCGAAACGATGAAGCTCCATTTGTCTTTGATAATGGGGCCTTCAACTGTCAGCCGGCTCGAAATATTCCCGATTCCGCCACTCATTCCCAGCTGCTGCGAGTTTCCGTCTTTCATTCGGATGTCGATTACCGACGAGGCTTTTCCACCATATTCAGCAGGAATTCCACCTTTGTAAACCTGCACATCTTTGATGGCATCCGAATTAAATACCGAAAAGAAACCCAGCAAATGCGATGCATTGTAAACCGGCGCTTCATCCAGAATCATCAGGTTTTCGTCGGGACCTCCACCACGCACGTACAAACCCGAACTTCCTTCGCCACCATTCTGAATTCCCGGTAACAAGGTGATACTTTTAATGATATCCACCTCGCCCATAAACGAAGGCAGCTTTTTAATCATTTTCACCTGAACTTTCTCCATGCTCATTTGCAGGCTTTCCACGTTCCTGTTTTTCTTTTCAGCCGAGACCACTACTTCATCAATCTGTTCCGAGTCTTCTTCAAGCAACACATTCAACTGTTTGCTTTCATTCAGGACAATAAGAGGCGATTGAGGTTGGTAGCCTATGAACGAGAAAGTAACAGAATAGGAGCCCTGTGGTACCGAAATAGAGTAAAATCCGTAGGGATTAGTAATCACCCCGGTTTTTATTTCCGGAATGTAAATCGTCGCGCCAATCAGGGCTTCCCCGTTGGCTTTGTCTTTGAGGTAACCGCTCAGGGTTACCATTGCCGCAAGACCGGGAAACGACAATGAGATAAATAGTAAAATTGTAAATAGTTGTTTCATTGTTTTCTGTTTTCTAAACACCACTGATACATACAGACCGCAATTTTTTTGATAAGTTGCAGCCGAAGGATCAGCAATTACTAACGTATGCTTTATTTAATTGTTTTTTAATGGCGAGACAAAGCAAGCATCTTTACTAAGATTAACAAAAATGAAAATTGTGAATGACCAGAAACGATCGGTGAATGGCGGTTTTAAAAATAAGTCACGGTTCCACTGATTGAACCTCATTACATGTTAAGAAAAAATGATGATCATTGATATCAGATTTACCGGTTTATAAAATCATGGTCGTTTCCCAATAAATTACTAATTTTAGCGGCTCTAATTTTTGAATAGCTATGAATTATTTATTTGTCATACTAACGATTGCAAGCTTTTTAAAAACCATTGGTATAATCGTAATAGTCTATTACGGGCTGAAATTTTTAGGACGTTTGCTGTTTCCAATTGTGGTTAAAAAGGCTGTAAACAACATGCAGGCACGGCAATCGTCGTATCAGACTGAAAGGAAACGCGAAGGGGAAGTTACGATCGAGAAAGATCCTAAGAAACAAGGTAACCAACGAAACAACGTAGGAGAGTATGTTGATTTCGAAGAAGTTGAATAACCTTCCGGAAAAGGAAAAATCAACCATCAGATAAAATAATATCGCATTAATTGTCATGTAAAATGTTAATTATCTGCGATTTTCTAAATTGTAAATAGTACATTTTTTAATAGTAAATATATAGGTTATGGCTCAGGAAGATGTTTTTAAAAAGCTTGTCGCTCATTGTAAAGAATACGGTTTTGTATTTCAGTCGAGTGAGATTTACGATGGCCTGGGAGCCGTTTACGACTACGGACAAAACGGTGTTGAATTAAAAAACAACATTAAAAAATACTGGTGGGATTCGATGGTTCTGCTGCACGAAAATGTGGTTGGACTTGATTCTGCTATTTTTATGCACCCAACCATCTGGAAGGCTTCCGGCCATGTTGACGCGTTTAGCGATCCGTTGATTGATAACAGAGACTCAAAGAAAAGATACCGCGCCGATGTGCTGATCGAAGAACAATTGGCCAAATTCGAGGATAAAATAGAGAAGGAAGTTGAGAAAGCCAAAAAGCGTTTTGGCGAAACTTTCGACGAAAAACAATTCCGTGAAACCAACGGACGTGTGCTGGAAAATCAGCAGAAATGGAACGATTTGCAGGCACGGTTTGTAAAAGCGCTGAACGACAGCAATCTGGACGAATTAAAACAAATCATCATCGATCAGGAAATTGTTTGCCCGGTTTCCGGAACACGCAACTGGACCGATGTTCGTCAGTTTAACCTGATGTTTTCGACTGATATGGGAGCGGCTGCAGACGGAGCTATGAAAATTTATCTTCGCCCCGAAACTGCACAGGGCATTTTTGTGAATTACCTGAATGTGCAGAAAACCGGTCGCATGAAAATTCCGTTTGGAATTGCACAGATCGGAAAAGCTTTCCGCAACGAAATTGTGGCACGACAGTTTATCTTCCGGATGCGCGAATTCGAACAAATGGAAATGCAGTTCTTTGTCCGTCCGGGAAGCGAACTGGAATGGTTTCAGAAATGGAAACAAACCCGCATGAACTGGCACCAGGCACTTGGATTTGGCAATGAAAATTACCGTTTCCACGAACACGATAAACTGGCGCATTACGCCAATGCAGCCGTTGACGTTGAATACAAATTTCCGTTCGGATTTAAAGAAGTGGAGGGAATTCATTCGCGCACTGACTTCGATCTGTCGCAACATCAGCAATTCTCCGGAAAAAAAATTCAGTATTTCGATCCGGAATTAAATGAATCGTATGTTCCGTTTGTGGTGGAAACTTCAATTGGTGTTGACCGCATGTTCCTGCAAATTATGGCTGCATCGTATTCAGAAGAAGAAATTGTGAGCGAAGACGGCAAGAAGGATATGCGGGTAGTACTGCGTATTCCTGCACCTTTGGCTCCTATCAAACTTGCTGTTTTGCCATTGATGAAAAAAGATGGGCTGGCAGAAAAAGCCCGCGAAATTATCGACGAACTGAAATTTGATTTCAATTGCCAGTACGACGAAAAAGATTCTATCGGGAAACGTTACCGCCGTCAGGATGCCATCGGCACACCTTTCTGTGTAACCGTTGACCACGTCACCATGGAAGACAATACGGTAACCATTCGCTACCGAGATACCATGCTTCAGGACCGGGTTGCCATCAGCGACCTGAAAAACATCATTTCAGGAGAGGTTAGCCTGAAAAAGCTGTTTGCAAAATTGTAAAATCGATTTACGAAACTATATTGAATCCGGTGCCCGAAAAGCACCGGATTTTTTTATGTGATGGTAAAAATGACTCCGAACATTTTCAGATTAAGGCAATACAGTAGAAATGACAGGACGGGTTTGTTCCTCCTGAGCTAAAACTATGTATATCAGATCGAACACATTCATTCGTCAATACAAATCCTGATGGATGCGGTTCTCGTTCAACAGGTTTTCCCAATGTGCGGTGGCTTCTTTTTCTGTTTTTCCGCCTGCCGTTTGTATTACCCGGCAAATGGCTTGCCTGACCTCGTTCCCCATGGCTACCGATCCGCAAACATACACATGCGCCCCGCGATTTAGCCATTGGTAAAATTCATCAGCCTGTTCCTCGATTTTGTGCTGCACATAGACTTTTTCAGCCTGATCGCGCGAGAACGCCACATCAAGGCGGTCTAACTGATTGTTTTCTAACCAGTATTCCCACTCTTTTTGGTAGAAAAAATCGAAATCCCGATGTTTCTCGCCAAAAATCAACCAGGTTTCGCCCTGAAGATTTCCATTTTCCCATTCTTCCAGAAAGGCCCGAAAAGGTGCAATTCCGGTTCCGGCAGCTACCATAATCATTGGTGTTTCCCCGGTCTGCATCCGGAACTGCTCGTTGGGAATCAGTTGTACATTTATTTTCTGACCCACTTCAATCCAGCGGTTCAGGTACGACGAACAGGCTCCCGAACGGATTCGCCCATTTTGCTCCGATTGAACCAGCTTGACGATCAGGTGAACCTCTCCGGGATGTTTCCGCTGACTGGAAGCAATGGAATAATATCGGGGCTGAAGCTTCCGAAGGACAGCAATCAAATCTTCCGGGTTGCCTGAAAACGGGAATTCAACCAATACATCCAGCACATCGTGATGCCGGATATAATCCTGCAACTTTTTCCCGTCGGTCAACAGTTTTTCCAGTTCCGGCTTTTGTGTCAGTTTCTGATAGTTTTCCAGCAATTTTTTGCTGATGGCGGTCAGTTCAAACTGCGCTGTCAGTAATTTCCGGAGTGGAATTGTCTTATTCTCAAATGAAATAACCTTTTCAGGCGATACGTTTAACTGCTTCAGGATTTGATCTGCTAATTCGTCCTGATTTTCAGGAAAAATGCCAACGGTATCTCCCGGCTGATATCGGAAATCCGGATCATCAACAGCCAACACGATGTGATAGGTTTCCGACGGAGAACCTTCGTTTAGCCGGAACTTTTCTTTCACGATAGCAGGGTAGGGGCGGTGCAGGTTTTCGGTATTAATTTGAACCGGAGCAGATTCGGTTTTTCCCGAATATTTCCCAAGAACCTCAGACACCCAACCCGAAGCAGCCTGGTGAAATTCCACATCGCAATCCACCCGTTGATGGAAGCGAATGGCGCCCAGTTCACCTAACCGCCGGTCGATGTCTTTTCCGGTTTTGCAAAAATGCTCGTAACTGCTGTCGCCCAGCGCGCAAACGGCAAATTGCAGGTTGGTCAGCAACGGCGCATTTTCGGCAAACAGGTTTTTACAGAACTTTTGAGCCGAATCGGGCGGATCGCCTTCGCCTTGTGTGCTGACGACAATCAAAACCGACTTTTCATTCGTCAATTTCCCGAACTCATATTTTGCCATATCGCAAGCCGTTACCGAAAGCCCGTTCTTTTTCAGGTATTTTTGGGCTTCTTTTGCAATGAACTCCGAATTTCCTGAATGGCTTCCATATAAAACAACGATTTCGTCGGTTGGCCGATCGGTTGGTTTTCTGAATATTTTCTGGATTGCAGTTTCGAACATGGTTTTGTATTTCAATAGATGTATAAAATTCCGGTTA
>JAIBEZ010000089.1 GCA_019459485.1 Prolixibacteraceae bacterium
AATTTACAGGTTTGGTTTACACCTATACCCACGCAGCGACCTCCCCATGTACGATCAACAATACAGCCACCGTTACAGTTACCGAGCAGGCTGATATTAATATCAGTGAGATACAAACTAACATACTGTGTAACGGATCAAGTACCGGATCAATTGATTTAAACGTTTCAGGTGGTAGCGGAATCTACACCTATTTATGGAGCACTGGTGACAGGACTCAGGATGTGAGCGGTCTTTCCGCAGGAACATACTCTGTCGTTGTTACCGAATCCAACGGATGTTTTGTAGGTGGCACATTGAACTTTACAATCGTTGAACCTCCAGCTCTGACAGCCACGGGCACTACTCTGGCGGCAACATGTATCGGAAGCAATACCGGCGCGATTGATCTAAGTGTTACCGGTGGAACAGGTGAATATGTTTATCTATGGAGTACTGGAGCAACAACTCAGGATCTCAGCGGTCTTGCAGATGGGATTTACACTGTGGTGGTTTCAGATTCAAACGGATGTCTTGCAGAAGGAACATTGAGTTTTACAATTGAAAGTTTCGATAATGTTCCAGTGGCAGTTGATGATAACCTGATTACCATTGAAGATCAGATTTTGAACGAAAATGTTTCAACTAATGATGATCCAAGTTGTGACGGAGGAAATATCTGGAGTTTAATCTTGGGTCCAGTTCACGGAGGCTTAATTTTCAACACTGATGGTACATTCACCTATACTCCTGAAGCTAATTACACAGGAGTTGATAGTTTTACCTACAAGATAACGGACATCAATGGCGACGAATCAATAGCAAAAGTGACCATTACAGTCACACCTGTTAACGATGCACCGACAGCCAAAGACGACATCAACAATACCTTGAAAGACAGTCCTGCCACTGGCAACGTGCTTACCAACGACAGCGATCCTGAAGGGAATGCGCTGACAATTAAAACCCAGCCGGTTACTCCACCAGCCAATGGTACTGTGGTAATCAATCCTGACGGAACTTATACCTACACACCAAATACAGGTTTTGCAGGAACCGACAGTTTTGTTTACGAAGTATGCGACAACGGCACACCATCACTTTGCGATCAGGCCACGGTAACAATCAATGTACTTGATTTCCCTAATCCGAACAATGCACCGGTTGCCAACAACGACAATTACCAGGGCTCAGTGAATCACCCTGTAAACGGAAACGTTATCAGCAACGATTTCGATGCTGACGGGAACCTGAACCCGAACAGTGTTACTTTGGTTGGACCGGCTCCGGAAAACGGAACTTTAACGCTCAACCCGAACGGAACATTTACCTTTATTCCTGCTTCAGGATTCATCGGCGAAGTAAGTTTCGATTATCAGGTATGCGATTTGGGAACACCACCTCTTTGTAATGTTGCCACCGTAACAATCGGTATTCTGGCCAATCCATTGGGCAACTCCACTTTTGCCACCGACGACAGTTTCTTCGGAAAGGAAGATTCCCCGTTATCAAGCAATGTTTTGACCAACGACAACGATCCGGAAGGCGATTTGCAGATAGTAAATACCACACCGGTAAAAGCGCCAATACATGGTACTGTTATTTTAAATGCCGACGGAAGTTTTGTTTATACTCCTGATTTGGATTACTTCGGAGGCGACCAGTTTGTCTATCAGGTTTGCGACAATGGCACCCCGGTAGCATGTGACCAGGCAACAGTTTATTTGATAGTTATGCCTGTAAACGATGACCCTGTTGCATTTGACGATTTCAATACAACCAATGAAGATACGCCAATCAGCGGAAACGTTTCGCTGAACGATATCCCAAGTGTAAACGGCGGCAATGTTTGGACAATAGAAACTGCACCATCAAACGGAAGTGTTGTATTAAATCCTGATGGCAGTTATACCTATACTCCTGACGATGATTTCAACGGAACTGACACTTTTGTTTACAAGGTTTGTGACATCGATGGCGACTGCGATCAGGCCATGGTGACAATTACCGTTATTTCTGTAAACGATGTGCCGGTTGCCAACGATGATCTTTTTACTGTGAATGTTGATGGTTCATTAAGCGATTTCGTTGATGAAAACGATATTTGGAGTGGTGACGGAGGAAACGAATATACTTTGGTAACGCCACCTTCAAATGGCTCTGTATTTCTTAATCCTGATGGTAGTTATACTTATACACCAAATATAAACTTTGTTGGAACCGATAGTTTTACTTATAAATTATGCGATGCCGATGGTGATTGCGACGACGCGAAGGTTACAATTGAAGTGGAAGATATGCTCCTGCCCAACCAGATTTTAACACCAAATGGTGATGGTACTAACGACACGTTTATTATTGAGGGAATTGATTTGTATCCGAATAATAAACTGACCTTATTCAACCGCTGGGGAAATGTTGTCTATGAGAAGAGTGGTTACCTGAACGAGTGGGATGGAAATGCCAACGTAACCAAAATTGGAACAAAATCGCTGCCAGCCGGAACCTACTATTTTATTATAGATTATGGCAGCAGCAGGCACAAGACAGGCTTTGTATATCTCGATAAGTAATAAATGACTATTATAAAATTCAGGAACTCATGATAAATAACAGAAATACGGGAAGGATGAAAATCAGGTTCATTGTTCTATTCCTCTTAGGAATTGCAGGGAGCGTTTCGGCTCAACAGGATCCGATGTTTACCCAATACATGCACAATCCGGTTTCAATTAATCCGGCTTATGCCGGCAGCAGGGGAACTTTAAATGCGGTATTGATGCACCGGCAGCAATGGATTGGCATTGATGGCGCGCCCAAAACACTGACGTTTTCAATTAATAGTCCATTTATTAATTACAATGTTGGGATTGGGTTTAGCTTGATTCATGATCAGCTTGGACCAGTTAAGCAAACCGGTCTTTATGCCGATTACGCTTATCACTTAAAAGTTACCAACAAGGTAAAACTTGCATTTGGAATGAAGGGTGGTTTAAATATGTACGACGTAAATCTATCGGGTCTGGAAGGTGCCCAATATGAGGATGAAATTCTGTTGAATGGGGTCAGTAAAATGTACCTGCCCAATTTTGGAATAGGAACTTATCTGTATTCCGAAAGGTTTTATCTGGGTCTTTCAATTCCGAAAATGCTTCAGAACAGTTTGTCTGATGACGAGAATACTTTAACAAGTAAGGAAGAGCGACATTATTTTTTCGCAGGTGGTGTAGTGGTCGATATTAGTGAAAATATCAGGTTCAAACCATCCTTTACCTTCCGAATGGTAAATGGAGCGCCACTCTCGTCGGAGTTTTCAGGAGCAGTGCTTTTACACGACCGTTTGTGGCTCGGAGGCATGTACCGTTTTGGCGATTCAGTTGGAGGGATGGTAAAGTTTGACATTACCAACCAGTTGAGTTTGGGCTATTCTTTTGATATGACACAATCGCGGCTCCGGAATTACAACCAGGGAACGCACGAAGTTTATATCAGTTATGACATCGCTTTCAGAAACAATAAAATATTGTCACCAAGATTCTTTTAGCACCTAAATACAAATACAATGAAACGAGCTATATTTCTAAGTATCATACTAATTACTGTTTTGTGGCCGGCAACCATATCGGCACAATCCATACTCGAAAAGCGAGCTGACCTGCTTTACGAAAATTTGTCGTACAGCAAAGCCGCAAGTATTTATGAATCATTGTACAAAAGGTATCCTGAAAACGGAAAGCTTATACAGCGATTGGCCTATTGTTACGACAAAATGTTGAACTACAAAAAAGCCCTGTTGTATTATTCCTATCTGGTTCAGATCGAAGAAAGAAAGACTGAAGATTATTATCAATATGCACAATTGCATCGTATTAACGGAAATATTGATGAATCAAAAATCTGGCTTGAAAAATACATTCATCTGGCGCCAAACGATCAACGTGCGATCAATCAATACAACCAGTTAAATCAACTTATTGAGCTAAAGGATAAAATAAAGAAAGTAGATGTGAAAGAAGTAGAAGGCAATTCAAGGTTTACTGATATGTCACCTGCTTTTTACAATGATCAATTGGTTTTTTCTTCAGCAATGGATAGTTTTTCGATGGTTCGGAATGAGTTTAAATGGAACGATCAGCCTTTCCTGGATTTATACCTGACCACACCAAACCCAAAAACTGATTTTAATGAATCGTCCTCTTTATCAAAAAAATTGAACTCAAGGCTTCATGAAGGGCCTGTAAGTTTTTCGGCAGATTTTAATACCATTTATTTTACACGAAATGGTTATACCAACGGTAGCAGTAATAAATCACTCAAAGGGATCAATCACCTGAAAATTTTCATTTCAAGGTTCGATGGAAAAGATTGGTCAGAAGGAGTAAATTTTTCGCACAACAGCAATACTTATTCTGTTGGTCATCCGGCATTGTCGCCCGATAATAATACCCTTTATTTTATTTCTGACATGCCCGGTGGATTTGGACAAACCGATATTTACAAATCAGAATTAGTGAATGGCCAATGGTCGAAACCTGTAAATCTGGGCGAAACAATCAATACCTCAGGCAAGGAGATGTTCCCTTTTGTAGACAAGGAAGGAATTCTGTACTTTTCGTCCGATGGCCGCCCCGGAATGGCAGGTTTGGATATTTATGCCGCCAGATCAGGCGATGATGGCCATTACCTGGTAGCAAATTTTGATGCTCCAATCAATTCAAAATACGACGATTTCGGACTGATCTTAAATACAGATTCATTGACAGGATATTTTACCTCTAACCGTCCGGGAGGAGCAGGTGAAGACGATATTTATTATTTCTCGGTTGCCGCAATCGACCTCCAGGTAACAAGCATTTTGGAGAGCACCATGGAAATTATGCCAGATTCTAAAATTTTCCTGAAAGATGAAAAAGGTGATGTTATCACTTCAGCAATAAGTGATAAAAATGGGTTGGTTGAATTTTCAGTGAAACCAGGTCTGAAATATTCACTTTTGGCCGAAAACAAAACTTTTGCTTCAGATTTAGTTCCGGTTAGTATTTCCAGACAATTATTCGGACTGGAACAAAAAGAAGACGTCATCCTTAAACAAGGCTATCCATATCTGACAATTGAGGTGATTGATCCGGAGCAGGGCCTGATTATACCTTTGGCAATTGTTGATATTTCTGAGGGTAAATACAATGAGTCGGAACTTGAAGAAGAAAATGGTATAATCCGGATGAAATTGAACAATGAAACTGATTACACTTTCGATGTCACTGCTGAAGGATTTTTCCCAAATACTGTAAAATATACGAGCGTTGGGTTAGTTCCCGGAGAATATTCATTAACAGTTGAAATGGAGAAATTATCAACCGGGAAACAATTTACCCTCGACGATTTGTTTTATGACCTGAATAAATCGAACATCAGGCCCGATGCAGCCCTTGTGTTGGACGACCTTGCACAGATACTGCTTGAAAATCAGGAGGTACGTATCGAAATCGGTTCTCATACTGATAGCCGTGCAACTGCAGAATACAATCTGAATTTATCACAGCGTCGATCGGAATCGGTTGTTGCGTATTTGATTGGCAAAGGGGTTGCAAAAGACCGATTGGTGGCCAAAGGTTTTGGAGAATCAATGCTGATAAACCATTGTGCCGATGGAATTGATTGCCCGGAAGAGGAACATCAGGCCAACAGGCGCACTGTAATTGAAATCCTGAACAAAGATATCCGCAAAGTAAAACGTGGAGCGAGGGATGTTTACTACTTCTAGCGTCGTGTCAACGAACTCTTGTCACAACGTCATGCCGTCCCGAGACTTCGGGATCGGCATCCCTTCTGTCATGAGACCCTGAAACAAGTTCAGGGTAACGATCTTTGAAAAAATTATTAATTGGTTGTTGAGTTGTGGATTAGGGAAAGGCTGTTCGTCAATTGATGGGCAGCCTTTTATTTCAAAGTATTGCCGCTATTTCGTTCAGGTAATTTACTTTATCGGCCTGTCCAAGTTCCCTGTATCCGATTACAAGTTTTTCAATCAGCCGTTTAATGATGATGCGGTCGGGACATGCTACGACCAGCTTTTGCCGTTCAGTATCATCTGTCGTATGTTGAATATAGTCAACTTCTTTTGGACCAATAATGGCTCCGCTGTTCGATGGATTGATATAAAACAGAATTGGATTCTCGGTTTCTTCCCCGTGCACCAATCTGGCCATATCTTTGTCGAAATAACCAACCAGCGGGTTTTTCTGAAAGTCGATGTAATGAACAGGAAGGTTTAGCGATCGGGCAATCAAAGTGTATAAAATAGCAATCGAAACCGGATTGCCTTTCTTTGTGTCCAGAATCCGGTTGATGTAAGAGTTGTGGGGTGATTCAGGATTAAAATAGTCCACTTTAAACTTGTGCCTGTCATAAAAAACGTGGTTCAAAATGGTAATTTTTTCCAGCGAGGTAAGCGAGTTCCTGAATTCCAGCCAAATCTCCTGCCTGATTTTATCGAGCTGTAACTGAATGAATTTCTGTTTTAATTCCGGATACTGATGGCGCGAAATCAAAAAACATCCTTCAAAAAGGTCGATTGATTTTTGATCTGACCAGTGTTTTATTTTCTCCTTTGTATCGGTTAACTGGATTTTCTGGATGATGGACTCTATTCGTTTCTGAACCAATTCATCAAGGCTGGTTTCCCAAACATGCTCCAAATGGTCAACCACAGAGATATCTTCTTTCATGAGTTCGTCCTGAACAACGTGAAAGACCGAATCATCCGGGTCATCCAAAAGCATAATCAGCGAATCCAGCTTTTTTTCAATCATGTTAGTTTATCCATTAATTGGTTAGCCTTTCCAGAACAGTTTGAATCAATGTTTCCATCGATCCATGGTAATCAGCATTTGCTTCCTTTTTTAGACGGTTGGCAATGATCAGGCAAATGGTCAATGCTTCATGACCAAGTAATTTCGACAACCCATAAATGGCAGAACATTCCATTTCAAAATTGGTAATTTTTTGCTTTTCGAACTCGAACGACACGATTTTTTCGTTCAAAAGCGAATCGGCAAGCGGCAATCGCAGCACCCTTCCCTGCGGACCGTAGAATCCGGGAGCCGAAATGGTTACTCCTGAAATGGTGTCGGCCTGGTGTACTTTTGAGAAAAGCGTTTCCGAACAGTTTACAACGTATGGCGATGTCAGCTGTATTCCCCAGCCGGTATGTTGTTTGAAAGCCTCTTCAAAAGGCAGGTTCGAAACCGAATCGCGGTTGGCATAAAAATTCAGTAGCCCGTCGAAACCGATGGCTTTTTGCGATACGACAAACGAATTTACAGGTAAATAATCCTGAAGTCCGCCTGAAGTGCCAATCCTCACGAAATTTAATTTGCGGAATAGCGGTTTTATTTCGCGGGTTTTCAGGTCGATATTGGCCAAAGCATCCAGTTCGTTCACCACAATATCAATGTTGTCGGTGCCGATTCCGGTTGAAACGACTGTTACGCGCTGGTTGTTGAACTTTCCGGTGGTGGAAACGAATTCGCGGTTATGTGCCTGAAATTCAATGTCGGTCAGTGACTTTCCGATTAGTTCAACCCTTCCCGGATCGCCAACAAGAATGATATTATCCGCAATTTGTTCGGGAGTGAGGTGCAGATGAAATATACTGCCGTCAGCATTTATGATTAGTTCAGATGATTTGATCATTTTTATTTTATTTGGAATGCCTAATCTATACAAAATGAAGTTAAAAGGCAATATATTCCACTATTTTTGTGAATCATGAGAAAGATCAGAAATATACATTTAACTGACGATCAGGAAATGTACCAATGCTTCGGTTGTTCGCCCCACAACGAATTCGGATTGCACCTCGAATTCTGGGAAGACGGCGACGAAGTGGTTTCGTACTGGAATCCCCGTCCAATTTTGCAGAGTTATCCAAAAGTGGTGCATGGCGGAATACAATCGACATTGCTTGATGAAATTTCCGGTTGGCTGGTTTACGTCAAATGCGGAACGGTTGGTGTAACTGCCGAAATGAAAGTCAGGTTTAAACAACCTTTGATGATCGATCAGGGTCAGGTAACCATTCGGGCAAAGTTACTGGAGCGAAATACGCGGATGGCGGTAATTCAGTCACGACTGATCAATTCGTCAGGAAAAGTTTGTGCAGAAGCGGAACTTCGCTTTTTTCTTTTGTCGGAAGCGGATGCCCGCGAAAAATACAATTATCCCGGAGTTGATGCTTTTTTTGAATAGTCAGGAGTCAGGAGTCAGGAGTCAGGAGACCGGAGTCGGAAGACCGAAGTCAGAAGACCGAAGTCGGAAGACCGGAGGTAGGAAAGCTTTGTTCAGGAACTTTTGTTGTCATTTGAAAAATTAAATTAAAAATAGAATTATGAGTCGCTTATTTTTTGCAATTGCTTATCTGTTGGTTTGCTTGTCATCATTCGCGCAAACCCAATTTATTCCCGCCAGCCACGAATCCTTCAGGTATGTTGGCCGTTTCGATTTTTCAAATCCGCAGGAAGTTCGCTACGATTGGTCGGGCGTTTACATTCAGTTCAGTTTCAGGGGAACGGAATGCGCTATTAAGATGAGCGACACCGGTCACAATTACTACAATGTTTTTGTTGACGATCAGCCATCGAAAACCATTGATGTGAAGAGCGATACAACCATTGTGATTGCAAGAAATATTGGAACCCATATTCATAAAATCAGGATTTATAAACGTACAGAAGGAAATCAGGGAACCGGCTCTTTCAAAGGCATCATGATTCCTGAAAACGGTGAAATGCTTCACTGGAAAGATGTTCCGTCCCGGAAAATTGAGTTTATCGGAAATTCAATCACCTGTGGTTACGGAACCGAAGGTCTGTCGAAAAGTGAACGGTTCAAACCTTCCACCGAAAACAACTACCTGAGTTACGCACCAATTATGGCCCGCGCATTTAAAGCCGATTACCACATCATTGCACATTCAGGAATGGGTGTTGTACGCAATTATGGCTACAAGGAAAAAGTGTCGCCAAACGCGATGCCCGATCGTTTCAACCGGGTTTTCGATGAAAAGGAATTGCCACTTTGGAATTTCAGGTTGTGGAAACCGGATGTGGTAGTAATTAACCTTGGAACCAACGACTTCAGCACACAGCCTTTTCCTGATAAAGCGGTTTTTAAAGCCGGATACGAAAAACTGATAGATGAAGTAAAAAAGCAATATGGCGAAGTTCCGGTTTTTTGCATTGTTGGTCCAATGACCGACGAACCCTGCTATTCGTATGTAAAGGAACTGGTTGAAGATTTCAGATCGGTTTACCAACGCAAGAATGTTTATTTCGTTGGGATTCCCACTTACCTGATGGATCCGGAAAAGGATTTCGGGTCAGACTCCCATCCCAATTATTCAGGACAGCGAAAAATGGCCGCCCACGTTTTGCCGGTTATTTCAAGTATTCTTGAATGGGATTACGACGGAAAGGAGTTTTGATTTGATATTGAAAGTCATTCATTGTCATTTGGTGGTCGTTAAATTGTCATGAGATGACAACTTAATGACCATGAATGACAATATTTGACTGCCACAAAAAAGCAATTAAGGTATATAAACGGACATTCAATTTATTTTTCCGCCGTCACTTTTTCAGCAATCAAATCCATTCCTTTTTCGAAGTTGCGTTTCCCTTTCTGAGCATTGCTGTGACTTACCGGTCCGGCAATACAGCCACCTTCGCAGGCCATCACTTCGATAAATTGTGCGGAGGCTTTTCCCTTAGAGAAGGCTTTCAGCAGATTAATTGATTTTTTATTCAGTCCGTCAATAGACAGGGCTTTAATGTCAATTTTCAAATCCTGTTGTTTGATGGCGGCAATCACACCTCCTGAAAGTGCAAAACCACGTGCTTCACCGGCAATGTTTTCCATCACCAATTCTTCACAATCAGCTGGGGTAATGTCCATCGCTTCAAAAATGGCATCCAGTTCCGAAAGACTCAGCACGTAATCCACAAATTCGTTGTCGATGCCTTCTTTTCGCTTGGCAACACATGGTCCGATAAAAACCGTTTTTGCTTCCGGATACTTCATTTTTGTGGTTGCCGCTGAATAATGCATCGGCGAACCAGTGTCGGAAACATAAGGTTTCAGGCCCTCAATGTGTTTGCGCGTAAGTTCAACGTACGACGGGCAGCAGGAAGTTGTCATAAATGGAGCGCCTTCGCTCAATCGGTGCGCCAGTTCTTTGGCTTCGTATTTGGTGGTCATTTCGGCACCGCGGGCTACTTCAACCACTTTTGTAAAACCAATATTTTCAATCGCTTTCAGCACTTTGGCAGGATGAACATCGTATTGGCCAAACAAAGCCGGAGCTACCAGGGCGATCACTTCCTCTTTTTGCTTTAGGCTTTTCAAAACGTCGATAAGGTTCGACACTTCATATATAGATCCAAACGGACATGCATTCTGGCAACGTCCGCAGTATATACATTTGCTTTCGTCAATTTGCTCAATGCCGTGTTCGTTTTTCGAAATGGCATTTACCGGGCAAACTTCTTCGCAGGGAATCGGCACATAAACAATGGCATGATAGGGGCAGGCTTCCTTGCAAAGTCCGCAGTTAACGCATTTATCAGATTTTATTTCGGCTGCTCCGGAAGAGTTGAAACGAATGGCATTTTTCGGGCAGTTCATGATACAGGGACTTGCAACGCAGCCACGGCATATATTGGTAACAATGTAATTCACTTTTACACACGAGGTGCAGGCCTCGTCAACCACAGTCAGTACCTTTTTTGAAGGCGATTTCCGGTCAATGGCCATCCTGGCAAATTCCGACAAAGGGGTAAGTTCGTCCTGTTCATCTTCAATTCCAAGTCCCAGTATTGGCATCAGCTTGTACCTCACCACCGCACGTTCCTTGTAAATGCAGCAACGTCTCTGGGCGCTTATTTCGCGTGGCGACATTTCCAAAGGAATACGGTCAATTCCTTCAATTAATCGTCCTTCATTAAAAAGCCGGACGACTTTTCGAACCAGTTGCCGGCGGATGATCATGGTATTATTTAAATATGCCATTCGTGTTTTTTAGTACGCAGGCAAAGATAGACAGGGATTTTAAGTTAACAGAATGCTTAACCTAGATTTCAGGAAAACTTAATTTTCAGTTGAATTTTACTTTACCTTGCCTGTCAATTATTTTGAAAAGCTCCCTGATCTTAAAAGTATCGGCCAACTTGCTGATTACTTGTTTTATTTATGTTGAACATTTTGAAAGGTTATTGGTTTCCTGTTGAATAATGAGTGAGTACTTTTTTTGAAATTCAACAACAATCTAAACTATGGCATTCAAAATTCCTTTGATTTCGTGGTTCGATAAAAATACTGTGAAGCATCTGCGATTGCCGTTTTCATTTTTCCTGATGCCCGTCTTTTTGTTTGCGCTCAGTCAATCGGGCGAAATAAACTGGATAAACACAATCCTTGCATTTCTGATTTTACATTTTTTGGTTTTTCCGTCGAGCAATGGTTACAACAGTTATCAGGATCGGGACGAAGGCAGCATTGGCGGGCTAAAACATCCGCCAAAAGTAACTGCCAACCTTTATTATGCCACGCTGCTATTTGATATTGTTGCACTTTTGTCCGGATTGTTCATCTCGGTTTACTTTTCGTTGATGGTGTTGTTGTTCGTAATCATGTCGCGGGCATACAGTTACCGTAAAATCAGGCTAAAAAAATATCCGTTCATCGGATTTCTAACGGTGTTCGTATTTCAGGGAGCCTTTGTTTATCTGATGGCATCGGCTGCGATAAACGGTATTGACTGGCCTTTTCTTTTTTCTGAAAACTCAATCATTTGCATGGTTGTTTCCAGCTTATTCATTGGCAGTATTTATCCATTGACACAAATTTACCAGCACCAGGCCGACAAAAACGACGGAGTAATTTCCATCAGTTATAAATTGGGATACACCGGTACTTTTTTGTTTTCCGGTTTCCTTTTTTCTGTGGCAGTCCTTTTACTTTTCTATTATTTCAGCCTGAAGCAACAAACAACCGCTCTGCTAATTTTTCTGGGTATGATGATCCCGGTTGTTTACCGGCTTTCCATTTGGTTTGCAAAAGTTCGGAAGGACAACGTCAATGCTGATTTTGACAATGCAATGGCTATGAATACGTTGACCTCCGCAACGATGAACCTTTATTTCTTACTATTAATTGTCAATCGCTATGGAAACTGGTTCTAAAGCAAGCAGGATAATTTCTATCGGGACTGCTGTTCCTGAATATTTAACCGAACAGGATACGATTCTCAATTTCATGCACGATGAATATCAGGATACAACTGCTTCCCGGAAGTTAAACGTGTTGTTTCATCAGAGTGCAATCAATTGCCGGTATTCTGCAATACCCGATTTTGCTAATAACGGTGAACGTGAGCTTTTTCCGCTGAACCACGAGCTGCCGATGGTTGCCGAACGGATCGATGTCTATAAGCAACAGGCTTTGCCATTGGCAGTTGAAGCCGTCCGGAATGCTCTCGAAAACATTCAAAGTTCTGTTGCTGAATTCGGAATTACACACCTGATTACGGTTACCTGTACCGGTATTTTTGCGCCGGGGCTCGATGCTGAATTGGTTCAGGAATTGGATTTGCCTTCGGATATATTTAGAACTTCGCTTAATTTTTTGGGTTGCAACGCCGCTTTTCCGGCATTGAGAATTGCAGATAGTATTGTGAAATCGCAGAATGATGCCCGTGTGATGATTGTTTGTGTAGAGCTTTGCACCTTGCATTTTCAACCAAAAAACAACAGCGATAATTTGCTCTCGAATACAATTTTCGGCGACGGCGCTGCTGCGGTAATCATGGTTTCCGAATCTTCGGCTGAAGAACAAAATCTAAAAGGATTTTCGCTGACTGGTTTTTACCCGTTACTTCTGAAAAGAGGGAAAGAATTGATGGGTTGGAACATTACTTCAGTAAATTTTGAAATGATTCTGGCTGCCGGCGTTCCTGAATTTCTGGGTGAAGAACTGGAAACATTGATGGCTGGCGTAGCCGAAAAGCTGAACCTGACTGTTGATACGATTCATCACTGGGCAGTACATCCGGGCGGTAAGAAAATCCTGGATACCGTTCAGCGCGGTTTACAACTGAAAAACGATGAACTGAAACATTCTTATGAAATACTGCGGAATTATGGAAATATGTCGTCGCCCACCATTTTGTTTGTACTGAATGCGATTTTTAACAGCAATCCGGGGAACGGCGAAACATTGTTTGCGCTGGGTTTTGGCCCCGGAATCAGTATTGAAACAGCTTCAATGACCTGTCATGGTTTCGTTTAAAAACCGTTCCAGTCAGCCTGAAATGATGGACGATCCGGATATTCCCATTCAATTGCTTCACAAAAACCTGGGCGAATTGGATATTCTGAACCGCTATCTTGGCGGTCACTCCATTTCAATTTCAGGAATAAAACAGTTGATGACCGATCGCAGGAAAGTTTATCACATTGTGGATTTGGGCTGTGGCAGCGGCGATGTGCTGAAATACATTGCAAGCTGGGCCCGATCGAATAAGTTTCAGGTCAAACTTACCGGAATTGACAGAAATCCGATAGCCATTCAATACCTGGATATAAATTGTTCTGATTATCCTGAAATTTCCGGAATAGCAAGCGATTACAAAGATTTTCTGAAGACAAATCCGACCATTGACATCGTTCATTGCTCGCTTTTTTGCCATCATTTGAATGACGGTGAACTGCTTGAACTTTTCAGCTTATTGAAAATCTCAACTCGGGATGGTTTTGTAATCAACGATTTGCAGCGAAGTTCGGTTGCCTATTACAGTGTCTGGTTTTTAACGAGATTGCTGCGCGGATCAACTTTGTCGCAGCACGACGGACCTGTTTCAGTTCTCCGTGCTTTTACCCGACATGAATTGACAATACTGCTTCAAACTGTTGGTTTAAAAGAAATATCCATAGAATGGCGATGGGCTTTCAGGTATTTGTTGATTGCAAAAACTGCACAATATGGTACAAATTGATTCTACCATCGATGTTCTGATTTCCGGTGCCGGACCAGTAGGTTTGATGATGGCTTGTCAGCTTGCTTTGCACAACATTTCTTTTCGGATCATCGATAAAAAAACTTCGCCTGTCATGTATTCCGGAGCTTTGATCGTTCATGCCCGAACCCTTGAAATTCTCGGCCAAATGGGTATTGCCCAAAAAGCAATTGAGGCAGGCATTGTTGCACAAACAATAAATATTCGTTTCAATCAGCCTAAAAATTACACGCTTGATATCAGCGATTTGGGTATTGGTTTAACCCGTTTTCCTTTCCTTTTGATGATAGAACAGTGGCAAACTGAAAACCTGCTGACAGGATTTCTGAATGATCATGGAAGATTTGTTGAAAATAATACAACACTTGTAAATTTTACTCCTGAAAAAGAGTTGGTTACTTCGGAAATACAAAAGCCGGACGGAACGATTGAAATTGTAAAATCGAAGTTCTTGATTGGCGCTGACGGAAACAACAGCCTTGTACGGACAAAACTGAATATCCCTTTTCCGGGAAAAACGCACCTTGCCCGACTTTTTATTACCGATTGTGAAGCCCAATTGCCTTTTCGTACCAACGAAATTTTCTTTTCATTTACAACTACCCATACAGCAGGATTTTTTCCTTTGCCCGAAAATCGCCGGCGTGTGGATGGCCTGATCCCAGTAATTCAACAGAAAGAACAGGTTGGATTTGACGATGTCAGCAATTTCTTTGACAGTGATGTTCATTCCGGAATACAACTTCGGAATCCGCAATGGTTTTCCGTGTTTCGGTCGCATTCGCGCTGCGCCCATACTTACAGGCAAAACCGCTGCTTTTTGGTGGGCGATGCGGCCCATGTTCATAGTCCGGTTGGGGCGCAGGGCATGAATACCGGCCTTCAGGATGCACACAATCTGGCCTGGAAAATGGCACTATACATCAGCGGGAAAGCACCGGAAAACATTTTGGAAAGCTATCAGGAAGAACGCCGGCCATTGGCGCAAACCATTATTAAATCTACCGATTTTGCGTATTCATTTATGACTGCCAATTCAATGCTGGTAAGGTTTCTGCGGTTGAAACTTGTTCCGGTGCTTTTGCCGTTTTTTTTGCGAAAGTTTAAAAACAGTACCCGACTTCGCAACCGGATTTTTACTTCCATTTCAGGAATCGGCATAAAATACAACCAAAATTTGACACTCGGTTCATTGGAAAAATTTCCGGCTCATGCTCCAAAAACCGGAGAGCGGCTGCCTCAGCTAGAATATGAAATGGGCGGCAAAACCTGCTCTATTTACGACGGTTTGGATTCTAAAACCTTTCATCTTTTTGTCTTTGGAAAACAAATTTTGGCTGAACCGTTTCGGTTGGTTTTGGATAAATTCAGCGAAATTATTTCAGTAAAATACATTCCACACGAGCCTGAAACTCAGCATCTGTTTAAAAGCTTTGGGCTTGGAAATGAGGGATGTTACCTTGTTCGTCCTGATTTATACATTGCATGGCGCAGCCGGGAGTTAAATGCAGCAAGCGTTGGCAATTATCTGCAAAAAATTACAATATGAAAATCCGGGGGTTCGAATTTGAAGATCAAACATGGTTCCCTGAGATGTTCCGGGATTGGATGACCGGTTATCTCCGGTTTTTGTTCGTTATTTTTAGGCTTTACCAACCGGTTTTGCCATTGTTAAAAGAGGCACTTGTAAAATCAAATACCAATAAAATACTCGATTTATGCTCCGGAAGTGGTGGCACAATGGAAAGCATTTACGAAAATTTGAAACTTACTTTTGATGCGAATGTTCAAATATTTTTATCCGATTTGTATCCAAATATGCTAATTTATAGATATTTAGAAACTAAAACAGAAAAAGGTATTTCCTTTATCAGCAAACCAGTTGATGCGATTAATGTGCCTTCCGAAGCAAACGGTTTTAGAACCATCTTTTCAGGTTTTCATCATTTCGACCATGAAACTGCTAAAAAGGTTTTACAAAACGCGGTTGATGCCAGGCAGGGAATTGGAATTTTCGATGGCGGCAACAAAAGCGTCTGGATGGTTCTGGTTATTATCATCATTCATCCACTTCTGTTATTTTTGTGTACTCCGTTTTTCAGGCCATTCAGTATTTCGAGGTTGCTTTTCACTTACCTGGTTCCGGTCATCCCTTTTTGTACCGTTTGGGACGGTGTTTTTTCCATCGTCCGGCTATACCAGCCCAAAGAATTGTTGCAGATGGCGCATGAAGTTGAACGTGAAAATTATACCTGGATTTCAGGAAAGGTGAGAAATAAATTTGGAATGAGCATTGCTTTTCTGATCGGTTATCCGGGCATTGTTCTTCTCAAAGATTAAGTCGGAATTATATAAATATTTATAAGAATTGTGTAAGAAGTTTTGCTATAAACCCATCTATCTTTGATTGATATATTATTCACCAAAAATTCAAGTTATGAATACTACTGTAGTAAAAGGAAACTGGAATGAGCTCAAAGGAAAGCTCAAACAGAAATTTGCAGACTTGACAGACGATGATCTGATGTATGCAGAAGGAAAAGAAGATCAAATGTTGGCAAATCTTCAAGTCAAACATGTCAAATCAAAAGACGAAGTGCGTAAGATGATTTCGGAGCTTTAGTTTTCTATAAGTTTAGTTTAAAGCATCGTTCAGTAATTTTATTATTGAACGATGCTTTTTTTGCTTTCAGAGCTTTGTTCAGGAGTTTTACTTCATCTGTTCATTCCATTTCGAACGGTCGGGTGGAGTAGGGGAGTTCACCTTTTTAACAGGGTTTTCCTGAAGTTGTTTCAGCAACACTTCCACCGCTTTTTCGATGCAGGGGTCAATACCTTTTGCCAGTTGTTCGGGTCGGTCAACCACTTCAATATCGGGATAAACGCCAATGCCTTCGATGATCCACTCCTCGTTTTCGTCGTAAATACCAAATCGCGGAACAGCAATGTAACCGCCGTCAACCAGCCCTGCATTGCCCGACATGCCAACCAATCCGCCCCATGTGCGGGTTCCGATCAGTTGTCCCAAACCTTTCTTCCGGAAGTAATAAGGAAAAGCATCACCGCCCGACGAAGAATAGCCATTCATCAGCATTACTTTCGGGCCGTTGTGCGCTACGCCCGGAGTTTTCATGGCCGACAAGCCGTTGCGTTGCCAGTAGCTGAGCGTTTTTCGTTCAAGCAGGTTGGTCATCACATCAGGAATAAAACCACCGCCATTGTAACGGTCGTCAATGATCAGCGCTTCTTTTTCGTGGTATGCGTACATTCCGCGGTATAATTCGCGGTTTCCATCGGTACTTGTATTTGGTACATGAATGTAGCCGATTTTCCCTCCTGAAAGTTTGTCAACCATTGCACGGCGCTCGTTCACCCAATTCAGGTTAAGCAATTCAAGTTCACTGGCAATTGGCTTGATGGTGTAAGTTTTGGCACCCTCAGTTTGAGGTTTCGGATTGACAGTTATTTCAACCGTTTTACCAAGCGTATTTTCGAGCAATTCGTAAGGATTCATGCTCATTGTCAATTCAGTTCCGTTAATGGCAATCAGGTAATCGCCTTCTTTCACATTCACTCCCTGCTCTGTAAGCGGCGAGCGGCGGGCTTCGTTCCAGTTTTCGCCGGAATAGATTTTTGCAATCTGGTATTTTCCTGAAGTTGGATCGGCTTTCAGTTCAGCGCCAAGCAAGCCGGTATCAACGCGTTTCACTTTTTCAAAATCGCCCCAGTCAACATAT
Organism: Prolixibacteraceae bacterium; assembly: GCA_019459485.1. Classification (GTDB taxonomy): domain Bacteria; phylum Bacteroidota; class Bacteroidia; order Bacteroidales; family Prolixibacteraceae; genus Aquipluma. The sequence continues at coordinate 17,788 of JAIBEZ010000089.1, forward strand.
GAGTGTCCGGTATTGGTTTCCGAAATAATTTCACCAAGAATGTAATCCAGGTCGGCGCGGTGGCTCACATGCTGAACCAAAGGCGTATAACGTTCTTTTATTCCTTTCCAGTCGATTCCGTGCAGGTTGCCAACGTAGAAATAGTCGCGGAAAATGCGCCATCCGTCAGTATAAATCTGCGCCCATTCTTTCTTTGGATCAATTTTCATCACCATGTCGTCAAGGTTCAGTTTGCCTGCTCCCGATTTCTGTCCGGTTGTCAGTTTAGTGATTCCGAAATCTTTTCCGGAACGGTAAATCATCATTTTTCCATCGGCGCTCACCACAGCCTGACCCACTTTGTCCATTACTTCTTCATCCTTTTCATCTTCAATGCTGAATTTGCGCAACGATCCTTCGCTGATGTATAAAATTCCACCATCGACAGCAATCAAATTACGGTATTCACCCGATTTTGGCGGGAAGGCGGCGATTCTGGAATTAATTCCATCGAAATCAATCTGAACTTTTACAGGATCTTTGGCAACCGGTTTTTCTTCAGTTTTTGAATTCTTATCTTTTTTAGGTTCTTCTTTTGGCTTTTCTGCTTCTTTAACCGGTTCAACATCGTTTTTATCTTTGAACAATTTCGGGCCATCGGCTTTCAGCGCCACGGCATAAATTCGTGTCGATTTGTTATAGACGTAATTAAATTCGAAACTGGAAAAAGCGAGGTTAAAATCACGGTCGGAAACGAAATAAATGTATTTCCCGTCAGTAGAAAAAACGGGCGAATTGTCGTTGAACGAATCGTTGGTGAGTTGATGGGTTTGCGCTGTTTCAAGGTTGTAAACCCAAACCGCACCCAATCCGTTTGCACCTTCTTTGTCGTAGGTAATCCATTTCGAATCTGGTGAAAAAGAATAGGATCGGATTTCGTCACGTTCAGCCTTGGTCACCACAGTTGTTTTTCCGGTTTCCACATCCACCATTTTCAGTTGAAGGGTACGGTCGAAATAAAGCAAAAATTTGCTGTTTGGCGACCATTCCGAATCGTATTTCCATGCTGTTGATCCGCTTGTAAGTTGCTTTGGAGCAGCTCCTTTTTTGTTTTCGAGCAGGTAAATTTCGTATTCGCCCGAAGCATCTGAATAGTACGAAATGTATTTTCCATCGGGCGACCAGCGTGGGTAAACTTCGCGGACGCCCTGCGTGGTGGTCAGGTTGTAGGTTGAACCATTTTCGGCAGGAACTGAAAAAATATCGCCACGGGCCGAAATCAAAGCACGTTTTCCGGTTGGCGAAACTTCGTAAGCCTGCACAAAATCCTTTACATTTTTGTAGTACGGCAAAATGTTCGGATTGTCGAAACGGATGCTGATGTTTACTTTTTCTTCCTTGCCGGTGGTCAGGTTCAGCTTGTAAAGGAAACCTCCGTTTTCGTAAACCATCTGTCCGTTTTCTCCTGAAGGCCACATGCAATCGAAATCAGCGTGCGTCGTCAGTTGTTTCGTGGCTTTTGTTTTGGTATTGAATTGGTATATATTCAGTTTTAGGTCGCGGTCGGATGCAAAATAAATATTTTCGCCAAACCAGATTGGAAGCTGGTCCGTTCCGTTAAAATCAGTGATTTGTTCCGAAGTATTGTTTTCCAGATCGTAAATCCACAAATCGGAAGCGCGGCCACCTTTGTAGCGTTTCCAGGTGCGGAATTCGCGGTCGATCGGTGCAAAACAGAGTTTTTTGTCATCGGGCGACAAAGCAGCAAAACCACCATTTACAATGGCCAGCGGTTTTTCCAGACCGCCTTCGAGGCTAACCATGTAATATTTTCCGTTGCGGTCGCCAAAAGGAGTGCGGTTGGCGCGGATCAGAATGTTTTTGCTGTCAGATGTCCAGTCGAGCACCGAATTATCGAAACCTCCGCGTGGAGGCATCAAACCCACCGAATTGTAAAAGGTTAATTGTCGCGGAGTTCCGCCATTCGCTGGAATCACAAAAATCTGGCGGCTTCCGGAGTATTCGCCCGAAAAGGCAATCCATTGCCCATCAGGCGAAATCTTCGGAAAAAGTTCCTGTCCCGGGTGGGAAGTCAGTCGGCGGGCCTCGCCACCATTTGATTCAACCGACCAGATGTCGCCGGCATAAACAAAGGCAATCAGGTTTTTATTGATGTCGGGATAACGCATCAGCCGGGCTTCGTTCTGAGCGGTTGCGCTCAAAGAAAGAGTCAATCCAAAAATGATTGACACGATGAAGGTTTTAGTGAATCTTCGCATTAGTGAATCGATTTAAATGTTTCTGAATGTTATTTAAAAGCTTAAGCTATATCCTATCCCAACAATGTTTATACTTTCTTTTTTAGTCAAAGTGCCAGCCGGTTCTATGTAATCCTGAAGTCTGTAAAACAGTCCGATCTCATTTTTCTTATTAATTGAATATGCCAGTCCGGTGGTATATCTCATTTTGTCGAGATCTTTCAAAATAAGGTCATGAAAAGCTTCCGCAGAAATATATGGAGTGAATTTACTGCCTTTTATATTGTAGTCAACTTTTGCCCGGTATCTGAAATACGACTTTTTACTATCGGAGGTTTGATCGAAATCTGAGCCGTTGGTGTAACGTACCCGAAATTTGAAATCGAAACGTTTCAGTTCAAATCCTGATTTAGCATCAAAAGCAAACCTGTTTGAAGGTTCCCATTCGTAAATCTGTCGTTTTTCCCTGTAATTATATTCATTTTCATATCGGTAATAGCCTGCCAATGTGAGATATTTGTGCAGTTTGTAGGAAAGTCCGCCTTCGAGAATGTAAGTATCCATTTTGAATCCTCCGTGAAGCCGCAATTCAGGATTGAATTCAACTTTCAGATTTTTTACAATTTTTTTGCTGAATTCGAGTTCAAACCATGTCGCAGGTCCGTTTTGTGCAAACGTTGAAGTTGTAAAAAGAGCGGAAAGTAAAAAAAGAAATATCCTGATCCTTTTCATTACCATAGTTTTTTAGTGCCGTTTACATCGAAGAAAATATAAATGATTGCAACATCACGCAGAAAATCAATGCGTTCTACTTCAATGCGTTTGATGTTAATTCCGGTACGGGCCACAAGGTCAGCCATCAGTTCATCTTTTCTGTCGGCATGCATATTCTCAATTTTCTCATAAATAATCCGCTGCGAAATTTCCTGCCGGAGGTTCAATATTTTTTCAAGAATATATAAACCACCCATGACGAGCAGATTGGTTGTGATCAATTCGGCGTAACTGATTTTTTTATTGGCGAGTGCATTGATTACCGAAATTGCAATTACAACAAACAAATAGGTCATTTCTTTGATAGGGATAGCATCGGTCCGATACCTGATAATTCCAAAGATGGCGAATAGTCCGAGTGCAAAACCAAGTTCTATTTTCACACTTTCCAGAAGGAAACACAATAGGAATATGACAATACTGATGGCTATGTATGTGAAATAGAAATCTTTGCGTTTACTTGATTTGGCATACAGACCAACAACGATAAATATTGTGACCAATAAATTTAGGCCAAACCGGACAAGAAGTTCAATATAGTCTTCCGTGTTAATAAGTTTGATTCCCAAAAATTTCAATTCATCGAAGGTTTGAGCGGCTTGTAACAGAATTAATGAGAGTTGCATGTTGGATAGTTTAGTTGAGGTATTCTTTTTTTAACTTGATTAACAATGGTTTGAATTTATTTTTTTTGATGTTTTCTTCCAGAAGTGATCGGCCAATGCAATATTTGCTGAACCCTTGCCTTCCTATTTTTTTGTCTCTCAAAACCTTGTTGATCAATGCAGTTTTGTTGGATTTACTTTGTTTTATTTCGATAATAACCAAATCATTGATAATAATTTCTTTTTCCTCATTTTTAAATCCGGGGAGCGTGTCGATGGTTACCCTTACCATAAATTGATTGTCAACCAGGGTGATGCGATTAAAAAAGCTCAATATTTTGGGTTGAAGTTCTGAACCTGGATAAGGACATGAATCTTGGAGAAAACCGAACTCATTGTTTTTAAATTCCGGGTTGAAATCAGGTCTTTTAATCCGCTTTTTGAGAGTTCTCCCTTTGTTGTTTTTAAACTTTATTTCCAGAAAATTATCATTTGAAACAACATATTGCCGAACCCTGATTTTAAAACGGTTACGTTTTCCATTTTGGTGGTTAATGTACATCCGGTCATCAGCAGTATCGAAATAGGTGGTGTCATAAGGAAAAATTGATTCGCCATGAATTTCGAGCATCGAATAGTCATTTTTCAAAGCTTCCAGAATCTCAGGCAACTGATTGCGGTGAAGGCAAAATTTAGTGTCGGTACGATCCATCAGTTTTACCTGATCTAAATCGGCTAAGGTGACTCTTTTAAAAGATTGTAATGTATCTTGAATTAAGTTCATTGGTCTGTAAAATAGGTTGTGCGAAGCTAATCTTTTTTAAGTTGTTTGTAATAAATACGTAACAAGAATGTAATATTTCTGTCATTTCCAGATAAAAAATGATCCGTCATATCCTTTTGATTATGAAAATGTCACCAATTTTTCGACCCATAAAAGTATCGAAGAATACAGTATTTTATGTGTCGTGAATGATTTTTTTTAGGTTGTGTAAAACAAATTACTATATTTGCCATCGCAAAAAAGGATACGGGTGTAGCTCAGTTGGTAGAGCACTGGTCTCCAAAACCAGGTGTCGGGCGTTCGAGTCGCTCCTCCCGTGCAAAAGCTGCTCTTTCGGGCAGCTTTTTTGTTTTAAGGAAAGTCTTTGGTAACTTCAACGCAAATTCAAACTGAGTTATGACTGTCGATCTTTTTGTACCTTGTTTTATCGATCAGATTTATCCTGATACGGCTTTTAATACTGTAAAATTACTGCGGAGGGCCGGTCTGGAAGTGAATTACAATCCGGAGCAAACCTGTTGTGGTCAACCTGCTTTCAACAGCGGTTACTGGGATGAAACGAAAACGCTGGCAAAGAAATTTATACGCGATTTTCCGAACGAAAGACATATCGTCAGTCCGTCAGCTTCCTGCACCGGTTTTATCAAAAATTATTATCCTGATTTGTTTAAAAATGGTCAGGCAGGTTTTGATGATTACCAACGACTGAACCGAAATATTTTTGAGCTGACTGATTATTTGGTCAATCATTTGCATTTTACCGATTTTGGAGCTGAGTTTCCGCACAAAGTTTGCTACCACGATGCCTGCACTGCTTTGCGGGAATATGGAATTCGTGAGGAGCCGCGACTTTTGCTATCGAAAGTAAAAGGTCTCGAACTGGTTGAAATGGAAGATACCGAAACCTGCTGCGGCTTTGGAGGAACTTTCGCTGCAAAATTCACTGCAATATCTACAGCCATGACCGAGCAGAAAGTAGAAAATGCATTGAAAACCGGAGCGGAATACATCATTTCCACCGAATCATCGTGCATTATGAACCTGGAAGGATACATTCTGAAAAATAATTTGCCCATTAAACCGATCCATATTGCCGATATATTGGCATCGGGATGGGAAGGATAAATGATTGAAGATTATGGATTAACGATTGAAGATTAACGAAGGAGAAGTGAACTGCGGTTTTTAATTCGTTAATCAAAAATCCGTAATCGTTAATCAAAACTTGGAACTTTGAACTTGAAACTTGAAACTGTGCTATGACTGAAATAGGAAAAATAAATCACCTGTACGTGGTGAAAGAAGTGGATTTTGGTATTTATCTCGATGGTGGCGATTTGGGCGAAATTCTGATGCCGAAACGCTATGTTCCGGAAGGAACGCAACCTGAAGATACGATCGATGCGTTTATTTATCTCGATTCGGAAGACCGTTTGGTAGCAACGACCGAAAAGCCACTGGCAATGGTCGAAGAATTCGCTTTGCTCGAAGTGGTTGCGGTAACTCCCGTCGGAGCTTTCCTGAACTGGGGATTACCGAAAGATTTGTTTGTTCCGTTCCGAGAGCAGCGCCAACCAATGGAAGAAGGTAAAAAGTATCTGGTTTATGTTTATGTGGACACCAATACCAAACGCATCGCTGCATCCTCAAAAATTGAAAATTATCTGGACAATATTCCTGTCGATTATGATGTTGATGAGGAAGTTGACCTGATTATTGTGAATGAAACCGATTTGGGCTACAATGCGATTATTGACAATTGCCACCTTGGAATCATCTATAAAAATGAGGTTTTCCAGCCACTCAATCCGGGAGACAAAATTCAGGGATACATCAAGAAAATCAGGACTGACGGCAAAATTGACCTTCGTCTGGAAAAAATCGGCTACGAAAAAATCAGTTCTTTTGTTGACCGCATCATCGCTGAACTTCAGAAAAACAAAGGCTTTTTACCACTGACGGATAAAAGTTCTCCGGAAGAGATCTACAAGGCATTTAGAATCAGCAAAAAGAATTTTAAGGCAGCCATTGGCGCTCTTTATAAAAAGAGGTTTATCGCGCTTGAGGACAACGGCATCCGGCTGTTGGGACCAGAATAAATATCTAAAACAAAAAACAAAAAACAAAACATCCAACATCCAATAATCAATAACCAATATCCAAATTCAAGGCAAACTTGAAACCTGGAACTTGAAACTTGGAACTACTCCGCATGAAAGTTTGCATTGCTGAAAAACCCAGCGTCGCCAAAGAACTGGCGCAGATAATTGGCGCCAATGGCCGTAGGGACGGCTATTTCGAAGGAAACGGATACCAGGTGACCTGGACATTCGGGCATTTGTGTACCCTTAAAGAACCCAACGACTATACCAATCTCTGGAAATCATGGAGTTTGCACCATCTGCCCATGATTCCCGCTAAATTCGGTATCAAAGTCATCGAAAACGACGGCGTAAAAAAGCAATTCTCGATTATCGAAAAGCTAATGTCAACCGCCGAAGAGGTGATAAACTGCGGTGATGCGGGCCAGGAAGGGGAACTGATTCAGCGTTGGGTGATGTCGAAAGCAAAATGCACCGCTCCGGTTAAACGGTTGTGGATTTCGTCGCTGACAGAAGAAGCCATCCGCGAAGGTTTTCAGAAGCTTCAGCCTGGCGAAAAGTTTGACAATCTGTATGCCGCCGGAAGTGCACGCGCCATTGGCGACTGGCTGCTCGGAATGAACGCCACCCGTTTATATACCCTGAAATATGGCCAGAACAAACAGGTACTTTCGATTGGTCGGGTTCAAACTCCGACACTTGCCTTGATCGTGAACCGCCAGAAAGAAATCGACGCATTTAAGCCCGAACCGTATTTCGAAATCAAAACCATTTACCGCGAAACTACATTTTCTGCTGCTTCCGGAAGATTTCAAAACCGTGAGGATGCCGCGCAGGTATTGGAAGAAATTAGCCATTTCGATCTGGAAATCGGCAAAATCGAAACCAAAAACAGCATCGAGCAACCGTTGCGCCTGTTCGACCTTACTTCGCTTCAGGTGGATTGCAACCGGAAATACGGAATGAGTGCTGAAGAGACGCTGCGAACAATTCAATCGCTCTACGAAAAAAAGCTGACTACTTATCCGCGTGTGGATACCACTTACCTTTCCGAAGATATTTACCCAAAAGTTCCCGGCATCCTAAAACAGTTGAAAGGCTACGAAACATTGACTGCTCCGCTGCTTGACGGAAAACCGATCCGCAAAACGAACAAGGTTTTCGATGATAAAAAGATTACCGATCACCATGCCATTATTCCAACAGGGCAAACACGACTTGACCTGAACAAAGAGGAAAAGCAGGTGTTCGACATGGTTACAAAACGGTTTATTTCGGTATTTTATCCTGACTGTAAAGTCTCCAATACCACCGTTGAAGCCAAAGTTGGTCTGCACGATTTTAAAGCTACCGGAAAACAGATTTTAGTGCCCGGATGGCGAACTGTTTATATGAACGAGAAAAATCCGGTTCAGAGCGATGAAAACATACTGCCGATTTTTGCGACCGGAGAACATGGGCCTCACGAACCGGGACTGCTCGAAAAATACACGCAACCTCCTAAATATCTGACCGAAGCAACTTTACTCCGTGCCATGGAAACAGCCGGAAAAAGTGTTGACGACGAAGAATTGCGCGAACTGATGAAAGAAAACGGCATTGGCCGCCCATCCACCCGCGCCAACATCATCGAAACACTTTTCAGGAGAAAATACGTGAAAAAGGAAGGCAAGCGGTTGGTTGCCACCCAAACCGGAATCGATCTGATTGACAGCATTGAAAATGAATTGCTGAAATCGGCTGAACTGACCGGTCAGTGGGAGAAAAAGTTGAGGCTGATTGAATCGGGGAAATACGACGTGGCCAGTTTTATGGACGAAATGAAACAAATGGTTGCAGAAGTGGTCGATCAGGTGAAACGATCGCCACGAAAGGTGTTTGCGCTTGCTCCTGAAGAACCGGCAATTCCTGAGAAGAAGGGAAAAGCTGCGCCTGCCGAACCACAGGAAACGACTTGTCCGGCCTGCAAAAAGGGAACACTCAAAAAAGGTAAAAATGCCTGGGGCTGTTCGGCCTGGAAAGACGGATGCCGCTTTATTATTCCGTTCGAATTTATGGGAAAGAAACTGACCGACGCTCAGATTAAAAGGTTGGCTGAAAAGGGGAAAACCACGCTGATCAAAGGTTTCAAACAGGACGATGATTTGTTGGATGGCTTTCTGGAAATAGGCTCCGACTTCAAAATCGCTTTTTCAGAAGCGGAGCCCGAAAAGTTAGTTTGCCCATCGTGCAAGATTGGCGAAATCGTGAAAGGAAATACAGCCTGGGGATGCAGCAATTTCAGAGGTGGATGCAAACTTCGCATCCCGTTTGAAATTCAGGATAAAAAACTGAGCGAAAGCCATGTCAGTCAACTGGTTTTAAAAGGTCAAACACGGCCATTTACCAGCACCGATGGAACCAACAAAATTTCCGGAATATTCAGGTTTGATGCCAACTATCAGGTTCAATTTCAGGAAAAATAGAGGAATCAGTCCAATTCCAAATTTTAGATTTTTATACCAAAGTCAAAACCTTGCTTTGCACGGATGTGTTTCTAATATTTGTACGTATAAATTAATTTCCTATGGATACAAAACTGACATTGAAGCTTGACAAGGATGTAATTGAAAAAGCCAAAGAATATGCTTCATCCCAAAAGAAAAGTTTGTCTGAAATAATTGAAATTTTTCTGAAATCCTTGGTTAGTCAGGAGAATGAGAATAATGAAGATGAAATTCAAATTTCTCCTTTTGTAAAAAGCATGTCCTCAGGGGTTAATATTCCAGCTGATTTGAATTACAAGAAGGAATATACAAACCACATAATTCTAAAATACTGATCACCAGAAATGTCAAAGATTTCAGAGAATCGCTGATACCAGTCATGACACCAGATGAATATCTCACGAGTATCAAAAGTGCCAGGTAAATCAGTAATAAGTTGTTACGGTCAGAAAATTACCATATAACTTCTTGCTAATTTTCTGCAGATATCCCCATAATTAGGGATTCCTAACCTCCAAAATCAGATTAACTTTGCGCCATGATGAAGTTGAATATTCAACATACCGCTAAAAGAGCTATCGCTTATCTGATCCTTGGACTGATGGGATTGCTCATCATTAACAAGGCTGTCTTTCTGCACAGTCATGTTTTGGCCGACGGAACTGTTATCAGTCATGCGCATCCATACCAGTCAACTGACGATTCGAAGCCTTTTCAGTCGCATCATCATACCAAAGCAGCTTTTTTTCTTTTCAACAATATTGAGTTGTTTTTTTATTCATTTCCATTCGGGCTGATATTTTTTATCCCTGATTTAAGAACAAAAGTATTTATTTCAGGCTTTACCCAAATTGCTCCTGAATACTTTTCAAGTACCCGAAATCGTGCTCCACCGGTAATTCTTTTCAAATAGCATTTTCTGAAGTACAGTTCAAAAACCCAAAAAAAAATCAGTTGGCAGGGAGTTCAGCATTCATTTTAAATGATAGAATGCAACTACTATGTCAATACATCAACTAACAACATGAACAAAATAATCGTCATGCTGGCAGGACTAATTCTGTCAGTTACTGCCATCAGTTTTGCCCAAAAACCAAAAACCGACGCCAATATTGTTGGCCATGTTACCAACAATGGCGCTCATTTACCTTATGCCAATATCAGCCTGAAAGGCACAACCATCGGAACTTTAACCGATGAATCCGGGCACTTTCAATTGGTGAATTGTCCTCCGGGAACTTATTTTCTGGTAGCGAATAGTCTGGGTTATAAAACCCAGGAAAAACATGTAATTGTTGAATTTGGCAAAACGGTCGAAGTGAAATTCAGCCTCGAAGAAGATGCTTTTAATATTTCGGAGGTAATTGTTTCATCGAACCGGAGTGAGCAAAAAAGAACAGATGCTCCGATGATTGTCAACACCATTTCTCTCAAGCTTTTCAATACTACACAATCGGCCACATTGGGCGACGGGCTTAACTTTTGCCCCGGTCTGCGGCTCGAAAACAATTGCCAGAACTGCGGTTTCACACAGGTGCGGATGAATGGAATGGAAGGCCCGTATTCACAAATTCTGATCAACAGCCGTCCCATTTTTAGCGGACTGGCAGGAGTTTACGGACTGGAACTGATTCCGTCGAACATGATTGAACGTGTGGAAGTGGTTCGGGGTGGTGGTTCTGCACTTTTCGGCGGAAATGCAATTGCCGGAACCATCAATATTATCCTGAAAGATCCGATAAATAATTCGTACGAAATTGGCGCCAATACCGGATTAACTGGTGTTGGTCTAAACAATTCAGGAGGTTCGGCAGCCGATTATTCAGTCAATTTTAATACTTCAATTGTTTCTGATGATCGCAAAACCGGAGTGGCTGTTTACGGTTTTTCGCGCGAACGTAAAATGTTTGATGCCAACAATGATGGCTTTTCTGAAATTTCGCCCATGAAAAACCTCACCATTGGAACCCGTTTTTTCCATCGGTTCGGGCATCGCAGCAGAGCGACAGTCGATTTTTTTAATATTAAAGAAGAACGCGATGGTGGCAACAAACACGATTATCCGCTCCACGAGCGCGATGTGGCCGAAGCTGTTGAACACGACATTAAAACGGTGGCTTTCACTTACGATCAGTTTTTCCGCGAATACGATATGCTTTCTGTTTTTGCTTCAGGCCAATTCCTGAACCGTGATTCGTATTACGGCGCCAACTATTCGCTGAGCGATTACGGAAATTCAAAAGACAAAACCTACAACATGGGAGTGCAGTACAAAGCAATGTTCGGAAACTCAAGCCTTATTGGCGGAATTGAAAATACAGGCGGCTTTCTAACCGACAAAAAAATGGGTTATCCTGATTATGAAAATGCTGTAATTGTTGATGGCAAAATCGAAACAATCCCACATACAGAAAACACGCTTGTTGCTGATCAGTCAACAGTTACAACCGGAATGTTCGCGCAGTACGAACTTAAATTCAACAAAACAAAACTGACTGCCGGAGGGCGGTTTGATATGTATAAAATTGAAGATTATGCGAAGAGCTCAAATAAAAAAACAGGCAATGTGTTTAGCCCACGTATTAGTTTGATGCAGGAACTGACAAGATCGCTTCAGGCAAGGGCGAGTTATTCGCAGGGATACAGGGCGCCGCAGATTTTCGATGAAGATTTGCACATCGAGACATCCGGTTCGCGTCAGGTAATTAATGTAAACGATCCGAACCTGAAACAGGAAACAAGTCACAGCGTGATGGGTTCGCTCGATTTTAACCAGCTGATTGGCAATGTATATACTTCTTTTTTGCTTGAAGGTTTTTACACCCGTCTCGACCATCCGTTTGTGAATGAAATTGGTACTCCCGATGAAAACGGAACTGTGCTTTATACCCGCAGAAATGCTGAAGACGGAGCGGCTGTTCAGGGTATCAACATTGAACTGAAGTTAAAGCCTTTTGTAGATTTCTCCCTGACTTCAGGATTCACCATCCAAACTTCGAGATACGACAATCCGCAGGAATTTAACGAACGCCGCTTCTTCAGGACTCCTGATAATTACGGATTCTTTGCTCTGGACTGGGACTTCCTGAAGAATTTCTGTTTGTCGGCAACCGGAAACTATACAGGTAGAATGCTGGTTCCGTATTTCGGACCTTTAGCTGATCCTGAATTAGGCCAACTGCACCGAACCAATTCGTTTTTCGATTGGGGAACAAAGCTTAGTTATACAGTGAAATTAAATGGAGCCAAACTTCAGTTCCTTGGCGGTATTAAGAATGTTTTCAATGCGTATCAGTCTGATTTCGACAGTGGCGCCGATCGCGACCCGGCCTACATGTATGGCCCGACACAGCCCAGAACGATTTATTTCGGGATAAAAATTGGGAATATGTTGTAATTAATTCAACCCGCCATGGCCGCGGTACAATTTAATTGGTTTGTCGAGCTTCACTTTTAGCACAGTAACATACTTGTCCAACACGCTTTCTGGAACATCGATATAGACCAATCCGGGAACGGGGCTCCACGATATTTTGCCCACAATTTTATGCTGAAGTTTAGCGCCGTTGCCCACCACCTTGATGTCTTCAACTTTGTTCGTCAGCCCTTTGACCATCACTTGTCCGTGTGTTTTTCCGTGAAGGAAAAGATAAACTGTTGTTGAATCTTTCGTAAGCGTGCTTGGTCCGTAGAAATGGCCTTGCGGCAAACCAGCCACCGTGTTGAAAATGGCTTCGCCGTGTTTTTTGTTCCAGGCACCCAGCTCTTTAAGAACATGAATCTGTTCCTCGGGAATGGTGCCATCTTCTTTTGGTCCCATGTCGAGCAGCAAATTGCCACCGTTCGCAACGGCATCAACAAAAATAGTGATCACTTCGTAGGGCGTTTTCCAGTTGTTGTCGTGGTGAAAACCCCAATTGTCGTTGGTTGTCATGCACAATTCCCACCAGTTGTATTTTGGTTTCGAAACCGGGAAGTTTTGTTCGGGCGTTTCGTAATCGCCGTAGCCCTGAAGTCGGCTGTTGATGACGGCGTTCGGGTTGCCTGACAAAATAATCTGACGCACTTTCTGCGATTCCCATTCTTCGGCACTGTGTTCCCAATCGCCATCGAACCACCACAAATCGGGCGTAAACAGGCTGTTGATTTCTTTGATCTGTCCCTGGAAGAAATTCCGAAAACGGTTCCAACGCTCGTAATCGTCGGAGATTTTGTATTTCGAGCTGTCTTTCAGGAAACCCGGATAATCCTTGTCGGTCCAGTCGATTAGTGAAAAATAAGCGCCGCATTTGATGTCGCGTTTGCGCAGTTCCTCGAAGAACGGTTTAATCATGTCGCGTTTGGCCGGAGTGGCTTTCACGCTGCTCAGGTTGTTCAGTTTGGTGTCGTACATGGCCACGCCGTCGTGGTGTTTGGTAGTAATCACCGAATAGCGGGCGCCGCTTTCCTTGATCAGATCGGCCCACATTGCCGGATCGTAATTTTTCAGGGTAAAGCCTTTCAGCTGTTTCATGTAATCGGCATGACTGATTTTTTTGTTATAAAAGCTCCACGATTCGTCGATGCCGTCAACGGCGTAAATTCCTGCGTGAATAAAAATGCCCAGCTTGGCATCGGCAAACCACTGCATTTTTTCCTGAATTTCTTCCGGCTTGATTTTGGATTGGGAAAATGCGCCCGACGCAAACGATACAAAGAGACTGCAAAGAATAAGTTTCGAAAATCGGTTCATTGTTTTATGTTTTTAAAATTATTGTACGACTACAAACTCGTAAGTTCCGGCAGCAAGATTGGTCAAATAACCAGTATTGCTTGATTTTGGCTGTGTATAAACAACCTTACCGTTTTGGCTCACTTTTTTTCCTGAAAGCTGTAAACTGGCCGAACTGTTTGCCGGAATTACAACCTGATAAACAACCGTGTTTCCATCGCGTTTCCACGACGATTGAATCTCGCCAAAAGGTCCTTCATAACTGGTCTCGAACGAATTCAGCCCTTTTACGAAATGGGGTTGGAGCAACACATTTTTAAAGCCCGGTTTTTCCTGATCGGGTTTTAGTCCGCCCAAGGCTTTGTAATACCATGCGCCAATTTCGCCAAACATGATGTGGTTGAGCGAAATATCGCGGGTGGCATCAATCGGCCAGTTTTCGTACAACGTAGTAGCCCCGTTCACGATCCACCATCCCCAAGATGGAAACGTTTCCTGAGCCGCCACTTCATAAGCCAGTTCAGCATATCCATTTTCGCTCAAGGCATTCAGGATTGTTTTCGTTCCAAGCAAACCAACGTCTAAATGCTTGTTGTCGGCAATCACCCTTTTTGAAAGGTTTTCAGCCACTTTGGCTTTCAGGTTTTCAGGAACAATTCCCCAGAAAAGCGGTGCGCTCAATTCGGTTTGTAACCCGGTGCCGTAAATTCCGGTTTCCCGGTTCAGGTATTTAGCATTGATGGCATCGGAAATTTTTCTGGCTAAAGTGGAGTATTTCGTGAAATCATCTTCCTTGCCAAATAATTTCGCTGTTTTGGCCAGAATATCTGCATCAACAAAATAGTAAATCGATGAAGTCAGTTCTTTGGGCGTGACCGATTTTACCGGAACCCAGTCGCCCAACCCCCAATCAGTAAGCCCTTCCGGACTAATTTCAGTAATGTGGTCAACATACAGTTTGATGTTGTCGTAGTTGTCGGCCAGCAATTTTGAATCGCCATAAAACAGGTAAATATTCCATGGAATAATGGCAATCGTGCTCGTCCAGTCGGGGCCGTTCGCCCATGTATAGCCCCAGCCGCTGGTTGGAATAATGGCAGGCAACACTCCATTGGGCTGTTGCTCGTCGCGGTGATCGGCCAGCCATTTTTCGTAAACGGTAATTCCGTCAAAACCGTACAAGCCGGTTTCAATGGCAATGTGTGCGTCGCCCGTCCAGCCATTTTTTTCACGTTGCGGGCAATCGGTTGGGTAACCATACAAGTTCGATAAATAGGAAACATTGGTAGCTTTCCAGATTTTATTCAGCGTTTCGTTCGAGCTGCTTACCTGACCAACCGGAGGAACATCGCTGTGCATGAAAATTCCGGTCAGGCTCTGGATTTCAACCGGGCGATTGCTGGTAACTTCGATGTATTGAAAACCTTTGTAGTTGAAATGTGGCCAGAACGTTTCCACGCCTTCGCCACTCAAGGTATAAATATCGGTTTGGAATGGATCGGTGTCATCCGTTGGGCGGTAATGCACATCGATGTTTGACATGTTCACATTTCCATCATTGTAGATCATTTCTGAATGTTTCAGACGAATGACCGTTCCGCGTTCGCCTTTCACGCTGATGCGGGTGATTCCGGCAATGTTGCGTCCCAAATTGTAAACCGACTTCAGTTCAGTCATTTTATTTACGCTTACCGGATTAATCTCTTCCACAAAACGAATCGGGTGCAGTTGTTGAGCAACGATGTTTTGCGAAGGAGCATTCACCGGAATGGTATTTTCCCATTTCGAATCGTCGAATCCGGGTTTATCCCAACCGGGCTGACTGAGCCGCGCATCGTGGTGTTCCGCTGTATAAATACTGTTGAAAATGATCGGGCTCAGCGAAGTTTTCCAATCGGTTCCCGAAGTAATAACTTCTTCGCGGCCATCCTGATAAGTGATTCGGAGATCGAGACAAAATTTCGGACGGTCGCGCCATGGTGCTTCGTGAAAATACCAAACAGCCGTTGACTGGTGGTTGTACCAGCCATTTCCGAGCAGAACACCCAGCGCCACCTCTTTTGCATCGACCATCGAAGTTGCATCGTAAGTCACATACAGTGTTCGGCGGTCGAAACGCGTGTACGTCGGGTCGAGCCGGTGATTGCCCACTCGCTGTCCATTGATCGAAAGTTCGTACAAACCGGCGGCAGCCATATAGATACGTGCACTTTTTACTTTTCCTGAAGGCTGAAACTGCTTGCGGAAATAGGGTGCCGGTTTCAGTGCAATGTCTTTCGAATCCGAAATCCAGGCGCCTTTCCAATTGCTGATTTGCATCATCCCTGTTTCGAAACTGGCTATTTTTGCAGCAGCCGATTTTTGTTGGTCTTTGTCCCATAAAATCACCGACCAGTAATGTTTGGTAAACGGCTGCAAAGCTTTTCCCTCGTATGAAACGAGCATTGCCGATCCCGAAATCTTTCCGGTGTCCCAGCTATTTCCTTTTCCGGCGGCTACCTGAACCGAATCGGTTCCAACAATCACCTGATAAGCCGTTTGAAGCGCACCCTGCCTGATGTCATTCATTTGCCATTTCAGTCGGGGCGAAGCTGCGTCAATTCCGATCGGGTTGACCAGGTGTTCGCATTGAAGATTAACGGGTTGGCTTTTTTGTGCCTGGGTATGAATGGCAATCAGCGCTAAAAGCAGAAGACCAAAGAATCTGGCTGATTTCATTAGATGTTGGTTTTAATGGTTCAGTTTGTAAACTTAGTTTGTTTTTCCAAAAATAACTAACATGAATTATTGTTTAACTTTAGCGCTTAATTTTATCAAACGTCTAAATAGAAAAATAACAAATGGCACATACAGAAATCGAAAAATTATTGGCAAACATAGAAGAACTTGTCCCCGTTTACATGGCGATTCCCGAAGATTACGCCAAATCAAAAGGAGTTGCGTCGGTTTGTATTATTACCGAAGACGGTAGTATTTACGGAAAAGTATTTGGAACCGATCAGCTCCGCGGCCGCGATTCGTTTAAAATCGCATGGACAAAAGCCAGTCAGGTGTGGATAACCGGCTACAAAACCAACGAATACGAACGACTGATTTTTACCGACCAAATGGATTACCACACTTTTGGCATCAGCCTGCCCGATCTGGTCGGCTACGAGGGCGGACAACCCATCACCCTTCCAAACGGAACCAGACTGGCGGTTGGATTTAGTGGATTCCGGGGAGGAACTGATTTGGAGATTGTGAGGAAAGCGTTGGAGAAAGTAAACGGATGATCGGAAACAGGAAATGTTGATCCGATGAACTCCTTTCATTGAATCAATTGTATAAATCCCGCAATGCAAACAGGATTAATGTTCGCTTTGATAGTATCATATGATACTATCATCAGGAAAACCTAACCAATTCTTTCATTTTTATTTTGTAATTTTGAATTTCAACAACCTTAAAATGAAAACACTATGGAAAAATTAATTTCTTGCTGTGGCTTAGACTGTGTCGGTTGCGATGCCAGAATTGCCACCTTAGCCGATGATAATGATTTGCGTACCAAAACAGCAGAGACGTGGAAAGTTCAGTTCGGTGCCGATATAACGCCCGAAATGATTAACTGTACCGGATGTCGAGAAGCCGGGGTTAAATTTGCCCATTGTGCCGAATGTGAAATCAGGAATTGTGTAAATTCAAAAGGATTCGAAACCTGCGCCAATTGCGAGAAGCTGGAGGATTGTGACATCACAAAAAGCCTGCACCAGTTTGTTCCGGAGGCTTTGCTGAATTTGAAATCACTGAATTAAAGTATAAGTAAATTAATTAACTTTGATTTCTAAAATATTTGATCATGGGAATTGAAACAATTGATATCGAAAACAATAAAGGATCTCAGGCCATCAGTATTCCGAAGAAAATGAGAATAGACGATGACAAGGTTTACCTTAAGAAAGTGGGTAATTCACTTTATATTATACCATTCCATAATCCGTGGCAAAATTTGATTGAAAGTACAGACTCATTCACGTCAGATTTTATGGACGAAAGAAACCAACCCAATCAACAACATCGAGAATCGTTAGACTAATGGAATATTTGCTCGATACGAATATCTGCATATACATTATCAAGAAAAAACCTGCTGAAGTTTTTGAAAAATTCAAAAATTTGGCACTTGGTGATGTTGGGATTTCTTCTATTACATTGGCAGAATTACAATATGGTATAGCAAAAAGCTCAAGCCCGGAGAAGAATAGAGAAGCATTGGAGAAATTTCTTACTCCAATTGAAATTCTTGACTATGGTTATGAAGCGACCGTAGAATATGGAAAAATTCGGGCGGAATTAGAGAAAAAGGGGATTCCAATTGGACCTTTAGATATGCTAATTGCTTCTCACGCTAAGAGTCTTGATGTCGTTTTGGTAACGAATAACGTGCGGGAATTCGAAAGAGTAGCAGATTTGAAGATAGAAAATTGGACAAAATAGATCAAACTGCCATATAAAAATGACTGATCCGATGAACTCCCTGCCCGCCATTCGGCTTGTCAGGCGGGCAATTCATCGGATCAGTCGTTTAACAGCTTATACTATCTCTTTTCCAATAGTACCACATTTTCAACATGGTGCGTATGCGGAAACATATCCACCGGCTGAATGCGGGTAACTTTATACATTTCGTCCATCAAAGCCAGGTCGCGGGCTTGGGTGCCCGGATTGCAACTTACATAAACCACTTTTTCGGGGGCAGCTTCCAGAATGGTTTTCACCACATCTTCGTCCATTCCGGCGCGAGGAGGGTCGGTAATAATCACATCCGGTTTTCCATTTTGCGCTATAAAATCGCTGGTCAGAATTTTCTTCATGTCGCCCGCAAAAAAGCTGGTGTTTTCGATGCCGTTCAGAACCGAATTTACATGCGCATCTTCAATGGCTTCAGGAACATACTCGATACCAACCACTTTTTGCACATTTCGGGCAATAAAGTTGGCAATGGTTCCGGTACCGGTGTATAAATCATATACTATTTCGTTGCCTTTCAGTCCGGCAAAATCACGGGTAACTTTGTACAGCTCGTAAGCCTGTTCAGAGTTGGTCTGGTAAAAACTTTTCGGTCCGATCTTGAATTTCAGGCCTTCCATTTCTTCCAGAATATGGTCATTTCCTTTGTAAACAAGTATTTCCTGATCGCTGATAGTATCGTTTCCTTTTCCGTTGATCACATACATCAGCGAAGTGATCTGCGGGAATTCTGCAGCAATGGCTGCCATTAATTTTTCGCGGTTCTCCTGCTGTTCGCTGAAAAAGCACACGATCAGCATTACATCGCCGGTAGTTGAAGTGCGGACGATGATGTTGCGCAGGAGTCCGGCCTGAATGCGTCGATCGAAAAATTCAAGGTTATTTTCGTCAGCATACTTCTTAATGAAATTGCGGATTTCGTTCGAAGGTTCGCCTTGCAACCAGCATTTATTAATGTTGATAATTTTATCGAACATGCCCGGAACATGAAATCCCAGCGCGTTTTTGTTCATGTCATCGCCTTCAGTACCAATTTCTTCGTAAGTCAGCCAACGTTTGTTGGAAAACCCGAATTCGAGTTTGTTGCGGTAAAAAGTGGTTTTTGCGGAACCCAGAATCGGGGTAATTTCAGGAAGTTCAATGCGCCCGATTCGCTGCAACTGATCTACTACCTGTTTTTGTTTGTAATAGAGCTGTTTTTCGTAGGGAAGAAACTGCCATTTGCAGCCGCCGCACACTTCAAAATGTTCGCAAAAAGCCGGAACACGGTCAGGCGATTCGGTAATAACACGGGTTACCCGCGCTTCCATGTATTTGGTACGCTTTTTTGTTACCTGCAAATCAACCACATCGCCCGGAATGACATGCGTGGTAAATACTACCACATCATTCACACGTGCAATTGCTTTTCCTTCAGAACCAATATCGGTAATTAAAACACCTTCCAAAAACGGCTTTATTTTCCTGCCTCTTCCCATAATCTGTAAAATTTTCAGCAAAAGTAATTAAATCAGGCAAACAACCTGATTGTTGCAAGAAAGTGCAAAATAAGGGAGGTATATATTTTATATGTTTATGAAATTGGCATATCTTTAGGGCAAGTTTGGATAACAATTTACAACCCTTATATACTAAACTTATGAAAGCAACTCTACTTTTAATTTTTGCAATTCTTTCGAGTGCTGTATTTGCACAATCGTGGAACCTTGTCGGTAAAAAAGCCTTTTCAGCAGGCGAAGCTTTCAACCAGTGTATCGCGCTTGATGGTGAAACTCCGTATGTTGCATACATGGACAGGGCAAATGGCGATAAAGTTACAGTAATGAAATTTAATGGAACCGAATGGGAAGCGGTTGGGGCTGTGGGTTTTTCCGCCGGAAAAGCATCATCAATCAGTCTGGCAATAAGCGGAGGAACTCCTTATGTGGCTTTTTGCGATGAGGCAAATGGGAACAAAGCCACTGTAATGAAATTCTCTGGTACAAATTGGGCTTATGTTGGTGGTGCCGGTTTTACAACGCATCGTGCAGATGTAATCGACATGGCCATGGATGGCAACACGCCCTGTGTAGCCTTTACTGATGCCAAATACAATGATAAAATTACAGTTATGAAACTGGACGGCGGAACCTGGACAACAATAGGACAGGCGGGTTTTACAGCCGACTATACAAATGTACTTTCTTTGGCTATTGAAGGTGGAACCCCGTTTGTAGCTTACCGAGAGTATTCTGGTTTTAGTTTAAAATCCAGTGTGATGAAATATAGTGGAAGTTCATGGCAACTTGTAGGTAATGCCGGATTTTCTACCGCAACACACGATGGAAATCAATGCCTTGCAGTGCAAAGTGGCATTCCTTACGTAGCTTCGTGGGGCAGCAAGGATGGCAAAGCTACCGTTTATAAACCCAGTGGAGCAGGCTGGGTCGCCTTGGGTAATGCAGAGTTTTCCGGCGGACAGGCCTCTTCTTTAAGCATTAAATTTTCGAAATCAGGAACCCCTTATGTTGTGTTTGCCGATGGAGCGAACAGCAAAAAAGCAACTGTCGTAAAACTTGATGGCGCGAATTGGATTCCTGTTGGCACTGCCGCATCGTTGGGAGAAGCAACCGATATAAGTATTGCAATTTCTGACAAAGATATTCCATTCATTGCCTATCGCGATGCTGCCAGTTTGAGACGCACAACAGTAATGAAATTCAGTAATATAACCAATACAAACAGCATTGCTGACGGCCATGATTCTAAGGTTTATCCAAATCCCGGTAACGGTGTGTTTACCATCGAGTCTTCCGGTTTGCAGGGTGGCGAATCCGAAATCGAAATTTTTGACCAATTGGGGCAGCTTATTTTATCACGGAAATCAGGTTTTACCAATAAAACAGAAATCGATTTATCGGGGAAGGCCAATGGCGTTTACATTCTTAAGTTGAAAAACAATAAGGGAGCCTATTCAAAATCGATTGTTCTTAACCGTTAAAATCCCTTTTGATAATTTGCTTTTAGCCTGAAGTTTGTTGGAGACGACAGACTTCAGGCTGATTTTTTTTCGAACAGCTCTATTGTTGTATTATTAATTGAACAGCCATGATTTTGAAACTTAAAACTTGAAATTCAAGTTCCGAATGTTTCTACTATCTTTGCACCCTCAATTTTATTAGTTATGATTTCGGTTGATCAATTGGTGGTTAGTTTTGGCGGGTTCGAGTTATTCAAAGGTATTTCATTGTTGGTGAGTCCCAAAGACAGGATTGGTCTGGTGGGCAAAAACGGGGCTGGAAAATCAACACTTCTGAAAATTCTGGCAGGACATCAATTACCCAGCAGCGGAGTCGTTTCGGTTCCTACTGATGTTCGTTTGGGCTATTTGCCTCAGCACATGGAGATTATTGACGGACGGACTGTTTTTGAAGAAGCAGTGACTTCGTTCGAGGAAATTCTGGCTTTGGAACGCCGCATCGAAGAAATCAACCATGCGATTGCTACACGCACCGATTACGAATCAGAGGAATATCATCGCTTACTCGATCACGTTACCGAATTCAACGAACGTTTCCACATGCTTGGTGGAAATAATTTTGAAGCCGAAGTTGAACGCACATTGATAGGACTTGGCTTTTTGCGATCGGATTTTACCCGGCAAACTTCTGAGTTCAGTGGTGGATGGCGTATGCGCATCGAACTGGCTAAAATATTACTGAAACGTCCGGATGTTTTTTTGCTGGACGAACCTACCAATCACCTTGACATTGAGTCGATTCAGTGGCTGGAAGATTTTCTGAAAAGCTACAATGGGGCAGTGGTGCTTGTTTCGCACGACAGGGCTTTCCTGGATGCAGTGACCAACCGTACCATCGAAATTACACTCGGTCGCATTTACGATTTTAAATCAAATTATTCGAGATACCTGGTTTTGCGTAAAGACCTGAAAGAGCAGCAAATGGCTGCCTATGTCAATCAGCAAAAAATGATTGAAGATACCGAAAGTTTTATTGCGCGTTTCCGTTATCAGGCTACCAAAGCTGTACAGGTACAATCGCGTATCAAAGCACTCGATCGTCTGGAGCGTTTAGAAGTTGACGATGAAGATAATTCGGCGCTCCGGATAAAATTTCCACCGGCGTTGCGCTCCGGAACCATTGTTGCCGAAGCCAAAGAGCTTTCAAAAAGCTACGGAAAGCTGAAGGTGCTCAATAAAATTGACATCATCATTGAGCGGGGAGAAAAAGTTGCCTTCGTCGGAAAAAACGGTGAAGGAAAAACCACGCTTGCACGGGTTATTTTGAACGAACTCGAATACGATGGCGAGTTAAAGATGGGACACAACGTTAAAATCGGCTATTATGCGCAGGATCAGGCCAAACGACTGAATCCGGATCTGACTGTTTTTGAGACCATCGATCTGATTGCTGTGGGTGAAATCAGGACCAGAATACGTAGTATCCTTGGCGGTTTTATGTTTTCGGGTGAAGATGCGGATAAAAAAGTTCAGGTACTTTCAGGAGGGGAACGCTCGCGTCTTGCAATGGTGAAACTGATGCTCGAACCTGTAAATCTGCTGGTGCTCGATGAGCCGACAAACCACCTTGATATTCGTTCGAAGGAAATTCTGAAGCAGGCGCTGATCGATTACGACGGAACGGTGATCGTGGTATCGCATGATCGTGAATTTCTGGAAGGGTTGGTAAACTGCGTGTATGAATTCAAAGACAAGAAGGTAAAACAACATATTGGCGGCATTTACGATTTCCTTCGCCGGAAGAAAATTGAATCGATGAAGGAATTGGAAAAAAAGGATGTCAACTCGACTCTTGAGGTTAAAGTACAAAAAACGGAGGAAGTTGAAAAAGTCAGCTTCGAAGAACGAAAAGAAATCAATAAAAACCTCAGCCGCATAGAAAAGAGTATTGAAAAAACAGAGAAGCAAATCGCTGATCTGGAAAACGATATCGTAAAAATGGATCAGTTGCTGGCAGATTCAAATGGAAACGATCCTGAAATTTTTACAAAATACGACCGGATGAAAAAGGATCTGGAACACAGAATGTATGAATGGGAAGTGTTGAACCACGAGCTGGAAGAAATTTCAAGGATAAAGACCTGGTAAAAAAGTGTTCAGTGTTCAGTCGCAGTTAACAAAAATAATAAATCATCAATATTAAGGACATGTACGAAAACAAAGAAAATAAACCTGCCGACGATCTGATCTTTGGCATCCGCGCCGTCATCGAAGCCATTCAGGCCGGAAAAGAAATTGACAAAGTCCTGATAAAAAAAGGATTGATTGGTGATTTGTTCAAAGAAATGTTCGACCTGATCCGCATTCGGCAGATTGCTTTTCAGTATGTGCCGATTGAAAAAATTAACCGGATATCGCGCAAAAACCATCAGGGTGTGCTGGCTTTTATTTCGCCGGTTGCTTTGCAGCGAATTGAAGATATTATTCCGGCAATATACGAAGAAGGTAAAACCCCAATGGTGCTTGTACTCGATCAGGTGACCGATGTGCGCAACTTTGGCGCCATTGTTCGCTCAGCAGAATGTGCCGGTGTAAATGCAATTGTAATTCCTGACAAAGGTTCAGCCCGGATCAATGCAGATGCTGTTAAAACTTCCGCCGGAGCTTTGCATTTGGTTCCTGTTTGCCGCACCCGCAGCCTGAAGGAAACCATTTCGTTCCTGAAAGATTCAGGATTAAAACTGATTGCCGCCACCGAAAAATCGACCGATGTTTATACCAATGCCGATCTTACCGGACCAATTGCGATTATTTTAGGTTCTGAAGATACCGGTATCGATCAGCGACTGCTTGCACTTGCCGACGAACACGTTAAAATTCCAATTCTCGGAAAAATAGAATCGCTCAACGTTTCCGTTGCTGCGGGGTTACTGGTGTACGAAGTGGTGAGACAAAGAGGATTGGTTACTGAAGTTTAAAGAGTTTTTCCTTTTATGCAGCCGCTAGCCGCTGGCAGTTTGTTGATCCTTAATAATTTATTAATTTAGAATTCCCCAGGTTCGTGCAGATATTTCTACCTTTGTGCCCCTGAAATAAAATACAACGCTTATGATTACGGTTTCAAATTTGTCCATTCAGTTCGGGAAAAAACCTTTGTTTTCGGATGTCAATTTAAAGTTCACACCAGGCAATTGTTATGGTGTAATTGGTGCCAACGGCGCCGGAAAGTCAACCTTGTTGCGGATAATTTCCGGTGATCTGGATGCAACCCGTGGTTCGGTTTTAATGGGTCCGGGCGAACGTTTGTCGGTGCTAAACCAGAACCACCATGCTTTTGACGAATACACTGTTCTCGATACTGTTCTGATGGGTCACACAGAACTGCTCCGTATCATGAAAGAAAAAGATGCACTTTATGCCAAAGTCGATTTTACAGAAGAAGATGGACATTTGGCCGCCAAACTTGAAGACGATTTTGCGAACATGAATGGTTGGAATGCCGAAAGTGATGCTGCCAGTCTGTTAAGTGGATTGGGTATCAAAGAAGAAATGCATTCCACGCTGATGAAAGACCTCAACGGAAAGGAAAAAGTCCGCGTACTTTTGGCTCAGGCCCTGTTCGGTAATCCCGACAACCTGCTGCTCGATGAGCCGACCAACGACCTTGACCTTGAAACCGTACTTTGGCTCGAAAATTACCTGGCCAATTGTGAGAATACTGTGATTGTTGTTTCGCATGACCGTCACTTTTTAGACAATGTTTGTACCGACGTGGTTGACATCGACTTCGGAAAAATCCGTGCTTTCTCCGGAAACTATACTTTCTGGTACGAATCGAGTCAGCTTGCATTGAGGCAGGCTGCCAATGCCAACAAAAAAGCGGATGAAAAACGAAAGGAATTACAGGAATTTATTCAGCGTTTCAGTGCCAACGTTGCCAAGTCGAAACAAACGACCAGCCGCAAAAAAATGCTCGAAAAGCTTAAAATAGAAGAAATTGAACCCTCAACACGCCGCTATCCCGGAATTATTTTCCAACAGGAACGTGCCACGGGCGACCGTGTACTGACTGTTGAAAACTTATCATACGTTCAGGATGGCGAAGTGCTTTTTAAAGACATATCTTTTACCATCGAAAAAGGCGACAAAGTTGTATTTCTGGCCAAGGAAAACCGTGCAGTTACTGCCTTTTTCAAAATCATCACCAACGAACTGGAACCAACCACCGGAACTTTCGAATGGGGTGTTACAATTTCAACTGCCTACCTTCCCAACGACAACTCTGAGTTTTTTACGAAGAACGAAACGCTCTACGAATGGCTGGGCAAATATTCGCACGATACCAGCGAAAATTTTCTGCGCCAGTATCTTGGCAAAATGTTGTTTTCAGGCGATGATTTACAAAAGAGTGCAAAAGTGCTTTCAGGAGGCGAAAAAATGCGCTGTATGATTGCCCGTATGATGTTGGAACACCCGAATACAGTAATTATGGATCACCCGACCAACCATTTGGATATGGAGTCGATTCAGGCTTTCAACAACAATATGAAAACTTATCCGGGACAGGTTTTAATGGCTGGCCATGACCACGAATTCATCGAGAGCGTTTGTTCTAGGGTGATCGACCTGACACCAAAAGGAGCCATTGACAAGTACATGGACTTCGAAGAATATCTCACAGATGATAAAATTAAAGCACTTCGTCAGGAAAAATACAAATAATCAGGAAATAGTGCGACTTTATATCATTTTGAAATGACCGTTTAAATGAAGTTTAATCCGCTCTAAAAGCCATTCGCGCCTGATTGGTTTATTAAGATATTCATCGCAACCAACGTTCATCGCTTTTTGCTTGTCTTCGGGTGTGGCATAAGCAGTTTGTACAAATATTTTTATGTCGGGGTTTAGTTCCCTGATTTGCTTAATGGCCTCATAACCGGTGATGTCGGGCAGGCGAATATCCATCAAAACCAAATCAATTTCCTGCTGCCGGCAAATTTCAACTGCTTTGCGGCCATAGCGGGTTTGGGTTACATTGCTATTTGTATCCGAAAGTATTTCAACTAAATATTCGGCATTAAATTCATCGTCTTCTACAATCAGAATGTTTAATTTCGGATAGCTGGATTGTATTTCTTTTTTTTCTGAAATCTTGGGTGTCTGCTGAACATTCGAGGTAAAAGGAAAGGTAAAAAAGAATGTACTGCCTTTTCCCGGTTCTGATTCAATCCAGATTTTACCGTCAAGCAAATTTAATAACCCCTGAACAATGGACAGTCCGAGTCCTGTTCCGCCGTATAAATGCGATGTGTCTTGACTTGCCTGCGTAAAGCGGCTAAATATTTCGACATGTTTTTCTTTGGGAATTCCTATGCCAGTATCCGACACATAGAATGTGAAGATATTGGCCTCGTATAGATTGCACCCAACTTCTATTTTTCCTGAACGGGTAAATTTATTGGCATTCCCGATCAGGTTAAGCAGTATCTGTTTCAGTTTGACCTGATCGATAATTACATCCATCATTTTTATGCCCTGGTCAACCTTGAGTTTATACTCAACATTTATATTGTTGTTTCGCTTCCTAAAGTCATCAAAAAGTGTTTCGATAATTTCAAACAGGTCGTTCATTCTACATTTCTCGGAATTAATTGGCAATTGTCCCGATTCAATTTTGGCAATATCCAGAATTCCGCTGATGATTTCGAGAAGTTCGACGCTTCGTTCTTTAATTATATTTGAGTATTTTATGAGTTTTTCTTCGTCACCGAAGTATTCGGGAAGTAAATCAGCAAAACCTATAATTGCATTCATCGGTGTTCGGATTTCGTGACTCATGTTCTGCAAAAAAGCTGTTTTTAGCCGGTCGCTTTCTTCTGCCTTTTCTTTGGCCTTTATATATTCGTTCTGAACGAGCTTTAATTCCGTAATATCAATACTTACGCTTAGCGCTCCAACAACTTTTCCCTCATCATCCCTCAGTGGGTGAACTGTAAGAATCGCAGGAAAAAGTTCTCCTGATTTCCGGCAAAGTATAATTTCTTCTTTACGGCTCACACCAAGTCTTGTCAGATCTTTCTCTATTGATGCCATTAAATTTGTATGGTTTGGCAAATGCAGAATTTCAAGCGGTTGTCCAATAATTTCGGAGGCATTGTAACCGAACATCTTCTCTGAACCGGGGCTGAAACTGCGTATGATGAAATCTTTTGATAAATCGACGATAATAAACGACACATCGATGGCCGCATTAAAAACCGACCGGAGCTTTTTTTCATTTTCGCTCAGGGCGCGTAAAATAACTTTACGCTCTAATATTTCTTTGTTTAGGCTATCGTTAATCCTGGTCAGTTCGTTGGTTCTTTTGTTTACACGTTTATCAAGTTCCCGATTCAGCTGGTTTAATTCATTAACAATAAAGATCTTATCCAGCCGTTCTGTGGCAACTTTAGAAACCTGAAGAAGAGACATTGTGTTTTTTGAAAACTGGGTTTCAGTTTGGCTATTATTCAAATACAGAAAATACTTATCAGGGATTCCTTTTGCAATGCACCTGATAATTAGTGCGTTTGTGGGTTGGAAATGTTGCCCTTCAATATGGAATGAAAAATTATGTGATTCGAAATCTTCTTTTTCCAGTATCAGAAAGCTTTCACCTGAATGAATTTTTCCGCTAAATTCAGGAAAGGACAACTGGATATCGCTGATTTGAAATTCACCAAATGAAGCATAAAAACTTATCACATTCAAACCGCTATGATTGTGCTCAAAACAAGCGCAGAAAGGAATGTTTTTTAATATTGAAATTCGTTCAAGAATTTGATCGGTTAGAAGAATGGGATTGTCGGTTTGATAAATAAGTTCTGCAACAGTTCCAAAAAGTATTGAATCCTCCGCTTTTTCAGATAAAGCCAGATTTTCGGCCTCCAAAACCTCAATTTTCGAGAGTAAATCGTTCAGATCAGGCTGCATAGCTTTTTTCTTTTATAAATTGTTGCAGAATATGAGCCAGTTTTTCAGGTTCATCCAACTGTATGAAATGACCGGCATCAGGAATAATAACGAGTTTGCTTGTGGAGATTTCGGAATGAAGTTTTGCGCTGATGTTCGAACCCAGATAAACATCGGCATCGCCGCGAACGATGAGTACAGGTGTTCTAATTTTTTTGAGCAATCCTGCAATTTCGGTTAGGTTTTTATTGTCCAGACAAGCGGCAAAGTGCAGGAAAGCTTTTCTTCCGGCTTTATTTAGCATTGGCTTAAAAAAATAGTTCATCAGTTCTGACGTAATCTTTTCCTTGTGAAACACCCCTCGTTGGACGATTAATTTAAACATTCCCAAATCGAGTGTTGCCATGGCCAATTGCCTGATGATTGGCGTACGCATGGCGATAATAGGCTGTACCGGCCAAAAATCGTAGGCAACCGTGTTAATAAAAGTGCTGGAAATAATTGATTCAGGATAATTGACAGTAAAAATCTGGGCAATCCCCCCGCCGAGATCATGCCCGACAAAATGCACCTTCTGAATATTTAACGCATCAATAAATTCTTTGAGAAGTTCTGACTGATGTTTTAAAGAATAATCAACCACAACGGACTTTTCTGAATCCCCACAGCCGGGCAAGTCAACAGCAATCACATCGAAATCAGATTTTAACAGATGGAATATTTCGGCCCAGATAAATGAATAAGTTGTGATGCCATGAACCAAAAGAACGGTTTCTCCCTGCCCTTCACGAAAATAGTTTAATTTGTTTCCGGAAACCTGGCATATTTGTGGATTGGCCAATTCTTTCATTTATTGAAGATTAGAGGTTACTACAGTCGCATAAATGTAACAGAAATTCCATTCAGCATTTAGAATTTGTAGAAAAAGATATCAACCATTTAATGTCAATAAAGTACTACAATCAGATAATCGTGGTAGTGTTTATTGGGTTATCCTATTTCTATTAGCGTTTAGTTGTATTTTACGGAATGAAAAGAAAAATGGCATCAATGATTTAATGTTTTATAACACAAAAGTTAAGGTTCACTTAACACAGGTAAGCATTCCACAGCATATCTTTGTAACGTTATCAGAATACAAAAAGACATTTAGTACAAAGACATTATATCGCATTTCATAAGTTAGGTTTGATTAGTTTTATTGGTTTAGTTAGTTTAGTTAGGTTTAGTTAGGTTTAGAGAAAGGGTAGATTAGAGAATCTATCCTTTTTTCTTTTTTATAAACTACTGATTCCCGCAAAACGTTCATTCTTCCACTTTTCCCAATATATTCCTGTAACACAGAATAAATCACTTTTTTTTATTTAGATTTGGTCAACTACAAAAAATCAAACCTAAATAAATCCTGCTCAATGGAAACGAACAGCAATGAAAAATTGAAAATACTTCATATTGGTGCCGATCCAGAGTTTTTATCACCTGTTATTTTCGGGAACCATTTGGCTGAGATTGAGACAATGGACAACACTTTTTCTGTCAGTCAATGGATTGTTGCCAATGGGTTACCTGATGCAATTGTTTGTGAAAGAATACTTCCCGGATGCAACGCATCCGGCTTTTATGATTTTTGGGTAGAGCAATTTGATACTGATAAAACAATACCATTTCTATTGCTTGATGACGAAAAAAATCAGGAATCTATTTCACCGGAACTTCTGAAAAGTATGGATGAAGTATTTATTAAACCGACCAGCGCAGAAACAATAGTTGCTAAAGTTTTTGCTCTAAAGCAAGTCCGGCAATCTCCAAAAAATGATTTAACGGGTATGAATGCTTTTAAACCCTTTAAACCATCATTTCTAAAACGTACTGTTGATATTGTCTTTGCATCAATTACACTGTTACTGGTTTCTCCGGTTTTATTAATCTTCAGTATTGCAATCAGGCTTGAATCGAAGGGAAAGGTTTTTTATATCTCCAAAAGAGTTGGTTCAGGGTTCAATGTTTTTGACTTCTATAAATTGAGGTCGATGTACATCAATGCAGATAAACGACTTAAAGAGCTGGCACATCTGACCGAATATTCTGAAGCCGCAAATACCCATGTGAAACCAACCTCGAATCTTATTCACGAAACCAATTCTACGATGGTTGGCGATCCGCGAATTACAAAGGTTGGAAGGATTATCCGCAAATTGAATATTGATGAAATCCCACAGCTGATAAATGTTCTCAAAGGAGATATTTCATTGGTCGGAAACAGGCCGCTGCCAATTTACGAAGCCGAACTTTTAACAACAAGTGATTGGACCGACCGATTTGACAGTCCTTCCGGAATTACCGGGCCATGGCGAGTAGTGACCCGCAGGAAATTATTGTCAATGTCGCACGAAGAACGCAATAGCCTTCAAAATAAATATTCTGAAATCGCCGGAAGAAGTAAATATTCATTTTGGAAAGACATGTGGCTTGTTTTCCGGACAATACCGGTAATGTTCAGGTAATTGTCAGATACTTTCACTGATCTTGAATTCAGGATGGCAAAAGCAACTTGTCAAATGATCGTTCACCATTCCGGTTGCCTGCAAATGGGCATAAATAACCGTTGACCCAACAAATTTAAAACCTCTGCGTTTTAAATCAGCACTGATGAAATCAGAAAGTTCCGTTTTTGCCGGTAATTCTGAAAGTTTTTCCCAATGGTTCACAATCGGCTGATGATCAACAAAGTTCCAGATGTACTGGTTAAAACTTCCAAACTCTTCAGCTACTTCGAGGAAACGTTTTGCGTTGTTAATGCTAGCATCAATTTTTTGTCTGTTCCTGATAATTCCTGAATCCGACATCAGTTCTTCCACTTTTTGCTGATCGTAACCAGCCACTTTTTGCACATCAAAATTGTCGTAGGCCACCCTGAAGTTTTCCCTCTTGTTCAGGATCGTTAACCAGCTCAATCCTGCCTGCATACCTTCCAGAATCAGGAACTCAAATAATTTCTGTTCATCGTGCAAAGGATTTCCCCACTCTTCGTCGTGGTATTTGGCCATCAGTTCATTTTTCTGTGCCCATCCGCATCGGGTTTGTGTCATTTTATATTTCTCCTTATAAATTTCATTTACTGATAATTACATGATGAAACTTTAACTGCTATTTCAGAAATAAGTTTACTGTAAATGCCTTCGTTGTTAAACTTTCAAAAAATAATTAAAAAAACCGAAAAGACAGCCATTCGGGCTAAAATACTATTTTTGCTATGTATAAATTGCACCCGAATGAAAAAATTGATCTTTCTACTTTTTATATTGGTTTCAAATCTGGCTTTCAGTCAGTTGAATATTAATCATTACATTCGTGTTGGCGAAACCCGGATTCAGATTGGCAATTACGTTGGCGCGATCGAAAACTTTAATATTGTTATCCGTTTCAAACCCCATTTGCCCGAACCCTATTATTACAGGGCTGTGGCAAAACATCAGCTCGAAGATTTCAGAGGAGCGGTTCTGGATTACAATACAGCAATCGAGATTAAACCATATTATCCTGATGCATTTATGAACCGGGGATTGGCCTATCTGCAACTGAACGACTATGCAAAAGCCATTGCCGATTATAACCGGGCCATTGAGCTTGACCCCAATAATGCAAACATTTACAACAACCGCGGTATTGCAAAAATTTCGATGAAAGACATTGACGGTGCCATTGCTGATTATGACAAAGCGCTGGAAATCAATCCGAAATTTACCAACAGCTTCATAAACCGAAGCAATGCGAAATTAATGAAAAACGACCTTAGAGGGGCGATCAGAGATTTGAACCAGGCGATTATTATCAGGCCACATTTTGCAAACGCCTATCTTTTAAGAGGATTGGCACGTTTCGAACTCAACGATTATGCTGCGGCTTTGCGCGATTTTGACCAGTGTATCAAACTCGAACCTCAAAACGCCTATGCTTTTAATAACCGGGGAATTGTGAAACAAAAGCTGGAAGACTTCAGAGGAGCCATTGTTGATTATAACACAGCTTTAAAAATCGACCCAACCATCGCAAATGCATATATGAATCGCGGTATTGCGCGGGAGAACCTTAAACTGCCGGGTTCGGAGGAAGATTATGCTATTGCAGCCAAACTCGATCCAAAGTTTGTATTCAATGCAAAAGAAGTCGATTCAAGTGCACTGGCGCGGGCGAGGCAACAGGCAAGTCAATCCGCTCAGAATCAATTGCCGGCGCAACAAACCCAGACGCAACCTGATCCTAACTCAACAAACGCAAACAATGGTTCGTCGAACGATCAGGCTGAAGCAGAACAGAATACCGAACCAAAAAAGGAGACACAGGAAGAACGCGACAGGAGAAGGTACCGGCTTACCTTGTCGGATGCGCGAAATACGCCCGGGAAAGACGATAAGGAAGTTGAAGATGGCCGAATTCAGAACAAAAATATCATCATCGATTTGCAGCCAATATTTATTTTGTCGTCGTACGATAAATATTCAACCGATTTTGAGCGTACTCAATATTATAACCTTGAACTCGAAACCATCAACAACTTCAATAATTACGATCCGGTAGTAACCATTTCAAACAAACCGGTTGATTATCTGAAAGATGTGTTCAAGAACCACATTCTTTACTTCAACGAAAGGATTAAAAACAACAATACTGAAAGTCAGAATTATTTAAGCCGGGGAATATTTTACAGTCTGATCGAAGACTATCCCAATTCGATGACCGACCTTCAGAAAGCGATTGACCTGAATAACAAAAATGCACTGGCATATTTTTCAAGGGCAAATTGCAGCCTGAAAATGGCTGACATCATTGAACAGCTTAAACAATCTTCCGATGCAATTACTGTCGCTCTCAATTCGGATCCGAAACAAACAAAGGTAACCACTATTGAAACTGTGACTGATTACAGCGCTGTTATGAATGATTACGCAACTTGTTTGCAGCTCAATCCTGAGTTTGCTTTTGCCTATTTTAACAAGGCATACGTAAAATGCAAAATGCGCGATTACGAAGGCGCTTTAACCGATTTAAACAAAGCCCTGGAAATTGAGACAGATTTTGCTGAAGCCTATTTTAATCGTGGTCTTACAAAAATTTACCTCGACGATGTGGAAGGTGGCGCGCTGGATTTAAGTAAAGCCGGTGAATTGGGCATTCAGGATGCTTACAACATTATAAAACGCTATTGCAACTAATCTATAAAATAATATGCAGTTTGCCAATCAACCACTTGCAGAACGATTGCGCCCCGCAACCTTAAACGACTACATCGGACAGGAACACCTGATTGGTGAAGGGGCTGTTTTGCGCAAAATGATTGAATCAGGCAAAATTTCATCGTTCATTCTGTGGGGTCCACCGGGAGTTGGAAAAACAACACTTGCCAAAATAATAGCCAACACTCTTGAACGGCCATTTTACACTTTAAGCGCTGTCAATTCAGGAGTTAAAGATATTCGCGATGTGATCGACAAAGCGATGAAGACGCAGTTTTTCAATCATCCCAATCCAATTCTCTTCATCGACGAAATTCACCGGTTCAGCAAATCGCAGCAGGATTCGCTACTTGGTGCGGTGGAACAGGGCGTTGTTACCCTGATTGGCG
The DNA here is from genome assembly GCA_019459485.1 of Prolixibacteraceae bacterium. GTDB lineage: Bacteria > Bacteroidota > Bacteroidia > Bacteroidales > Prolixibacteraceae > Aquipluma. Next base: position 51,532 of record JAIBEZ010000089.1, read on the forward strand.
CAACTACCGAAAATCCGTCGTTCGAAGTAATTTCGCCGCTATTATCGCGCTGTCAGGTTTATATATTGAAATCTCTTGACAAAAAGGACCTTCTGAAAATTGTCGATCTGGCTTTGACCAAAGATCCTTACCTGAAAACGAAGACAGTTTTGATCGAGGAGGAGGAAGCGCTGCTCCGTTTTTCGGGAGGAGATGCCCGGAAATTGCTGAACGTATTGGAATTGATGGTCAATTCAGAAGAAAATGAGACGGTTACAATCAACAATGACAAAGTAATCGAACGGCTTCAGAACAACATGGCCATGTACGATAAAAACGGGGAAATGCACTACGACATTATCTCGGCTTTTATCAAAAGTATGCGCGGAAGTGATCCTGATGCGGCGGTTTACTGGCTGGCGCGTATGATTGAAGGTGGCGAAGATGTGAAATTTATTGCACGCAGAATGTTGGTTTTATCAGCCGAAGACATTGGATTGGCTAATCCAAATGCCTTGTTGCTGGCCCAAAGCACTTTCGACGCAGTGCATAAAATCGGATATCCCGAAGCCCGTATTATCCTTTCGCAATGCGCCATTTATCTGGCAACTTCGCCGAAAAGCAATTCAGCATATTCTGCAATCGACGAAGCAATTGCCCTGGTAAAAGCAACCGGTGATTTGCCGGTTCCGTTGCACATCCGCAATGCACCTACCAAGTTGATGAAAGAACTGGGTTACGGCAAAGAATACAAATATGCCCATTCGTATGAAAACAATTTTGCAGAACAGGATTTCCTTCCGAAAGAAATTAAAAACCAACGTCTTTATACCCCGCAAAACAATCCGCTTGAGGTGAAAATCCTGGAACGGCTAAAAAGTTTGTGGGGAAAACGTTACGGAAAATAGCGTTATGACCAGCAAATCTCCGGTACGCATCGAAAAAAATGTAATCATCATTTTTGGTATTACTCTGATTGCCGTGATGGGAATTTCAAGCATCACACCGGCTTTCCCCGGAATCATCAAATACTTTGGAATCTCCACGCAACAAGTCGGCTGGCTGATTGCCGCTTTCACACTTCCGGGTATATTTTTAACTCCGGTATCCGGAATTCTGGCCGATCGTTTTGGCCGGAAGCTGGTGTTGGTTCCCTCACTTTTTATCTTCGGAATTGCCGGTTTCATGTGTTCGTTTATGCGTGATTTTCATTTGCTGCTGGTATTTTTATTTATTGAAGGAATTGGGGCTGCGGGTCTTTCGAGCATCAACATTACGCTGATCGGCGATTTGTATTCGGGTGAAAAACGGACAGCGCTGATGGGCTACAATGCAAGTATCCTGAGCATCGGCACTGCAGCTTATCCGGCTTTGGGAGGATTCATCGCTGTTTTTGGCTGGCAATACATTTTCTATTTGCCTTTGCTGGCAATTCCACTCGCAATTTTTGTCATTTTTGGCCTGAACAATCCGGAACCAAAAGACCATCAGGGAATCGGCGAATACTTCCGGCGAATCTGGAAAAGCATCAATCAACCGAGTGTTTGGGGACTTTTTCTGGTAAATATGCTGGTTTTCGTGTTGCTTTACGGAGCTTATCTTACGTATTTTCCAATCTTACTTTCCGAACGATTACAGGCAACATCCGTTCATATTGGAATGATGATGTCCATCATGTCGCTGGCTACAGCAGCAACTTCATCTCAATTGGGGCGGATTAGCAAGCGATTCCGGTCAAAAACAATATTGCTTTCGGGCGCCACTTTTTATTTCCTTGCCATGCTTTCGTTGATGTTCAGTCAAAGCTGGACACAGGTAGTTGTTTCGGTCATGGTTTTCGGACTCGGTCATGGCCTGCTGCTTCCTTCCGTTCAAAATTTACTGGTTGGATTTGCATCTATCACGGAGCGTGCAGCATTTATGTCGGTCAACAGCATGGTTTTGCGCATCGGTCAAACGATTGGCCCGTTGCTGATTGGCGTATTTTATGCAATCGGAAGCCTTCAAGGTTCTTTCATTGCCGGAGCCGTGGTCGCGATGATGATGTTTTTGGTGGTTGCCGGGATGGTGAAAGGTACGGATGATAAAGCTTAGAGAAAAGTGTTGAAGTGTAAGTAGTGGATTAGCTAACTCCTTGAAATTATTCCATTAATTCTATTGTTTTTAAGAATAGAAGGTCTTAAATTAGTTTATCTTTTTTACAGATATCAAAAAGGCGCTCTTTGATAACTGGGCGAGTATGGAATCGACCAGTTTCAAACGACTTGTAATAATTTTCTAAAAGGTATAAACTGAAAATTGAACAATATGGAATCATCAGCTTTTACGAACAAAAGAAAAATTCGCTCATTACTTCTGGCAAGCATTTTTATTGTTTTTCTTTCTTCCTGCTATTCAGTGCGCATAGTCAGCAGGGACGGCGTTCCCGAACCCAACCCAATAAATACTTCCGATGATTTTTACAAGGGGAAAAATGTGAATGTTATTGATACAACGACTACATTAAAACTTCAGGAGGGAGAATTTTATTTAATTGAGAAATGCGCTGCCGGAGGATTTTACTCTGTCGAATACCGGGCAACTTTTGGCGGCGTGTTGCTGAATGCAATTACATTGGGTAAGAAACGTCAGGTGAAAGTAAAATATGTATGTCTAAAACAATCTGATTAACATGGCAACTACTATCAAACATGAAATTGGAAGTTGGAATACGTTTCATAGCAATGGACCATTTCCAACCAAAGCATTGTATGTAACATCGTTGGAACAAAAAGGGAATATGCCTTCTGTAACAGATCGTTATAACGATGCGGCAAAAGAAATTCAACGCCTAATAAAAGCCGCATTAGATAATCATCAGGGTTTCAGGGCGTATGGTTCAGCATGGTCGATGTCGCACATTGCCCATCAGAAAGACAACATGCACTACAATGCAGCCATGAATCTTAAAAGAGCGGTTTCGGCTGATGAAATGTACGTAAATTCAAGCTTTTTACAGGAAAATCTATTTTTCTTTCAGTGTGGAAATGTAATTAAAGAGATCAGCAATTTCCTGTTTGACCAGGGAAAATCACTAAAAGCCACCGGAGCCAGTAACGGCCAAACCATAGCAGGCTGCATATCTACCGGTGTTCATGGATCAGCATGGGATGTGGGTGCTGTGCAGGATAGCGTGGTTGGAATCAATCTGATAATTGGCGAGACTGCTGATGATATTGTTTATCTGGAACGACACTCCAAACCTGCGATGAATGATCTATTTGCAAGCAGAATCAAAGCAAGGGTAATCAGAAATGATGGTTTGTTCAATGCAGCTTTGGTCAGCCTGGGTTCTTTCGGTTTCATACATGGTGTTGTGATAGAAGTGGAAAATCGTTTTTTACTGAACCGCTATGTGAAAAAATTAGATAAAGACAAAGCATTGCATCTTTCGAAAACAATGGACTTCGCAAACTCGGATTTCAAAATTCCGGGTGAAACAGATGCAAATGGCAAGCCCAATCTTCCGTTTCATTATAAAGTATTTATTAATCCATACGTAAACGACCCCGAGTATGTAGTGGAAATAATGTACAAAAAGCCATACAGAAATGATTATCCGGATCCGGTTCCCAAAATTAAAACAGCCGTTTACCGCGACCTTATTCTTTTATTTGCTCACATAGCTGAAAACTTTAAAAGCAGTATTCCGAAACTTATAAAAGCGTTACAAACATCTATTTTACCTCCTGTTGACATGGAGGTTACCGGAACCTTAAGTGAAATTTTCTGGGATGCCGGTTTTCAGGGGCCTGCCTATGCCTGTTCGGTTGGGATTGATTACAGAGATTCGCCAAAAGCGTTGGAATTATTGGTCAACTTAGCCAAAAATGAAGGACCAATACCCGGCATCTATGCCATGCGGTTTGTGAAACAATCGGGTGCAACACTTGCTTTTACTAAATTCCCGGTGACCTGCATGCTCGAAATAGATGGGTTGATTTGGAACCCGAAGAACAATAATATTAGTTTGCAAAAATTTTGCACCCGAATTATCGAAGTGTTGCAAGCCAACAACATTGCCTTTACTCAGCATTGGGGCAAAAATGCAGACTGGTCTTTTCCGGGTCTGGTTCAATATATGTATGGTGATAAGGCAAATGAGTGGATGGAATACAGAAGTTCATTGCTCCGGAAGGAAACAGCAGAGCTCTTTTCCAATGATTTTCTTAAGGATACAGGATTGGCAGAATATATAACAGACGCATCGGATACATTTACAAGAACTCTTGTATAGCAAGGTGAAAATACCAGTCAAAAAAAGAGTCAACCTAAAGAAATATTATATCGGTTGACTCTTTTTTGTTTTGATAAATATTTGTCGAATTAAAGTAGTTTTATTACTTTCGTGAACTTAAAATACGAATATTTAAAATGTTTAGTTCACAAAATGCTAAAAGTGACATTGTGTTGGCCATTTATCAGGATCTGCGAACCATCTTCCGTTTGAATGATATTGCCATGCTCACGGGCGAAACTAATTTTCAATCGCTCAGCCAAAAATTAAATTATTATGTCCGTACTGGCAAGTTGCAAAATCCACGAAAAGGTATCTATGCTAAACCGGCCTATGATACTGAAGAACTTGCTTGCACCATATATACACCTGCATATATTTCGTTGGAATACGTTTTACAAAAAGCTGGTATTGTATTTCAGTTCGACTCGCGCCTAACGATTGTCAGTTACCTGAGCAGAAGTATCGAAGTAGAGAATAAAACCTACCTGTTCCGTAAAATTAAGGGAGAAATCCTGGTGAATACAGCAGGGATCATCAGGCAAAACAACCAAGTGAATATAGCTACCACCGAGCGGGCATTCTTGGATTACCTTTATCTAAACACTGAATCGTATTTCGACAATCTGAATCCCATAAATAAAGATATTGTTTATAAACTATTACCTATTTATCAATCAAAAGCTTTGACGATGCGGATAAACAAACTTCTTCCAAAATGATGGATATTAACCGGCATAAATTCTTTTTGGTTCAAATTCTGAAAGATGTTTACTCAGATATTGAACTTGCCAATTGGTTGGGATTTAAAGGTGGAACTGCACTTATGTTCTTCTACGACCTGCCTAGATTTTCGATCGATTTGGATTTCAACCTTATTAATCCTGAAAAGGTGGATGCGGTTTATGAAAAAGTGCGTAACATTCTTCTCAAATATGGGAAAATAACTGACGAAGCAAAGAAGTTTTACGGACCAATCATCGTTTTGGATTATGGGGTAGATGAAAGAAAACTGAAAGTGGAAATTTCTGTACGTGAGTTCGATAACCATTATGAAATTAAAAACCTTCTCGGTATCAATATGAAGGTATTGGTGCAGCCTGATATGTTCGCCCATAAGCTTTGTGCCTTGCTCGACAGAAATGTTGTAACTAACCGAGATATTTTCGATTGCTGGTTCTTTATGCAGAAACAAACGCCGGTAAACAAGACCATTGTTGAATCCCGCATGGAATTGTCATATACCGATTACCTTCAAAAATGCATTGATACTCTTGAATCGATGAGCGACAAAGGCTTACTGCAGGGTTTAGGCGAATTAATGGACAACGACCTTAAAAATTTTGTTCGTAGTAAATTGCGGGTTGAAACAATCGGGTTATTAAGATTTTATAAAGATTTTCCGATACTTTCCTAATCTCCAAATAGAAAAAAGAGCCAACCGACAGTTTTATTCTGCCAGTTGACTCTTTTGAGTTTTTATTTCATCCCGAATTCAATCAGTTCACCTAATTTCAGGTATTTGGCATACAAAGTCTGGTATTTGGCTGCATTCTCAGGAATTGGGGAATAGGTGTTTTCAAAACCACCTCCCATTTTTTTCTGAGCTTCAGAAATGTTTGGATAGACACCAGCAACCACTGCTGCTGCCATAGCCGAACCCAAAGCACAAGCCTGTTCCGAACGTGCTACCTTGATTGGCATATTCAACACATCGCATACAATCTGCATAACGAAAGGCGATTTCTTGGCCACACCGCCCAAGGCAATCACTCCATCAATTCGAACACCTTCGCTGATAAAACGATCAACAATGGCTTTTGAACCGAATGCCGTTGCTTCAACCAATGCACGGAAAATACGCGGTGCATCCGATCCAAGGTTTAATCCTGAAATTACACCTTTCAGGTTTTGATTGGCATCCGGAGTGCGGCGGCCATTCATCCAGTCGAGCGCTACGATGCTGCTTTCCTCAATCGAGATTTGTTCGGCAGCTATGGTCAATTCAGGAATGATGCGCGATGAAATTTCGGCAATCATTTTGGTTTTGGTTACTTCATCAATCATTGTGCTGGTAGAAATAATCTGTTCTGAAGGCCACAGCAATACATTTTTAAACCAGGCATAAATGTCGCCGAAAGCCGATTGTCCGGCCTCCATTCCCAACATTCCGGGTACAATAGAGCCATCCACCTGTCCGCAAATTCCACTGATCAGCTTGTCGCCCACTTCTTCCATCGGGGCAATCAGCATGTCGCAGGTTGAAGTTCCCATTACTTTGCTCAGGTAATACGGTTCAATTTCAGCGCCAACAGCCCCAAGGTGGGCGTCAAAAGCGCCGACTCCAACTTTTACATTCGATGGCAAACCCAATTTTTTAGCCCATTCCGGAGTAATCGTTCCTGCTGAAATATCGCAGGTGAAAGTTTCCTTGAACAGGCGGTCTTTCAAACCACTCAACAGCGGATCAAGTTTTTCGAGGAACTCATCGGTGGGTAATCCTCCAAAAGCCTCGTGCCACATGGCTTTATGACCTGCTGCACAACGCGAACGTTTCAATGTTTTAGGATTGGTATTTCCGGTCAGAACGGCTGGAATCCAGTCGCAATGTTCGACCCATGAAGTTGCAGCGCGGAAAACCCCGGCATCTTCGCGGATCACATGCAGCAATTTGGCCCAAAACCATTCCGAAGAATAAACGCCGCCTTCGAATTTGGTAAAGTCGATATTCCAAACTTTAGCGAGTTGATTGATTTCGTCGGCTTCCTTTACTCCGGTAAGATCTTTCCAAAGCACAAACATGTCATTTGGATTTTCCTCGAATCCGGGAGTTAATGAAAGCGGGGTTCCTTTTTCGTCAACGGCAACAGGGGTCGAACCGGTAGTGTCGATCGAAATTCCTACCACATTTTCAGCAACTCCGGCCGGAGCCAGTTTCAACGCCTCAACAATGGTGTATTCCATCCCTTCCAGGTAATCTTTCGGATGTTGGCGAAAGCGGTTATTGGGCGCATCGCAATACATCTGTTTTTTCCAGCGCGGATATTCAAAAACCACACTTGCTACTTCTTCACCGTTTTCGGTGTTTACAATTAACGAACGAACAGAATCGGTACCGTAATCAAGTCCGATGGTGTATTTTGTCTGACTCATTTTTATTTAGTTTAAAGTTTAACGTCTAAAGTTTAAAGTTGGGTTCCAGGTTCCAAATTCCAGGTAGTATGCCGAATAGAGCATAACTTGAAACTTTGAACTTGAAACTTGAAACTATTTCTGCCCGTAATACGCATCTTTTCCGTGTTTTCGGAGGAAATGTTTGTCGAGCAATACCTGATCCATGCTGGTTTGCGGGTTCAGGTGCAAGCTACGGAAGGTCATTTTCGCGACTTCTTCGAGAACAACCGCATTGTGAACCGCATCGTCAGCATTCTTTCCCCAGGTAAACGGAGCATGGTTGTTGACCAGCACACCGGGAACCTGATCAGGATCGATCCCTTTGAACCGTTCAATGATGACCCGGCCGGTTTCCAGTTCGTATTCTCCTTTAATTTCGGCTTCGTTCATTTTTCGGGTGCAGGGAATTTCTCCGTAGAAATAATCGGCGTGGGTGGTTCCAATTGCCGGAATTCCGCGACCGGCCTGCGCCCAGCTTGTTGCCCATTCCGAATGGGTGTGCACAATTCCACCGATGTTCAGAAACTGGCGGTACAAAATCAGGTGGGTTGCGGCATCGCTCGATGGTTTCAGATTTCCTTCCACCACTTTTCCATACAGGTCGAGCACAACCATGTCTGATGGTTTCATCGCATCGTACGAAACACCACTGGGTTTAATCACCACCATACCATGTTGGCGGTCGATACCACTTACATTTCCCCAGGTAAAAATCACCAATCCGTGTTTTACCAAATCTAGATTGGCTTTCCAGACTTCTTGTTTTAATTGTTCGAGCATATTTAAAAAGTTTAAAGTTACAGGTTCAAAGTTTCAAGTCATTTGTTGTCACTGATTGTCGTTCAATAGTCATTCAATAGTCATTCAGTTGTAAATATCAACAAGCAAAGATGTACAATTCTGCCAGTTGCCGGTCGCCAGCTGCAGACTGAATTCACTGCGACGAACACTACTTCACCGGTTCCAGCCATGCAGCAAAACCGCCACCAGGCGCCATTCTGATTTTCACCACATCGCCTTTCACCACCGTTTTCGATGTGCTCATCACATTTTCAGCATTCGTTGCTGCATCCGGAGCATCTTCGAAAGTTACCATTTTGTATTTTCCGGCATCCAGAAAATCAAGTTTAATTTCGAGCATGCGGGTTTCGCTATTGGTCATTGAGCCAATAAACCATTCGTTTCCTGAACGTCGCGCAGAGGTAATGTATTCGCCGATCTGTCCATTCAGTATTTTGGTATCGTCCCACATGGTTTTTACTTTTTTTAGGAATTCGGTTCCTGACTGTCCTTTGTAATTATCGGGATGGTCGCAGGCAACCTGGAACGGACTGTCGTACACTACGAACTGAGCCAGTTGAAGCGCCCGTGTTCCCTGCACCTGCGCAGGTGTTCCGTTTTCAAATTTTTCCGGGGTGCGGTTCAGAAATCCGCCGGGAGTGAAATCCATCGGACCGGCCAACATTCGGGTAAAAGGCAGAGTAGTCATGTGTTCCGGCGTAATGCGCAATGACCATTTGTTGTATTCGTTGCCCAAAACACCTTCGCGGGTAACCAGATTGGGATATGTTCTTCGCCAGCCGTCGGGTTTGTAGGCTCCGTGAAAATCGACCATCAGATGGTGGGCGGCGGCAGTCTTCACGATGCGGTGGTACCAGTTTACCATTTCCTGATCGTCGCTGTCCATAAAGTCGATTTTTATACCGGCAATACCCCAGCTTTCATACAAGGCACAAGCTTTATCGAAATCGCTGCGGTTTACATCGGTGTAGTAAAGCCAAACCCAGCACTTTACATTTTTATTTTTTGCATAGGCCAGAATGTCCGGCATGTCAAGCTGAGGGGCAACTTTGGTAATGTCGGCTTCAGGTTTATTGAATGGCCCGTACCATTGCCAATCGATTAGCTGATAAGGCCAACCCATTTCGGAAGCAAGATCAATGTATTTTTTAATGGTTTCGTTGTCCACTTTGACTTCACCGCTCCACCAATGGTCCCAGGCACAGATACCCGGTTTAATCCAGGAAGGATCTACAATGGCGCAAGGTTCATTCAGGTTCATCACGATTTCAGATTCAACTAATTTACCGGGAGAATCGCCAAGCATAATTACCCTCCATGGCGTTTTGTGAGGAAATTTAAATTTCACTTTGTCGCCATTTTCGGGTTGGCTTGGTAATGGAGCCAGATTGGAACGTACTGAAAATCCGGTTTTTGAATGCCCCTGTTTCAGGTACATTCCGGCATAATCGGTAATATTTGCTTCAGTAATGGCAGCGTAACAATCGTCTGAAATCTTTACTGTCATTGGCAATCCGATTACCATTTGATCGTTGATGTCAGAAAGTTTACGTTTGAAATATTCGTTTTCCTGAGAAGAGCGGTAACTGCCATGATTTGCTGCCCAGCAAGTATGATCGGCTGTAAAATTAAAGGTTACCAGTTCGTCGGTAATCACATATTCGTGGTTGTTTCCGGAGCCGACAAACTCAGTGCGAAAAGCGACACCATCGTCAAATGCTCTGAAAACGAGGTTCATCGTGCGTCGTGGAAAATTCATTTCTTGCAATTGAAGTGTGAGTTCCCTGCAATTGTTCAGAATGGTGGATGTTCTCTTTAATACTGGCGTCCATGTTTCATTAATGTCTTTGGACGAAGTTTTAAGCACATTCAAGTTGTCACCCAATGGGGGAGCCTGTTTAAATTCGAAACGGATTTTCGAATTGGTTAATACCGGTTTTCCTTTAAAATGAACACTATACACAATCTGGGTGCCCACCTCAACTTTGGCTTCTACCAATGAATTGGGAGACATAACCGAATATTGCGCATTGCCAACGACGTAAATTGCCAGAAAGCAAATTGCACTTAAAAAGAATCGTTTCATCAGTTGATTGTTAGTTCGGGTGTTTAAAAATCATTGACTTAAATCTTTCGGTAGAGCTTGAAATATAAAACGTAAAATTAACACTTATCTTTACTTCTCAAAGTCCAATAATTTGTTTAAGGTTGCTTCAACCACTTTTATTTCTTTGAGGAAAATTTCAGGATTATTGAATACAAGCCAAGACGCTTTAATTAACTGCTGAAATTAGCTGTTTTAGTTGAATTTTAAGGCACTTACTCCTGAAGTTTATTTTGAATACTGGCAAACTTTAAGTTCAGCCAAATGTTTAAAATATGTCGTAAAACACAAAAAAAATATTTTAATATGCCAGTCAATATACCGGAAACGGCGCAAAAGAGAATTGTAATTATAGGAGCAGGATTTGGTGGCCTGAAATTGGCGCAAAAGCTCGTTGGTTCGGGATACCAGATTGTGCTGATTGACAAGAACAACTACCATCAGTTTCAGCCATTGTTTTACCAGGTTGCAAGTGCAGGGATAGAACCGAGTTCCATTCTTTTCCCTCTCCGGAAAATATTTCAGAAGCAAAAAGATGTTTATGTCCGGGTGGCTGAGGTTTATTCGGTCGATCCTCAAAAAAAGGAACTTCAAACCAGTCTTGATACGGTTTGGTACGATTATCTGGTTATTTCGTCGGGTGTAAATTCCAATTTCTTCGGAATGAAAAACATGGAAGAATACGCCATTCCAATGAAATCGGCCTCTGAAGCCATGGCGCTGAGAAACCGCTTGCTGCAAAGTTTCGAGAAGGCGGTTACCCTGCGCGATCAGAATGAAAGAAGATCTTTATTGAATGTAATTGTTGTAGGAGGTGGGCCAACCGGTGTTGAGGTTGCAGGAGCAATTGCTGAAATGAAAAAATTTGTCCTGCCAAAGGATTATCCCGATCTGAATTTTGATGCGATGCAGATCAGTTTAATTGAAGGTTCGCCGGCGTTGCTGGGTGTAATGTCGAATCATGCTTCCAAAAAAGCATTGTTCTACCTTCAGCGGCTCGGAATTAAGGTGTTGCTAAATACACAGGTAACCGATTTCGACGGAAATATGTTGAGTTTTAGAGATGGTACACAGATTGAAACCAAAACGGTCATCTGGGCTGCGGGTATCAGTGGTGTTGTCCCTTCCGGATTCTCCAAGGATTTGATTGGCAGAGGAAACCGGATTTTGGTTGACGAGTATAACCGGATTCAAGGATTTGACGATATTTATGCCATCGGCGATGTTTGTCTGATGCAGTGTGCCAGCCATCCAAACGGACATCCTCAGGTGGCGCAGGTTGCTATTCAGCAAGGTAAAAATCTGGCCATGAATTTACTCTCGATGAAAAGAAACGGCTCGTTGAGGCAATTCAAATACATCGATCGCGGCTCGATGGCCACCATTGGCCGAAACCGTGCGGTTGCCGATCTTTCATTTGTAAAATTCAGCGGTTTTGTTGCGTGGCTTACCTGGATGTTTGTACACCTGATGGCCATCGTGGGGGTTAAAAACCGATTGCTGATTTTCATTAACTGGATGTGGAACTACCTGACCTACGACCAGTCGTTGCGCCTGATTCTATGGGCTGCGAAGAAAGATCCAACGAAAATAATATCGCCATTGGACAGAAAATAAAAAATGAATCTTATAGTATTTAAAGCCCTGAATTATTTGGTGTAGGTTGAATAATTATTTGATAAAGAGTCATAAGTAAGCTGTTTATTTCGTAACTTTTACAGATAATCTAAAATTATACTGTTATGGAAAAACTTTTCTTATTATGTGTAAAATTATTTAGAATTTTGCTTGTGTTTTTAGTTTTTGCATTCTGTTTTGGATGTCAGAAAGACCTCCTTCAAACAGAAAATGAGAACGAACCAGAAGCCTTCGGGCTTAAAAGTGCAAAAATGACCAACTTTATGGTTATTTCTAAATCGGAAACACTCTCTGCTGGTTTTGAAAAGCAACTTTCTGCTTATGGCGAAATTGTAAAATCTATGCCTGAAATTGGCATTGTGGTTATTAAACCAACGACTTCAAACTTTCAAACGAAAGTTGCAAAACTTACCGAGGTAAAAGCGGTGGTTCGCGACCTCAAGGTTAAGTGGATTGAACCAGATAAATTTATCAGCGAAGCAAGTCCACCGAGTATTGGTAATAATGAAACTTTCTTTTATCGCCAATGGGGAATGGATGCCATTGATGCACCCGAGGCCTGGAATGCCGGCTATACAGGTGAAACGGCAAGAGTTTTTATTCTTGACAGTGGAATTGATGCAGATAATCCTGATCTGGCACCTAAACTGAATACAGATCTCTCCACATCTTTTGTCCCCGATGAAGAAAGTTATAATGTACGACCCGGAGTCTTTTTTAATCATGGTACTCATGTAGCCGGAATTATTGCTGCTGCCGATAACGATTGGGGAGTTATCGGAGTGGCGCCTAACGCTGAAATTGTTGCAGTGAAAGTGCTTTCTGAATTTTCAGGATCGGGTGATTTTAGTTGGATAAATGCCGGAATTATTTATGCTGCAGACAATGGAGCCGATGTTATTAATATGAGCCTGGGTGGAACTTTCAACAGAAATGGCTTTTATTATGATGAAAATGATGTTTTGCAAAAGGTTCCGGCTGTTGAATTGCAAAATCTAATTATTGCACAACAACGTGCAGTAAATTATGCTTTTAGGAAAGGTGCTGTTATCGTTGTTTCTGCAGGAAATGGGGGTTCTAATTTTGATGGCAATGGCTCGATTTTCAAACTACCCGCTGAACTGCAAAATGTGATTGCGGTCTCGGCAACAGCGCCCTATTGGTGGTATTATGACTATTATTACGAAACAGCAAATCCTTTTTTTGATTTTCCTGCAAGTTATACCGATTTTGGAAAATCACTGGTTAGTATTGCAGCCCCGGGAGGTGATAATGCTGCTAATCCTAAAGTTAACTATACCTGGGATATGGTAATTAGTTCTGGGGCCGGACCAAACGAAACTGGTGGCTACCCATTTTACTATTCTGCCGGAACCAGTATGGCAGCGCCTCATGTTGCAGGAGTAGCAGCCCTGATAATTGCCAAAAATGGAGGGAAAATGAGTCCGCAGGAAGTTACTATGCAACTGCTTAAAACTGCTGATAAAATTGATGGCAACGGAATTTCTGCTTACTTCGGAAAAGGCCGGGTAAATGCTTTCCGTGCAGTAACAGAATAATTCATAATTATAAAAAGAGATGCCGTTTAGTTTAACTCACCCCCTGTCCGCAAGCGGACATCCCCCTCTCTTTCTAAAAGAGAGGGGGAAGCATCGCAGATGCTAGGGGGTGAGTTTCGTCTTAACTAAACTACTTTGAATTATAAATAGCGATGCCGGCCAAATCAAGTTTTAGCCGGCATCTCTTTTTTTAAGCTGATTAGTTTTCTACCAGATTACTGCCCGGTCACTTTCCTTCAAATACATGTAATCGCCTTCTTTTACATCAAAAGCTTTGTGGAATTCGGGCATGTTGCGAAGTGGCCCTAAAACCCTGAACCGTCCGAGTGAATGAACATCTTCTTTGGTGCGGCGAACAATTTCCTTGTCGCGGATATTTTGAGCCCACAAATGCGCATACGCCAGAAAGAATCGCTGTTCAGGATTAAACTCATCAATTGGTTTTTCATTGCCGGTCAGTACTTTTTTCAATGCAGTGTAGGCCACATTTAAACCTCCCAAATCTGCTATGTTTTCGCCCAGCGATAGTTCGCCGTTTGCTTTCAGTGTGTCGAGCACCGTGTAATTGCTGAACTGATCGACCAATACTTTTGTACGTTCGCCAAACAACCGGGCATCTTCAGCAGTCCACCAATCGGTCAGGTTGCCAACTTTGTCGTATTGCCGCCCCTGATCGTCAAATCCATGTGTCATTTCATGGCCAATTACAACCCCAATTGCACCGTAATTTACGGCATCGTCGCCATCCATAAAAAAGAATGGAGGCTGAAGTATGGCTGCCGGGAAAACAATCTCGTTCATTGTCGGATTGTAATAAGCATTCACCATTTGCGGCGGCATGTGCCATTCGGCGCGGTCAACCGGTTTGTTCACCTTGCCGATCATGTAATTAAAATCAAAGTTGTTGGCCCGTATCGCATTGGCAAGATAAGAATCTGCCGACACTTCCAGCGACGAATAATCGCGCCATTTATCGGGATAGCCGATTTTTACGTTGATGGCATCCAACTTCTCAATGGCTTTTACTTTGGTCGAATCGCCCATCCATTCAAGCTGATTGATGCGCTCGCCCAACGAAACTTTCAGGTTTGATACCAAATCGAGCATTCGCTTTTTTGCTTCCGCCGGAAAGTATTTTTCTACATACATTTGTCCGATTGCTTCACTCAAAGCATTGTTTGTTTCGCCCTGAACCCTTTTCCAACGCGGGCGTTGCGCCATTTGTCCTGAAAGTGTTTTTCCGTAGAAATCGAAATTCTGATCCACAAATGCGTTGGGCAAATAAGCGGCAAGATTATTTAAAACATTCCATTTCAGATAGATTTTCCAGTCACCGACCGAAATGTCTTTTATCATTTTGCCCAGTTCAGCAACAAATTCGGGTTGACTAACAATGAAATCGCCCGGATTTTGAAGGCCAATGCTTTGGAAATGTGCCGCCCAGTCATATTCCGGAGAAATTTCCTGAAGGCCATCCAAATTCATCTTGTGGTAGGTTTTGTGCGGATCGCGTTGTTCGAGCAAAGTCATCGAAGGGGCGGCCATGCGTTTTTCCAGACTGTAAACAATGTCAGCATTTGCTTTTGCGGTTGCTTCGTCGTCACCTGCAAGCACGAACATTTTCTGAAGATGCACCAGATAGGCAGCCTGAATTTCTTTGCTTTGCTGATCCTCCTTCATGTAATAATCGCGGTCGGGCATTCCAATTCCACCCTGATAAATATAGGCCACTACCATTGTGGAGTTTTTCTGGTCGGCATCCGAGAAAAATGAAAACAGCGGGCGGATTCCTTTGGTATGAAAATCAGCCACCACTTTCATCACATCTTCTTTCGACTGAATTGCGGTGATCTGGTCAAAGAGTGGCTGAACAGGAGCCAATCCGTCGGCTTCAATTTTAGCGGTGTCCATGCCAGTATTGTAGAAATCGGCAATTTTTTGTCCGATCGTTCCCGGTTCCTGCTTTTTTGCGGCAATTTCAGTAACCAAAGTTTGAACCTGTAATTCACCGCTATCGGCCAGTAAATCAAACGACCCGAAACGGCTTTTTTCGTCCGGAATCGGGAACCGTTTTTTCCATCCGCCATTGGCATAATTGTCAAAATCATTTGCCGGATTTACTGTTGTGTCCAAATCAGCCAGATCAATCGACTTCGATTTTGGTTTTTCCTGCGTACAAGCCATGCTTCCTGTCAATAAAGTGAGCAATAATAATCTGTTAAAATTTCCCATAATATACTTCTGTAGTTGTAAATATTCAGTCTTTAAAGTTCATAAATTGAATTTTCTGTCTCATTGGTAATCCAATTTTACAAAGATTACAAAGTAAGGCATAAAGTGTTGACCGATCAATGAGGTATGTTACATCTCACATTTATATTAGAAGTATCAAAAACCTGTTCAATAACAGACTTAAATAATTAATAATCAATGTAAAGGATGGCATTTAATCTTTTTTAGAAGTTTTAAAAGGCGTAAATTGTTGTCGAATAATAAATCAAGCTCAAATGAAGATTCTGTTCCTTTGCACCGGAGGCAATTCGTGCCGGAGTTTAATGGCCGAAGCTTTTCTTCAGAAAATGGATCAGTCGCTGGAAGTGCTTTCAGCCGGGTTAAATCCTGATGCTGAAACCGACCCGATGGCCATTGAAGTGATGGGTGAGATTGGAATTGATATCAGTGCAAAAAAGCCAAAAAGTTATGCTGAATTCGAAGGCCTGAACATGGATTACCTCATTACGCTTTGCGATGGAACAAAGGA
Organism: Prolixibacteraceae bacterium; assembly: GCA_019459485.1. Lineage (GTDB taxonomy): Bacteria > Bacteroidota > Bacteroidia > Bacteroidales > Prolixibacteraceae > Aquipluma. Next base: position 67,824 of record JAIBEZ010000089.1, read on the forward strand.
TAAAATAACTTCAGTAAATATTCCGGCGAAACACAAAATTCATTTGGGTTTCGAAGATCCGAAAAAAGCATATTGCTCCAACGAACAAGTCATTGATATTTATCGTGATATCCGCGACGAAATCAGGAATGAACTTGATTATTTTTATAACCGTATTTTGGTGCCGGAAATGACACACGAGTGATAACGCCCACAATAAAAATGGCCTGAATCGCATGAATTCGGGAAAGGTGCAACGCACCGGAATATTAAAACGATCATACGTCTTTCCGTGATTCTTCCAATCATCAAAAAGGGCTGCTTCCAATTCAGGAAACAACCCTTTAATCAAAAACAATTAACCTTTAATTCAAAACTTCTTTTTCTTCTATTGTACTTTGAGTTTGTTTACGCGTTTTTCGGGCACGCGCTACAGTGTTTGTTTCGGTAATGTAGGTCACTACTTTTTTATATACATTTTCCCATGGATCCGGTTCCAGTTCGCTATAAAGTTGCAACATTGACACAAGGCTGGTCAATGCGGGTAGCAATTCCTGCAGAACGATGGTGGCTGCTTCCGATTCGTCAGAAATGCTGGTTTTTTCGGCCGACTTTTGAGCGCTGATCGAATTAAACTCAGTTTCAGCATCTTTTAAAGAGGTGTAGTACATCATAAGGCCAAGTTCTGCCAGCAATTGTTGGTTTTCAGGCTTGTCGAGTTCAGCAAATAACGCCAATAAAGAAGCCGATTCGGCTTTGTATCCGAGGGAATAAATCCCAACGCCATGTTTTTCGATAATGGCATAAATTTTAATGGCTTTTACCCGTATATCATCAATCAGCGAAACCGACATGCCATGAGTTATGTCGCGAAAGCAAATAAAACCACTGCCGCGGTCCTTATCTGCAAAAAGTAATTCACCCGTAAAACTACTTTTAAGAGTGCTTTTTTTGTTCTTAACCAGCCGATCAAAAATTTTGCTTGTTTTGAAGTGCAGATTACTGAATTTGGAATCATTTTCGGTTAGAGGCTGAGAGATGTTTAAAATTTTTTCACCCATCGAAATTGCATCGCTAACCGTTAAAATAGACGGAATAATCATTTTTCCCATTTTGAGATTGGTTTTAAGTGAAACATTGATTTTTGATGCCTAAAAGTTAAGACAATAAAATGAGATAACAATATAATATTTTTATTTTATTTTTATTTAGCTAATAATCTACAAAAAATAATTTGCAATTTAATAACATACTCACCCCGAAGTCCGCTTTTTAAAAGAGGGGGAGTCGCACTTTAAATATTTACCCACACCAAACATTATTGACCAAAAAAAGTTGGAGGAAGGTTTTGCGATTCACAAACGTTCCAAAATAAGTTGGAGGGTAGGAATGCATTCCCGGAACTGCGTCATGAAATTGAATGGCTAAAATAAGGATAGAAAAAAGATAGAAAATTATTTTTATTTGTAAACATAACCACCTACTTTTAAAACTTTAAAATCAGAAAACAGAAATGAATAAATATAGCGGATTGGAATGTATCGGACTTGAGCGAAAGTAATGCAAACTCTCCGCAATTTAATAGTTAGGTGCAAGCCAAACGCCGCTTTTTGACACATTTTCGCTGACTTGACAATGATTACAAATAAATATACAGACAGGATTATTGCTTTTGGAAACCTCTCTGCAAGGGGTTTTAATTTTTTTACGCCACGCGCATTGAGCCTTTTGGGCGCATTTGGGAACGCTGCGATTAGCAGCATACGCACAAAACAGCACATTTGCAAACCGCACAAATCGACACACGAACAAAGTTTGCAAAATGGCTGTTTTCTTGCCCTCGCACCCATAGATAATTGTATCTTTGGCTTTCTAGTTAACATTTACAAAACCAAATAATTGCTTTTCGAACATTTCAAAATGCAATAAATCGCGGCATGAAAAAAATCAAATTAACAAATGACCATGGCAGATAACAATAAACCGCATTTATATTTTCGTAATCCTCAAGAAGGATTAGTTGAATACAAATCTCGAATCGGTGGTGGTAATGCTAATGACGATGAAGATCAGGAAGAAGAACCGGATTACACCTACATGGCAGAGGTATTTGCAGAAAGTAGAATACGATTCAATATTGATATTGAATTAAGGCATTCAAATAGGACAATTGAGTTGCCTGTTCATTTTGATCTCATTGAACTTGAGTTTTTTGCAGCATTTGACCAACCCAAATATGAAATCTATTATCTCGATAAATTTGGACTAGCACTCCTCCACCTATCAAACTTCAACAAAAGTGCATTATTTGCAATTGAAAATCAGGAAAGATATAGATTCTTTGACAGACAAATCCTCGCCTTTATTGATAATAAACTGAGAAATATTAACTCGCATTTTGATGGGAAAATTTTGTTTATAAAGAGTTTTAGATTGTTCTCTTCAAACGACATGCTAACCACTATAAACAACTATCAGAATATTCACTTTACCTTCATGGGTAAAGGATTAGTGGAAAGAAAATTTATTGATCCCCAGAAAGCAGCATTCAGGGAATACTTGGAAAGAAGAAACTTTAGCTATAAACTAAACGAAGATAATGCAGAGCTCTTTGATACTTCATTTGAAACTGTCATTGAAATAGTGAACAACTTTGATTTTATCTATGCTACATGCTCCGGTTCTGGAGCAGTAATATTACCTAGCAGATATAGTTTACCTTCACGAGAGTTTGGTTTTGAAATAATCAATGCAAACGAAGATTTACCTATTATTGGGATTATTGATACAGGGATTTCAGATCAAACACCATTAAAAAGCATCTTAATTGGAGTGAATGGAGAATTTGACACAACAGGAACAGGTTCCTTTGTCGATGAAAGCGATCACGGAACAGGAGTAGCTGCATTTGCTGCCTTTGGAAATAAACTTATTCCAGATTATAAAGGAGAAGTAATAGCGGATGCTAAATTACTTTCTTTAAAAATACTCAATGGAAGACGAGGTGCAATTTCTCAAAGCGCGACAATAGATTTAATAAGAAAAGCTCATGAAGTATATAATGTTAGAATTTTTACTTTGACCATTGGGTACACTGACTTCCCTTTAAAAGACAATCAGGAGTTTTCATATCATGCAAAAATGTTAGATTCTATTTCTTCAGAATTGGACATTCTGATTTTTATCTCTACTACGAATCATATTTTTCAAATTCAAGGAATTCAAGATTATCCCGTAAAATTTCTGTCACAAAATGCAAATATTGCTCCACCAGCTGAAAGTATGAACAACATAACTATAGGAGCAATTGCTGATAATTTTGAGAACAATGAATATCAAAACTTTGCACTTTCAAAAACATTCCCTGCAATTTACTCACGAAAACTACATTACAACTTTGATGATAAGGATACATTTAATGCCCAAACAGCAAATCATTATTTCCGAAAACCTGACATATTAACACCTGGGGGTGACTATACTGAAGTTCGAATGTTGGGTGAAATTGATTATGACAACGGGAGTGAGGCCGGATTAGAAATTTTATCATCTGATTTACATGAAAGAACATATAAACAAATAGGGACGAGTTATGCAACACCAATAGCTGCAAACATTGCTGCAAAATTGGTTTCACAATACCCTAATCTCGACATGCAAACAATAAAGGCTTTATTAATAAATGGTTCTAATGAAATCGAAACAGGTTCTGAATTTCAAGAATTCTCTAATAATCAAAAGAAGCGAATAATGGGATATGGCACACCGGATATTGAGACAATTCTTTTTTCAGACGATAATAAAGCAACATTAATAATCGAAGATGAAATTTATACTGGTTACATAAAATCCTTTCCAATATATCTCCCTGAATATTTAAACGAAGCAACAAGGAAAAATGGACTATTAATAATCACTGCGACACTTTGTTTTAAATTTCCACCAAAGCAAGATAATCAGTTGTTGTATTGTCCTTATCATGTCACTTTCGCCATAGGTAAGAATTTAGAACTGAATGAAAATCACATAGAAACCAAAATTTCTGAAAATGGAAATGAAAGGGAGATTAATGTACCTGATGGGTACAATGGGAATTCGAGCAAGGAAATTAAACTGAATTCATCTTCAAAAGGATGGGTACAGGATTATTATTACAAAAGCAAGTTGGTAAGCAACGTTCAGAAAATTAGCTTCAAAGTCAAAAAAGAGAATATAATAAATGAACAGAATTGCTTTAAAATCGCCATTAATTCAGCATTTAACAAACTACTAACAGAAGCTGAAAAAGAACCATTTCAACAAGCAATCCCTTATAGCTTAGTGATAACAATTGAGCAGGTTCCTGCAAAAAATGAAACTCTTAATTCTCTTTATAATGAGTTAAAGTTAATTAATAAATTGGTAGCAATAGCAGAAGCCGACCTTGAAGCAGAAGTTTAGACTTTTTCTTTTAAGATTAACTCTTTTAAGATGTTAAAGTCAATCTGCAACTTTGGATTCTCAATGTCGTTCATTTTAAACAATGTACGTTTAATCGCAGTAATAATTGCACGCTGAATTAAGTAAAAAGATAAACCTTCTGACAACTTAATAATTTCAGACAGTTCCTTTTTAGTGTGAAATTTAAAAGGTGATTTGGCTAAGGTTTTTTCAATCAACTCTTGAATTTGAGCATTTGTAGGTAAGCCCAAATTAATTTTCATATCAAATCGACGGAGCAATGCCTCATCTATCATTTGCATTTGATTCGTTGCAGCTATAACAATACTATCTTGTGGTAAATAATCAAACAATTGAAGGATGGTATTTACTACTCGTTTCATTTCACCATGATCTTGGCTATAATCACGCACTTTTCCAATAGAATCAAATTCATCAAAGAAGATAATGCAATTCTCACTTGATGCCTGTCTAAAGAGTTTTGACAGATTTTTACTGGTTTCCCCAAGCTTTGATGAAACAATTGCACCCAGATTCACCACATACATCATCTTATCCAACTCACCGGCTAAAACATACGAAGCCAGTGTTTTTCCACAACCAGATGGTCCATGAAAAAGAATACGGTTGGATACAGGTAAATCAAACTTATTTAATAATTTAATATCCCTATGTTCCTGAACGAAATAAGTCAGTTCTTCTTTAATATTCGGAGAACAAACCAAATTGTCAAAAGAATAATCTGATGTAAGTTTCTCAATAATCAATTCATTCATCAACCGATCATCTTCTTTTAAATAATATTTTTGAGAACCAACAGCTGCTAATCCTTTAGTTTGTTGTGCACGCAAACCTTCCTTAAGAATTGATTGTAACTGTAAAGCAAAATTCACTTTTTTAGTTTGCCGTGAATGCTCTATCAATTTACTCAACACCTCAAGAAGTTGATCCTGATCATTCTCAAGACCAAACCTTGCAATATCCTTTATGTAATCAGATTGACTCATTTTGTTCTTCTATCAGCGAATTTACTCAATTATCTTGATTCTGGAAATCCTAATCAAATAAAACTATAATATTAACATCGGCATGGAAAAATAGTTCTTTTTACCGTTGGTAAAGTTGTATCTGACACCAGTTAAATTGTAACCAAGCTTGACACAATTGTAACAACTGCCAAATAATATAAAACAAGGAATGCGGACTTTGTATCAAGCAAACGCACAAAGGCAAGCACATTTGCAATTCACACAAGAGCTGAAATTGCAAAAGGGCTTGCCTTTTTTCTCTCCCGCATGGATACATTTTATCACTTTGAAAGGTTTTAAAACCCCCACCCTCAAAAAATTAGAACCACAAACAGCATTTGTGCCTTGACTTAAAAATAAAATGCAAAGACAAGATTTTAACTTGACAAAATACTCTATATTTGATATGTAGACTAAGGAGTATTAGTGGCCAGCACCTACCAGTTATTTTTATCTCATCAATTCTTCCACCTCATCCGGAGTAATAGGAATCCGGTCGCCAATAATTTCACAACCGGTATCGGTAACCAGAATATCATCCTCAAGTCGGATTCCTCCAAAGTCGAGGTAACTTTCCAAGCGGTCGAAATTGATAAAATCAGCATTGATCTTTTCTGCTTTCCACTTTTCTATCAGTGCCGGAATAAAATAAATTCCGGGTTCGTTGGTAATCACAAATCCGGACTGAAGTTTTCGTCCCATGCGTAAATAAGCCGTTCCGAACTGATCAACCGGACGGGTTTCGTTGTCATAACCGACGTAAATCTGGCCCAGATCTTCCATATCGTGAACATCCAATCCGAGCATGTGCCCCAGGCCATGAGGCATAAACAAAGCATGGGCGCCATTGGCAACCGCTTCACTTACATCCCCTTTCATCAATCCAAGCGCCTTCATTCCTGAAGCAATCACTTCGGCGGCAGCCAAGTGCACCGACAAATAGGTAGATCCGGCCTTGGTAAGTTCGCGTCCGCGATTGTTTGCGGCCAATACTATTTCATAAATCTCGCGCTGTTTTTGGGTGAATTTGCCGCTTACAGGCATTGTCCGCGTAAAATCGGAGGCGTAATGCGAACCAATTTCAGCTCCGGCATCAACAAGCAGCAACCTTCCGTTTTGTAAGGTTTTCGAATGATCGTGGTTGTGCAGGGTTTCGCCATTCTGGGATAAAATCACCGGAAACGAAACCATTCCTCCACCGGCATTGGCAATGCCTTCAATGGTTCCGGCAATCGACTGTTCCCAAACACCTGCTTTTGCCATTTTCATTGCGGTAACGTGCATTTGGTAGCCAACTGCACACGCTTTCCGGATTTCAGCAATTTCCTGTTCTTCTTTTACCGAACGCAAATCAACAATGGCTTTAATCAGTTCCAGCGAAGAATAGGCTTTTTGTTTTGAAACCGAGATACCCAACAGATCCTGAAGTAGCAACTTATTTTCAGCACGGTAAGGTGGAATGAAATGAATTTTTCGGTCCGATAAAATCGCTTTTTCAATGACCTGCTGAAGATTTTTAAACGGTTCTGTTTTGGAAATGCCAACTTTTTCGGCTTTCTCTTTAAGCGCAATCTGAGGGCCCATCCAGATGATGTCTTCAATTTCAACATCATCGCCAAAAACGATTTCTTCTCCTGATTCAGTGTCAATAACTCCGGCAAGTTTCTGAAAATCCAATCCGAAGAAATATAAAAACGAACTGTCCTGTCTGAAATAGTAAGTATTGTCGGCATAATTCATGGGTGAATCAACATTTCCCAATAGTAAAATAATACCATTCGAAATTTTTTGCCTTAGTTGCTGGCGGCGTGTAATATAGGTTTCGCGATTAAACATTATTGTATGTATTTAAAATTTTGTGGCGAAAGATAACGAAATTAGATAAAACTTCGGGTTGCAAGTAAGCATTGGATGTGCTGTACACCATATAAAAAGGTGAAAATCATCTGGAATAATTACTAACCGGAACATAAATAATACGTACATTCAACCGACCAATAATCCATAACGCTATGAACAATACTTTAATGACTTACCTGAACAAAAGGCTGCACCAGAACGACCCCAAATATCCGGCAGCCAATATTCATCCAGGACCTGTAATTTGCATTTCCAGAGAGGTTGGGTGTGGGGGAGTTGCCATGGCTAAATCACTTGCCGCTGAACTCGACAAGTTGACATTTTGTAAAAGATGGAAGGTGCTGAGTAAAGAAATTCTGGAGGAAAGCGCCCGCGAGTTAAATATGGAAACGTCAAAACTCCGGAATATCATGAAAGAAGCGGATCGGGGGGCGTTCGATGATATTCTGAGCGCTTTCAGCGAAAAGCGATATAAAAGCGACCGAAAAATCAACAAAACAATCATTGAATTGATTTCCAGTTTTGCGCACGAGGGTCATTACATTATTGTGGGCCGCGCCGGACATATTATTGCCCGTGATATCGAAAAATCCCTTTTTATAAAGCTGACTGCTCCCCACGATTGGCGGGTTAAGCAAATCATGGAGAAAAATAACCTGAATATGAGGGAAGCAATCGATTTCATAGATAAAACCGAAAAGGAACGACTAAGTTTTATAAAGCGAATTGCCACCGAAATCAACGTTGAAGTTGATTTTGACCTTACAATTAATTTGTCGAAACTGAATACAAACGATGCGATCGATCTCATTAAGCACGTCTCTCAAACCAAAGGATTGATAGAGCCGAATAAGAGCAAGGTCGAAGTTTTTTAGGCTGTTTTCAGTGCCTGTTCCATATCATCAATTAAATCTTCAGCACCTTCGATTCCTACCGAAAGGCGCATCATTGTTGGGCGAATTCCCATCTCGCCCCTTTCATGTTCCGAAAATTCAGCATAAATGGTTGAATACGGATGGATGATCAGCGATTTGTTGTCGTTCAGGTTGGTAGCCCGGCGGATAATTTTCAGGCGGTTCATAAATTGGAAACATGCAGCCTGACTTTCCAGATCAAAAGTCATTATCGTTCCCGGCACACCGCCAAACTGTCCCATCGCCAAATCGTAAAAAGGAGAATCTTCCAATCCCGGATAATCAACCCGTGTTACTTTCGGATTTTGCTGAAAGTATTCGCCCAGTTTCATACAATTCCGGTAACAACGCTCAACACGCAATTCCAGAATATCAAGTCCGGCAATCATGTAATTGGCCGAATGTGCAGTCATTGGCATACCAAAATTCCGGTAGTAATTTTTCCTGAGACGAGCGATAAATGCATCTTTTCCAAATTTTTTGGAGAAGGCCAGACAATTCGGATTTTTGCCCCAGTCGTACAAACCGTTGTCGATAATTACTCCGCCAACTGCAGTAGCTCCGCCCGAAATAAATTTGGTGGTTGACATCACTTCAATGTGCACTCCCAGCGATTTCGAATTGAAAACCGAAGGTGGCGTAACAGTGCTGTCGGCAATCAGCAATAGGTTGTGTTTGTTCGCAATTTCGGCCAAACGACTGATATCTGCTATTTCCAGCTGAGGATTTGTAACCGTTTCAAAATATATTGCGCGTGTATTTTCGTCGATCAGTGGTTCAATTAATTCGGGCTTGGTCGTATCAACAAAACGTGTTTCAAGTCCGTAAGCCGAAAGACTCTGCTCGAACAGCGCCAGTGTGTGCCCAAAAAGATTTTTTCCTGAAATAATGTTATCGCCTTGTTTGCAAATGGCCAGCATGGTGGCCGATATTGCTGCCATTCCTGAAGACAAAGCCAGAACGTGATGAGCGCCCGTCAAAGCTTTCATCTTGCTTTCGAAATATTCGACGGTTGGATTGCTGGTACGCGAATAGGTATGTGCCGGCAATTCGCCCCTGAAATTTGCTGCAATATCTTCGGCAGTGGCAAACTCAAAAGCAACCGATTCGTAAATTGGCATGGCCAGTGCATTGTGCGGGTCTTTCTTCGGAAAAGGTATGTTTAGCGACCGGGTTGTAAAATTTTTCATTACAGGATATTTTGACATTTATTGTTCTATCACAATTTCAGGACACAAAGAAAACACTTGTTGGGTAGTTTGGTTTATCAGTCGCGTGGCAAGAGCGACAAATTTGGTATAAATTTCAGATAAACCACGGATTCTTTAAATTAGAATTGGTCAAAACGTTCAAACCGTGCTTTATTTTTATCTTTGGGCAAATCAAAAATGGAATCCGAATTTTTAGGTATTTCCGTTTTTATAAACAATTTAAAAATAACCACATAGACATAACTTGTCCCGATTTGTCGGGATATTTCACATAGAAAAATAATAACTATGTTTTCTATGTGCCTATGTGGTTTAAAAATAAATAGATGAAACAACTTGGATTTATATTACTGATGATTATGCCTGCTTTGGTTTTTTCGCAGGCGACATCGGTTAAAATTGCCGTGCTGAAATACGATGGTGGTGGCGACTGGTATTCGAATCCCACTGCTTTGCCAAACCTGATCGCTTTTTGCAACGATAACCTGAAAACCAACATTGATCCGGTTGCCGGAGCTGTTGAGCCGGGGAGCATCGATCTGTTCAATTTCGCTTACGTTGATATGACCGGTCATGGAAATGTGGTTTTCTCGGATGCCGATGCCGTAAATTTGAGAACCTATCTCGAATCGGGAGGATTTCTGCATATCAGCGATAATTATGGGATCGATCCGTTTATCCGCCGCGAAATGAAAAAGGTATTTCCCGAACTTGATTTCATTGAACTTCCTTTTAACCATCCGATTTATTCACAGAAATACCGTTTCCCCGAAGGATTGCCCAAAATACACGAACACGAAGGCAAACTGGCGCAGGGTTTTGGCCTCATCTACAAAGGGCGGTTGGTATGTTTTTACAGCTTCGAAAGCGATTTGGGCGATGGTTGGGAAGATCGCTCCGTTCACAACGATCCCGAAGATGTGCGCCAGAAAGCCCTGCAGATGGGCGCTAATATTATTTCGTTTGTGTTTAATCAGTAAAATTTGCCCACTACCTGCCCATTGAACGAACACCCACGCAGCGCAATGGCATGGATGGATTCTGAACGAAAAGACCATTTCGTATCATTTATGAAAGAATTACACGACTACGAATTGTTGGAATAAAAGATTCTATTCCGAAACAACAAAGCCGGAAATGTTAGGAGCTTTCCTAACTTTTCCGGCTTTGTTGTTTCATTGAATGAAATTTATTCTTCTTTCTTTTTGATGCCGAATTCGGGTTTTATTTTCACAAAGAAAACCGGTATCAACCCTGGAATCATGCACAGCATTACCCAAACAAAGAAATGCTGATAGCCAATAATTTCCTGTAACCAACCGGAGAACATTCCCGGAATCATCATACCCAGCGCCATAAATCCGGTGGAAATGGCAAAATGAGCGGTTTTGTGTTCTCCTTCCGAAACATAAATCATGTAAAGCATAAAGGCGGTAAAGCCAAATCCGTAGCTGAACTGCTCGATGACCACACAAAGCCCGATGATGAGTTGACTTTCGGGCTGGAAATACGACATGTAAACGTATGCCAGATGTGGAATATTAATGGCCAGCGCCATCAGCCACAACCAGTATTTCAGCCCTTTTTTCGCGGCCGCTATTCCGCCCAGAATTCCTCCGGCAGTGAGAGCCAGTATTCCGAATGTGCCATAAAGGAGTCCAACATCGCCGGTGGTCAAGCCCAGGCCGCCCAATTGTCGGGGATCGAGCATGAATGGTGACGCCATTTTTACAATTTGCGATTCGCCCAACCGATACAACAGCAGAAAGGAAAGGATTAACCCAATGTCTTTTCGCCTGAAGAATGATCCAAATGTCTGGAAGAATTCCCTGAACAGGTTTTGATGTTCGTCAAGCTGCTTGTCGGAAGCCGGATGAGGTAAAATGAAGCGGTGATAAGCCGAAAAGAAAATGAACATTACCACCAGAATGACAAAAGTGATACTCCATGCCAGATGTATGTTTCCGGATATTCCTTTAAACATTGCTTCGCTGGAACGGGTTAATTTTGGATCGGCCTGAAAGAGGAGATAGGCAGGTTGGTCGTAATTTGAAGCGTTGAACATGAGCCGGTCGCCTTCAAGTAACCGAATGCTTTTGTCGCCTTTTTTGAAATCGAAATTCATCACCAGTTCTTCATTCTTTTCAGGTTTCGAACTCAATTTGATGGCTACAATGCTTACGTTGCCGGTCAGAGCTTTACCATCGATCACAGGGTTTTTCGCGCCAAAATGTTTTTTCAGGAATTCTTTTAGCGGTATGGAAACCTGTTTCGACCACCATGAGGCTTTATTTTCAAGGTCAGCTTGATTGAGTACAAATCCATTCTCGATATTGTGTGTTGAAACCACCTTGCGGATGGAGTCGAGTTGAGAAGTGGAAATGTTTTGGGTCGAGAGTTCTGCTTTTTGCGGAAACACTACAAAATAGCTTTCACCGCTTGTACTTTCTGCATTTGGCAAAACTTCAGGAAGCCTGATTTCTTTGGAAAAGGCGGGATTGGCTACCGCATTGATTTCGATTGGCGGCAATCCTGTGGAAGTTTCTAAAAAACCGGCAATAATTATCAAAAATCCCTGTCCGGTAATCATTGCGATGCGGTAAAAAGTACTTCGGATTCCTACAAAATAGGCTTGTTGGTGTTCGTTGAGACCCAGCATGTAAAAGCCATCGGCAGCAATGTCGTGGGTGGCCGAACTGAATGCCAGCAACCACATAAAAATCAGGGTTATTTTGAAAAAACCGGGCAAAGGAATTGCCAGTGCGATGCCGCCCAGTGCCGCGCCAATAATCAATTGCATGATTACAATCCACCAGCGCTTGGTTTTCAGCAAATCCACGATTGGGCTCCACAGCGGTTTGATTACCCAGGGTAAATAAAGCCATCCGGTATATAAGGCAATGTCGGCATTCGAAATTCCCAGTTTCTTAAACATGATGACGGAAACGGTCATCACCACTACATACGGGATTCCCTCTGCAAAATAGAGCGTAGGAATCCATGCCCAGGGATTGCGTTGTTTCGGAGATGTCGGATTATTGTGGTCGGTCATAAGTGGTTTTCTTTGTCATTATTAGTCATTTAATTGTCATTAAGTGGTCATTTAATTGTCAATTTATGTAATTCCAGTCGGAGCGAAAAACAACTGTATGACGCGAAGCCAATGACAATGAATGACAACAAATAACATTTTAATACTCTTTTGAAATGCTTGCCCCGCGGAAATAATGCAACAATATTTCATCGTATTTATATCCTTTGGCTCCCATCATGGCGGCGCCAATCTGGCAAAGGCCAACACCGTGGCCCCAGCCTGCGCCGGTCAGGACAAATTCACCGGGAATGCCATTGTCGATGTTTAGTTTATCGACTACAAATGCTGAACTGTATAAATGCGATTCTGACAAGGTTTTGCGGATTTCCAACTCTTTGCCGATGGTCAGCGTAAGTTTGCTGCCCACAATTTTCAGTTTTTTCAGGCGACCCGATTTTCCGCGTTCTACCGGAACCAAATCGAGAATTGCCCCAAAATCTTTTCCTGATTTGCGGGCAATCAATTCAGCCAGATCGGCTTGCTGATAGGTCAGGCTCCATCGGTAAAAATCTTTGGTTTCCTGATCGTAATCGTTCAGTACCTGCGAAAGAACCTTTTTGTCGCGCGTATTGCAGAAAGCCGCCGGAGCATTTCTGATCCATTTATCGGCAGCAATTTCATTGGTCAGATCAGTTTCAAAACCTTCAGGAGGTTCCGGATTGTCAACAACGGCTTGCAGATAAGGATGAACTTCGGGTTCCCAAACATTTTCGAAAGTTTCAGAAATTCCGCCACAGCTTTTCGAAAAACGTGCATCGCAAACATTTTCACCATCCATCAGCAGCATACCGCGTGTTTCTTCAACGGCTTGTTCAACTAACTTTGTCGATTGGCGGGTAATTCCCTGATAACGCTGGCAATGGTCGTCGCCGCAAACATCGAAATTAAGATGGTCTTCGCGGTCGTACCAACGTATATATTCTTCCGGAGTTTCTGAAATGGGTTGGTAGGATTTTCCTGAATGTTGCAAATCTTCGCTTTTTATCGTTTGCGCCAAAAGCCACGAGCGCGAAGTGATCGCGTGTGCTTTCAGTAATTCCAGACTGCTGGTTGCATTCATTTCCGACGAAATTACACTGACCAAATAATCTTCAAGGGGTAAAATATTTATTGCCGTCAGTTTCTCATTCTCAATAATGATTTTTAGGGAACCTTTAAAGTTCTGATCTTCTTTTCGTTCCCAATGGAATTTTATGCCAATGGTCACATCGTTCAATTCGAAGGATGCTTCGTGATAACGGACAGGCTCGAAAAGGAGAAACTCTTCGTCGGTCATTTCATCGTCGAGCCAGATTTTACCGTCACGATAGTTCACTTTGTGCAACTTGTCGAACGGAACGCCGTTGGGAGCCAATAAATACCTTTCATTCAGCCTGAAAATGATTTCCGGCTGATACATGATTCCTATGCTTAATTGTGGTTCGATCATATTTTCAAGTTTTAAGATGATTTGTATATTGAATATTTAGTTTCAGGAATCTGCTTCATTGTTTATAAATGAAGTTCCAAAACCGGATAAATAGGTTCTGTAAAACCCAATTTCCGGTAGAGTTTTTCCCCTTCTTTTGAAGTGTGCAACGATACTTTGCTAATTCCTCTGTTGTGTGCTTCGTTTAAAAGTTCCTGCAGAATCATACCCGAAATGCCTTTTCTTCGGGCAAAAGGTACGGTGTACATGTTTAGAATGTCGCCCTCGAGATACGATGTTTGGTTGAAATCTCCGGGAATTTTTTTCAAAACCATCGCACCAAAGCTCAATGCAACTTCATCCTGTTCGGCCAAAAATGCAAATAAACGATCTTCCGCAATGGCATCAGAAAAATACTGATACAATTCGTATTTCAGTTTTTGCTGAAATTCTTCGTTTCGTTCTCCCTGCATTTCAGCAAGATAGTCCATCCGGTAAGTTGTCATAAGTTCAACGTCTTCGGAACCTATTTCCCTGATTTTAATTCTTGATAGATCAACCTGCATAACTGTTATTTTTAGCGTTTTGGATCAATCAAAACATCAACATTTACGTCGATTTGTAACTTGTCGTACCAATTTGTGAAATTTAAAATTCAGTAAAACAATCTGTTATGTTATAACTGATATTTAAATTTAATGTTCACTAACTTAGTAATTAATGTGGTGTAAACAATTAGTCAAACTACGTAAATTGAAGAATTGTTGTATAACAGGGAAAGTGGGAAATTCCTGCAATACTTTCTTCTATTATCCGTTTAAGGTTTTTTGATCGAACTTTTTTTGCCAATTATCAGGACGTATGGTTTAGGTTAATTTGTCAATAAATTTAAATCAAATTTAACCCAAGCACTGGTAAATCAAATAAAAAGTGGTGTTATTTGATTTGGTAAAAATTGAACTTTAACTGATGGTTATGGTTTATTGATTTTAAATTACAAATTGCTTTTCTATGATTTCGTTTCTTTTATCTGTCCGGCCATTTTTTCGTTATTTTTTGCTTGTTGTTTATTTGTTGTGTATCATGGCTTTATCGTTGTTGCCACCGCAAGATTTGCCCAAAATACAATTATTTGAAGGAGCCGATAAAGTGGTGCATTTTATGATGTACCTGATTTTTTCAGTTCTTGGTTGCTGGGCGCTTAAAGCTGAAGAAAACCGTTACGGAATATGGCTAATTGTTCCGCTTACGATAGGGTGGGGCATTCTGATGGAATTTATCCAGCTGGAAATGCGTTCCGGACGTTCATTTTCATGGTACGATATAATGGCAAACACAACAGGTGTGGTAGTTGGTATAATCATTTATGTTTTTGCTTCCCGAAAATTTTAGTTCCTGATTAACTTTCTAAAAATAGCTTGAGCCGTCCCAGCAATGGGTACAAAGTTTTTCTTTGGGCAATCCAATGGCTTCAACCAAATCTTCAAGTTTCTGAAATTTAAGCGTTGTCAGGTCCAGATTTTTTCGGATCTGTTCAACCATTGCATGGTATTTCGGATTATTGCTGTCCGAGTATTCAGCCATGTCGGTATTTGATTTTCCTTCCAACTGTTCTACCGCTTTGTAGGTTGCCAGGTCGAGGTTCGAACGCGAACGGCTAAAATTCAGAAATTCACACGGATAGGTGAGTGGCGGACAGGCAATTCGCATGTGCACTTCCTTAATGCCAGCGCGGTGCAGGTCCTGAACATTGTCTTTCAGTTGTGTTCCCCTAACAATGGAATCGTCAAGAAAAATCCCGCGTTTGTCTTTTATGATTGATTTATTCGGGATTAATTTCATCTTGGCAACCAGATCGCGCATGTTCTGATTCTGGGGCATAAAACTACGTGGCCAGGTTGGGGTGTATTTTGCATATGGACGTTTAAGCGGAATCTTTTTTTCGTTGCTGTAACCTATTGCATGTCCAATTCCTGAATCGGGGATTCCTGCTACAAAATCTGCTTCAATCTCATCGTCTTTTGCAATGGCAGCGCCACATTTGTAGCGGCATTCGTCCACATTAATTCCTTCGTAAAACGATGGCGGATAACCATAATACACCCATAGAAATGAGCAAACCTGCATTTTTTCGTTTGGTTTGCGCAATTGTTCATAACCATCGGCTGTTAGTGAAACCACTTCGCCGGGGCCAAGAAATTTCTCAATTTCGAAGTTTAGATTTGGAAAAGCACAGGTTTCAAAACTCACTGCATACCCATTGGTGTTTTTACCGATAACCACCGGTGTTCGGCCAAGCCGGTCGCGTGCCGCAATAATTTTATCTTCAGTCAGTATAAGTATTGAACACGAGCCTTTTACGAGATTAAACACGTTTTCTATTCCTGAAACGAAATCTTCTCCTTCGGCAATGAGCATGGCAACCAGTTCGGTAGGGTTTACCGATCCCTGACTGGTTTCAGCAAAAGTGCGGCGCATTTTCATAAACCGTTCTTCGAGTTCGGCGATGTTTGTGATTTTACTGACTGTGGCCACTGCAAACCGGCCTAAATGCGAAGTTACCAGAATGGGTTGCGCTTCGGTATCGCTGATTACACCAATTCCGATATTGCCTTTAAACCCGGCAATGTCGCCTTCAAATTTATTTCTGAAGTAGCCATCTTCAAGACTGTGGATGGCTCGCTGAAATCCTTTTTTCTCAGAGTAAAAGGCCAGTCCTGCTCGTTTTGTTCCCAAATGGGAATGATAATCAGTTCCGTAAAAAACGTTGGCAACACAATCATGGTTTGAGATACTTCCAAAAAATCCGCTCATAGTTTAAGTTTAATTCAGGCGTAAAGTAAGGCCATAAAAATAACTTAAAAGAATTTCCGGAAAAGTAATCGTTGATAAATGCTGTCAAAATGTTAATAGAAAATCACCTTTTGAGTTGTAGTTTTATTCAGACTGGATTTAATCAGGTATAATCCCGGTGGATTACCCTTTAGATTAATCCATTCTTCCTTGTATTGAATATTCTTTTTAAGAATGGTTTTTCCTGTTTCATCTGTCACTGTCAGCGTATTTCCATTTTGAGGAATCCCTTCAAACACTATTTTTATTTCTCCTGAAGTTGGATTTGGATAAACCAGCATTTTCTGACTACTGATCATGGAATTTATTCCGGTTGGTATTTTCACTTCAACCATGAATGTTGAATTGGCTTCTTTCCCATTTGAACTTGCGGTTATCACGACTTCTGCCGATCCTGTATTTTCAGCAGAAAAACTTAAAGTGAGATTGAACCCGGTGATTGTTGCAGTTACTACCTGATCGTTTGAATTTGAGGTAACGCTGTATATCAATATATCATCCAAATCATCATCGGCAAATACGGTTTTTAAATCGATGATTTGATTGGGCGATCTTTTGTCAACGGAAACATTTTCTATTGGGTCTTTTACATACGGAGGTTTATCAATACTTATTACGGTAATAATAACCTGGTCTGCTGCAGAGATAACTGTTCCATCGTTTACCACCAGCGAAAAACTATATTGTGTATCAGCATTTACTTCAGGAGCAGTAAAAGTTGGTTTCGATGCGGTTGTCGAACTCAAAGTTATTCCAGGGGGAGGGCTCCATAAATAAGTTAACGGATCGCTGTCGGGATCATTGGAAGCGGTTCCGTCCAAAGTAACAATTACCCCTTCGTTTAACGATTGATCCAGACCGGCATTGGCAGTTGGTGACTGATTTCCCTGCTTGACAGTGATGGTGACCTGATCGGCTGGCGAATCTGTTTTTCCATCGTTTACCACCAAAGTAAAGGTGTAATTTGTGCTGACGGTTACGGCAGGTGCGGTGAAAGTCGGCTTTGCTGCTGATAATGAGCTTAATGTTATGCCAGCCGGGGCGGTCCATTTGTACGTTAAAGCGTCTCCGTCAGGATCGGTGGAGGCTGAACCATCGAGCGTATAAACAACGTTCCCGTTTACAGATTGATCCGTTCCGGCATTGGCGACCGGCGCTTTGTTAACTTGTTTTAGAGTGATGATTACCTGATTTGCTGTTGAGTTGACTGTTCCATC
>JAIBEZ010000095.1 GCA_019459485.1 Prolixibacteraceae bacterium
GCTAAAGATACAATTTGAAAGCAAATCACAACACCAGATAAGTCCATGCCCATTGCGGCAAGGATGTGATAGAACTCGTTAAAGATACAATTTGAAAGCAAATCACAACTGAATCAAAACTAAGGCACAGACAGGCGGTGATGTGATAGAACTCGTTAAAGATACAATTTGAAAGCAAATCACAACACCAGATAAGTCCATGCCCATTGCGGCAAGGATGTGATAGAACTCGTTAAAGATACAATTTGAAAGCAAATCATTTGGTGGTAAGGATTCGGAAACGTCAAATAATCGAGGAGCTGATTCGAAATAAAAATAACTTGTCGAAAAATAACTTTTCCTTAGTATAACTCAAACTCAATTAGATAAAACAAAGTCATTAAACTTTGGAAAAGTTTTAACAATTAGCGTTAACGACAGCGATATCGAAAAATATTTATCCAAATAATTCGCGAACTTATTTAGCTGCTATACCCAATCGTTCAACAAGGTTTACCGACGTATGGGGTCATTGTTAATTAAAAACTTTAAGCGTGAACCTATTACCGATAAAATCCACTTTCTGAATACTGTAATTTATACCCACAGAAATCCCATTCATCACGGCTTTTGCAAGCAATACGAAGAATGGACCTTTAGTTCGTACAACGATATTTTACATGGAACTGACGGCGGAATTGTAACAGCAAAATTGCTGAAAATAACTGGCGGTCTGGAATCATTTACCAGTATGCACCTGAATGCACTCAAAAACTTCAGCAGCACTTTCAGCCTCGAAATTCCTTGAATCTGGTATTTAGTTGTATTTTTCTGAAAATTCAGAAGCAATTTCACTCGAAATTACTTACCCTTTCCCTTTAGTATCTCCTGAAATCTGTACATTTCGTCGCGCAATCTGGCAGCTTCGTAGAAGTCGAGCTCTTTGGCGGCGCCTTCCATGTCTTTTTTGAGTTTGGCAATCGCTTTTTCCAGAGCGGGTGCACTCATGTACTGAACCACAGGATCGGCTGCCAGATTGGTAGGTTCATCTCCACTGTATCCTTTTACTTTTACCTTCATACCAACACTGGCATAGCCCACAATTTCGCGGCTCGACTTGATGATTTGAGTTGGCGTAATATCGTTTTCGATGTTGTATTTAGTTTGTTTTTCGCGCCTATAATTGGTAGAGTCGATGGTTCGCTGCATCGAGTTGGTTATTTTATCGGCATACATGATCACCATTCCATTCAGGTTTCGGGCAGCGCGACCTGCCGTTTGTGTGAGCGAACGCTCCGATCGAAGGAAACCTTCTTTGTCGGCATCCAAAATGGCAACCAGCGAAACTTCGGGCAAATCCAATCCTTCGCGCAGCAGATTAATACCAACCAACACATCAAATTCACCTTTGCGCAGGTCTTCCAAAATTTGAATACGATCGAGCGTTTCAACGTCAGAATGAATGTACCGTGTTTTTACGCCCATGTTTGCCAGATAACTGCTCAACTCTTCTGCCATCCGTTTGGTAAGTGTGGTTACCAGCACACGCTCGTTGCGTTCTATCCGCAAATGAATTTCGTGCATCAGGTTGTCAATCTGATTGATACTTGGGCGAACATCAATAATCGGGTCCAACAATCCGGTTGGGCGAATAACCTGTTCCACCACAACTCCTTCTGATTTTGCCAGTTCGTAATCTGCAGGTGTGGCACTTACAAATACAGTTTGATCCACCACACTTTCAAATTCATCGAAAGTCAGTGGGCGGTTGTCGATAGCAGCCGGAAGTCGCCAGCCGTATTCCACCAGATTGATTTTCCGCGAACGGTCGCCACCGAACATGGCCTTTATTTGGGGCAAAGTGACGTGACTTTCATCAATGATGGTAACAAAATCATCAGGAAAATAATCGAGCAGGCAGAAAGGTCGAGAGCCTGCTACCCTACCGTCGAAATACCTCGAATAGTTTTCAACTCCGGGGCAATAGCCCAGTTCTCGCATCATTTCGAGATCGTATTCAACCCGTTCCAAAATACGTTTGGCTTCCAGCGGTTTGCCAATTTCCTTAAAAAAATCCACCTGTTTCACCAGATCGTCTTGGATCTGACGGATCGCCAGTTGCATACGCTCTTTGGTAGTTACGAACATATTGGCCGGATAAATCACCGCCAAATCCAACGATTCAATGGTTCCGCCGCCAACCGGATCGAAAGAATAAATTTCTTCAATATCGTCGCCCCAGAAAACAATCCGGAAAGCAATATCGGCATACGCCGGAAATACATCCACAGAATCACCTTTCACCCTGAAATTTCCACGGTTGAATTCCACTTCATTGCGCGAATAAAGTGCATCCACCAACTTCCGGAGAAATACATTGCGACTGATGGTTTCTCCCTTTGAAACTTTGGTCACGTTGGCATGAAAATCGGCAGGATTTCCGATACCGTATAAACACGAAACCGACGAAACCACAATCACATCGCGCCTTCCGGAGAGCAACGAAGAAGTTGTGCTTAGCCGGAGTTTTTCAATGTCTTTGTTGATCGAAAGGTCTTTTTCGATGTAAGTATTTGTTGTAGGGAGGTAGGCTTCAGGCTGATAATAATCGTAATAGGAAACAAAATACTCAACGGCATTTTCAGGGAAAAACTGTTTCATTTCGCTGTACAACTGTGCTGCCAGCGTTTTGTTGTGGCTTAAAACCAGTGCCGGACGCTGCACCTGCTCAATCACATTGGCCATTGTAAATGTTTTTCCGGAGCCGGTAACACCGAGCAAAGTCTGGAAAGTCGTACCATTGCGCAAACCTTCGGTCAACTGCCTGATGGCTTCAGGCTGATCACCGGTAGGCTGATATTCAGAAACAATTTTTAAAGCGGTCATTTTACAATCATCTTAAAATACACCGGAAAATGATCACTGACACCGGCGACATATTTTTTCCCTACATACGAACGGTTGGGCGTTTTGTCACCGTTTTTATTGGTGAAAATCATCCAGGCATCTCTGTAAATGTGGCCTTTCTGATTTTGTACTTTCATATGTTTGCCTGAAATCATTTCCTGCGAAACAATCAGATTGTCAAGCATGTTCCAGCCGCCATTGTAAAAATAGGTTCCCAGTCCGGCAGCATCGTCGGGCATCATTAAATTTACCAGTTTTGCTCCTGAAGCGGGTGACGCGGCGCCAAGCACTTCCGACAAACTTTTATTTCCGGTTTCGTCGTTCATGTCTCCCATGATGATGATGCGGGCTTTCGGATCAACTTTCATCAGCAGATCAACCCGTTGTTTCAGCACCGAAGCGGCCAACACCCTTTTGGGTTCAGTTTTGTCTTCGCCGCCAATTCGCGATGGCCAGTGATTCACAAAAATATGGACGGTTTCATTTCTGACTTTTCCAACCACATGCAAAATGTCGCGGGTTTTAAACTCCGGATCGTCGGGGAAAATTACCGGCAAAGTTTCGTGCATGATTTCGGTAAAAGCATCGCTGCGATAAATCAAGGCCACATCAATTCCACGGTAATCTGGACTTTCCTCGTGAATAATGGCGTATTTATGATCTTTAAAAGCAGCAGTCCGTATTAAATCTTCAAGGACAGTCCGGTTTTCCACTTCAATCAATCCAACTATTTCAGGCATTTCCAGCGGATTGACTTCAGAAATTACCTTTGCCAGATCGTTGAGTTTTTTCTGGTACCGCTCGTTGTTCCACATTTTTTCACTTTCCGGAAGAAACTCTTCATCGGGAACATTCGGATCATCCACAGTATCAAACAGATTCTCCACATTGTACGAGACAACCGTATATTCATTCCGGAGCATTTTGTTCTGTGACGAACATGAGCCAGAAATCCACGCAACAACAACCAGCAACCAAATAATTTTTCGCATAACTTAAATCCCTATCGTAACTTTATAATATTGAGTAACGTCAACCACCATCATCCCAGCACTTTTTGCTGCCTGAATACCTAAAATCCCATCTTCAAAAACTTCACAATCTTCAGGATTTACGCCCATGAGTTCAGCACATTTAACAAACGTTTCGGGATGTGGTTTAAAATTCGAAACATCTTCGCTGGTCACCAAAACATCAAAATAATCCTGCAAGCCAATAATTCCAAGGGTTTTCAGCGACAACCGCCTTGATCCGCCTGTTCCGACAGCCATCGGCAATTTTCCATGGTATTCGCGTACAAGATCGGTAATGATTTTTATTTCAGGAGTGAGATGCATGTTCTTTTCAAACTCGGCTTCCTTAATGTCGCCCAATTCCTTCGGATCGATGTTTTTGCCAAATAGTTGATTGAGCTTTTCTACTGTTGGATAAAGTGGAATTCCGGCAAGCTGCGAAAATAATTCAACATTAAAATCGATACCAAATTTGGCTGCGGCATTTCTCCATGCGGTATAATGAATGGGCATGGTGTCAGCGAGCGTTCCGTCGAGGTCAAAAATCAGCGCTTTTGCCTTCGGATTAATTGTCAAATCTGTTCTTATCATGTGTGGATAATTGTTTTTTATTTGTCACATAGCCTGTCCCGATTCATCGGGAGAACTCGCCATTAATCATTCTGCTATGTTCGGAAACTTTCTAATGGCTCGTTTCATCACTTATTTTTCTGATCGATGCCAAAAATAACCATTTAAAACAGAAGATGCGTTTTATAGTTTTTTGTTTGACCAAAAATTAACAATTTTGCCCGGCACAAAATATATTCAGATGATTTCAAATTATTTACTTGGCCTAACCAGTATATCGCAATGGGGATTGTTCTCAGGAATTGCTTTAATTATTTTTGGTTGGGTCGAAAAACGGGAAAAATTGATCCTTGCCGGACAACTGGCGTTTGTACTTATCGGAATAATGGCAGCCTGGATACTCTTAAACGACCTGATTTATGTACCGGAAATCACTGATAGTAATATTCCAAAACAACTCAGGGTGATGGCTTATTTTAAAGGCGTGACTGCATTTATGGGATTAGCCGTTATTTCCATTTTGCTGAAATTATTCAAACTTCGCTTTCAGAAGGCCAGTGTTTATATTCTGATATTTTTTGCACTTGTGCTGTTTTTTATGGTATTCAACATTCAGCAGATGGCAAACTGAGAACTTATCAATAGTCATAAAAAAAAAGATACCGCGGGAACAAACCACGGTATCTTTAATAATTTAATAATTTTTGAAAACCTTCTGCAATTTTCCATTTGCAGAATAAAAGAGAAAACCCTAAAAATTCAACAATTGAGTATATAAAAAACCAAAGCGTTATAGTCGTATAAAATCTCTAAGCTTATCAAATTAAACCCCTCATTTATTTGAAATAAAAGGTTGTTTGAATCGACTCAACAAATCTACAGCTACAATCTTAATTTATCGGTTAGAGGATGGTTAGAAAGTTATTAGAAAATCATTAGAATTACTTCATGTTGATAATTGTGTCGTAGTTTTGTCACAAAAATAAACAGCACTAATTTTGGGAACACATATTTTAATCGTTGAAGACGAATTGCGTCTTGCCGAAATTCTTCAAAAACAGTTACAGGAATCTGGTTTTAAAGTAGATATAGCCAATGACGGATACGTTGGAAAAAGAATGATGGAGAAGAAAGATTACGATCTCATTGTTCTCGACATCAATTTGCCATTGATGAATGGATATGAGTTGTGCAAGGAGATCAGAAAAAAGAACAGCAAAATACCCATTATCATGCTTACTGCCCTGGGAACACCTGATAATAAACTGATTGGTTTTGAGGCAGGTGCCGACGACTATGTTTTAAAGCCATTTGATTTCAGAGAGTTACTTGCCAGGATCAATGTATTCCTAAAACGAAAAAATATAGTTTTACCAGATTCGCGAAAATTAAATATTGCTGACTTTGAAATGGATCTGGATACAAAGACAGCCTCCCGTTCAGGAAAAAAGATTGAT
Source organism: Prolixibacteraceae bacterium (assembly GCA_019459485.1). Classification (GTDB taxonomy): domain Bacteria; phylum Bacteroidota; class Bacteroidia; order Bacteroidales; family Prolixibacteraceae; genus Aquipluma. Next base: position 5,927 of record JAIBEZ010000095.1, read on the forward strand.
TTGACATCGAAAGAATTTGCACTGATGGAAACTTTTCTTGTAAACAAGGATAAGCTTTTATCGCGCGAGTTTATTATTGAAAAAGTGTGGGATTTGGATTTTGAAACTGGCACAAACATTATTGATGTCTATGTAAATTATCTGCGAAAGAAAATCGATAAGGATTTTGAGCCCAAGATTATCCACACTAAATTTGGGTTTGGATTTTATTGCAGCGAAAAGGAATTATGACATGAACATCAAAACGCGGTTATCCATACAGTTTACTTTTGTAGTAATCGGAATTTTGATTTTCTTCTCCGCTTTGGTTTACTATTTTTCATACACTACCCAACGTTCAAAATTCAGGGAAAATCTTTTAGAAAAGGCTCAAAACACCGCCATTCTTTTAATTAACGTTGAAGGAATTGACTCCACATTGCTAAAAAAAATCCACCAGGCAACCAGGTCGTTCGTGGAGGAGGAAATTGCGCTGACAGATTCTTCCAACAATGTCATTTACAGTAACAATTCACATTATCTGTCAGATAAAGTTATTCTCGAGAAATCATACCAGTCAAGTCCAAACTATTTTTCAATTGGCGAGAAAGATGGTGTCAGTTACAATCACACCATAGAAAACAAAAGGTACACTGTTTATGTGCTGGCCTATGACAATTCTAGAGCCGAAAGCTTAATTGAAATGCGAACTATTTTATTCTGGAGTATTCTTTTTAGTGTTTGGCTTTCAATTACGGCATCCTATTTCTTTTCAAAACTGGCCATAAGGCCAATATCAAATATCATATCCCAGGTAAAAAACATCAACTCATCAAAGCTAAACAGCCGGTTAAACGAAGGTCACCGAAAAGATGAAATTGAGCAATTGGCCATCACTTTCAACCAAATGCTGTCGGATCTTGAACTTGTTTTCAAAAGTCAGAATGAATTTGTTTCAAACGCATCACACGAATTGCGAACACCTTTTGCCATCATGATTGCTGAATCTGATTATATTCTCGGGAAAGAGCACAAGGCGGAAGAATACATGAAACACATTTCGGGAATGGTGGATGACCTCCGTAAACTCAATGCATTGTTGAACGCCCTATTGGAAATGGCTCAGCTAAACCGCAAAAATCAGGTCATTTTATCACCCATACGAATCGACGAACTGATATTTAATACGATACAATCTTTAAAAGCAAAATATCCGGGAAGAAAAATAATGCCCAAAATAGAATACCCTGACAATGAGAACGATCTGGTAATCACCGGAAATGCGGGATTGCTTGAAATTGCTATCAAAAACCTGATTGACAATGCCTGCAAATTTTCGACTAACGATGTGGAAGTTAAAATTGGGAGCAGTTCCGAGAATTTGACCCTGATCATTTCTGATCAGGGAGTCGGGATTCCTGAAAATGAATTAGATACGATTTTCAAACCATTCCAGCGCGGTACAAATGTAAGGTACATTGGAGGTTTTGGAATTGGACTTTCCATTGTTGCAAAAATTATTGAACTTCACAATGCTGAAATGCAGGTGAAAAGTGTTGAAAAAGAAGGCACACAAGTAGAAATACGTTTCAGGAACACTGCTGTTCAATGAATTTCAGACACTTACCCTAAAATAATGGAAAACAACACCTTATCTACTCCGAAAAACAATAGACTGTATGCCAGTAATTAGTTGACTGATTATACACTTCGACAGGCTGAGTAACCGCCTCTCACAATGGTATTGTTGAAATTCGAGGCTTCTTACCGTCAGGCAGTTTCCTTGTCTGCGATCACCTTCAGTGCTTCCTTAACATGCTTCTCAGGAGATAACTGCGACTTAAATTCCTTGATTAACCTGCCTTCAGGATCGAAAATATAGGTTACACGCCCCGGTAACAAGCCGAACAAATCGTAAGGAACACCCAATAATTTACGCAACTCACCTGCTGTGTCAGATAACAACGAAAATGGCAAATGGTATTTTGCCTTGAATTGAGCGTGAGAATCAGGTTTATCGCTGCTCACGCCATAAACTACAGCTCCGGCATCCACCAAATCCTGAAATGAATCGCGAAAACTACAGGCTTCTTTTACACAACCGGGTGTATCATCTTTGGGGTAAAAAAATAGAACAAGGTATTTTCCCTTTATCGAAGAAATATTAACCGGTTGGTGGTTCTCGTCATTCAGTATAAAATGAGGAAGTTGATCTCCCGTGTGAAGTTTATGTTCTGCCATTTGCTGGTAGTTCAGTTAAATAAATGTTTACAAAATCTCTTTCAAGGCAATGGAAATATCGTTCACATGCTGCACGCCAATTCCACTCCATTGTATTTTACCATCCTGAAACAACACTATGGCCGGAATGTTCTGCACCCTGCAACTCGAAGCGATATCAGGATAATCATCAACATTCACCTTTAAAATCCGCACATTCTCTTTAAACTGCCCTTTTACTTCCTTTAGAACCGAAGGCATCAAGCGGCAGGGAATGCACCAGTCGGCGTAAAAATCGACCAGTACAGGTTTTGCAGATTTAACGATATGATAGAATCTTCTATTCATTTGTGACAGCATTTTTCCAGATTAAACCTCCAAGCAAATCACCTATTAAATAACCCATTGCCAAACCCCACAAGGTTGAAAAATACCAAACAGATTGAATGGGACAAGTTCCGGAAGTACAACCTATCAGCTTCCAATAAAGGAAACCACCCACCGCTCCAACTATGGTGAAAACAATTTTCAGACTTAAAATTTTATTTTTTACCATTTTTAGTAATTTGGAGATAGAACAACAGGTTGGTTGATAAGTTCTGGATAATCAGATAGAAAATAAAAATCTGCCATAGATAATTCTTATATCCATGGCAAACAAACAATTCCCTGCTTCGCAAAACATCCGGAATAATAAATAAAAAAAGTAGCGTTTTTACTTGACGAATTCCTGCCTGATTGGGTTGAAACTATCTATCAACCTGGCTTTTGGACTGAGCAGTCGGATGGTGTGTTTCTGGTTTGATGCCGCTGAAAACATATCGCCGGCCTGAAGGTACTGTTCGGGTTCTCCTTCGCAGTAAAAGATAATTTCTCCGAAAGCAACATAACTGGTTTGCTCGTGCGGATGAGAATGAAAAGGTTCGGCTTCAGTCCATGGGCCATCCGAGAAATCTACGATAACGGTCATTAAATCCGGAGTATAAATAATGCGCCGTTCCAAACCCTCGCGGACGATTTCAGGCATACTTTCATTAAACTTTATTACTGACATATTGCGAAAATTAAAATATTTACGATTTGGTTATTTACGATTTACTATTTCAATAATAAAGAGCCAAATAGTAAATAGCTAATTGATTAATTGCCAAACAAGTGGATTACTTTTTGCCAACTGCGACTGAACACTGATCACTATTTCATCGCTTTTTTAATCTGCTTTTCACTCATATCTCCATGATATACAAGCAGCGAATATTTCAGCACCAACGGTTCGTCAAAAGCGATGGCAACCGGTTGACGGCCCGGATAAGCTGCATTCTGCATACTGGCTTTTTTACGGATGATCCAGCTTCCTGAAGGTTCAGGGTTTTGCGGATTACTAAGCATAACTACCCCACCCTTTTTTCCGTCATTCAGGAACGAACCATCAATTTTCATAGAGTTACCGGCAACAACGGCGGCATTGGTAGGCTCAACCAGTCCGTTTTCGCCCGAAAAACTCACATCTTCCGGTAATTTCAAACGGATTGAAAAACCACTGTAGCCCTTTTCGTCATCCGAACCTCCGATACTCAGGTCATCAGTCAGGGAATTTAACCTGATTTCAAAATCAAGGCGCCTGTAATTACCTGCTTTGGGGTAAATAGTGATGTTAGTTTTCTCCTGAAGATAAGGTTCTGATCCGTCCTTCCATAAAGGTGAAATCCAGTCAACAGTAGTGTTCAGGTAGCCAATTCCCTTTTGCAGGCGGAATTCAATATCGGTAACTTTTTGCTGAAAATTCTTCAATTCCCAACCATCCGCAACAGAATTGTTATCAATCAAAATCTGGTGCCATGCCCAGAAAATACCACGGTGATGAAGGTGATCAGCCGGAAAATCTTCGGTTAACCTTGAATTATCGGCACCATAAAGCGGATGAATGTAATTGCAGCGACTGTATTCGCCATCTTTGTCTTTCGGACTTTTCTGATAGAAAAATAGGCTGTCTTTTCCTTCCATAAAAAGAAAACCATCCTCTTTCACCACCATATTAATTTGAGATTTTCCGACAAATGACAGGCATGTCAGGAATAAAAAAGGCAGCAGTTTTAGCATTTTGTTAGTTTTTGTTAGCATGCAACGAAAATAACCAGAAGGATTGATTTTCCGAAAAAAAAATAAAAGAAAAAAAAGTCACCACCGATTACAGGGATTACCACTGATTACATGAAAAAAAATTTCAATCTGTGGGTATCTGAGTAATCTGTGGTGACTAAATTATAATTATCGGCCTATTTTACAAGCTGTCAATTCTTCCACTGCGACTGATCACTGAAAACTTTTCAATTAAATTTTTGGCGGTTCCCAACCTTTGTGATATTCGCGGTCCCAAAGTTTCATACCTGCTTTATCCAAAATACGACCGGTTTCGGTATTAACGTCGAACGATTTGTTGATGCGGGACGAAATATTGGCATAATGAGTCAGCATTTGAGTAACAGCACCCTCTTCAATTGGCGAATTCAGCTTTGTTTCAGTGCCACGAATCACATTGAAGAAGTTAGCAACATGTCCGTCGGTCATATCGCCACCGCCACCTAAAGCAGTTCCGGCTTCGCTTCCCGACGATTTGCTGTCTTTTACTTTTTTGCTGCTTCTATCGAAGAGCGTGTAACCTTCGCGGTTTACAAAAACAGAACCTTCGCTTCCATAAATTATTGTTCCGCGGTCGGCTCCGTAAGTTTTATGACCATTTCGGCTTTTACCATCCCATTTAATGATTTTATTTCCGGGGAAACGGAAAGTTGCATCCATCGTGTCGTACATTTCCCAACCATCGTTCAGGAAATGGCGTTTTGCAGCTTCAACATCCACATGATTGGGATATTTTACCTGCAATGCCCAACGGGCAATATCAAGTTCATGAGTGGCATTGTTGCCGGTTTCGGCGGTTCCCCAGTTCCAGCCGTACCAATGCCAGTTGTAATCCCAGATGTCATGCATGTATTCGCGGCGTGGTGCCGGTCCCTGGAAAAGTTCCCAGTCCAAGCCTTCAGGAACCGACGCTTTTACCGGCACAGGACATTCGCCCCGGTTATTGGCGTAGAATGCAACTGCCTTGTAAACATCGCCAATCGCACCTTTGTGAATTTCAGAAATAATTTCCTGAGTTTCTTTTGACGACCGTTGCTGATTTCCCATTTGGACAACCTTGCCGTATTTTTTGGTAAAGGCTACCAGCAATTCACCTTCGCGCGGATTATGACTGCATGGTTTTTCAATATAAACATGTTTGCCGGCCTGCATAGCCAGCCAGGTGCCCGGAGCATGCCAGTGGTCGGGTGTTGCATTGAAAATTGCGTCAACACTTTGGTCATTCCAAATTTCATGAATATCGTTTACCAGTGCAGCTTTTCCTGAAACCTTCCCGTTCAGGTCTTTACCCACTTTATCGCGTTGCTTTTTCATCACATCGCAAATGTAGGCCACATCCACATTGTTCTTTTTATCCTGAAGTGCTGCATAATAAGCACCTACCCGACGTCCGCAACCCATCAGCGCCACGCTCAGACGATCGTTGGCGCCAACAATGCGCGTATAACTCTTTGCGCTAAATCCTGTTGCCATTCCGCCGATTGAAATGCCTGCTGCTCCAACTGCCACATTGCGAATAAATTCCCTTCGATTTGTACTCATGATTTTATGGTTTAGATTTTTATAGTTTCCTGATTTTTAAGCTTCTGAATTTCACCTGATCCTGATGATACTGGAGCATAATCGGTGCTTCTTTGATCATTCCAAAATTTTCAAATTCAGCATATTTACTCCTGGCCACCAACGCTTTGTAAATGTTTGATCCGCGAACATATTCAACCACTTTAACTCCGTTTAGCCAATGTTCGATACGATTATCGGAATTAACAACAATGCGTCCAATGTTCCACTCGCCGGCAGGTTTGGTAAAACGTTCCTGCTTATCTGCCGGAATCAAATCGTAAAGTGATGCCATCGTACGGTTTCCAACAACTCCCATTTTTGCGTCCGGATGTTTTTTATCATCGAGAACCTGATATTCCAGACCAACAGAAGGACCTCCGTTTCCTGTAAAATATTTCACACCGCTGTTGGCGCCTTCAGCAAAATTAAACTCAAACTGAAACTCAAATGCTGTAAATTTTTCTTCAGTAACAATGTCAGTACCTTTAACTTTAGCAACAGCCATCATGGTTCCTTCTTCCACTTTCCAGCCTTCCGAAGGGAATTTTTCCTGATTTACAGCTTTCCATCCATTGGTAGTTTTGCCATCGAAAAGCAATTTCCAACCCTGTTCTTTTTCTGCCTGACAAAGTGTATTGGGTAATAAATTAACCACAAAAACATCGGGCGTTTCGGTAGCCTTTAATCCTGTAGTTTTAATTCTGACATTCTTCCAGCGAATTTGTTTGCCGGGTTCAACATCTTTTCCGATGGAATGAACCTGAAGAGCGATCAAACCGCTCGGGGTCATGTCGTCGAGCACGTAGGCTACCGGAACACCGTTCAACCATGTGCGGATGCTGTTGCCAACGCATTCGATCCGGTAATGGTTCCACTCGCCCATTTTAAAAGCGGGTTTGGCTGCAGGATTTAACTCATTGGTATAAAGCCAGCCACGACGTGCTTCGTCGTAAATACCACCACTCCATGCACGCAATGAAGGATCAACTTCGCACTGGTAGCCATGAACACGACCATTCATCACATCAGGCTTGCTGATGCTTCGAAACTGAATACCGGAATTCATATTATCGGTAACCAACAGATCGAGTTCAAGAACAAAATCACCGTAATCTTTATCGGTGGCGAGGAACGAATTGGGAGTATTGGAGACTGTTGTTCCAACAATCTCCCCTTTTTCAACATGGTATTTGGCCTGTCCGTTTAGCTGATGCCAGCCGGTCAAGTCTTTACCGTTAAAAAGAGAAATCCAGCCATCGTTCTTTTTTGCTGAAACGGCTGAAAAAATAATTAGGAAAGAAAGTAGAATCTGAAGTTTTCTCATGTGATTATCTGGTTAAAGGTTTAGATTATAAATTTCCGTGTGCGATAACGGAGCAAATTTAAAAATTTAAATGAACTTTGATTCCATGTTTTTGAACACAAAGAGACATTACAAATGTTGCTGTAGTATGATCTAAATGCGTATCTGCTGCTTCTTTTTTATAATGAATATTAATCCCTATTTTTGTTTCAAAACAACAAAGCCATGATATATAATTTTACAGCAGAAATTATCCAGGATAATGAAATCAATCAATTCATTGGAATTGTTCCGGGCTTGCCGGGTGCGCATTCACAAGCTGCGACTTTAGACGAGCTTTACAGCAACCTTCAGGAGGTAATCCGGCTCTGCTTAATTGAAATGACCGATGAAGAGAAAGCGGAACTGCCAAAATTCGTTGGTACACAAAACATTTCGGTTGCTGTATGAGGACAAAAATCCCCATTATCAAAGTCAAAATTTTTGAGAAATTATTAATCTCAATGGGGTTTGAAATAAAACGTCAAAGTGGTAGTCATGTTTTCTATCGTCATCCTGACGGTCGTTATACCACTCTTCCGCATCACGGCAACCAGGACATAGGCCGCTCGTTATCAAGACAAATATTAAGGGAAATTGACATTACTCCGGAAGAATTTATTGATTTATTGAATAAAATTTAATAGCTCATTACAACTTCGTTTCCATCTAAAGCTTCGTTTTAATGAAGACCATCATTCTGATTGTTTACGCTTTAATCCTCTTTCTGATCGGAATTCACTCGTACCTGAAAATCAAAACACCTTTTGATTATTTCCTCGCGGGAAAAAAGACAGGTGTATGGCAGATTTCCGGAAGTTTACTTGCTACAATTCTGGGAGGTTCTGCTATTCTGGGAACAATCGGGTTGGCAGAGAGCCAGTCGTGGGCATCGGCCTGGTATATTCTGGCTGCCAGTTTGGGTTTATTCGGGTTACTTCCAATTGTCAGAAAAGTATATGCAAAAGGGAAATTCACCTTGCCCGAACTCATCGGCCAGTATTACGGAGAATCAGCCCGAAAAGTCACGTCGGTAATCATTCCAATTGCCTGGCTTGGAATTGTTGCGGCTCAAATAATTGCGGGAGCCCAAATTCTGGTCAGCTTTTTTGGTCTGGAATATTCAAATGGCGTTTACCTGACAGCCGGTATTTTTATCGTTTACACCTACATCGGCGGACAGGTCTCCATCATGAAAACCGATTTGTTTCAGGCTTTTTTCATCTTAGCCGGAGTTATACTGACCGCGATCATGATTCCGGCGAATCGACTTCCGGCATTGCCCGATTTTGCAAGTCATTTCCCGTTCAACGCGCACTATTCGCCCTTCGATCTGTTCATTCTTATCCTCACATTTTCAAGCACTTTTGTGGTCGGTCCCGATATTTATTCACGGGTTTTTTGCGCCAAAGATTCTAAAACAGCCTTCCGTAGTGTTTTGATCGTTGCCTCAATCCTGATTCCGTTTGCATTTGTGCTATCGTACGTCGGAATGTTCGCAGCGACTTTTCATCAGGGCGCTCAAAACAGCTCGGCTTTGGTTAATCTGGCCAATATTTATCTGCCGGAATGGGCATCCGGAATTCTGGTTGCGGCGCTTATTTCAGCGGTACTTTCAACGGCCTCCACTACCCTGCTCACCACTTCCATGATTTTGAGCGAACTGTTTCACAAAGACATCAACAATCAGAAGTCATTCGGCCAAACCAAACTTTTTTTAATTGCAGTTGGTATTTTAAGCATGCTTATTTCATTGAAGGTGACTTCCATCGTTTCGTCGCTTTTACTGGCACTTTCGTTTTATTCAGGCGCATTCATTATCCCAATGATAGCTGCACTTTTCAACCTACCGTACAACAAACGTTTCAGTATTGCCGCCATGCTTTCAGGAGGTATTCTGGCATTATCGGGCAAACTGATGATGACTTTTGACCACCTTGAAACCGGCCAATATGTGTTGATTTCAGGATTTGTCATGAATGCATTGTTACTTTTTATACCTTTCGGGAGGGAAACAGGAACAAGAGAAGACAAAGAAAAAAGTAGTCAGTCGCAGTCGCAGTGACCAGTAAAAAAAGGAAACAGTTAAAGGTCGATGGACAAAGAGAAAATGGTCAATCGTAGTTGACAAAACGATGAAGTGGCTAAATATTTCAGCCCGGCGAAACGCCCCGAAAAAGATCAAATTATAAAATGAATTGAATTAAATCGAAGCACCACAATGAAATCACTTGTTCTTGAAAAATACAATGAATTTACCTTGCGCGGAACGGAAATTCCGGAGGTAAAACCCGGATGGGTACTTATAAAAGTGGAAGTCTGCGGAATTTGTGGAAGCGATGTGCACGGAATGGATGGCAGCACCGGACGACGACAACCTCCGGTCATCATGGGGCACGAAGCTTCGGGAACCATTGCCAAACTTGGAGATGATGTTCAAAACTGGAAAATGGGTGATCGGGTAACTTTCGACTCGACCATTTCGTGCGGCGAATGTTTTTACTGCAAACGCGGCGATGTCAATTTATGCGACAACCGACGTGTGCTGGGCGTTTCGTGCGACGAATACCGACAGAACGGAGCATTTGCCGAATTTGTGGCGGTTCCGGCACGCATTCTTTATTCCATTCCTGAAAACATCAGTTTCGAACAGGCTGCAATGATCGAAGCCGTTTCGGTGGCCGTTCATGCCACAGCCATCAGTTCGGTTCAGGCAAATGATACCGCTGTTGTAATTGGCTGCGGAATGATCGGGCTTCTTTGCATTCAGGCATTAAAAGCTGCGGGTTGCAGAAAGGTAATCGCCATTGATATGGTGGACGAAAAACTTAAATTAGCATTTGAACTGGGCGCTGACCTGACTTTAAAATCAACTGATTCTGAATTAATTAAAAAAGTATTGAACGAAACCGAAAATCGGGGTGCCGACATAGTTTTTGAAGTGGTTGGAATTGAAACAACCGTCAATCTTGCAGCTGATTGTGCCCGAAAAGGTGGAACAGTTACTTTAATTGGCAACTTGGCGCATGAAATAAAATTTCCGCTTCAGAAAGTGGTGACGCGCCAACTGAAAGTTCAGGGTTCATGTGCTTCTGCCGGGGAATATCCGCTTTGTCTTGAACTGATTGCTTCAGGAAAAATCAAAGTTGACCAACTCATCAGCAAAGTTGCACCTTTGGAAGAAGGCAACGATTGGTTCCATCGCCTTTATAACAAAGAAGCCGGATTGATGAAGGTGATTTTGAAACCATGAAACGAACATGCCGCTGAAATGATTCAAAGGTGGCGGCACAAAAAGAAAATGAAAATTAATGTTTAATATGGATGCTTTCTGGCATGTGAGTTCCATGAGAACGCTTAATAATCAACAAATTAATACCCATATTTTCGAATGAAAATGCTTCTGGCTACTTGCGGCTAGCAGCCAGAAGCCAGCGGCATTTAAATTAAGTATAAACAACCAAAACCATCAGTTATGACCATCAATGTCGCCATCATTGGCTGTGCTAAAATTGCACATTTACATGCTAAGGCCATTTTACAAATACCTGAACTGAATTTCAAAGCGGTATGGAGCAGAACTCCGGAATCAGCCCAAAAGTTTGTTGACGAATACGGTGTGACAGCTTACTCTTCCATTCCGGAGATGATAAAAGCAGAAAATATCCAGATGGCTGTAATTTGCACTGCACATCCATATCATGCCGATCCTGCGATTCAGGCAATGGTAGCTGGTGCTCACGCGTTAATAGAAAAACCACTTGCTTCCACCTTGCAGGATTGTGACCTTATAATTGAAGCTGCCCGCCGGACAGGACGCAAAACCGGAGTAATCAGTCAGCGGCGATGGTACCAACCCATTCTGCGGATGAAAAAAGCCATCGATGAAGGCAAAATCGGAACTCCGGCATTGGGAACGATTCAAATGCTCGGATGGCGAGACCGCTCCTATTTTGAGGGCGACGCGTGGCGCGGATCTTGGAAACAGGAAGGCGGCGGAGTTTTGGTCAATCAGTCGCCTCACCAGCTCGATTTACTGCAATGGCTGATGGGCGACATCGACGAAGTTTTTGGCTACTGGAGCAATATCAACCATCCATACATTGAAGTGGAAGATACCGCTGTGGCAATCATCAGGTTCAAAAATGGCGGACTGGGGAATATTCTGGTCAGCAATTCGCAAAAACCCGGAATCTATGGCAAAGTGCATATCCACGGAAGCAATGGCGCAACTGTTGGAGCACAGCCCGAAGGCGGTGCCATGTTTATCGCCGGAAAAACTACCATTTCCGAAGCGCCAAAACTCGACTTATGGACAGTTCCGGGAGAAGAAAACCAACTGGAAGAATGGAACAAAGCCGACAGCGATGAATTTCATTCGGTTGATGCGATGACCTGGTATTTCAAGAAGCAACTCGAAGATTTTAAAGACGCCATATTGAACGACCGTCCACCAATGGTAACCGCCGAAGAAGGCCGCAAAACGGTTGAGCTTTTTACTGCCATTTACCGCTCACAGCGTGATGGAAAACCAGTAAAATTTCCATTAAAACCCGAATATGACAGGGATGATATGGATGGACGGTTGGTAAATTAGGAAACCGAAAAAGGGAGATCGGAACAGGCAAACAAAAAAGAAGGAAGACAACTGCCTTCTATCTTATCAGTTTAACAAGTCATTAACTTCTTGCTTCAAAGTCGGCAAATGATTGATTACGATTGCCCAAATATTTACAGGTTCCAATGAATCATAGCCATGGATAATTTTATTTCTGGCATCAACAATACGCCTTGCATTAGAAATTTGTATTGATGGATTGATTTTCAACAATTGATTAATGGCTTTACCAATTATTTCGAGATTCCGCTCAACGGCATCCTGAAGCATCTGATTCTATTCAAATTTATCATACTTGGGTTCACCGATATAGCTATCGATATTAACGATGCAGGTCTGAATATCAAACAAATATTTCTTTTCTCTATTATCCATAAATCAATTGTTTCGTATTGTTTACTTCTTCAATAAAATATGGATTTTTCAAGGAACTTTCAGTAATCAGATCAATTTCACGATTGAAATGTAACCGTAACGAATCGTATAGTGACCACCATAATTCACCCTTTTCCAGTGGATCAATGTTATCCTGAAATGTAACTAATAAGTCGATATCACTTTGAGCTGAAAAATTTTCAGTTGTCACAGAGCCAAACAAATAAGCCTTTTCAACTTTGTGTGATTGAAATATCGGCTTTAGTAGTTCTATTTTATTCGACATTGACTTTTTCACGAATTCAATATTTACGATTAGGTTACTAAGTTAATAGTTTAAAATCGAATATGCGCTATTCATCAAACTTCAGCTTAAAAACCACCACTTCGGGTCGGTTACCAATTCTGACGGGCGGACCCCAGGTTCCGTAGCCCGATGACACATAAAAATGGGTACCGGCTTTTTTCAGGTATCCCCAGCTCAGCTCAAAAATTCCTTTTATCAGGTAATTGAACGGCCAAAGTTGTCCGTTGTGGGTATGGCCCGAAAGATGAAGGTCAACTTTTGCATCAACGGCCTCCTGTAAATCGTAAGGTTGATGGTTCAGCACAATCACCGGATTTGACAAATCTAATCCTGATGTGAGTTCTGCAATTGATTTTCGCGCGTTTGCCCCTCTTCCCGCTGAATGATCGTTTCTCCCAACGAGCTGAATGCCATTTGGTAATGTAATTACTTCATCAATCAGCATTCGGATATTTATGCTTTTCAGGTAAGGCAACGTTTTATCAATTCCACCAATGTATTCGTGATTTCCCGAAATTGCATAAACTCCATAAGGAGTGCTGATTTCCTGAATATGACGGCCAAGATTTTTTCGCAGTACCGGAGCAATTTCGCCATCTACCAAATCTCCGGCAAGCAATACCAAATCGGGCTTTTGCTCACGTATAATTTCGAGCAAACGTTTTTCGCGCCGTTCGCCGATCAATGCGCCCAAATGAATATCCGAAGCCAATAGAATTTTTATTTCAGAAGCGCCGGAAACCTTTTTATGAATGATCAATGGTATTTCTTTTACATTGATCCACAATGCATTGATATGACCTGCAATTACGATAACTGAAACCAGAGAAACAACAATCAGCCCAAGCCGCAACTTCATGATTACAGAAAACGTGGGCAGAAAGTGAAAGAAATAATTGGAAATCCGAACCAGATCAATTAGTACAGCGGTAATTGTAAAATACAGCATAAAAGCCAGCCAGAATGCACCAATCCGGTAAACCCATTCACTTAATGCGGAAGAAAATGTACGTTCCAAAACAGAACCCAATATAAACATTGGCACCAAAGTCCAGAAAACGACGATAAAAGTTCTTCTCAATGTCAGGTTCAGTGAAAAAACCTGAAGCCCGCGGACAAAAAGATAAAAGTTTGATGAAAGATAAATCAGTATAACAATGCTGAAGAAAATTAAGAAAGAGAAGCGCATAGATGAAAGTAAAATTAATATTGAAAATTAAAATGTTGAAAACGTTTTACTCTTCAGAAGGTTCTACCTTATCATCACTTTCCTCAATTTCAATCACTTCCTGAATGTTCATGAATTCGTTGGAATAGCGTTCAAGCCATTCGGTCAATTCGCCAGCGAAAACGATCTTTTGGGCTTTGGGAATACTTTCAGTAAGCCGGTCGATTTGCAGGTAATTGATACTTTTAATTACCGATTCGGCATTGTCGATGGCAAATATTTTTACCGCACTAAGGTTTAATGCATACAATGAATATAGCAGGTTCAACCTTTTTGGAGTGCCGATCACCACGTCCGATCCCATGTAAACCTTGTCCTTCTGATCATCAATTTTTTCATTGTCGCAGGCAGTGTTAACCCGCAGATCGGTGTATTCGCCCAGACGTTCAAATTCGGCTTTCATTTCCAGGGCAATGTCCTTGTTTGGAACCACAATAACCGCCCTCGGAACATCATTCAATGAAGCTTTCAGGCGATGAAGAACGCTCACCACAATGGTAGCCGTTTTGCCTGCGCCTTTTGGGGCAATGCACATCAGGTCGTGCCCGCTTTTTATGCGCGGAATACAAATTTGTTCCAATTCGGTGGATTCAGTGAACCCTTTTTCCTTCAGAACTTCAATCAGTTGTTTATCTAATTTTTCGTTAATCATCTGTATATATGTTTATTTATTTTATGTTTTATGCCCGTCAGCTAAAGCAGACGGCAAAGAATACTGCAATTATCGAGAATTTAACAACTTGAAACCCGACGCCCTTTTTTACTGAAAACTGAGACTGACCACTGACCACTCACTAACCAAGTTCAACCACTGTGATTCCTGCACCGCCAAACTGAACATGTTCGTCGCGAACTGATTTTACAATGGGTTCCGACTTTAAATAGTTCCGAATCATTTCTTTCAGAATCCCGTTTCCTTTGCCATGCAAAATTCGCAACTCACTAAAATCGAGCATAATGGCATCATCAATAAAAGACTGAATCGTTTGAACTGCTTCTTCTCCCCGTTGCCCGCGAACATCAATCTCGGTTTTAAAATTGAGCCGCTTCTCGCTTAAACCTTTATTGATATTCGGCAAAGTCTGGTTGTAAGTTCGTTGTACCTTTTTTGCTTCATTGTTGGTTATTTTCTGAAGCCTGTCGCGGCTCACCGATGTGCGAAGCTGCCCGAAAGCGACCACCGCATTTTTTTCGTTCAATTCCAGAATTTCACCCACATTTTGGTTTCCGGTCATTAAAACCTTGTCGCCAATTACCCAAACTTCAGGTTCCGGAACAATTTCTTTCGGCACCGGTACCTTCCTGACCGCACGTTTCTCATTCCGGTGCGATTCTTTTTCCTTTAGTTTCTGAATCTTCTTATCGATAAATTCATCAGGCACATCAGTAATTCCCTGAACTTCAAGCTTGAATTCAGTGAGTTTCGCTCTAATTTGTTTGGTTTTTTCCTTGTCCGCCTGACTTTCACGAATTTCAGAAATGGTATTTTCAATGCGTTTATTGGCTTCTGCCAAAATGCGTTCGGCATCCTGACGGGCTTTCAGCAAAATTTCTTTGCGCTGCTTTTCGAGCTGACCCAAATCTGTTTCATATTTTCCGGCCAATTCGTCGAGCGATTTCTCAACTTTCCGGATTTTCTCCCTTTTTGTTTCCCAGTATCGTTTATCGCGCACGATGTCGCGCAAATGTTTGTCGAAATTAATGTGATCCTTGCCTATTTTTTCGGTCGCCATCTGAAGAATACTCTCCGGAAGGCCAATTTTTCGGGCAATTTCGAACGCAAACGAGCTGCCGGGTTTTCCAATATCGAGCTGAAACAAAGGTTCCATTTTGGCTGAATCGTACATCATGGCAGCATTTTCGATCCCTTCAGACGAAGATGCAAAGTGTTTAAGGTTGGTATAGTGAGTGGTGATTACGCCAAAAGTTTTCATCTGATCAAGTTGCGAAAGAATCGATTCAGCAATGGCGCCACCCAACATCGGTTCAGTTCCGGTTCCGAACTCATCGATCAAAACCAATGTCTTTTCATTCGAATTCTTCAGAAAAAACTTCATGTTCATCAAATGCGAACTGTAGGTACTCAAATCGTTTTCAATGGATTGTTCGTCGCCGATATCGATGAACAACTTCTCAAAAACGCCGGTCACGCTATTTTCTTTCACCGGAATCAGCAAACCGCACTGCAACATATATTGCAGCAAACCAACCGTTTTCAGGCAAACTGATTTACCACCCGCGTTGGGACCCGAGATCAGCAAAATATGTTTTTTTGGTGTGAGTGTAATGTTCAGCGGAACGACTTTCCGGTTTTCGCGGCGCAATGCGAGCATCAGCAACGGATGAACTGCCCCCTCCCACTCCAGTTGGCATTTTTTTTCCATGTATGGTTTGATGCCATTGATATCGTTGGCATAAATGGCTTTGGCACGAATAAAATCAATTTTGCCCAAAAACTCATAAGCCAGCATCAAATCAGGCACATACGGACGAATATCGTTTGAAAAAATTGTCAGAATCTTAACAATTTCGCGCATTTCAGCATATTCCAGTTCGCGAATCTGGTTATTCAGCTCAACCACTTCAGCAGGTTCGATGTACGATGTTTTTCCGGTGGATGATTCATCGTGTACGATTCCGTTCAGCTTGCGTTTAAAAGCTGATGCAACGGGAATCACTGCGCGTCCGTCGCGAATGGCAACCGAGGCGTCGTCCTCCACCAAGCCGTCGTCCTGCGCCTTTTTCAGGATGGCTTGCAGTCGTTTCGAAACTCCTGATTGTTTGCTGATCAATTCTTTGCGGATGCGCGACAATTCAGGCGAAGCATTGTCTTTTATTTTTCCGTATTTGTTCAGGATGTTGTCAATCCGTTCAATTACATACGGATAAACCTGAACATTGGACAACAATCGCTTCAGACAGGGAAATTGCTCGTCTTTGGCTTGCTTCAGAAACCGTACTATTCCTGAAATTGTTTCAAGCGAACGTTTCAGGTCAAACAATTCCTGAATTTCAAGAAAACGGCCTTCAATCCTGATTTTTACGAGCGCTTCACGAAGGTCGAAATAGAAACTGGTAGGAAAATTCTCCATTTCACGGAGAATGAATACAAATTCGTTCACCAGCGAAAGATCTTCTTTCAGCCGGTCAAAATCACTTACAAAGCGGATTTCATCAACCAATTCTTTACCCAAATCGCTCAGGCAGCGACCTTTCAGTAATTCACGGATTTTATCAAAACCTATCTTCGATTCAAAATTTTCAGGATATACCAGTTCCATACTTTTTTATTACGGGTGCAAAAGTACTAAGGAAATCCTAATTCCATGTTCCAAATTCCAAATTCCAAAGAGCTGTATCTGGAACCTGGAATTTGGAACCTGAAACCTCTTAGTCTTTCGGAACTTTTTCACCCGGGAAACGGAGCGCCCATTCTTTCCAGAACAAACCAACTTCTGATTTCATTTCTTTGTGGAGCATTAGTATTCCAAAAAGGTTGGGAATGGTCATCAGGGCAATTGTAATTCCTGACAAAGTCCAGATAATGGTGGTATCAGTAAATGAAGCGAGAAAAAATCCGATAACATATACTATCCTGAAATAAATATCGCCTTTTACCCCAAAAAGAAAAATAGTAGCTCTTCCGCCATAGTACGACCAGGAAATAGCCGTGGAAAATGCAAACAATAGTATGCCGATGGCTACAATGTACCGGCCATAATCGCCAAACCAGCTTTTGGTAAATGCTTCGGTAGTTAACTGAGCACTGTGTATCAACGACTTTCCATTAAAAACTATTTTTTCGGTATCGGTGATCCTTCCGTTCAATGCATTTATTTCGCCGTTTAGCACCAAACCAGCTTTCGAGATGATGACATTTTCGGCCAGAGAACGCGCGTGGATAACAGTTACCGGATTGGTAATCTGCCCGTCGGTCACATTGAGTTTTCCTGAAAATAATTCAGCAGCCTGTTTGCCGGCCAAATAATCGTGCAAAGTTTTTACCCCTTCCGGAGTTTGATCGGTGTATGTTCCCTGCAGGATTTGCAGATCGGCATACTGAAACTGATTGTCAATCTTTTGGTTCCAGACTCCCGATGAAAGAATCACCATTCCGGTAAGCATACAAATAATGATGGTGTCGATAAACGGTTCGAGCAATGCAACCAATCCTTCTGAAACTGGTTCGTGTGCGCGGGCTGCGGCATGTGCAATTGGCGCCGATCCTTGTCCTGCTTCATTCGAAAATAAACCGCGGTTAACGCCCCGGTTAAATGCGAATGAAAATCCGGCGCCAAGAAACCCGCCAACAGCAGCAGTACCTGTAAACACGTCACGCACAATGGCAATCAGCGAAGGAATGATATTTTCGTAATTAAAACCAATTACCCCAATGGCGCCAACAAAATAAATGATTGCCATAATGGGCACTAGTTTCTCGGTAATTTTTGCGATTCGCTTTATCCCGCCAATAATAACAAAAGCCAGAATAACCGACAACACAGCTCCAGTCAGCATCGGGGCTATTCCGAAAGTAGAAAAAGCTGAACTGGCAATACTGTTAATTTGCGGTAAACTACCTGTTCCGAAAGAAGAAAGTACAGTTGCAACTGCAAATATTACGGCCAGCCATTTCATGTTGAGCCGGTTCTTCATGTAATACATCGGGCCTCCGGAAACAGTACCATCAGCGGCAATTTCGCGGTATTTATGCGACAAGGTAACTTCCACAAATTTGGTAGTCATCCCGATTACGGCAGTCATCAACATCCAAAACAGGGCTGCCGGACCTCCCAGGTGAATAGCCAAAGCAACTCCTGCAATATTTCCTGTTCCGACCGTACCCGACAGAGCGGTGGCCAACGCCTGAAAATGGGAAGTGTCGCCAACATCTCCTTTCCGGTCAAATTTTCCGTTTACAATTCGTAATGAATGTTTGAGGTACCTGAACTGTGGAAACTTGAGATAAATCGTGAAAAACAAACCGGTTCCGAGCAGAAGATATACAAACCACTGTGAACTTCCAATATAGCTATCAATCAACGACAAGAAATCATTTAATGCGTGCATATCCCGGTTTTAGTAGGTGTCTCGAATCCCAAAAATAATAATATCTTTCAAAGAAGGCTAAATTTTAGAACTACAGAAACAATAAAATTCCGATATTTTAAAACCATGTAGCTTATATCAATTTCCATTTTTTAGGTTATTGAATTGTTAACCCTTTAAAATTGGTTCATATTAGCGTGTTTAGTCCTCATTTTTCCATAAATTTGTTTGCAAATAATAAATACAAACAGATATGCTACCAAAATTTTTGCTTGCCGACAATTCTCAGGAAATGCCTGATTATATTTTTGTTGTTCACAATGAAGATCCCAGATTTATTGTGGGAAGTGACATTGAAGACTTTTCCGTCAACCAGAAAATTTACTGGATTGATAAAGAACCCAAAGACAAGGATTTGATCGAACAATTACTTGGAGAAGCCGAAGACTTTCTTGAAGCTGAGTTGGAAAATCAGGATAGTTATTTTGAAGACGGGGAGGACGACTAATTATGGCACCACAAAAAAGACTTACCAGATCGAAAGACAAAATGGTTGGGGGTGTTTTAGCCGGACTAGGAAACTATTTTGATATTGATCCAACAATCGTACGCATCGGATACGTTGTTCTGTCAATTGCCAGTGTTGGCTTTCCGGGGCTAATTGCTTACCTGATTATGTGGGCGATAATTCCAGAGGAAAATACTTTTTAATTCTGCGGTACTTGCTTCAGGCTTAACTGAATTCGTTTTCTCAGCAAATCGAGTTCAATTACCTTTACATGCACATGTTGGTGCAATTTTACTATTTCGGCCGGATCGCTAATGAAGCGGTCGGCCATTTGCGACACGTGTACCAGCCCATCCTGTTTCACCCCAACATCAACAAAAGCCCCGAATTTGGTAATATTGGTCACGATTCCCGGAAGAACCATTCCCACCTTTATATCTTCCACCTTTAAAACATCAGGTGCAAATTCAAACATTTTTATACCTTTTCGCGGATCGAGTCCAGGTTTTGCCAGCTCGCGTTTGATATCTTCCAAAGTAGGCAAGCCGGTTTTATCACTTATGTAGTTGGTCAGTACAATTTGCTTCTGAAGTTCTTCTCCTGAAATCAATTCATGAATAGTACATTTCAGATCTTTCGCCATTTTTTCGACCACATGGTACGATTCAGGATGAACAGCGGTTTTATCCAACGGATTTGCAGCTTCCGGAATCCGTAAAAATCCGGCAGATTGTTCGTAAGCTTTTGCCCCCATTCGCGGAACTTTCTGTATCTCACTTCTTGCGCTGAAAGGTCCGTTTTCTTTCCGGTAATCAACTATATTTTGAGCCAGTTGCGGGCCAAGTCCAGAAATATAGGTAAGCAAATGTTGTGAAGCTGTGTTCACATTCACACCAACAAGGTTCACGCTCGATTCAACTACTTTATCCAGGCTGTTTTTTAGTTTCTTCTGATCAACATCGTGCTGGTACTGGCCAACACCAATCGATTTCGGATCAATTTTCACCAGTTCGGCCAACGGATCCATCAACCGGCGGCCGATTGATACGGCACCGCGAACAGTTACATCGTATTGTGGAAATTCTTCCCTGGCAATTTTTGATGCTGAATAAATGGAAGCACCATCTTCAGAAACCACATATACTTTCAATTCACGATCGAAATGCAGCTTTTTAATGAATTGTTCTGTCTCACGGCTTGCAGTTCCGTTACCAATAGCAACAGCTTCAATCTGGTATGAACTTACCAATGATGACATTTTCCGTGCGGCCTGCTTCGTTTCTTCCTGCGGTTTATGTGGATAAATGGTTTCGTTGTGAAGCAAATTTCCCTGAGCATCCAGGCAAACCACCTTGCATCCGCTTCGGTAACCCGGATCGATTGCCAGCACCCGCATTTGACCAAGCGGAGCTCCCAATAACAATTGCCGCAGGTTTTCAGCAAAAACACGAATGGCTTCATCATCCGCTTTTTCCTTCGACGAATTGGCAAATTCGGTTTCTATCGAAGGTTCAAGCAATCTTTTGTAAGCATCACTAACCGCCATTTCCAGCTGATCGGTGCAGGCATTGTTGCTGTGAATAAAAAATCGTTTCAACCGCAAAACAGCTTCTTCACCTTCAGGAGAAACCGTTACACGAAGAAATCCTTCATTCTCGCCGCGACGCATTGCCAATAAACGGTGAGACGGGCATTTTTTCAATGGTTCTTTCCAATCGAAATAATCATTGTATTTGGCAGCTTCCGATTCTTTTCCTTTTATCAGCCTGCTCGTAATAATTGCTTCTGAATCGAATGAACGGCGGACAATTGACCTTGCCTTCTCGTTTTCATTGATCCATTCTGCAATAATATCACGTGCCCCCGCCAACGCTTCATCAACCGATTCAACCGACTCGTTCACAAAAGAATGGGCCTTACGTTCAAGATTTGCTTCCTTCTGATTCATGATTATTTTGGCCAACGGTTCCAATCCCTTTTCGCGGGCAATTGAAGCGCGGGTTCGGCGTTTGGGTTTATAGGGCAGGTAAATATCTTCCAATTCAGTCGGATCAAAACAATCCTCGATCCGTTTCTTCAAATCAGGCATCAGTAAATCCTGTTCCTGAATGGTTTTCAAAATGGTTTCCTTGCGTTTCAGCAGTTCCTCCATTTTTTCTTTGGCATCTTTAACCGATTCAATCTGAACTTCATCGAGGCTTCCGGTACTTTCCTTTCTGTATCTGGAAATAAATGGCACAGTACCACCTTCGTTCAGTAATTGAATGGTATTAATTGCCTGTATCTCCTGAATTCCAACCCATTGAGCAATGAGTCGTATGATATTCTGATGCATAATCCGATAATAAAAATTGAGGCACGAAGGTAGCTTTTTTTAACGGAAAAAGGACTTTTAAACTGGTTCGATATGAAGAGGAACATTCCTTACACACGAAACAGAAATGTGTGAATCATGTAATTTTTAAATTGAATTTTGTAATATTTTCATCTTCAATCCGAAATAACTTTGTATAAAATTTAACTGTTAAATCTTCATAAACGACAAATTGGTTTAACACAAATTATATAGTTGCAATACAGTTCATAATTAAACTCAATTAGTGAATAGTTTAGTGGTTTTTGTTTAGAACAATAACTGATATCCAACTATTCTAAAATATATTTTTTAAATTTTCGTTAATAAAAGCGACTTATTTTATTATCACATCATTGTATATTCATTTGGAAACCATAATTTTACAAAAAATATAAAAAAAAATATGAGCATATTCTATTCCTTCTTAGGTTTTTTAATAGGATTTGGCTTGGTATGCTTTACAATCCCTGCACTTATACGCGTTTCATTCGCCAAACACCTATACGATACTCCAAATGAAAGAAAGGTTTCCAAAGTGGTTGTACCTACTCTTGGCGGTGTATCTATATTTATCGGATTTATCATCAGTACTATTATCGCATCTGATGGATACAATTTTGGAGAGTTAAAATACCTGATCGCTGCCGTCATCATCATGTTTTTTATTGGATTAAAAGATGATCTGATGGATATTTCGGCACGAAAAAAACTTTTTGCGCAAATAGCAACTGCGCTAATCCTGATAATTTTGGGCGATTTCAGGTTTACAAATCTTCACGGAGCATTCGGATTGCATGAAATAAGTTATGCAAGCAGTTTCTTCCTGACGATGTTTGCAATGATTGCCCTAATCAATGCTATTAATTTAATCGACGGAATTGACGGTTTGGCTTCCGGAGTCGGCATCGTAATTACTTCGGTATTCGGAACCTGGTTTTTACTTACCGGTCACTACGAATATGGAATCACAAGTTTCAGCCTGGCCGGTACTTTGGCAGCATTCTTCCTTTTCAACGTGTTTGGGAAGAAAAACAAGATATTTATGGGCGATACCGGATCTCTGATTCTTGGAGTTATAATAGTTATTTTGGCAATAAAATTTAATGAATTTAGCATAAGTGAGACTGGGCCATATACCATTCTATCCGCTCCAGTGGTATCAATAGCAATCCTGATTGTTCCGATTATTGATACGCTTCGGGTGTTTTTCATCCGTTTATCAGAAAAGCGCTCCCCATTTTCTCCGGATATGAACCATATCCATCACAGCATGCTTAAACTTGGAAAATCACATTTAAGCGCTACTTTGACGATCGTATTTTTTAATATTATTTTTATCGGATTCGCAATATCGTTAAGCCGCATTTTGAGCATTAATAACCTGATGATTATTATACTTGCCGGAGGTTTTTTGATTGCATATATTCCAAGTCTGATTCTCAAGTCGAAACGTTCTTCAGAATCAATTAAATTTGAAAATTCTGCAAAAACAAGAAATATAGAACAAAGAGAGTTCAAGTCTGAACCTGCACTATCAATGACTTCCAAAAATCCCACACTAACGGCCATTCCTTTAAAGAAGATGGCATTAAAAAAAGAATTCAAACATTCAACGCTCTCCTGAAATCTATCAAAGAACAATTGTATATTTAGACTTTAATTTCAAATTAATTAAAGTTTTTAATACTAACCATAAATCGTTTTTGACATGAAAAAACTTTTTTTTACACTGCTCATTCTAATTGCAGTTTCTGCGTTTTCATCCTTTCAGCTTCAGGCCGAAGAAAAAAACAAACCTTTAATTGGCGAATGGGTTTATCAGGTAAGCGATGCGCCTTACGGATATGAAAAAGGAACCCTTATCTTTTCTGAAAAAGAGGGCCAAACAGTTTGTGTAATAAAACTGGAAGCCGGAGAACTGCAGGCCAGCAACCTTAAGATTGAAAAAGAAAAGATAACTTTTACCACTTACGTTGACGGCAGTCCAATTAATGTTGAACTCATCAGAGAAAAAGACAAATTATCAGGTACGGTTGATTCTCCTGAAGGCCCTAAAACTTTGACCGCAGAGAAGAAACAAAAATAATACTTCCTGATTTTTTGCAAAAACCGAATTTCTAATCAAAAGAGATTCGGTTTTTTCGTGTTTAGAATACCTTTGTAACAGAAATTTCATCAAAAAGCTTACCTTTTCGACCTTATCAAAACCATTCATCATGCTGACAGGAAGTTACCTTACATTACACCAACGTTTATCCGAAAAAATAGATCCGAAGCGGATGTTTCACGATCCGCTTTATACGCTGGCTTTTGGCACCGATGCCAGTTTTTACCGAATGATTCCAAAGCTGGTTATTAAAGCAAAAGACGAACAGGAAATATCTTTTATTCTGGAAGAAACCACCAAACTTGAACTTCCAGTTACCTTCAGGGCTGCCGGAACCAGTTTATCGGGGCAGGCTATTTCTGATTCGGTGCTGGTGATTGCCGGGGAGCATTGGAAAAAATATGAAATTCTTTCGAACGGTGAAAAAATCCGTCTGCAACCGGGGCTGATTGGTGCCAAAGTAAACAACCTGCTAGCTCCTTACAAACGCAAGATTGGTCCCGATCCGGCTTCGATTAATTCGGCAATGATTGGCGGAATTGCAGCCAACAACGCCAGTGGAATGTGCTGTGGAACTGCCGACAACTCCTACCAGACGGTAACCGGAATGAAAATCATCTTTTTCGATGGAACTGTCCTCGACACCAGCGATTCACAGAGCAAAGCCGAATTTCAGCAAAAGCACCCCGATATAATCAGGAAAATAACTGAATTGGGTCAGTCGGTCAAGGCAAACACACCGCTGACTGAACGCATCCGACACAAATTCAAGATTAAAAATACTACAGGTTACAGTCTGAACGCACTGGTAGATTTTGCAGATCCTTTTGATATCATTGAACATCTGATGATCGGATCGGAAGGCACGCTTGGTTTTATTGCCGAAATAACGTACCGGACGGTTGAAGAACTTCCGTTCAGGGCGAGTGCGATGATTATTTTTCCTCACATTGAAAAAGCATGCAACGCGGTTTCATTACTGAAATCGGAACCGTCTGTTTCAACTGCCGAACTGATCGACCGCGCCGGACTCCGTTCAGTTGAAAATGAGCCCGGAATACCCGGCTGGATTGCCGGATTGAGTAAAACCGCCACCGCTTTGCTGGTAGAAACACGCGCCGAAAATAAGGAAACGCTCGAAAATCAAATCAGCAGGATAAAAAATGCCATCCAGCCAATTCCGGTCGAAATTCCGGTTCATTTTACCGACATTCCTGCTGAATACTATTTATACTGGAAAATCAGAAAAGGGCTGTTCCCTTCGATTGGAGCGGTACGAAAAACGGGAACAACTGTCATTATCGAAGACGTGGCTTTTCCGCTGCACCGACTGGCAGAAGCAACACTCGACCTTCAATCACTTTTCAAAAAATACAATTACAGCGAAGCTGTTATTTTCGGACATGCCCTCGATGGGAACCTTCATTTTGTCTTTACCCAGGATTTTGCCACTTCCGAAGAAATAGTGCGTTACGAAATGTTCATGCAGGAAGTGGTCAATCTGGTGGTTCTGAAATACGACGGATCGCTGAAAGCAGAGCATGGAACCGGCCGGAATATGGCGCCGTTCGTAGAGTTTGAATGGGGAACTGAGGCTTTTGAACTGATGAAACAGATCAAGCACATCTTTGATCCTAAAAACCTTTTAAATCCCGGCGTAATCCTGAACGGTGATTCAAAAGCACACTTAAAAAACCTCAAACCGCTTCCACCGGCAAACGAAAAAGTGGACAAATGCATTGAATGTGGCTTCTGCGAACCCTCTTGTGTCTCAGCGGAATTGACGCTTTCTCCACGTCAGCGAATTGCTGTTTACCGCGAAATAAGCAGACTGAAAGCTTCAGGAGAAGAACCGCACACTGCGGCAGCGCTGGTCAACCAGTTCAGCTATGCAGGCGTCGAAACATGCGCCACCGATGGTTTGTGCGCAATCAGTTGCCCTGTAAAAATAGATACTGGCAAGCTGGTGAAAGAATTACGCTTTCAGAATATTTCCGAAAGACAGGCCAAAACAGCCATGTGGATCGCCAATCATATGGAACTTGTGACTTCACTGGCGCGGAATGCCTTGTCGCTGGTCAACTTTTTTCACAATATATTGGGAACCCGACTGATGACGAACATTTCAGGAGGAATGAGAAAAGTATCAGGCAACCGAATTCCGCAATGGTCTGTACCAATGCCATCCGGCGCAAAAAAAATAAAGGTAAATCCTGAAATATCCGACAATCCGAAGAAGGTTGTCTATTTTCCTTCGTGCATCAACCGATCGATGGGAATATCAAAAGGATACGATTCGGAAGTTCAGCTTACAGAAAAAATGCAGCAACTCATCGAAAAAGCTGGATTTGAAGTAATTTTTCCGGAGCAAATGAACGATTTGTGCTGCGGAATGGCCTTTTCGAGCAAAGGTTTTAAAGAAGCAGGCCTGAAAAAATCGAAAGAACTGGAAGATGCACTTTGGATTGCCAGTAAACAAGGCGCCTACCCGATTGTATGCGATATGAGCCCATGCCTTTACACCATGAAAGAAAACATGGAACCGCGCATAAAACTTCTTGAGCCGGTCGGATTAATCATGGAATACCTGATTCCAAATCTTGAAATTACGCCGCTGAATGAAGCAATTACTGTATTTCCGGTGTGCAGCATGAAAAAAATGGGATTGGAAGATCAGCTTGTGCAATTGGCTGAAATGTGTGCGACCAAAGTTGTTGTTCCGGAAACCAATTGCTGCGGATTTGCTGGCGACCGTGGCTTTTCTTATCCTGAACTGAATGCCCACGGCCTTCGTGATTTGAAAAATCAATTGCCCGATTCGATTAAAATTGGCTATTCAACCAGCCGAACCTGCGAAACAGGGCTAACCGAAAACAGCGGAATAACGCACCAGTCAATCGTTTATCTGGTGGACAAGGCAAGTAAGCCAAAATAACTGATCAACAAAAAACAGCGAAGCAGTCATATAATTTAAAGAATAGGTTAACTGTTTAATTCGTTTCGCTATTTTTGATCAGATTTTTTTTACGAAACACATAAACCATTTTAAACCATAAAAAAAATGACAAACAGAAGAGATTTTCTTAAAACCAGTTCCTTATTGGTGGCCGGAACGATGGTAGGAACCAGCATGCTTCAGGCTTCCGTACTTCAGGCAAAAGGAAAGAAAAACATTGGATTACAGCTCTATTCGTTGCGCGACGCCATGAAAGCTGATGCGTTGGGAACCATGAAACTGGTTTCAGCTATTGGATTTACTACACTGGAAACCGCAAATTACGCTGATGGAAAAATCTACGGAATGACTCCTTCAGAATTTAAAAAAGCTGTTAAAGATCTTGGTATGAAAATGACCAGCGCCCATTTGGGAGGCCCGAATTATACCAAAGAAACTCATACAGCAGCGATGGACTGGTGGAAAAAAGCCCTGGAAGATCACGTCGAAGCTGGTTGTAAGTTCATTGTAAAACCGAGTATGCCAATCCCAAAAACACTGGATGAATTGAAAATGTGGTGTGATTTCTATAATTCGATCGGTGAAATTACGTCCAAAGCGAAAGTTCATTTTGGGTTTCACAATCACGCACGCGAATTCGAAAAAATTGAAGGTGAAATCATGTACGATTACATGATCAAAAATACTGATCCGAAAAAAGTATTCTTCGAAATGGATGTGTATTGGGTGATGCGCGGTGGTTTTAATGCAGTTGATTACATGGAAAAATATCCAGACCGTTTCCCTGTATTGCACATTAAAGATGAAAAAGAAATCGGCGAAAGCGGCCAGTTGGATTTCAAACCGATTTATGAAACAGCTTATAAAAACGGAATGAAAGACTCTTTTGTGGAAGTTGAAAGATATAATTTCGAACCAATTGACAGCGTCAGAAAAAGTTATGATTTTTTAAAAGCTGCTCCGTACGTGAAATAAAATCAGGAAAAGTAAAAAGAAGTAAAAAGCTGGCAATCGGGATTTTAATCCAATTGCCGGCTTTTTAAATTAGCCTCGATTCTACCTTCCAAATTTATGTATTTGATGTTTTAACCTGGAGCCAAACAGGACGGCTGCAGTTGAAAGACCAAATACAAATCCGATCCAGACTCCGGAATACCCAAAATTAAATACAAAAGCAAGCAAATAGCTAATGGGCAAACTGACAACAATGTATGAGAAAAAGGCCATGAACATAGGTATACTGACATCAGCCATTCCGCGCAATGCACCCAATAAAACAACCTGTACGCCATCGAATATCTGAAAAAAAGCACCAACAATCAACAATCCGGCTGCAAACCTGATTACTTCAGGATCGCTTGTAAACAAGAGAGGAAGCTGATTGCGCAATACAATAAAGAGAATTCCCATCAGCGACATAAATGCGATTACAATATGCAGCGATGCAAAAATGGCATGTTTCAATTCATTCCGGTCGCGATCGCCAAAGGCATGGCTCACCCTAATGGTTGTTCCTGAAGCCAACCCAAACGAAATCATGTACGTCATTCCAGCCATACCAATTGCAACCTGATGCCCGGCCAACGCTTCCTTCGAAATCCATCCAAGCATAATTGCACCGATACCGAAGGCCAGAAATTCGATGATCATTTGCATTCCTATGGACAATCCAATCGACAGCATTTGCTTAATTTTTTGAATTTCAAATCGGGCCACTATTGCCGACTCAAAATAAACCCTGAAAGAAGGCCTTTTCAGAATAATGAGAAGAAAAATGACAGGCATAATTATTCGTGCAATCAAAGTGGCATAACCGGCGCCATTCAGTCCGAGGGCCGGAAACCCCAACTTCCCGAATATCAGGACATAATTCAGGCCTATATTTATAATATTGGCAATAATTGTGATGATCATGGCTATTTTTGTGTTGCCAACCCCTTCAAAAAACTGCTTGATGGAAAAGAAAAGCAGCATGGGCAAAAGTGAGGCTACCTGAATCAGGATATACTTAATTGCCGCATTCAAAACATCTTCGCTTTGCCCCATTCGCCCCATAAAGAAGACGACCGATGACATAAGTAAACAAAGCAAAATTGCAGCAATAAAATGAACCAGAATGCCATTTTTGAGCCAACCTCCTACTCCAGCTGGATTTTGAGCGTTGAATGATTGCCCCACCAAAGGCGTAATTCCCAAAGTGATGCCCAAACCAAACAACATTCCAATATGAAATACATTGATTGCAAACGAAGCAGCAGCAAGTTCGGTGGTACCAACATGACCAACCATCATATTGTCGGCCAGATTAACAGTAACCTGACCGATCTGCGCTAAAATAACGGGAACGGCAAGTGTTAAATTTTTTCGGTAAACAGGCAAATAATCAGAAATGGTCACAACTGTAGATTCAAAATTTCAGGCAAAAGAAAGCAATTTATAACGAAAACCAATAACTGAATTTCACCATAAACACATTTTGCGACTGAACCTTCCAAATGTTTCCGAAACTTTTCAATATTGACTGATTGAACTGATCGGAGTATTCTGAACGGGTATTGGTCCAAACCAGATACAAAGTTGAACCGGGCCGAAACTCCCATCTTCCCACCATATTTGATCTGAATTCGTGGTAGTTAAAATCAGGATTATTTATCTTATACAAAGGTTCGCCGTTTTTCCTCAATTCGTATTTATTATCAGCTAAAAGATGGCTCTGCAAATTGTTATAACGTAAATCCAGCGATTTATTACCCGCATCGGCCACTTCCCTAAAATTCTCAAATTTACCCGTCGAGGCATAAGGATTTCCGTAGTATTGGAGCGAAATTTCAGGCGAAATAAAATATTCGAACCGGAGCGTGGACGAAATTGTATTGCGGTCGATAGTACCCACAATGTATTTTGTAGTTCTGATGTATTCGTGATGATCAACAGTATGATCAAAAATAGTTCTGGAAGTAATACTGAAACGATCGCTCAATTGCCAACGAACCAATGCAGTAAAATAGGTGGTTTTTGAAATATCATCAGAAAAGAATTTTAAACGGGGGCCAAAACCTACAAACAAGTCTTTCACCTGATTGGATTGAATAAACAACTCATAATCCTGCAAACAATTATCTTTAAACAATTTAGGTCCTCCGCGAAGCTCACGTGTATCAAAATAATTGAGATTCGCTTTCAGGTTAAGGTGCACGCTCCATAAGTTTTTAAATTGCGTGTAACCATGTAATTTAAATCGGTCGAGTGTTGTTTCACCACCATAACTCCAGTTGCGCTCCTGCTCTGCTTCAACAAAATAGCTCCTGATAATTCCTTTCGGCTGACTGACTTTGTAGGTAACATTTACCATTTGTTTGATTACATCAGCCTGGTATAAATATCCCACATCGTTTAAATCGACACCGGGCGAACGCCAGTTTAAAGTACCTATTATCCTGAGTTTTCCACTTCGTTTTCCGCCCTGAAGCGAGCCACCCCAACCAGACAAGCTTGTTCTTTCCGAATCATATTCCAAATGATCGGCATCTGTCCGCTGAAAATAATGTGCAGTGGAGCGCTGTAATCGTTGTATTGCAGTTGTGTCGCCATTTATATTGCTGAAAAAACCTTTGAAATCGACAAAATATTTCCGCTTTTTCCAGTTGTGTTGGAAGTCAACTCCGCCGGACAGAGCTGAATTTGATAAAAACTGAAGGTGATCTTCATTAATTGTGCGCAAGGTTGATGTAACCATTCCGCCCAAGACGGTATTGCCTTTGTCAAAATCCTGCTTCACCCGTCCAACCATAAAACTGGTAAACGGTTCAACGGCTACTTTCGATTTTGATCCGGGACTGTAAATCGTTGCATTTTCTTTGGCGGTCAAACTCTGTACAACTCCCACAGAAAGTCCGTCTTTTGTTTTTCCGGTCAATTTTAAGGCGCTGATTATAGGAATATTGTCAGAAATATTTAGCGTCTGATTTTCTTCCAGATCAGGAAAATAACTTGGATCATGCCCAATTCTCCGGCTGTAAAAAAGCATGTCATCATCTATCGAGAAATCAAGAATGGTATTTCCTTCCAGAAAGAATGGTCGTTTTTCCTCGTTAAAAACTTCGTAGGATGTCAAATTCAAAACTGCCGGATCGGCTTCTACCTGCCCAAAATCAGGATTGATGGCATAATCAAGTGTAAATCCGGAATTCAGTCCAATTTTCCCATTTAGACCAGCTCCATAGTTCATTTTATTTTCAAGATCTGTATTTGGGCTGTACCTTGAATTCAAATATGGTAAAAACTCATAATTGACCTTTGGCTTGATTCCTTCAATTCCTCTCAGTTCACCGAACAAATAAACCATGGCCGGAGCGTCAATCGGAATCAGTTTCCACTGGCTTTCTTCATTTAAACGATCAATCCAACGCCAAACATGAATTCCCCAAACCTGTTCATCGCCGGGCGAAAAACGAAGCTGACTGAAAGGTATCTGAATTTCAGAAGTCCAGACAGAATCGTAAACCTGGGCTTTTCCGTCCCAAACTGCATCCCAGTTAAAATCAAAATTATACGAACCCAAATGCACCAGATCCACTTTTTGACCTGCCGCCGAAACATTAAATTCGTATGCAGTTTGCTTATCATTGTACGAATCAATGGCAATGCCTGCAATATCACCGGCCATCTCATCCCTTCTGCTTAAAATGGGTCTGATATTTCCGGGGCCTTTATCAAAACATTTGAACCCAACGTACAAATTGTTATTGTCGTACAAAATTTTTATTTGCGTTTCCTGTGAAGGTTTCATTCCCTGATTGGGTATTTGCTGGGTAAACCCGCCCGACCAAACGCCGTATTCCCAGCATGATTCATTTAATTTTCCGTCAATTTTCGGGCGATTTTCAATTCGGGTAGCATAATAAACACGCTTAACGCCTGCCAGCCGATTGACAGCAGTGTCAGTTGAAAGATTATATTTGTCGGTGACCTGTGCAAAAAGATTGATTGCACTAAACATCAAAAACAAACAGCAAATAGTTAGGCGGAATAGCATAAGTAATTATTTTCGAGGAGCAAATATATATAAATCATTTCAACTTGATATGTTAACCGATATTTTTTTATTAAAATAGAACTCAATTTGGCAAACATTAAACATTTCGCCTGTTTTTTGGTTTTTACTCCGTGTCAATTAAATTTTGAATAAACAATCCCTGTGGATAACAAAATATTAAATGAAGAAAATCAATAAAATCCTGATTGCCAACCGTGGCGAAATTGCAGTAAGAATTATGCGTACCTGCCGCGAAATGGGCATTTCAACAGTTGCAGTTTTTTCTGATGCCGACCGAACTTCCATGCATGTGCGTTATGCAGACGAAGCCTATCACATCGGCCCCTCCCCTTCTTCCGAAAGTTATTTGAATGCAGCCAAAATAATTGATGTTGCAAAAAAATGTCAGGCAGATGCCATTCATCCCGGCTATGGATTTTTATCGGAGAATGCAGCATTCTCGAGAAAATGTAACGAAAACGGGATCATTTTTATCGGGCCAAAGCCTGAAGTGATTGAACAGATGGGTGACAAAATAAGCGCACGTCTAACGATGATTGCCGCCGGTGTACCTGTTGTTCCCGGAACCACCGAAAGTGTTAAAACCGAAAAAGAAGCGATTGATACGATCATGGAGATCGGACTTCCGGTGATGGTAAAAGCATCGGCCGGTGGTGGTGGAAAAGGAATGCGTTTAATTACTGAAGAAAAAGACATTACCTCACTGGTCAGGTCGGCACGGTCGGAAGCAAAATCTTCCTTTGGAAACGATTCGGTTTATGTAGAAAAATACATCACATCGCCCCACCACATCGAATTTCAGATTTTGGGCGATCAGCACGGGAATTTCCTTCATTTGTTCGAACGCGAATGTTCGGTTCAGCGACGACATCAAAAAATGATTGAGGAAACCCCTTCGCCACTTATGACTGCCGAATTAAGGGTGAAAATGGGCGAATATGCAGTGGAAGCTGCCAGAGCGGTCAATTACACAGGTGCCGGAACCATCGAATTCCTGGTTGACAACGATCTGAATTTCTACTTCCTCGAAATGAATACCCGCCTTCAGGTTGAACACCCTATTACCGAACGTGTTACCGGAATCGACCTTGTAAAACAGCAAATTTTAATTGCTGAAGGTCACCCGCTCAAATTTAAACAGGAACAATTAAGGCAAACCGGCCACGCCATCGAATGCCGGATTTATGCTGAAGATACCGACAACAATTTCATGCCAAATCCCGGTAAGATTTACAACATCACACAGCCGCTCGGCCTGGGCGTTCGCACCGATGGATATGTTTACGAAGGTTATGAAATTCCAATCTATTACGATTCAATGATCTCGAAACTCATTGTCTGGGCCGAAAACAGGACAGAAGCAATTGAGCGAATGAAACGTGCCCTTTACGAATACAAAATTACCGGCGTAAAAACCACCATCAAGTTTCTGGAACGAATCATGGATACAACTGATTTCAGGAGCGGAAATTACGACACCAACTTTATTGAAAAAAATAAAGAGCAGCTTCTGGCAGCAACAAAATGCAACGAGGATTGTGAAGATATGGTGATTATCGCGACTTACATTGAATACCTCGATCAGTTGAATATTGCACAGACATCCAAAGAGATGTATCCGGCCAAAAACAGGTGGAAAAAATATACCTATCAAAAGAATTTCGAACGTTTGTAATCCCCCAAAAATATGTCAATCGAAATAAAATTAGACAAACGAATTGCATCAGTAGAAATATTAAAGCAGTTTGAAAACCTGCTTGAAATTAAAGTGGATGATAAAATCTATCAGGTTGATTTAATGCACAACGATGAGGGAATCTTCTCCATCCTTGTAAACGGACGTTCGTTCAACATCGAATTGGTTCCTCAACCCAAGCCCAAACATTACACGGCTTACACGCTTTACGACTCGTACGATCTGGAAGTGATTGATGCTGAATCGAGGTATTTGCGCAATCGTACCGGTGGCGCGCAGATGTTGTCTGAAAATACAATCGTTTCACCAATGCCCGGAAAAGTGGTTAAAATTCCGGTTTCTGTTGGCGATGAAGTGAAAAAAGGTGATACGCTAATCACGATCTCGGCAATGAAAATGGAAAGCGAATACAAATCGCCGATAGATGGTAAAATTGCCATTATTCATGTTTTGGAAGGAAGCACGGTTGATGCCAATCAGGTTTTAATAGAAATCGAAAAAATCATAGAAAATGGATTTGAAAGCCAAATTTGAACAATTTGAATTGCTGAACCAACAGGCAGAATCGGGCGGCGGAGCTGAAAGGGTTGACAAGCAACACAAATCAGGAAAAAAAACTGCCCGCGAACGAATCGCATTCCTGCTCGATCCCGGAACTTTTAATGAGATAGACAAAATGGTCACTCACCGGGGCACCGACTTCGGTATTGATAAATCAAAAATACCGGGCGATGGAGTTGTTTCAGGATATGGAAAAATAAACGGTCGTCTGATGTATGTTTTTGCCCAGGATTTTACCGTATTCGGAGGAACTTTAAGTCGTGCCAATGCTGATAAAATTATTAAACTTCAGGAACTGGCAATTAAGATGGGAGCACCCCTGATTGGGTTGAACGATTCAGGAGGAGCCCGTATTCAGGAAGGTGTTGAAAGCCTCGCAGGTTATGCCGATATTTTTTACAACAATGTCATTTCTTCGGGTGTCATTCCGCAAATCAGTGCTATTATGGGCGCCTGTGCCGGGGGTGCTGTTTATTCACCGGCTTTGACCGATTTTATATTCATGGTTGAGAAGACAAGTCACATGTTTGTTACCGGTCCTGAAGTGATTAAAACAGTGACGCATGAGGATGTCACCAAAGAAGAATTGGGAGGCGCTATCACCCATGCTTCGAAAAGCGGGGTGGCTCATTTTACCGGCAGCGACGAAGAACAAACACTGATGATGGTCAGGGAGTTGATGAGCTTTATTCCATCGAACAACATGGACGAACCACCACTTAAAATTTGTACTGATCCGGAAAGCAGGGCCGATGTTTCGTTGAACCAGGTAGTTCCGGTTGATCCAAATAAACCATACGACATCAAAGACATTATTTTCAAGATCATTGATGATGAACATTTTCTGGAAGTTCAGCCACATTATGCCGCCAACATGGTAATTGGTTTTGCCCGAATGGGTGGAAAACCGATCGGGATTGTCGCCAATCAACCAGCTCATCTGGCGGGGGTACTCGACATCAATTCATCGGTAAAAGCTGCCAGATTTGTTCGTTTTTGTGATGCTTTTAATATCCCATTGGTCACGCTGGTCGATGTACCGGGATTTTTACCGGGTACCGGACAGGAATTCGGAGGAATCATCAAGCATGGCGCCAAACTGTTGTACGCCTTTGCCGAAGCAACAGTGGCAAAAATTACGCTGATAACCCGAAAAGCTTATGGAGGCGCTTATGATGTTATGTCGAGCAAGCACATTGGCGGAGATGTAAATTTTGCCTATCCTACTGCTGAAATTGCAGTGATGGGACCTGAAGGCGCCATCAATATCCTTTACCGTGGAAAACTCAGCGAGGAAGAAAGAGTTGCAGCAGTTGAAGACTACCGCATAAAGTTTGCAAATCCATACAGGGCTGCAGCACTCGGGTACATTGATGAAATTATTATGCCTCAGGATACGCGCTATAAAATAATACAGGCCCTTAACATGACACAAAATAAGCGAAAATCGAATTTGCCGCGCAAACACGGAAATATTCCGTTGTAACAAAATGAGTGGAACAAACTGTCTCCTGAATTCGTAGAAGATTTCGAATAAACGAAGATGGGAGGTGAGCAATGCAAAGGGAATATATTAAAAATTATCTGCTAATTTCAGGAATTACCCTGATAGTGATCGGAATTCTCTTTATTGCAATTCTTTCGAGCCCAGCGCGATACGTAGGAATTATTTTCCTGATTTTTGCAGTTATTTTAATTGCAAGTTTTAATTATTTAAAGCTCCGTAACTCTGAAGACGGGAGGCTAAGAAGCCGGATCCGTGATCAAATTCTTAAACATCAATTTCGTAAATAATTTTAAGAAGCCAGTGAAAGCTGGCTTTTTTGTTTTTATATACCATGAGCTTTCCCAAAGTTTTTTTCAGTTTAATAAAACTTTGGGAAAGCTTTAATACATTTGCCACCAAATCAGTAGAAAAAAAATACCAGCAATGATCAGAAACGAGCCATCATTTAAGCCCGCAAGTAATATTTTGGTAAGAAAAGCTTCAGGAGCTGAAGAACCATTTGAAAAGTATAAACTGGAGCGCTCATTGCGAAACGCAGGCGCAGACAACGATTTAGTAAACGAAATTGTTGGAAATATAGAAAACTGGATATCCAATGGCCTGACTACTAAAAAGATATATTCCCGCGCTTTTTCGCTGCTGAGGAGAAAGGAAACAGGTGTTGCTATTCGGTATAAACTAAAACAGGCAATAATGGAGCTTGGCCCGAGCGGATATCCGTTTGAGGATTTGATCGGACACCTGTTCGAAAAACAGGGATATGAAGTAAAAGTAGGCCAGATTTTGGAAGGTCATTGTGTAACACACGAAATGGATGTGATTGCCACTGATAAAAAAAACCAGCATTTAATCGAATGTAAATACAGTAGCGATCAAGGGAAACAAATAAGTGTGCAAGTGTCATTATATGTTCGTTCCCGTGTTGACGACATTATAAGAAAGAGGAAAGAATCTCCGTATTATAATGATTTCACATTTTCAGGCGGAATAGTTACAAACACCCGATTCTCAGCCGACGCATTACAATACGGAGAATGCAGCGGATTACAAATGTTGGCATGGGATTATCCTTATGGCAATGGTTTAAAGGATTTGATTGAAAGGTTAAAAATCTATCCGATAACAATACTTGGCCAGCTTACAAGGGATGAAAAACAAACTCTTTTGAACCGGGGAATTGTAATCTGCCTGCAGTTATTTAATAAGCCGGAAATTCTTGATTCGCTTCAGCTGAGTATTACAAAATACAATGCACTGGAGAAAGAGATCAACGAAATCTGCCGGTAAAAATCAATATGGATGTCGTAAATTTAACCAATGTTAGAATAATCATTCAATTGTCATTTGGTAGTCATTAAGTTGCCAGTTAATGACTACCAAATGACAATTGAATGACCACAACTGACTTATATTAAATGCCAAATAGGTATGCAAATAGCAACCAAAAATTAAAAAATCCGGAAAGACGAACTTTCCGGATTTTTTAATTTTATCATGATAACTGCTTACCAAGCAAACAATGGAAGATCTTTCATCATTGTGTTTACTCTTTCGCGAACCGAAAGAATTACGTCTTCATTGTCTATGTTACTGATCACTTCATCAATCAATTCAACAATTACCGGCATCAAATCTTCTTTCAGGCCTCTGGTGGTAATCGCTGGTGTTCCTACACGAAGACCAGAAGTGGTAAACGGTGAACGGCTGTCGAACGGAACCATGTTTTTATTGATGGTGATATCGGCGCGAACCAGTGCATTTTCAGCCTGTTTTCCTGAAATATCAGGGAATTTTGTACGAAGGTCGATCAGCATAGAATGATTGTCGGTTCCTCCTGAAATCACTTTGTATCCTTTGGCCATAAAAGCTTCAGCCATTACTGATGCATTCTTTTTAACCTGTGCCTGATAAACTTTATATGATGGATCGAGCGCTTCGGCAAATGAAACAGCTTTGGAAGCAATTACATGTTCCAGCGGTCCGCCCTGTTGTCCCGGAAATACAGAGAAATCGAGTACTGCCGACATCATTTTGGTAACGCCCTTCGGAGTTTTAAAACCAAATGGATTCTCAAAATCTTCGCCCATCAGAATTATTCCACCGCGCGGACCACGCAAAGTTTTGTGGGTTGTGGAAGTAACGATGTGGGCATATTTAACGGGATTATCAAGCAAACCGGCAGCGATCAATCCGGCAGGATGTGCCATATCAATCATCAGCATCGCGCCAATTTTATCAGCAATTTCGCGCATGCGTGCGTAATCCCATTCACGTGAGTAGGCCGATGCACCGCCTATAATTAATTGCGGAAAATGTTCCAAAGCCAAAGCTTCCATTTCGTCGTAATCAACCAAACCTGTATCTTCTTTCACATGATACGCTATCGGATTGTACAATACGCCCGATGAATTAACTGGCGAACCGTGTGAAAGGTGACCTCCGTGTGCCAGATCCAAACCCAGGAATGTATCGCCCGGATTCAAGATAACACTTAAAACTGCCGCATTTGCCTGAGCACCAGAGTGTGGCTGAACATTTGCGTAAACTGCGCCAAACAATTCTTTGATACGGTCTATGGCCAGTTGTTCAGTCATATCAACAAACTGACAGCCTCCGTAGTAACGGTGCCCCGGATATCCTTCCGCATATTTGTTGGTCATTACCGATCCCATGGCTTCCAGAACCTGATCGCTCACAAAATTTTCCGAAGCAATTAATTCAATTCCGCTCAACTGACGCTGACGTTCTTTTTCGATTATCTCAAATACTTTGGTATCTCTTTCCATTCCGGTAGAATATTGATTAAAATTAAGGTGTCAAAGGTACAATAAAATCATAGTGGATAAAAAATCAGCTTATCCAAAAAATCAGGTATTTTTGAACAATTAATCATTCATTAAAATGGAAAAGAAACCTTTATTATATGAATCGGCCTGTATTTTCAGTATTGCAGGAAGCAGCATCGGCTTTATTGGCATGTTAATAACCACTGTTTTTTTTAAAACTGTTACTGAAAAAATTGTGGAGTTTACAAATATTACTGCCGCAGAACGCCTCAGCCCGCTATATTTTGCTTTATTAATGGCCGCTTTCAGCATTTCACTCACGGGAGCTATTAAACTTTACCGAATGCAACGTGCCGGTTTATATTTTTACCTGGTTGCTCAGTTAATAATCCTTTTCTTACCGGTTATCTGGCTCGGTTCAAACGCATTTTCAGTTACCAATGCCATTTTCACTGTACTATTTTCAGGAGTTTACATTTATTATCATAAAGCATGAACCGACGTGGTTTTATCCAGACAACCGGCCTTTCGGCGGCGGGAATTTGCCTTGCAGGTGCAGGAATGGCAAATTCAATTTTAAATTCCAAAGTAGTTAAACGCCCCATTTGCGCGTTTACCAAATGCCTGCAATTCCTGACGTTTGACGAAGTGGGCGAAGTACTTGCCCAATTGGGTTTCGACGGTGCTGATATGCCGGTGCGTCCGGGCGGACAGGTTGAACCTGAAGAAGTTAAAACCGGATTGCCGCTGGCCGTTAAAACACTGCGAAAATATGGCATGGAAATCCCGATGATCGTAACAGCAATTACCAATCCGGCTGATCCAATTTCCATCGCAATTCTTCAGGCTGCAGCCGATTCAGGAATAAAATATTACCGTACAGGCTGGTTAAAATACGACGAGTCAAAATCCATCGATAAAAACCTCGATGAACACCGGAAAACCATTGAAAAGCTGGCTGAACTGAATGAAAAACTCGGCATTCACGGCGACTACCAAAACCATTCAGGCGCTTCTGTTGGT
Organism: Prolixibacteraceae bacterium; assembly: GCA_019459485.1. Taxonomy (GTDB): domain Bacteria; phylum Bacteroidota; class Bacteroidia; order Bacteroidales; family Prolixibacteraceae; genus Aquipluma. The sequence continues at coordinate 45,303 of JAIBEZ010000095.1, forward strand.
TCTCCTGTTTGGGATATTTATGAGCTGATGAAAAACGTCGATCCAAAACATATGGGCGTTCAGTACGACATCCGGCACGCAATTGTTGAAGGCGCTTATTCCTGGAAACTTGGCATGAAACGGATTGCTCCCTGGATCACCACCATCGACATCAAAGATTTTGTGTGGGCCAAAAACGAAAAAAATGTGTGGCGTCACTCGAATGTTCCGCTGGGCGAAGGCATGGTCAGTTTCGACGAATTCCTGAAGGAATATGCCAGTCTGAAAGTGGAAGCGCCAATCAGTATTCACTACGAATACGATCTGGGTGGTGCTGAATTGGGCAAAAAGGAAACGACTATGAACCCGACGAAAATTTACGAAATGATGAAAAAAGATCTCATCTGGTTAAGGGAAGCCCTGAAAAACCGACAGATTCAGCACTGATAAAACTGCCCACCGAAAGTTTGTATATCACCAATTATGCGCCTTGCAAATTTGAATTTACAATAGAGTGAAACCACTCTGGTAATTCATACAATAAATATTTTTGCAACTTTTAAAGGCCAGGCTATGCTCTGGCTTTTCTGCTAAATTCCAGCTTCTTACAGCAATAAATTAGAATCAATCTATTATCATGCTGCCATTTACAGAATAAATAATAAAATTCAAATATTAAAAGATATTATCATCTTAATATGCGAACAAATTAATTCGTTCTCCGTATATTTGATCTTTCAGCATTTTAACAAGAAATAAATTCCGCAAATTTCAATGCCTATGTTACCTAAATTCAAACCTTCCCCATAATTATTCAATCTTTTTCACATTGTATTTTCATTGGCAAAATATGTCTTTGCTGACATTGTATAATTCAATTCACAACTTTTCTCTCAAAATTTTTATAAACTCTAAAAACAATAATTATGAAATCCACAATTTTACTTTTCCTTTTGGCAGTTACAAGTGTTGCATTATATGCACAAAACGGTATTGGTTTTCAGGGCATTGCCCGCGATCCTCAAGGCAATGCAATTGCAGGTCAAACGATTTCAGTAAAGTTTACGATTGGTACTTTTACTGAAACACAAAACATTGATACTGATAATTTTGGTGTTTTCAGTGCTACCATTGGTACTGTAAATACAACTGCATTTAACAATCTGGTTTTTGCAAATATTACTGACAACCTCAAAGTTGAGGTTGATGGGACAACGATTTACGACGATAAATTTAATACAGTTCCTTATGCAAAAGCATCTGAAAATGGTGTTCCATCAGGAACAATAGTGCCTTTTGCCGGACCAAAAAGTAATATTCCGGTGGGTTGGTTGTATTGCGACGGAACTTCATACGCAAGCACAGGAATGTACGGAAAACTTTATACTGCAATTGGTTTTTCATGGGGAAATGATGGCGGAAAATTTCGGGTTCCCGATTTAAGGGGTTATTTTCTGAGGGGTGTTGCTGATGGAACTGCTGTTGATCCTGACAGAGCTGCACGTACAGCAAAATATGCTGGTGGAAATACCGCTGACAATGTTGGGTCCTACCAAACAGACAATTTCGCAAGCCATAATCATACGGGAAGTACAAGTGAAAATGGAGCTCATACTCATGGAATTGGTACCAGAGGATTTGAGACAAATGGTTCCACTGGTGCTGATGGTTCCGGTGACGATAGTAATATACGTACCCAAACGGCAGGTAGTCATTCACATTCGCTGAATATCAATGCCAATGGTGGTTCTGAGACCCGTCCGGAGAATGCTGGTGTGATTTTTATCATTAAAATATAAACGTAACCTTAACTCTTTACCATGAAAAGGTTACTATTGATTATTTTATCAATGGGCTTGATTTACATTTCCGGGGCGCAGGTTTTATCGCCTGTGATGACTGGAAACGTAACGGGCCAGAAAGTCCTTTCCGACAGGAAAGTTTCTTTCAACGTGGGTTCTCCCATCCCTTACCTTTATAAAGGCGGGACTTCTACAAAACTTCAGGTTGGTTTCCCATACAATGCATTGTACATGGATCGGACTTTTCCGGGAGAATTATTCGTTTCGAAAGGCTATTTCCCGGACCAGATTCAATTGAGATGGGAAGTTTCAAACAATTCAGCACTTATTGACCATTTCGAAATTTTCAGGAAAAAACTCAACGAAACCGATTCGGTGTGGGTTGACAATGTGGTTGGCACCGGGCGAAAATGGGAAGATTTTTATGCCGAAGCAAACGAAATCTATCAATACACAGTCATTGCAATTGGCATTCCTGGAGAACAACGTGCAGGATATACAAACATTGAAGGAATCGGGTTCCGCACTCCTTTGGCCACGATAACCGGTCGTGTTAGTTTTACAGGAGGCAACGGAGTTAAAAACGTGGTTATCACGGCTTCCACTGATGACAAAGTGCCAGCACAAAGTCTAAGTTTGTCAGGTTCCTCTTACATTGAAATTCCTCAAAAAACCAATGCTGATTTTTCGGGAGGATTTACCTTTCAGGCTTATCTGAAATTTTCATCCACCGCTGATGCCGGTATTTTTAGTAAAGATTCGAACTTCGAACTGAATTATACCAGCCAAAAATTCGTATTTAAAGTGGGTAGCCAAACCGTGGAATTGCCATATGTTGTTCCAACAGATAAATTCATACATATTTCGGCGGTTTATGATGGAAGTTCAGCAAAGATTTACATTCCCATCAAAACATTAAATGGTCAGAATCAATTAATTGATTCATTGCTGTCGGTTACATCAGCGATTTCGAATCCCATTTCAGCAAATGGGAACAGCATTTTTTTAGGTAAAGTAAACACCACCTATTTTAATGGAAATATTGATGAAGTTAGGTTATGGAGTCGTGCACATACCAAAGACGAAATTCTGACCGATTTTAACCGGTATTTAATCGGAAAAGAAGATGGCATTTATGCATATCTGAGAATAAATGAAGGATTCGGCAAACGCATTTACGATATTGCCAGGAATGGATCGTATTTCAACGAAAACCATGGAGACTTTAAAGGTGGAAGCGTTTCCTGGTCTTCTGTTTTCCCAACGATCGATCAGTTGGGGAACAGGGGAATTACCGACAAGGAAGGGAACTACATTATTCCGGGAGTGCCATTTTTAACAGATGGTTCTGCCTATAAATTCACTCCCATGCTCGCTCCTCATGAATTTGATCCGGGATATAAAATTTTATTTTTAAGCGAGAATGCAGTCGTTCATAACAACATCAACTTCACTGATATTTCATCTTTCAATGTCAACGGATCGGTTGTTTACCGAAACACGACAAAGGGTGTAAAGGGAGTTCAGATATTAATTGACGGGCAACCGGTTTACGGACCGGATACAAGAGAAGAAGTGACCGATGAACAAGGACTTTTTGAAATTCAGGTGCCAATAGGGGCTCATTTTATCAGTCTCCGAAAAGATGGCCACAGTTTCGATTTGGGCGGGAGATGGCCATACGATGAAGCTCATCCCGACTCAATTATCCGTCATGATTTTAACCAGAACCTGACATTCGGAAAAGCCTTTAGCGATACTACATTAATTACCGTTGTAGGGCGCGTAATTGGCGGAACCAGCAGCAATACTATCGCTTTTGGTTTTGGAGAGTCGGTAAATAACATTGGGAAAGCGACCATTACACTTGACCATAGCAGTTCGAATCCGGAACTAAATTTTGACAATCTTGGTGACGGATTGGGTACGTCTGAAATTGCCTACACCATCGTTAATAAAATAGATCCTCCGGACATCCGTACAACCAAAGATATTAAGCACTTTATGAATCGCACGGATATTGAAACAAAGATATTTACGTCTTCTGAATCCGGCGAATTTGTTGCAAAACTGATTCCCGAAAAATTTGTGATTGTAGATATTGATGTTGACAACGACGCAGCAAACGACGTCAAAAATTTCTTTGGAAACAGGGTAATTGATTTGTCTGTCAATCCTACATTAAAAAAGGAATACCTGGTTGATAAGGATAATAAGAAGCTCGATTCGCTGGAATACCACGTAAAACTGAATTATATTTATCAGACACCTCCTGATATTAGCGTAACCAATAAAGATGACACGCAGGTTTTTTATGGTGAAAAGGAAATTTTGTTCACCAATCCGGTGAATGGGGCACAGACCAACATAATCGTTGCCGACCATTTTAAATATCCGGTTTTTGAAATGATGAAAAACTATTCGCCAAAAATATCGGTATTCGAGTCTTATCACAATTTCGATACGGGTGAAGATACCCGTCAATCGGTAAAGGAAGCGGAGATTAAGATCATCAACGATCTTGCTATTTCGGAGACCCAAAAAGTTTATCAGCTTAAACCGGAAATGAATGGTGAAATATTGCATTCATTCAAGGTTGGTGTGCCGAATATCGCAAAAAGTGTAAACGACGGTACCTCGTTTACCAAAACCATGCAAATCAATGTAACGGTTGACGGAAACACTTTTGCATGGCAACCGGGTGGTGAGTTTTACCGGGCATACATTATCGGGCAACGCCCAAAAGGAAATAATTTCTATACGGAAGGACCACAAATTCCTGAAATTATATTGCGCGATCCCCCGGGATCAAAATCATCCGCTTATATTGAAAAAGGATCTAGTTATTCGGTCAGCTCAAAATTTTCAACCAATTTCGACAATGGCTCCGGTTTCGGCGCCGAAATTCTATTGGGTGTTGAAGTAGCTGCCGGTGGCGGTCTGGCCGGACCTGTTATAAAAACAGATACAAAAAATTCAGGAAAAACCGGATTGAGTTTTTCAACCTCCATCAATGAAGAAGGTGAATATGTTCAAACCTACGAGTTTTCGGAAAGGATAGAAACCAGTTCCGATCCGGGAGTTGTTGGTTCAATGGGCGATATATACATCGGCAAGAGTTATAACTATTTCTATGGCGAAACCGATTACCTGAAAATTGTGCCTTATGATCTGGCGACGACGAACGGAATAATCGCACTTGGAGATTCGGAGTTGAAAAATACACAGTTCACAATCGGAATTGTTGATGGCTTCATCATGAATCCGGATAACTCTGACACCTATTTTAATTATACCCAGGCCCATATCTTAAATAAACTACTTCCTGAAATTGAAAGCCGCAGAAATAATTTATTCTTAACTTCTTTGAGGACAGATGGAACCTTGAAGTACAAATCTGAAATTGCAGCCTCCGATTTAAGATACGGAATTGCTCACAGCTATAAAGTGGTGGCTACGCCTGCCGATACAACGGTTTACGGATACTATAAAATGACGGCTACTGACAGCATTCTGACTTATTCGTTCAGGCCAGAAAAAATAACAGTGGAGGATATCAATAAAATCAAAAATGGAACAATCTATGAAAATGACTCGATCCGATATTACAATACTCAAATTGGAATCTGGATCGATGCAATACGATTGAACGAATCGGAAAAAGCAATTGCCATAAAGAACAATGTTTTGGAACAAAACATTTCCTTTGATGGTGCAGTTGGCTCTATCAGCCGAAAAGAACTCCAGACCATTTCATACAACAGTGAAGAGTCGCGAACAAAAAACATGCATTTCGGAGCTCAGGGATCTGTTGGATTTACATTTAACAGCACCGGAGTTATTGCCACGGGAGAAATAAGTATTTCTCATTCACTGGGGGTTAGTTCCGGCGAAAGTTCGACACAAACCATGGAATATGGCTATACTCTGGAAGACGGGAATGTTGGCGATTATTACAGTATAAATGTATTCCGGCGAAAAGATAACGGCGTATATAAAGCGACCGACCTGCAGGAAACTAAAACTTCAATGCCAATCGGGTTTGATTTTAGCAGTCTTGGTGCCGGAGTTGCTCTGGTCGGTGGCGGTATTGCAGTAGCTGCATCTGCTTCGTACAGCGCGGGTGGCGGAATTCCGATTGTAGCCGGTGCCGCAGTGATGGCAGTGGCTGCGGGCTTGTCCTACATCCCTTATGTCAGCTTCCTTGATAAAGTCAAGGAGGAAGGCGCCTTATTCAAACCAGGCGATATCCGGGTATCCAGCTTTGACATTTCAAGTCCTATATTTTCCACGCTTGGGGGACAGACCATGTGCCCTTATGAAGGTACGGAACAAACGTTCTTCTACAAGGAAAATGATAAAAATATAGTTCTGCACAAGGCAACCCTCCAACGTGAAAAACCGGAAATTACAGCCGAACCGGTGGAAATATTCAATGTTCCTTCAACAGAGGCGGCACTGTTTAATGTCAAACTTACCAACAATACCGAAAGTGGAGATGATCAGTGGTATGCGTTGATTGTGGACGAACGGACCAACCAAAAAGGCGCATTGGTATTAATCGACGGTGAATTTTCGCAAAAACTAATTTATGTACCTGCAAATACAACAGTTACAAAATTGGTAACCGTTCAGCCAAGTAACCCATCGGTAATGGATTTTGAGAACATTGGGTTAATCCTGCACTCCGTGTGTCAGTTCGATCCTACCGATTTTATTGCAGAGATTTCTGATACCGTATCCATTTCAGCTCATTTTCAACCGGCCTGTACGAATGCCGAAATTCTTGAGCCTTTGAACAACTGGGTGGTAAACGTGCGCGATCAGGATACATTGACTGTTCGTATCGGCAATTACAATCTGGCTCATCAGTCATTCCAGAGCTTAAGGTTTGAGTACAAGGCAAGTTCGGGAAATATCTGGGTTCCGGTTAAGTATTTTGTGAACGATCCTTTATTGGCAAATACGGATGAGATAGCTGATACCATTCTCATTAACGACCAGACCTTTGTTTCATTCGACTGGGACATGACCAACATGAATGACCGGTCGTATGACATGAGAGTGGTTTCTACCTGTACCGACTTTTCCGAAAATGAATCGGTCATTCTCACCGGTATCCTCGACGGCCAGCGACCCCAGGTTTTTGGCACACCACAACCTGCTGATGGAATCCTGAATGTGGATGAAAACATTAGCCTCCGGTTTAACGAACCCATTGAAGGTGGCTTATTAAACCAGTTTAATTTTGATGTAAAAGGAACATTGAATTATTATCTTCTAAAACACGAAGCATATCTGCGGTTTAACGGGTCTACCGATTATGCATCCATTCAGGAAGGATTAGCCTTTAATAACAAGTCGTTTACGATTGAATTTTGGGTAAAACCCATTGATTACGGAAATTCCGTGATTTTCTCGCAGGGAAACGACCCGGCTACAAGTCTGGAAATTGGCCTAAATGACGGATTTAAAACCTACTTCAAAATTGGCAATTTAAACTACGAAGTACCTTTCCAGTTTAGTCCAACAGTACCATCTGAAGCCTGGCAACATTTGGCCTACGTATTCGATTACGAAACCGGTGATGTATTTATTTATCAGAACGACAAGATTATTCTGGAAGTCCGCGGGGCAAGTGTGACGTATAACAACTCCGGAAAAATCTATATCGGTAAATCATCGGTTACCGGGGCCGGTTATTTCGAAGGAAGTATCCATGAGTTGCGCATTTGGTCGAAATTTTTGTCGCTGGGCGAAGTTTATGCAAGGCAATATACTGCCCTCTCAGGAAACGAAGTTAGCCTGTACGGTTACTGGCCGATGGATGAAGCTTTTGGTAAACTTGCAATTGACAAGGCAGCCAACCGCCACATGGAAATCGTCGTGCCATGGGGAGTATATCCTGGTGGATCATCATGGGATTTCAGCGGGAACAATTTCCTTGAATTCAATACCGGTTACTTTGCCATAATTCCTGAAATGGATTACACGCTGGAATTCTGGTTCAAGGACAACAACCCGACCGATACTGTGACACTGTTTTCTAACCAGAAGGGCGACGGGAAAGAAGGTCCAAATCTGATGGATAAAACATTGAGTATCTATGCAACGCCTGATGGGAAAATTTGGGTTTCGAGCCAGGGCAATAAAATTGAAGTTGTTACCAACGATTACTTCGACAATTCGTGGCACCATTTTGCCCTGATCGTCCGACGTCGTGGAAATGTGACTTCGTTCATCGACGGACAGCCGCAGAACGAGAAGGAAAATACGGTTGTTGGCGGCATTGCAGGTGGCAAAATGACACTGGGAGCCCGTAAATGGAACAACATAAACGGGACTGGACAGGATCGCTTTTATACCGGCAAACTGGATGAGTTCCGCTTGTGGGATCTGGCTAAAACCACCACCCAACTTCGGATGGATATGAATTCGAAACTAAAAGGCGATGAAATTGGTTTGATGGTTTACTTTCCGCTTGAAGGATATTACGAAGATGCGCTGGGCGTAGTTCAACAACAAACTACTTTGGAGAATTTTGTTTCCGATGTAAATGCATTGAATGCATTACCAATTAGCGGAAATGCATTTTCGTTGGATGCGCCAAACATGAAAGATGTCCGGCCGGTTCAAAGCATCGCGTATGATTTTGTCTCGTCCGAAGATGAAATCATCATCAACCCAAAACCCTATTTATTCCCTCAACTCGAGAAGAACATCATTGAAATCACTGTTCAGGGCGTAGAAGATAAATACGGCAACCGGATGGCGTCGCCTGTTACCTGGACTGCATACGTGCAACGCAACCAGGTACGTTGGGAAGATGAACGCAGAAGTTTCACCAAGGAACTATACAAAACGATGACTTTTGAGTCCACCATTAAAAACACCGGTGGGCAACAGATCGGCTTCGAAATTATTGGCCTACCGCCATGGTTATCGGCATCTCCTTCAACCGGAGTGATTAATCCGGAATCGACCCGGGTGATCACCTTCACGATCAACCCTGCCATCAACATTGGCGAATACAATGCGGATATTATCCTCCGGACCGAAAATGGTTTTGACGAGAAATTACCGGTCAGTGTAAAGGTTTTCAAAACTCCTCCAAACTGGAAAGTAAATCCGACAGCATTTGAACATACCATGAACATGGTTGGCAGAATTAAAATTGAAGGCGTTTTATCAACAGATGTCTTCGACATGGTGGCCGCCTTTAAAGAAGGAACCGATTCTATCAGGGGTGTTGCAAACATTCGTTACCTTGAAGATTTGGATTCTTACATGGTGTTCATGAATGTTTATGGAAATACCAACGGCGAAAAACTCACCTTCAGGATTTGGGATGCCAGTGCAGGTCAGATTCTCGACAAAGTGCTGCCCGACGACGTGGTTTTTGTCCCGAACGGTGTGAATGGAACTACTACAAATCCGGTGATCTTTACCGCCATCAATTTATTCCGAAGCTATATTCCGCTTGCAGCAGGCTGGAACTGGGTATCGTTCAACAAATTGTCGCCCGACCAGAACAACCTGAATACATTTATGGCATCGATCGAATCAAAACCAAATGATCAGATAAAAACACACGGAGGTGGTTTTAACAACTACGATCCGTTGCTTGGCTGGTCATTCGGAGGAATTGAATCAATCAACAACAATCTGATGTATCAGATTAAAATCAGTAAAACCGACACGCTTATTTACAATGGAACTTACATTGAGCCCGAAGCGCATCAGATGACTTTGGCCAACGGATGGAACCACGTAGCGTATATTACTGATTTGCTGATGGATGTTAACGAGGCGCTCCGGTTGTACAGTGCGTCTGCAGAGGAAATCATCAAAAGTCAGTATGCTTTTGCAATGTTTGACCCAAGGGTTGGATGGATTGGTACACTTGAGTTTATGACACCCGGTTTTGGCTACATGATAAAAACCAGCAAAACGGCAAGCTTGAAATATCCGAACACTTCGTTGCTGAAGGATGCGAAGATTGAGAAACAATCGACACCTCCTTCCGGCTGGTCAGCCAATCTGGTAAAATATGAAGGCAATATGTCGGTGATTGCACGGCTTGAAACAAGTAAATTTCCTGAAGTGCTTATCAACGATCAAATGGTACTCGGAGCTTTCATCAACAAAGAATGTCACGGATACACTGTGCCGCTCACAAATGCGGGCATTGATTATTCCCCATTCTTCCTGAATGTAAGCAACGACAAAACCGAGCAGCAGATGCAGTTCAGGTTGTACGACGGACTTTCAGGAAAGACCTATTTGATTGAAGAAACAAAAGTGTATGCCGAAAATGCAGTTTACGGCTCTACCCTATCTCCGCAGATATTGACACTGAAAGGCCAATATACAGGAGTGAACGGCGAGTTGATTGCAAACGCAACACTGAACTGTTATCCGAATCCATTCAATGAAGGTTTGACCATCGATTACAATTTTGCAGGTGGTTTAATGAAACTGGAAATCATGGACCTGACCGGACGTGTAATCAACAAACTCTTCGAAGGGATTTCAGATCCGGGACTTAAGTCGATTGTTTGGGATGGAAAATCAGGCAACGGGACAGCTGTTTCAGCTGGGATGTATTACGTCAGGCTAAGCGCCGGAAAATCGGTTGAAACAGTGAAAATTACCAAAAACCGTTAAAACTGAAAGTTATGAAGACAAGTAGATTTATAAAAATAGCTTTAGCAGGTTTTATTTCCTGTCTGACATTTATTGTACAAGCGCAGCCAACCTGGAGTTTTGATTCACACGAATTCCTGTATTCGATGACCATTACCGGGAAACTTCATTTTGAAGGATCTGACTCCAAAGATGTGAACGACATGGTCGGCGCATTTATCAATGGCGAATGTCGCGGCATCGCAAACGTGAAATATATTGAATCGGTAGATGAATATTTCGTATTCCTGATGGTGTACAGCAATGCCCCTATCGATGACATTGCATTCCGTGTGTTCGATAAAAGTGAAAATTTGGAAATCGCGGCGAAAGAAACTGCCAAGTTCTCGGTCAACGGGAACCTTGGCACTTCACTTAGTCCATTTATGATTACCGCAGCCAATGTAAATGTTGCACCAACAAGCATCAACCTTTCAAATGTTGTGACACCGGCATTGGCAGTGGCAAATACAATTATCGCCACTATCAACGCGGTTGACCCGAATGCTGGCGACAGCCATACATATAGCCTTGTGTGGGGAAACGGAACAAACGATCTGGATAACTGGAGATTTATAATTGATGGCAACAAGCTGAAAAGCAAAGGCGAAATTTATTTCCGAAAGGATGATAAATTCAATATTCTGATAAAAGCATCAGATCAGGGTGGAGCATCGGTAACGATCCCATTGTCGGTTGCAACAAAGGATGAAGCCATTCTCAGCAGCGAAAAACAGTTACTGAGTTTTGCAATCAACCAGCAAGTTGGCGCGACCATTTTTACTGGAACTGATGTTTTTGTCAAACAACACTGGAGTGCAGACCTCGCTGCGGTTGTTACGACATTTACTATTTCTCCCTACGCAAAAGCTTTCATTAACTACATCGAAAGAGCCGGTGGATCGACTTCCATTGACTTTACAAAACCTGTTTCGTTTATTGTTGAAGCAGCCGACAAAAGCAGTACAACTTATACGATACATATTGAAGTCAGCAATGATATCCCAAGCGACCTACTTCTGTCGAACAGTAAAGTGGACGAAAATATGGGTTCAGCATTGGTCGGTAATTTTAGTACTGTTACCGAAAACCCAAATGAGTCACACGTTTACAGTCTGATTGAAGAACCTGGAACTGATTATGCCCTTTTCAAAACAGAAGGCGACAAACTCATGACGGCGCTGGCACTTGATTATGAAACGCGAAGCGCCTACCTGATAAAAGCGCGTGCTGACGATCAGAAAGGTGGAACTGTTGACAAGTTATTTACTATTTCATTGATCGGCAAAAACGATGCACCTACAAATATTTCCCTGTCGCAGAACACTTTCGATCCGAATTCGGCAGCAAATACAATTATCGGCGAACTCACTGCCGAAGATCAGGATGCAGGTGATGCGCATGTTTTCAGTCTGATAACAGGAAATGCTGTTAACGACGATGGCAACAGCCTTGTAAAAATCAATGGTAATAAATTGTTACTTGCCGAACCGTTTAATGATCCTTCAAGATCGAGCTGGAACATTTTGGTCAGGGTTACAGATAAATTGGGTGCCGGATATGAAAAGAGCCTGACTTTAAAAACGCAGGATTCAAATCAGTTGCCGGTATTTATGAGCAAACCTGCCAATTTCGTCATGCAGAACGACGTTTATGTTTACGCCATTGAAGCCATCGACAAAGATGGAGACCCTGTATCGTTAAGTTTTGAAAACCTGCCGGGCTGGATTACTTTCTATCCTGATTTGAACCTTCTTTCAGGAAGTCCGGGAAACAATGAAGTCGGGATCCATAACTTTACTGTAATTGGCAGTGACGCAGAAACATCGGTATCTCAAAAAATTACCTTAATGGTTTTAAATATCAACGATCCGCCTGAAATTAATTACTTTTTGAGTGATCAGGTGTTTGTAACGAACAAGGTAAATCAGTTTGTTATTCCTGCCGATTGTTTTGTTGATCCGGATGTCGGGGATAAACTTTCGTACTCAGTTTCGATGGGCAACAATTCAGCCATCCCGGCGTGGCTGACATTTGATCCTGTTACGGGAACACTTAAAGGCACCCCACCAAATCAGTCCGCCGGAATTCATCAAATAAAATTGGTAGCGTCTGATCAGAAACTGGCAAAAGAATGGATGGTTTTTAACCTGAACGTAACGTTTCCTACTGCAATTTCAGAAATAGGGAATACTGAAAAATTCATCGTGTACCCCAATCCTTTTGCCGATATTATTCATTTAAGTTTTCCTGAAAGCCTGAATCATTCAAAATTAAAGGTGAGGTTAACTGATGTGAATGGCAGGATGGTGAAAAATGTTGAACCAATTGAAGTCAATTCAAAAAGCGTTAACCTTGGGGATTTGCCTTCAGGAATTTACTTTATCGTTATTCAAAGTGAAAAATCTACGTTTACCGAAAAAATCATAAAAAGGTAAACCGACTTTTAATGAGACTGTTTGAAATGAGTATTGCACAATGCATGAAAGTTTCCCGCCACGGATTTCGTAGATTGACACTGATTTATTATCAGGAAAATTTGTGGAATCCGTGGTTTTTTTGATTTAAAATACAACAGCCGGTGTTAGGATTGCCAATCCAAATCCCTACTTTTGCTGACTGTAATACCTAAACACAAATAAATCATTCGTCCCCACCAGGGATATTAAAAAATCAATCATGAAGAAAAACATTTTTATGACTTTGTCATTGGCAGTTGCATTACTGATTGCGCTGCCCGGGTTTTCACAAACAGTGAACAAACTATCAAAAAAAGAGAAAAAGGAAGGCTGGACCTTGTTATTTAACGGTCAGAATTTCGATGGCTGGCGCCAATGTAACGGCACAGCGATGCCTGCAAACTGGGTAATTGAAGAAGATGCGATGAAAGTGTTGATTGGTGAAGGAAAAAATCCCGGACAGGGAGCCAATGGCGACATTCTTTATCCGGGCAAAAAATTCAAAAACTTCGAACTTTCGATCGACTGGAAAGCCAGCAAAGCAGCCAATTCAGGAATTTTCTACAATGTGCGCGAAGTTCCGGGAAAACCAATTTATTACGCCGCTCCTGAAGTTCAGGTACTCGACAACGTAGATGCATCCGACAACAAAATTGACAGCCACCTGGCCGGTTCATTGTACGACATGCTTCCTGCCGATCCGAAAACAGTTAAACCTGTTGGCGAATGGAATACAATCGTTATCAAAGTAAAAGATGGTCAGGTTACCCACATCCAAAACGGTGTAAAAGTGGTAAGCTACACTTTATGGACTCCTGAATGGGATGCACTTGTTAACAACAGCAAATTCAAAACATTCCCCGGATTTACCGAAGGAATTGCAAAAGAAGGTTACATCGGCCTTCAGGATCATGGTTACCCGGTTTGGTTCCGTAACATCAAAATCCGCGAACTTTAATATCCGGACGAAACTTCCGAACGACTTATTGCAAAGCATATTGCAAAATATTACAAAACAAAAACATTGACAAAAGGGAACAATCCGAAAGGCTTGTTCCCTTTTGTTTTTCGCACCAAATACTGTTATTAAAATCGATTTCTATTAATGACCAGCAATATTTTACACTTTAAATGAAACAATAAATCCCTAAATTTTGTATTTTTATTGATGTTGCAGATTGATTTATCTACACTAAAACTAAAATTCAATTACGCTGTTCTTGTAAAGTAGTATTGAAGTAAATTAATTATTGCTGAATCATGTTCCAAATGCTAATTTTTAAAATCAGAAATACAGCTTTATTCCGCGAAATCGAAAAGTTTGCTGGCATATCTTTGATATTGATTTTTGGAATCGTGACCATAGACGGATTCTCAGTAAATGAAAAAACACACCTTTTACCTGAATTATCAGTTCTGAATAAAAATTCCAGCTCCGGCGAAACAATTCTTCTAAATTCCGGATATTTTCAGTTGGCATACACTGGCAATGGAATTGACCACATGAACATCAATCTTGTTAATTTGAATTCGGGAGGGATAATAATTGGTGATGAAATTGGTGTATTTGACGGTGATATTTGCGCCGGAGTTGCTGTCATTATGGAAAAACACCTGATTGACAACAGTATCAGTATTCCGGCATCGGCCAATGATGGAACAGAAAACAATAAAAATGGGTACATCCCGGGACATAAAATCACACTAAAATTATACAGGAACAAAACTGTTTACAAACTGTACTTTCAAGCAGTTAATAACACCAACGATGTTTTTGAAAAATGGGAATCCATGTTTGCGTCAGTTGACTTCTCTAAGTCAACCGGACAATCCCAACTTGAAAATCAAACAGGAATCAAATTGTATCCAAACCCATTCGTAAAATCTGTAAGAATAGAGATTAACTTACCTCAAAAACAACCCTTAACAGTTGAAATATTTAACATGAGCGGGCAACTTATCAGAACCCTTTACAAAGGTGATGCTGAAAGACAAACAACGCTCATATGGGACGGAAGAGACAGTAGCGGTAGCAAAGTCACTTCAGGAATTTATTTGTGCCGCTCGAATCAGAAAATCGTAAAAATCAACTATCAAGCTTCCTCTGAATAGGATAAGCTACTATCCCAGGCTGATATTATTTTGTGTCAATTCAAAAAAAAAACCTTCTTCAAGTATATTTTTTTGAAAAACGAATATGAAAATTTTGTAAATTTATTTGCAATTTAAATTTTGAGGCAATTGATCATTCCCGACCGATCAAAAATTTATTTGTAATTGAGATATTAAAGTTTTATATTTGATTACAAGAAAAAAAGAGCCTTAAATCTGAAAATAAAAAAGGCTTATTTATTCTCGATTTGTCAGAAGGTAAAAACTGAGTGACTTCAAAGATTTGAGCTGATTCCCGATAAGATGTATAGCATCTTATACTGCCACGAGAATTATACCGAACTGACAATAATATACATAATTTATGTCTGAATAAAAATTTCTTAGGATATGGATCTCCTGTAGAGAAATACAACTGATATGACCGACTTCGATGCAGAAAAGGAAGGTTCTCCATAAAGTAGTATTTTCTGATGCATGTGAAGTTTTTCAATTTCTGTATAAAAATTTATTAATGCTCAATCATAAATTAAACTTTACGAATATGAAAAAGTGTATCCTTTTATTTATTGGGGCAGTCCTTTTTGTGTTTGGATCTTATGCACAAACCACCATTCCCGCAGGTTATTTTACTGTTGACCGGACTTTAACATTAACGAACAGTCCCTATTTGATTACATCGAATATGGATGTCAGCGCCGGAGTAACTGTTACAGTCGAAGATGGGGTTGAAATCAAGTTTAACAACGGCAGGTACATTCAGGTATTTGGAACCCTGAATGCTACCGGAACGAAATTTACATCGTCGAGCGAAACTCCAACCAAAGGAATCTGGGATGGAATTTATGTTTCGTATGAAGGAAGCGCCAGCATTGGTAATGTTATCTTGAATAACTGCACGGTTGAATATGCTCAGAATATTTGGTGCAGAAAAGGTACTTTAACTTTGAAAAAATCTACCCTTGATAATTTTAGCGGGTATGGAGTACAGGTCTATTCGCAGGGAACATTAGACATCTCGGAAACTACAATTAAAAACGGAAACAACCATCCCATTTATTTCAACGGCCCTGGAATGATTAAGGGTACAAACGACAATGTACTTACCGGCAATGCCGCTGATTATATTTACCTGAATTTCAACGATGTTTCCGGAACCTTCAACATGCCTTTGTTTGATATCCCTTATAGGCTGACGACATTCAGGGTTACCGAAACTGGTACCTTAAACATTTCACCCGGAGTTGAACTGAAAAACTTTAACACCGAAATAACCATTCGCGGAAAAGTCAAAGCCCTTGGAACCACTGATAAACCAATCATTTTCGATATGCATCCGGGAGCCTCCTATTGGCTGGGAGTAAACATTACTGCTTCAGCTATTGACACTGCCTGCATTTTCAAAAACTGTATATTTAAAAGTGCTAAAAACAATAACGATGCATATGTGGCAATGGCAATTGATGCAGCTTCTCCATCATTTGAAAACTGTAAATTCACCGATAACCACAGAAATCTGTTTGTGACCGGTATAAGTCAACCCACATTTACCAACTGTAATTTTGAACAATCAACTATTTTGGGTGGTGAAGCTTATAATGTTGCGATAGATATGAACGCAAATGTGGATTTCTCTAGCGATTCCATAAAGTTCAATCCCAATGAAATAAGAGCTGTAAGAATTCTGCCTTCAACTGTAACCGGTAATGCGCAGCTAAAAAAGATATCATTTAAAAATCTGGAAAACATTACCTACTGTTTATATGAGACGACAACAGTTGAGGAAACTGCATCTTTGGTTATTGATCCTGGGATTGTGATAAAATGCCGACAATACAATGCAATGATTACAGCAAACGGCACATTAACCGGAATTGGAACTGAAGCCGAACCTATTATTTTCACACACCTTGCCGATGACAATTTCGGTAATCCTAAAAATTCTCAAAATGACGGAAATGTAACTCCCAGTAATAGTAATTCAGGCAGGATTGCAATTTATGGTACAGCTACATCACAAATTAAAAACTGGAAGATACATTATGGCGGATACAATTCTGACAACTGGGCTGTTTATGTCTCAAAGGGTAACATCGTAGAGAATTGTGAAATAAAAAACTCTTACCGGGGAATCTATTTCTTTGACAATGCACAGCTTCTTAGTAATACATTTTCCAACATCAACTATTTTCCTGTTGGTAGAAAAGTTAATCAGGGAACTCCGGTTCTTATAGGAAATACAGTTTCAAATGTTGGCTATATCGGAATTCTCATTGGCGAATTTGACACTGATTCTCCCACGCTCAAACCGATGAATTTTGCCGGATTTACCAATGTTGCCTATATGATTGAAGACCAGCTAACCATCGCCGCAGAAAATGTAGTTACAATTGATCCGGGAGTAGTAATTAAATTTATTCGAAGATATTACGGACGACTTATTGTTAATGGTGCAATTAAAGCAACCGGTAAAAAAGACAACAAAATAATTTTCACCTGCATATCAGACGACTCAGCCGCAGGTGATACCAACAACGATGGAACAGCCTCGGTACCTACCAACAACGATTGGCAAGGCTTGGATTTCTCCGGAACGGCCAGTGATACTGAAAATATCCTTAAAAACTGCGAAATCAGGTATACCGGCTATCCTGTTTATTGGGATGGTGCAATACGAATAACTGATTGCCGGGTGGTAATGGATTCAACCAAGGTGAATTTTACATACGGTAGTGCATTGAGCATATTCGGTAATGCAAATCCGGAGATAACTAATTGCGAGTTATACAATCTTGGCAGTGCTCCTATTTATATGGATATGTTTTCGAACCCCACTTTTTCCGGAAATAAGGTAGCCAATCTACCAAGAATAGGGTTACGTATTCGTGGCGGATCTATTACAGGAACTGTCCCGGTCAGAAATTTTGCAGGTTATGATAATATCTCCTACATTATAGAAGAAACCATGACCGTTACCAGCCAATTGGTAATCCCGGCCGGATTAACATTTAAAACCGGCAACAGTAGCGGAAGATGGAATATACAGGGAAAACTTGAGATACAAGGGACTGCTGAAAATCCGGTTGTTTTTACCACACAGGAGGATGACATGTACGGCAGCCCGAAAGATTTGCAGCAAAATGGTCAAGGCGGATTGAATAACTACGGCAGCTACTTTGTTTTCTACGACCAGGCAGATGATGCCAGCACAATTGATCATGCCCTGTTCAGGTATTCAGCTTCCAATTCGATACAAATGGCCAATGCGTCACCCAAAATACTGAACTCAACATTCCAAAACTTAGCCAATCCGGGGATTGCTTTGTCAGGTTCGAGTACTCCAACCATAAACGGATGTACCTTTGACAACGCAGTATTCCCGTTCACTACCTCATTGGTGACTTATCCTGCTGAAACGACAGGCAATATAATTTCAGGTACAACAGGAAGGGCAATACGTGTTTCCGATGAAACTCTGACACAGAATGTAACACTGCTAAAACGCGACTTTGCAGGAATAACAAATATTCCTTTTGTTTTTCAGAATTATACAGTTGGTACCGGTGCGGTACTTACCATCAATCCGGGAATAGTATGTAAATTTATGCAGAATGGATATCTGCATGTCTATAACGGGTTAATCGCAAAAGGAGGCAATACGACAGACAACACAATTGTATTCACCGCCGACCGGGATGACTTTTATGGTGGCGACACATATGGAGATGGTGATGCCAGCGTACCAAATTCATATTACTGGAAAGGCATTTATTTCTTTAATGAATCAATTGACGACAATTGTATCCTCGAAAATTGTATCCTGAAAAATGCCTCTGATTATTATTACTCGCCAGAGTACGCTCCTTATGATCCTAACAGATATGCAGCCATAAATTTAGACAATGCTTCGCCAACAATTACCAGTTGTCTATTTGAAAGTAACTATTATGGGATTATTTCGCGAAATACTTCATTACCAAAAATAACAAATTGCGACTTTGTGGGTACTGATCCTACCTACGGTTATGGCATCCAAAACCAAACGGCTACCAATACGGTAACTGCCGAAAACTGTTATTGGAACCACAATACAGGCCCGAGGCACGCATCCAATCCTGGCGGAATGGGAGAACGGGTATCCAACTATGTTGATTTTACCCCATGGGCAACACAATTGGCCAAACCTGTGTTGGGTGATGTGAGTATGAACGGAGAAGTTAAGCCATTCGACGCATCTTTGGTGTTGCAACATGCCGCAACAGTCATCACTTTAACTGAGAAGCAGCAAGGCGTTGCTGATGTGAGTGGAAATGCGATGATTACGTCGTACGATGCCTCGCTGATACTGCAATACAGTGTTGGCCTGATCAGCAGATTTGATCCGGAACCAGGTGGAATAAAATCAGCCACAATCAGTGATTATGCAACCATATCATTCCCTGATTTGATTAGTGAACCGGTTAAAAAAACCTTCGAAATCCCGCTGACTGTTTCCACATTCAAAGGAATAAAAGCGCTGGATATGAAATACACCATCAATCAAAATCATGTTAAATTATTAAGAATCAATAAAGAAAAACTTCCGGCAGGAATTGCAATTGAAGCAGGATTTAATTCCGGAAACGGAGAAATCACTATTTCAATGGCATCGGCTTATGATTTGGAGTTGATTGACAAACAATTAATTCTCGAGTTTGAATTTATAGATTCAAACCTTTCAGAATCACAATTCAACCTGACCGCTGCAATGGCCAATGACTATATTTTGACTGAAGACCTTGGTTATGCCACTATCAGCAGTAAATCGGGTGTTACCGGATCAGATAGCCAGTCGCGACTGACTGAACCTGTCGTATATACTGACCAGTATGCCATTCATGCAAAACTCGAACTATCGAAATCGAATCAGGATCTGTTTATACAAGTTGTTGATTTAACCGGCAGGATTCTTTACAAACGAAATGTAAAAAATCTGAGCTCCGGCCTTCAGTATTTCGACTTGCTATATGCGGACTTTGACCGGCCAAATAAGGGCATTTATATCCTGAATTTGCGTACTGATGACTTCAGCTACTCAAAAAAACTTCTGATAAAGTAACCAATCCAGGTAAAAGGGCTCTGTAAACATCATAGCAGCAGAGTCCTTTTCAACGGATTGAAGCATTTTAGATGAAACCGCATTCATGTCTGAACGATCAGATTTCTAAATCGACCGACATTGATGCACTACTGGAAACAGTAACTGACACTAAAATAAAATTTATACAGATGAACAAATTTATCAGATATATCATTGCCCTCAGCTTATGGATAGGTTGCTTCACGGTTTTTTCTCCGGGAATAGCGACAGCGCAAACAACCATTGGTTTCAGTATCGACGGGGCAACAGTTTTAGAAAAAGACACCATCACCATAGCGGTTAAAGCCAGTACGACGCTAACCGACAACGGTATTTATTCTTTCCGATTTGGGTTGTCGTACAACGCAAGTTACCTTGAATTCATGGGCATTGATTCAGTCGGCACCGTTCTGGAAGAATGGGGAATACCAACTTTCAGTAACAAAACCGCGGGAAGAATTATCATCGCCGGAGCAGGCTCTGTGCCTCTTAGCGGAGAGGGCAACATGTTCTACCTGAAATTTAAAGTTTTGCGGGGTGGCGGAACTTATGTCAGCAACATTTCAGGAGAAAGTTTCCTGAATGAAGGATCACCAAACATGACAATGAACCAGGGTTATATAAATGCCCAATCCCGCTCCTACCCTGACATTTACTATGACAATTACGAATTATTTGTTGGCGATGAAGCCCAGATGTATGTTAGTGGCGGAACAGCCCCGTACATTTATAATACTGTTGATACTGCAATTGCTGTAATTAGCAGTCAGTCGAAAGTAAAGGGGAAAAGTCCGGGAATCACAAAAGCTTATGTAACCGATAAAGATGGTGAAGTATCCTACACGACCGGAAATATTGATGTTCGCGCGATCAAAATCAGCGCCATGCGCAGCTCCGCCTGGCCCACAGATACGTTCTATCTGCCGGTGAAAATCGAGATTGCGCCAGGAACAAGAGTGTACTCAGGCTATTTCGAAATCACACACAACGCCAATGTTCAGGGAATAAAAGAAAGTGTACAAACCGGCGATTTCGATATTTCGATCCAGAACAATGCCATTACCAACCTTACACGGGTTTCGTTTGCCTCGGCAGAAGGAATAACCGGAAGCGGAATTCTTTGCTATCTGGGCTTCAAAGCCATAAACAGCGGAAATCACTATTTCAATTTTCAGAACCTGAGATTCGATGAAAAACTGCTGGCATTCAGCTATCAGGAATACGTGGAAGTTTATTATTTGCCCACCCTGAATATATCGCCAAATAGTGGTACACTAATGTGGGGATCAACTGAGAAAATAACCGTTACAAACGGCGACCCTCCTATGATTTATCAAGTGTCGGATCCCCAAATTGGTTCCATTGACGCTTTGGGAAACCTTACCGGTTTGTCGGGTGGAAAAGTAAAAGTAATAGCCACCGATTCGCATGGAGCGACCAAAACCAGCGGCGATTTCCAAATCCTCGACAATAATTTTACGATCGTAAATTCAGATGGCGTGCTCGACACCCCAACCCGCGTGCCAGTTTCAACCACTTTACTTCCTTCAGGAAAAGCACTATACGATTTCGATGGAGTAATTTCGTTCAATGAAGCTGAACTTGAATTTATCGGTATCGAATCTGTTGATGGCGCCATGCTGACTGAATTCGTCAGAACCAGCAACACCGTGCATATTGTGGGTGCGACCAGCTCAGGCATCCAATCAGGAATCATCTGCTTTCTGAGATTTCAACTCAAAAACACGGTTGTTTTAGGACAACAGGTTACAATTACGCTCAGCTCGATGTCAGGCAATGAATCCTCGCTGTATTCAACTGTCACAAGTGGAAAAATTACCCGTCTTGATCAGTTGAGCTACCGGCCAATTGCCAAAGCAGGTTTAAATAAATCTGTTCCTGAAGGGGATCTGGTTCAACTTGATGGTTCTGAATCGTACGACGAAGATGGCAGCCCGATTACCTATTTATGGACTGCGCCTGGAGGAATTATATTGAGCGACAATACTATAAAAAACCCAACATTTACTGCTCCTGATGTAAATGCAAATACCATTTACACCTTTACGCTGGTTGTAAACGACGGCGAGTTTGACTCCGATCCTTCAAATGTGGCTATAACCGTACTTCAAGTAAACAAACGGCCAATTGCCAATGCCGGTCCTGACAAAGGATACAACGAAGGACTTTCAGTTTCTCTTGATGGCAGCCTGTCAGCCGATCCCGATGGAGATGTGATCTCCTACAAATGGACTTCGATGGACGGTATCATCCTTTTTGATCCGCTTAGTGTTTCTCCATCTTTTATAGCTCCACAAGTAAATGCCGATAAAGTTTACCGGTTTAAGCTGGAAGTTTCCGATGGGGTTTTGTTTTCAGTTCCCGATACCGTAAAAATTACCATACTGCAAATAAACAAGAAGCCGGTGGCATTTGCCGGTGGCGACCAAACGGTAAATGAAAATACATTGGTTCAACTCGATGGATCATTGTCTTCCGATGCCGATTCCGAGCCGATTACTTTCAAATGGATTGTTCCATCGATGATAACATTGTCCTCAGCAACCATAAGCAAACCAACATTTACAGCTCCTTTTGTCCAGCGCGATTCAGTAATAATTATTGCCTTGGTAGTGAACGATGGCAAAATGGATTCGGATACCGATAAAGTTTCGATCACAATCAAAAACCTGAATATTTTAAGCACCGAAGCACAGATACTGAGCGGACAACTCACAGGAGCAGATTCTGTAAAAGTTAATCAGGATTTACTTCAGGTTTTTATGTACCTGCCATATGGAGCTGATCCGCGTGCATTGACACCTGCTTTCCAGATTTCGCCCAAAGCCACCATTGTTCCGGCGGGAGGATCAATCAGGAATTTCACTTCGCCGGTTAACTATACGGTAACTGCCGAAGACGGCGTAACCAAGAAAACATATTCTGTCAGGGTTTTTGTCCCCGATGTTAGCCTGAAACGAAACCTCGATGTTGGTTGGAACTGGATTTCATTGAGCGTTGTTCCTCCTGACCTTAAGGTGACGCCGGTTCTTGGAAGCCTTTCGCTGGAAAACCTTGATTATATTAAAGCGGCTATTACATCGGCAGTTTATTACATTCCTTCCGGATGGTTTGGCGATTTGGTTAACCTTCCGCAATTGGAGATGCTGATGCTTAAAAAGGCAACTTCAGAAATATTCACCTTATCAGGAAAGGAAATAAACCCGGCACTAACGACCGTACCCGTTACAACAGGCTGGAACCGAATCGGATATATACTGAAAGGAAATGCTGAACTTGGTGAAACTTTCGATCCGGCTTCGTTGCCAACAGGTGACATTTTACTGAAAAGTAAGGAAGCTTCGGCGGTTTATTACCCGGCTTCGGGATGGGCCGGCGATCTCGACTCGTTGAGAATTATGACCGGCTATATGATGAAAACTGCGGGAAATGCAAATTTGAAGTACCTGGCCAACAGCGCCAAACTTAAATCGGCACAATCCTCTGTCTTCGCCCGAAACACCCTGTACGGTGATTATAAGATTAATCCGCCAATGTTTGAACATTCGGCCAACCTGATTGGGGAGCTGGTGAATTCAAACAATGAAAATATGATCAAAAAAGGAGACCTGCTCCTCGCCTATTCGCAAAACGAACCAAGAGGTGTGACCGAAGCCCGCTTTATTCCGGATCTGAACAGGTATGTTTTTGTATTGACCATGTTCTCGAATTCGAATCAGGAAAAGCTAAACTTCAGGTTAAAATCGCTGGCAGGCAATACCGAAGAAACTATTGTGGAAGAGTTGATTTTCGATACCGACGAAATATACGGACAAGCCATGAATCCATTACAGCTTCATCTGGCAAATCCAACCGGAATCATTGAAACAGCAACCGATCCATCGGTTTTGGTATATCCAAACCCGGTGGCCGAC
Source organism: Prolixibacteraceae bacterium (assembly GCA_019459485.1). Classification (GTDB taxonomy): domain Bacteria; phylum Bacteroidota; class Bacteroidia; order Bacteroidales; family Prolixibacteraceae; genus Aquipluma. The sequence continues at coordinate 69,394 of JAIBEZ010000095.1, forward strand.
GAACTGCAAATCCATTCGGAAGCAAAGATTCACTCCGTCACGCTTTCAGGTTTGTCAGGCAATTGCATTCAACTTCTCTCCAATATTTCTGAATATACCTTACTGATCAATACCAGAAACCTGGTTTCGGGAATGTATATGCTGAAAATTGAAACATCGAAAGGCATCGTAATCAGGAAACTGATTAAAACAAACAACCAATAAGGGCTCATAATCAAACATGCAAATACATGGAAAAAGTGATTAAAAATCCATTAAGCTGTTGGAAATGTGATTTACTAATGAGAAAAACCCGTCCGATTATGAAAAAATCTATCCATAAAAATAGTCAACTACCTTTCCCCGGAATTCAGGAAGAATTCAGGATAAGTAGATGGAGCTTTAACCGAATCAAAACAAAAATGATTCGGAATTTAGCCCTTGCCCTGCTCATTTGGTTGCCGTTGGCCGCAAACGCCGCGCTGACTTTGCCCGCCATTCCGAGCAACGCCAGCCTGTCAAAAAAATTCGAGTTAAGTACCGAAATGGCTTTCAGGGTAAAGGTGGGTGAAACGTTTTTACCCAGCGGAGCGCTGATTGCTTATATCAATGGTGAAATCAGGGGCGCTCAAACTGCTTCCGTGATTTTTCCGGCAACCGGAGTAAATGTTTATAAAATTCTGGTTTTCAATGATAAGACCGGAGACGAAATCAGCTTTAAGTACTACGATATTTTTTCTGAAAAAATATACGACATCACAGAAAAAATTGAGTTTGTACCCAATCTTGTGCCCGATTATGCGAATCCGGAAATCCTTACCGCATTTTGTAAACCGATTACTGTTGTCACAGGGCTTTTGCCTGAAAACGGTAAGGAAAATGTGAATGCAACCCTGGATTTGTTTTGGCAACCTTCGCCCAATACAACTTACTACAATCTGTTTGTGTGGGAAGATGGGGCAGCAATGCCGGCAACTCCAACCTATACGAATATTTACAGTACCACCAGGCGGCTGTACAACCTGAAATACGGGCAATTGTACCGATGGAAAGTTGGTTCGGTAAACGACTGTTCATCCATTGAAAGTTCTGAACAATCTTTCAGAATCCGCCAACTTCCGGATCTTACAATTAATGGCGAAATTCAGGCTCCGGCCAGTGTTGAATCGGGCAGCAATTTCACTGTTAACTTCAGTATAAAAAACATTGGAGTTGGAAATACAGCCGGAACAACATGGAACGATTTTGTATATGTGTCGAATGATGCGACTTTCAGCAATGATGACCTGTTGCTTTCGAATACCACCAATTTAAGACAGCTCGATCCTGATAGTATTTACACTAGATCGGTAACCGTGTCGTTACCATTGGATTATTCGGGAAATTATTATTTTTTCGTCAGAACCGATAGAAACAATTCTGTTGCAGAATTGCTGGAAGACAACAACCAGGCATTGACGTCAACTGCGACTGCTGTTACTGCAAAAACACTTCCTGACATTCTGGTTAAAGACATTCAGCCTACAACTACCGATGTTAATCCCGGTGATTCGCTGACGATTAGCTGGAAAGTAGAAAACAGGGGTGGAATAACTGCAACCGGAGGCTGGTCGGAAAGGATTACAATTGTCCCGCTTTCTGGACTAAAAATCGTACTATCGCCCAATACTGAATATAGATTGCCTTTGCCATCGGGCAGTACCATTGATCGCAGCAGAAGAATAAAAATACCCGAAATCGCGAAATTTTCAGGAGAAGCAAGCATCGAGGTAGAACTGTTCCCGTTTCCCGAACTTCAGGAATATGCTGCAGATAAAGCAAACAACAAAGCACAATCTGCCGGAAATATTAGTTTGGCTGACAACCTGACTTTGGTTATCCAGTCGGCATCTTTACTCGAAAGCACTCCGCTTCCGGTTCGTTGTATTGTGACACGCAGCGGCGACATTGCTTCAGCACTGGATGTAAACCTATCAGCATCAGTTGCCGGACAAGTTACCATTCCGGCATCGGTTACCATTCCGGCCAATCAGTCATCCATTGTTTTCAATCTCAATACTGTTAACAATGCTGCTTTGGAAGGTCCTAGAAATGTTGACATCACCGCAGGTGCAGCATCGTACGCCAATTCGGTAAAAACCATCACGATACTCGATGATGAAATACCAAAACTAACAGGCGTCCTGAGCAACCCGACACCTACGGAAGGAGAGACGATTGAATTGACTGTTACCCGTGATTTGGTGACCGATCAGGCATTAAATGTGAGTATAGCCACCAATAAGGCCAACCAGTGGACTTTCCCATCGTCCTTAGTAATTCCTGCAAATGAAGCTTCAGGTAAAGTTTCGGTAGTAATCACTGACGACAATTTGCCCGAATTAAAATCCGACGCTTATATATTTGTAAGTTCAGCAGGTGTAACCCCCGGACAAGTGGTTGCCAGTTTTATAGATAACGATGTTCCGCAGGTAACTTTCGAAATTCTTTCAGACACAGTTTCTGAATCCGGCGGGGTTTATGCAACATGGGGAGTAATTACCAGGGTAAAAGGCGATGAAAACATAACAGTAAATCTCACCCAATCGCCGGCAGGTGCGTTATTCTTCCCTGCAACTATCACTTTAGTCAAGGGAGTTGGCTCGCAAAAGTTCAACATTGGCGTGGTCGATAATGGCGATGTTGACGGGTACCGCAAATCGTTAGTTACAGGTTCTATTTACCTGTCGTCGTGCAACTGCGGCACTACCCCCGATAATGGCGGCGTTGTAACAGCCGAATTAGTAATTGCCGATAACGACGGGCCAGCACTATCGGTTTCTGTCAATCCCCTATCGCTGCCCGAAGGCAAAACAAATGCGGGTAACCTTACCATTTCAAGAAATACGCCAACTGATGACGCATTGGAGGTGACCATTTCGCACAACGATGATACAGAGGTAAGTATTCAAACTTCAGCAACCATTCCGGCAGGACAAAAATCGGTGATCGTGCCAATCAACACCATTAACGATGACGTCGAAGATGGAAACCAAATGGTAATGATTTCGGCCAGTGCCCCAACGTTCACTACAGGCTTTGGTTATATTTTTGTAACCGACCAGAACAAGCCTGATTTGGAAATTACCGATATTGCCCTGGATAAAACGACTGCGGCTACCAACGAGATGATTGAAATATCCGGAGCTGCCTTTAACAGTGGTTTTGCCACCGCCCCTTCAGGGGTAAAAGTAAATTTTTATTCATCGAAGGATAACAAGTTGGATGATAAAGACCAGCTGCTAAGCGAATTTACATTCCCGTCGCCTATTCCGAAAGAAACATCGGCCAATTTCGTTCATACTGTTGAAGTACCCGATGTAACCGGTAACTTTTTTATTCTGGGAAAAATAAACCCGAACGAGCAGATTACCGAACTGGCTTATTTTAACAACGAATCGGAACCTGTCAGCTTGGCCATTTTACCTGAATATACAGCCACCGTGCAAGCAGATGAAGTTCTTTATTTGCCCAATACAACAATACCGATTCATGGTATAGCGAAAAACAAGCTTGATGTGCCCATGCCCAATGTTGATGTTGACGTTTATTTAATCACCAATGGTTTGCGTAGGGTTATCAAGGTAAAAACCAATGCTTCGGGCGAGTTCACAGCCGATTTTGTGCCCAATCCAAACGAGTCGGGTCACTACATCATAGGGGCGTGTTATCCGGAACAAAACCTGGATACCCAGCAGGATGCTTTCGATATACCAGGGATGATGCGGACTACAACGGGGCACATCATTTGGGAAATGAAACTTGGCCAAACACTAACAGGCAAAATAGCTATCAAGAATACCAGCGAAGCAACATTAAACAAAGTAGTGATTGTTGCCGATAAACTTCCGGCCGGTTGCGACCTGAAATTCGACACCATAGTTTCCCTCGCCGGAAATCAAACCAAAGAGTTTTCATTTACCCTGAAATCAACTGAACTGACCATCGGGAAGGACTATGAGCAAATAAATTTCACGGTAAGTTCACTTGAAGGAGCAACTACAAGTTTCCCGGCCTACTATTATTGCCAGGCTTTGCAGGCTCAACTAAAGATCGATCCGGTTAGCCTGAATACCACAATGACCAAAGGGAAAACCAGAATTTATGAGCTTTACTTATACAACAATGGTGCAGGCGAATCTGGTACGGTTACCATTAGTTTGCCGAATGTTGACTGGATGACACTTTTAAGCCCGGCTACCATTCCAAACCTTTCGGCACAGGATACAGCCAAAGTGATTCTTAGCCTTACCCCGACAGCCGATACTCCTTTAAACACACCCATTTCGGGAAATATTGCTGTCAATTCTGCAAATGGGAGTGGATTTCAGCTCCCCTACCGCATTGAAGCTGTTTCAGAAGAAACAGGTACCTTAAAAATTGATGTGATAGACGAATATACGTACTATACAGAAGCAAAACCACATGTAAAGAATGCCCATGTAGTTGTCCGCCACCCGTTCTCCGGGAAAATAATGGCCGACGGGTTTACCGACGAAAATGGCATTTTTCAGGTTGAAAATTTACCTGAAGGCGCCTACAAAATGAATGTGGAGGCTGACAAACATGAAGGCTTCCAAACTACAGTGATCATCGATCCGGGACGGGTAAATGAACAGACTGTATTTCTGAGTTTTCAGGCCATTACTTATACATGGGAAGTTGTTCCTACCGAAATCGAGGATTCGTATGAAGTGCAGTTAGTCATGAAGTTCGAAACCAATGTCCCGGTTCCGGTTGTGGTGATGGAAATGCCAACTGAAATGCCTCAGCTTTTCAACGACGAGACATTCCCATTCATGATAACCCTTACCAACAAAGGCTTGATCACAGCTAATGATGTTCAGGTTAATCTGCCACAAAACGATCCTGAATATGTTTTCCTTACCAATTTCACTAAGTTGGATCTTTTAGCACAACAAGCTATACAAGTTCCGGTTGTAATGAAAAGAAGGGATGCACTCAAATCAGCCAGCATTGCAAATGGGTTGGAATCAACCCAGGAAACTGGTCCTTGTACCGATTACGCATTCACCATTTACGGTTGGGAATGCGGTAAAGACGGGAAATGGGGCAGTTCCTCACATGGAATTACTTTTAGTGGCAGAATCTGTGCCGGAACTGGATCTGGCGGCGGATATGGCGGCTGGGGCGGCTGGGGCGGAGGCGGAGGCCCTGGCAGAGGTGGCGGAAATTCGGGCTATTATACACCGAGCAGTTCGGCCCCATCATTTTCATTACCTGAAATTGGTTGCGACAAATGTTTGATCGATATTGCACAGGCAATTTTGGGTTGTGTAAAATTACATCCTTATGCTGCATTGGCTTCAAGTGTTGCTGGTTGTGCCTATTCGGCAATGGACGGCGAAATAACTTTCATGGATGCATTCAATTGTGTGATCGGATTTACTCCTGCTAAATATGCAAGAGATGGTTATAAGTGTGCATTGGGAATTGCCAACGCAGCTAAGACCTGTTATGAAGATCCACCATTCTTCTTAAAAAGTGGACATATAGCCAGGGCAACAAACGTCAGCAAAATGCCGCCTATACTTCTGCAATCAGTGCATGATCTTGAAGCTTTCCTATATGGGAACAATGCTGCAAATTCGATTATAAGCGAATTTATGAGTACAGTGGATTGGGATTCGAAAGAAAATTTCAACGATTTTGTCGATCAGATTAAACCTTTCACCTCCACTTTGAAATCAATTCTTCCTGCTGATCTTCTTTTGATCCAGCAAAACATGGCCGGTACTGATATTTCCAATGACGAAATCAGCATTTTTGCTACTCGTTGGAACAATACGCTGGAAGCCCATGCGAATAACGTTGAAACTCCGACAGCCCAATATCCAAATATTGTGGACTATAATGTATTGCAAAAGTACATACAAAGAATTGATTCAGTAAAGAATTATACCTTATCAAGAGGATTTACCGATGTAGGCGACATGTATGTCCAATCAATGGAAACCATCGAAGATCAGGTATTTACCGGAAGTAACTCTGTTTGTAGTTCAGTAACCATCAATATTGCTCAAAAAGTAGTAATGACCCGCGAAGCTTTCAAGGGAACCTTGACCATTTTCAACGGACATGGCTCCGAGCCAATGAAAGAAGTTAAGCTGAACCTCGAAATTAAAGACGAAAACGGCGTTTTGAGCAACGATCTTTTCCACATCGAAACTTCAGCGCTTGATATCCTGACAGGAATTGACGGCACAGGAACACTCAACGCTCAGGAAAAAGGTAGCGCCACAGTTCTCTTCATTCCTGAAAAAGGAGCCGCACCTGAAGTTCCAAAGAGTTATTCATTTGGCGGTTCGTTCTCGTATCTCGATCCATTTACAGGTGTAACCGTTACCAAACCATTGTTCCCTGTAACGCTTGATGTGAATCCAAGTCCTGATTTATTCCTGCACTACTTTATGCAGCGCGATATCTTGGGCGACGACCCGCTAACCATACCGGTTGAACCAATTGTACCAGCTGAACTTGCGGTAATGATACAGAATAATGGCTTCGGAACTGCTAAAAATGTGCGCATCGAAAGCGCCCAGCCAAAAATCGTGGAAAACGAGAAAGGTCTTGCCATCAATTTTGCACTGATTGGCTCTAACCTTAACGGGCAACCGCGCCAGCTTGGTTTGACCAATATCGACTTTGGGAATATCGCACCTAAAACTTCAACGATTGGACAGTGGTGGTTTACCAGCGATTTGCTTGGGCACTTCATTTCCTATGAAACCAAACTGACCCATCTCGACAGTCGTGGCAATCCCGAACTAAGCCTGATAAGCGGTGCAACTTTGCATGAGCTAATAAAAAGTGTTCGGGTTTATTCTGGAGTAGAAGATGGAATCAATGATTTTCTGGTCAACGAAGTTCAGGATTCAAAAGAAACACCTGATATTATCTACCTTTCAAATGGTGGAACACTTGATGTCTACCCGGCTGTATCTTCCAGTACTTCCGGTTCATTGGCTTCGGGAATAGAACTGATTGTTACACCAAAACAAATCGGATGGAATTACCATAAGTTAAGCGATCCGGGAAATGGAGCTTATAAAATTGTGAGTGTAACGCGCGAAGATGGGCAGGTGATCCCACTTGACAATGTTTGGCAAACCCATGTCACATTGCCCGATGGCAAAGAACCTGTTTATGAAAACATGATACATTTCCTGGATGTTTTTGCAGACAATGCCAGCCAGAAATATACCATCCTGTTTAATGCGCCAGCTCAAAATCCTCCGGCAATTGTACTGTTCGAGAATGTGCCGACTTCGCTTGTAACCGATCCGGTAACTTCAATAAATGTCGTTTTCAACAAACCTGTTGATGCAACCACATTCAACTATGAAGATATGACACTGAGGGTTCAGGGCGGTGATGACATCATGGATGCCACCGTATTAGTGACTGAAATCAATCAGACAACCTTCAAAGTTGATCTCACAACGAAGTCAACGCTTGATGGATATTACGCACTGAATGTACAGACAACTGGAATTAAAGACCTGATAGGTACAAGTGGTGTGGAAGGCAAGCAGGCAAACTGGACACAGTTCATCGGCATTCCGGCAGTCAGCGAGTTCATTGGATTGCCTGAAAACAATGTTGGTGCTCCTTTCGATTTGTTACTGCTCCGTTTCAACGTACCGATCGACAAAACAACTTTACTGCCTGCACGTTTCACCTGGACGAAAAACGGAACCGCAGTTTCAGGAACCATTGTTATTACTGAAATGGACACCGAAGGCAAGTTGTTCCAGCTTTCAGGATTACAGGAATTTATGACGGCAGATGGCAAATATTCGCTCGCAGTTGATTTGGCAAACATAAAATCACTAGATGGGAACTATGGAATACTTGCACAAAGTGTTGATTGGGAAATTGACCAGACAGCTCCATTGGTAAACCTGATTACTCCTTCTACTGATGGCGGTTACGACTCGCAACACCGGACAGGTTTTACGGTTCAGTTTAACGAACCGGTGAAAGGTTTCGGAGTAAGTTCTTTGGAATTGTGGAAAGACGGACAGAGGCAGCCATTATCGCAACTCGAATTCAGGAAAAATACTGATTCGGAATACGAGTTTACCCAATTCCGGTTGCTAACCTACCATGAAGGCAATTATCAACTGAAAGTAAAAATGAAGGACATTACCGATTTTGCAGGCAATTCGCGTACCGACACGGTTAAATATGACTGGATTGTATATCGTACCAAACCGAAAGCTGTAACCGATTTGCGCATCACTCCTGATATGGGATTCTCGGACGCTGACGCTATCACAGCTTCACAAAATCTGTTTGCCCACATGACTGTGAACGAACCAAACACCCGTATCCAGCTTTATCAAACAGATCAGGTAAATCCGATACTTTTGGCCGATACTGCAAATGTAAATACAGGTTCGTTGTCATTGCCAATCAATCTTATTTATCCTGGCAACGTGAAACTTCAGGCGCATTGTATCGACATTTTTACCAACACTACAATTACTGAACTTGCAGTATTTATTGACGAGGCCGCATTGGTTTCAACATGGAAAAATGCACCTGTGACACCTTTAACCGCTCAGCCTGCTTCGCTGCAGTTTGAATTCTCGGATAAACTTCTCGATGATTCCCAATTGAAAGATTTCCTGAAGTTTGAACGGGATGGACAATCTCTCGGGACACAAAATCTGACGGTTTTGAAATCAGCAGAGAAAATTTATGATTTATCGGGTATGGAACAGGTCGGAAATGCTACCGGAAATTACAGCATTACCCTCGACCTTACCAAACTTAACAAATACCTGAGTGGAAAACAGGGAGTTTCATCTTCAAAAGCACAATGGTCGATTCAGGGAATTAATATGGCACCAAATGCTTTTGCAGGAACGAATCAGATAGTTGACGAAAACACATTGGTAACCTTGGATGGATCAGGTTCAACCGATCCGGACAGCGATGCCCTGACTTACCTGTGGACTGCCCCTTCAGGAATTACATTGAGCTCAACAACAGTCGGCAAACCAACGTTTACAGCTCCGGAAGTCGCTGCCGATCAAACATTGATATTTGGCCTGATCGTAAATGACGGAAAAGTAAATTCAGCGGTTTCAGAGGTAACAGTAACAGTCAAGAATGTCAGTGGATTGAACACGCAATCAATTGAGCTGACTACCGGTTGGAATATTTTCTCGCCGAATGTTATCCCGGCCAATCCTGATATGCTTGCGATTTTCCAGAATCTGATTGATGCGGGAAAGCTCAAAAAGGTAATGGACGAGTCGGGTAAAGCCCTTGAAGACTTCGGAGCATTTGGAGGATGGAACAATGGAATTGGCAATATGGAAATTTCAAGAGGATATAAGGTAAATGTAAAAGAACCTGTAATGCTTAATTTGCAGGGCACACTTGCCACTTTACCAATGGATATCAACCTGACAGCCGGATGGAATATCATCTCCTACCCTGCCACTACGCCACAAGATGCAATGGCCATTTTCCAGGCACTTATTGATGCAGGAAAACTCAAAAAGGTGATGGATGAATCGGGATTTGCCCTCGAAAACTATGGCGTATTTGGCGGTTGGACGAACAACATCGGAAATCTGGTTCCAAACAAAGGCTACAAAGTAAATGTGTTATCCGACGCGACATTAACGATTCCTGAGAGTGGGAATAAACAAGCTGTTATTCCTGATGAAATACTTGCATCCAGCCATTTCCGTAAAGTTTACACGGGCAACGGAACCGATCACATGAATATAAACCTGGTCGATCTGTCGAAAGGTGGATTTAGAACCGGTGATGAAATCGGAATATTCGATGGAAATATTTGTGTAGGAGCGGCCCAAATCGGTTCAGACCAGATGCTTTCTGAGCATATCAGCATCCCGGCTTCCTGTAACGATGGATTGGAGGCTGAACCAAATGGATTTATTTCCGGAAATACGATAACCATCCGCTTGTTCAGAAACAACCAGGAATATCTGCTTACTCCTGAATTGCTCTTCAACAGCAAAGGCGTCTTCATAAAAGATGAATCAATGTTTGCAAGCGCAAATACTGAATTAGCTACCAGTATCATTGACATCACAGAACCTGTTTCAGTGAAATGCTATCCCAATCCGTTCAGCGATCAGCTAACAATTGAGATAGATATTCTAACTATCCAGGAACTGGATGTAAAAATCTTTGATGCCGGCGGTCGTTTAATTCGCACCCTTTATCGTGGAGATGGAATAGCGAAGAAGATTGTGTTCTGGGACGGAAAAAATGATAGTGGTATGAAGATGGCCAGCGGAAACTATTACCTGAAAGTAAACAATACGGTCAAGAAAGTAATATTTAAACACTAAAAAATTCAATGATTCCTTACAATGTTTAAATCTAAAAAATCAATCAAATGAAACGGATTACTTATTTTTTAGCAATTCTCTTTCTGACAGTAAACAGTTTTGCACAAGGGCATTTTGTTGTAGCTTTTTCAGGTAAAGGAATTGATCATATGAATATCACCGTAATTACTGCTGCCATTGGAGGGATTAACCTTGAAGCCGGTGATGAAATTGCAGTATTCGACGGTACAATTTGTTGTGGCAAAGCAATTATTTCCGGCCCTATTGATATTAATTCGAAAATAACCTTTGCTGCAATCGCTGCTTCAAAAGAAGATGATGGGCTTTCCAATGGTTATATCGTTGGAAATCCAATCATCTATAAATTCTGGGATTCAAGCGAAAACAGGGAGATATCCGGAATTCCAGCAGAATACCTTGATCCTGAGGACGGTTCAACACTAACAGCTCCTAACTTTTCAATTAATGGATCCGCTTTTGTGAAGCTTAGCGCTCCGGCAAATCAAACTCCGGCAGCAGATGCAGGAGACGATCAGTCATTAAATGAAGGCGACGAAGTGATACTGGACGGTTCCGGTTCTTCCGATTCTGACAGCGATCCGCTCACCTATTTGTGGACCGCCCCGGCTGGAATAACGCTGAGTTCAACAACAGCTGAAAAGCCAACCTTTACTGCTCCGGAAGTGATTGCCGACACTGATTTTACGTTTTCATTGGTTGTGAATGACGGTACGGTTGATTCGCCTGCTGACGAAGTTGTAATTACAGTAAAGCATGTAAATAAAGCGCCGGGGGCCAATGCCGGAGTTGATCAATCGGTTTTGAAAGGAACCCTGGTTACTTTGGACGGTTCCGGTTCTTCCGATCCCGATAGCGATCCGTTGACTTATACATGGGCGGCTCCTGCCGGAATAACACTGAGCTCAAACACAGTTGATAAGCCAACATTCACTGCTCCGGATGTTATTACCGACACCGATTTCAAATTTACGTTGGTTGTAAACGACGGAACCGTGGATTCACCGGCTGATGAAGTCATTATTACTGTAAAACCTGCCAATGAAGCACCGACAGCTAATGCCGGACCTGATCAAACCGTTAACGAAGGTGATTTGGTGACTCTTGATGGTTCCGGTTCTTCCGATCCTGATAGTGATCCGCTGACCTACCAATGGACTGCACCGGATGGAATTACGCTCAATTTAGATATCCCTTCAAATCCAACTTTTACAGCTCCCGAAGTGGATGCAGATACTAATTTTACATTTTCGTTGATTGTGAATGACGGGACAGTTGATTCAGCTCCCGATGAAGTTGTAATCACTGTCAAAGCTGTTGTTGCCAATCAGCCGCCGGTAGCCATCGCCGGAGACGATCAGTCTGTCGATGAAGGAGATTTGGTTACTTTGGATGGTTCCAGTTCTTCCGACCCCGATGGCGACCCACTGACTTACATGTGGACTGCACCGGATGGAATAACACTTAGTTCGAATAGCGGCGAAAACCCAACTTTCACTGCTCCTGATGTGGATACCGACACCGAATTTACATTCTCATTGGTGGTTAACGACGGAACAGTTGACTCTCCTGCTGATGAAGTTATAATTACTGTAAAAGCCGTTGTTGTCAATCAGCCACCAGTTGCAAATGCAGGTGACAATCAGTCTGTCAATGAGGGCGATCTGGTAACCCTAGACGGTTCAGGCTCTTCCGATCCCGATAGCGATCCGCGGACTTACAAGTGGACTGCACCGGATGGAATTACGCTCAATCTTGATATCCCTTCAAATCCAACTTTTACAGCTCCCGAAGTGGATGCAGATACTAATTTTACATTTTCGTTGGTAGTGAACGACGGGACAGTTGATTCTCCGGCCGATGAAGTTGTAATTACAGTAAAGCATGTAAACAAAGTATCGGTAGCCCATGCCGGAGACGATCAGTCTGTAAACGAAGGAGATTTGGTTACGCTTAACGGTTCCGGTTCTTCCGATCCTGATAACGATCCGATTACCTTTTTGTGGACTGTACCGGATGGAATTACGCTCAGTTTAGCTACCGCTGAAATGCCAACATTTACCGCTCCTGATGTGGATGCAGATACAGATTATACTTTCTCGCTGGTTGTGAATGATGGAACAGTTGATTCACCTGCTGATGAAGTTACAATTACTGTAAAAGCTGTTATTGCCAATCAGCCGCCGGTAGCGGTTGCCGGAGACGATCAGTCTGTCGATGAAGGCGATTTGGTTACGCTCGATGGTTCCGGTTCTTCCGATCCCGATAGCGATCCGCTGACCTACCAATGGACTGCACCGGATGGAATCACGCTCAATCTCGATATCCCTTCAAATCCAACTTTTACAGCTCCCGAGGTGGATGCCGATACCGATTATACTTTTTCATTGGTTGTAAACGATGGAACTATTGATTCACCGGCTGAGGAAGTTGTAATTACTGTAAAAACCATTGTGGCCAATCAGCCGCCGGTGGCCAATGCAGGTGACAATCAGTCTGTTGATGAAGGAGACTTGGTTACTTTGGACGGTTCCGGTTCTTCCGATCCTGATAGCGATCCGCTGACTTACCAATGGACTGCACCGGATGGAATTACG
>JAIBEZ010000113.1 GCA_019459485.1 Prolixibacteraceae bacterium
AAATAAGATTTTCGATTATGATAGCCTGTATTCGGATAGGAAGAAAAATCTAAAACTTCCTGGCCAACAGTTTTAGCAAAAACATCTCCGGATTCTAATATCGTAAATAACAAACGCGGGTCTCCCGGTTCAAACTCGTCAACCAGATCCTGTGTAGGTGTATCAAATCCCCATGCACCTGTTGGCCCACGCGGTGATGTGTAAATTGGAATAAAAGTCCCGTAAATTGAGAGTGCTGGATTGTCGCCCCTAATTATCGTAAATATTGGTTCTGCAGTTACATGGCTGTTCACTAGAAACAAATCCTGATATTCTACATTCAGGGAGAATGCCTTTGAATCGATCACTTTTTTCGCTGCATCCCTGGCTTTTGCAAACAGGCTGACATCATCTTTTGCAAAAAATAAATAAACCCTGGCCTGTAGTGCCCACACAGCTTCTTTGTTAACTCGCCCTATTTCACTTTGTGGCATTGCGTTTTTTGAGGGTAGGCTACTTTCTGCCTCTGCAGCATTAAGATCCTGAATAATAAAATTAAAAGTTTCCAGCGAAGAAGCCCTTTTTAGTTTGTTACTGTTATCTACAGTCAGCGTTTTATCAACAAGAGGTACACCACCATACACTCTGGCAAGTTCAAAATAAAAGAAAGCACGCAAAAATTTAATCTCGGCCAGATAGCGGTTTTTTGTATTTTCATTTAGCAAATAACCTTCTGCATCTATTAAATCATTCTTTGGAAAATTATCTAACGCAACGTTGCAATTTCCAATTCCTAAATAACAACTGGCCCAAAAGCTTTGTAAGCTTACATTACTTGATAAAGCTCTGCCATATCCAAGGTCAGTTACAAATGGCCGATCTCCGGCATCAGATCCGCCTTTATCGCTATCATCAGTGGCCATGTTTCCCAATTCTGCCCGGGGAGCTTCATAACCCCAGAAATCATACAGCCCCTGATAACATTGAACCAATGATTTAAAACCAGCATTTGGTGACTGATAGAAATTGTTTTCTGATTGAACTCCTAATGGCGGGCGATCAAGAAAAGTTTTTTCGCATGATGCTAACCCCAACAGGGTCACGCAAAGCATAATATATTGTAATTTTTTCATCGTTTTTATATTAAAATTTTGTATTGATACCTATCATGAAAGTTCTGGCCTGTGGATAATATCCCTGGTCAATTCCTGTAAGTTTCGGATCTGATGCTCCAATTTCAGGATCAAGTCCGGAGTAGCCGGTGATAGTTAATAGATTCTGAGCCCCTACAAAAAACCGTAACTGGCTTATATTGGCTTTTTTAAGGTATCTATTTGAAAATCTATACCCTAATTGCATATTTTTCAAGCGCAGGTATGAACCATCTTCAACAAAGTAATCTGAAACACTATTATTTAATCCCTGGTTTTGTGATATCTTATGGAATTGGTCAGTACTTCCTTCACCATTCCATGATTTATCGATAAATCCTTTGGTTGCATTATAATAACCAGTACCTGATTCTGTATCATACCGCTGAATATTCATCACATCGTTGCCTTGTGATCCCTGAAAAAACATACTCAAATCAAATCCTTTATACACCGCATTTACAGTTAAACCATAAACAAAATCCGGCCATGGATTACCAATCATTGTGCGGTCAAGCGCATCAAGAACTTCATCATCATTGATGTCTTTAAAACGCACATCGCCCGGTGAAGAAACATCTCTTTGAGGACTATCCTCAACCTGCTGTGCATTTTGAAAAATACCGTTCGTAAGGTATCCGTAATAATAGCCAACCGGCATCCCGACTTCTGTCTTTGTAATTACTTCACCTAAATGTGCAGTAGCAAAAATAGGTTCGCCATTGCCTAACTTGGTAACTTTATTCCTATAGGCCGATATATTGCCATCTATGCTATAACTAAAATCACCAATTTCATCTTTATAGGATAGTTCAAACTCCCAACCTTTATTTTGCATATTACCAGCATTTGAATAAGGTGAATTTGGGTACCCTAAGGTTGAAGGAAGAGGTACGATCAAAAGCATATTATCAATTTTCTTGTCAAAATAATCTGCAATAAGATTTAGTTTACCATTAAAGAAAGTCAGGTCTAAACCAATATCCAATTGTTTTGATGTCTCCCATCTCAATACAGGATTACCTGATGATATACGTCCGGCACCTATAGCAGGTGAACTTTCATTGCCGAATAAATAGCGGCCAAAAGTATTTCCGTAGCCTGACAAATAAGCTCCGCCTCCAATATTTTGATTTCCGATTTGTCCATAACTGGCTCTAAGTTTGCCATCAGTTAGCCAACCGTTTTGGTTATCTTTAAAAAAGCTTTCTTCTGTGAACCTCCAAGCTCCGGAAACTGAAGGAAAGGTTCCCCATTGGTACCCGTCAGCAAAACGAGATGATCCATCCCGGCGAATATTTACGGCGACTATGTATTTACTTGCATAATCAAATCCGACACGTCCGAAATAGGAACTGATCGCGTTAGAATATGAATATCCTGAAACGGCAGGATTTATGGTACCTGCGTTAATGATTCTCATATCCTGATCGTTGTTCACAAGTCCCTGAATAGAGGCGCCAAATTGTGAGCTTTTAGTTACCTCACCTGATATACCACCCAAAGCTGTAACACGAGTTTTTCCCCAGGTTTGATCAAAATTCAGTGTATTTTCCAACACAAAATAGTTGGTATTGTATGAGTAATTGCCAACCGTATTATAAGTGCTGTTATCAAATGAATTTAAAGAATATTGCGGAGAAAATACATCAGACAATGCACGGGTTAAATCCATCCCGACTCTACTTTGAAAAGTAAGTGGTTTTACTATTTTGACTTCAGCGGTTACGCCTCCTTTTATAGTGACTACATCATATTTATTCTGACGAAGTCTTTCTATTTGCGCTACAGGATTACGCTTATTTGAATACAAAACGCCAGAGTATCTTGAAAAGGTATTGTTAGGTTCGTAACCAAGATTTATTCCTTCCAAAAATGAGGGCAGATCTTTAAGATTGTCCCGATACACTGGTGTAATAGGATCAGCAGTCATTGCGCTGAAAATAGTACCGGTAAAAGGATTGTTCTCGTCGATAGTTCGTCGTCCCTCATATACTAAACCGAAATTGGAACTGATTTTAACTGATTTACTAACTTGTGAATTGATATTATTTCTCCATGATATACGTTCATAATCAGAGCCTTCTATTATTCCTTTCTGATTTAAATAGCCAAGGCTTGATAGGTAGTTTACCGTTTTATTACCCCCACTTACACTGAAATTGTGGTTTTGCATAGGAGCATTTTGTTTTGTAATCTCTTTCCACCAATCGGTCCCGTTTGGTCCTGAATTGGATGAAACAAAGCGTAATACTGAATCAACTCTTTCAGGAGAGGAAAAATCGAATTGAAGCGTTGCACCTGCATTTGTCGCGGCCAGATTCTTGAATTCGATAAATTCCCGGGCATTGAGCATTTCCGGACGCTTCCAGGCAGACTGAAATCCCATATAATTATCGTACGAAAATGTCACTTTATTATTTTCCGAACCAGATTTGGTTGTTACGATAATTACCCCGTTAGATGCTCTTGACCCGTAAATGGCAGCAACTGAGGCATCTTTATGTACAGCTATTGATTCAATATCATTAGGGTTTAAATAATTTATATCGTTCTGAGGTAAGCCATCAACAACATACAAAGGATCTGTGCTGCCATTTATTGAGCCAATTCCACGAACATGCACTACTGATGCAGAACCCGGACTTCCGCTGCTTTGTGAAACAGTTACGCCGGCAGCTTTACCTTGCAGAATATCTGCCACGCTTCGTACCGGCATTTTATTAATCTGACTTGCCTTTACTATTGATACTGCTCCCGTTATTTCCTTTTTTGTAACAGATCCATATCCAACTACAACGACTTCCTTAATTTCTGAGATTGATTCCTCCAAAACTATTTTCATATCCTGCCCAAAACTGGCCAAAATCTCTTTAGTTGTAAAGCCAACCATTGTAATTACCAATGTATTTTCTTCAGGATTAATTTGAATCTGAAAATTTCCATTCATATCAGTGGAAGCGCCTTTTGTTGTCCCTTTGACAGCTACAGTTGCACCTGGTAGAGGCTCCCCACGAACATCGGATACATTACCTGCTACTCTTTGACTTTGTGCCATTGTTTCTTGCTGGCAGAAGACCATAAGCAATGTGATGACTAAGAATAGTAGCTTTTTCTTGCTTGTAAATAGTTTTTTCATTTTATAAAGGTTTAAATAGTGATATTAAAAGTGATGAATACGATTTACTCTCCCAAAGACTGAAACTCCGGATAAGTTTTAACTTTAAAGGAATATCATTCTGATTATCGGACGTTAACTTCATTTTTTATAAACTTCAAATTCCCAGAAAGAAAAGGCCCAAATACTTTCGATACGTTTATTTAGTAACAGTTTGACATATCTTGAATCCGTTGCTGTAAAAGAATGGTTTACATCACCTCCCACTCCAGTTTTTGTAGAGAATACGGTAGTAAAATTTACATCATCAACAGATAACTGAATTGCATAATCTGTAGCATAAGCTCCTTCCCATTTTATGGACACTTTACTTATATTTTGAACGGAACCCAGATCAACTTTCCACCATTGGTTATCAGCAACTGCGCTAAACCATCTGGTTGAGAGATCACCATCATTTGACAAGCTTTCTGTATTTCCTCCCCCAGAAGATGTTGCTTTTTTATTTAAGGCCAGATTATTCGATATTGGGTTCTCGGTTATCGGTGTAGGTACAAATATTGGAGTATTGCCCTGATTTTTCATTTTATCCGAGGCAAGTATTACAAAAGCGGCCTCGGCAATATACCAGTTAGGCTTTTCACTTCCTGCCGTATTAAAAGATAGTATGTGGTTTAAATAGACATCAACTCTGGCCTTATCATTTATTACTGCAGCAGCATAGCATACCACCGCCCATGGGTAGCCACCCGCATCATATACTATTCCTTTATACCAATCAGGATATTTGGAATTGAAAGTACTGTACAGCAAGTTTGCCCTTTCTGAGGTTGGGTTTATCACCCCAAACATACCCGGATATAACTGACAGGTGGCATCCGCATAAAAAACGGACCACTTTGAATTTGTGGCTCCACTTGACCCGTTATCGTTCCAGTTATACATGGTTCCTCTCCATAGCTGACTTTCAATTCCAGATGTATTTGCATCTAACAGTGTCTGGAAATGTGCTGCATTGTTCTGGGCAAGCACATTACTTTGCAGCCAGATCATAGATTTTAACCCTTCGTTCACTTCGGCATTGTCCATTAAATATTTGGCACCGTGGACATAAGAATCGACTGACAGACCATCATTATCATCAGGGCTAAAAGTTGAAGGTACTATGTTTGCTTGGTTGTCTATACATTTTTCAAGTGCATCACCAATTAAGATCAATTTTGAAGAATAACCATTTAGCCAGGTTTTATCAGATGGAGATATCACACCGAGATCTTTCGCGAGTGACAAAAATGTTGCGGCATAAGAGTCAACCGAATCATAGGTACCATTGGTAGTTTGCCCGGAACCATAATAATCATATATAGATCCTGCTATTTCAGGGTTTCCTGTGACAGGATTAATATGTCCGTTGAGCTTATTCATGTACCAAACCATCCATTTCTTTACTGCCGAAATGTTATCGGCGGTCGGTACTTTAAGCAGAGCCCTACAAGCAATGTTGGCGAAATAGGGTGATATCCTGCTTCCTGAATTCTTGGTATCAGTAAATGCACCATCAGCCAACTGAGTCGATAAAATATATTTAATCTGATAGTCTATCATGGTGTCATATATACTCTTCACCGGTTCGACAGGCTTTGTATTGGGATTTTCTTTTGGAACTGCAATGGTTTTATCCTCAGTGCATGCTCCTATTCCCAATAAACTTATAAATAACACCGCAGTGATTCGTTTTTTCATGCCTGTGTAGATTATTAATACTATAGCTTGTTACGGCTTGTTTAAACGCCCAGTTTTGAATAATAGAGTCATTCTAAAAAACACATAGAATGACTCCATACGCCTTTAATCAAATACTTCGAATTCCCAGAAAGTCATTTCCCATGGAGTTCCTTTCTTAGTAAGTAATAGTTTCACGTATCGGGCTTCTACGGCATCAAACGAATGAGAAACATTTCCTCCAGCACCGATGGTTGTGGAAAATACCGTCTTAAAGGTTACATTGTCAAGTGATACTTGTATAGCATAGCCGGAAGCAAAAGCGCCTTCCCATTTTATACTGACTTTATTGATTTCTTTAGCCGCGCCTAGGTCTACTGCCCACCACTGGTTGTCTTCTCCATCTGCAAACCATGCGCTGGATAAATCTCCATCATTTCCTCTGGCCTCTGGCGGACGATTTGCTGCATTGAGAGGTCTGGATGATGTAGCTGGTTTATTTAATGCTAAATTTACCGAAGTATAAACTTCCAATTCCCAGAAAGTCATTTCCCATGGAGTTCCTTTTTTAGTGAGCAAGAGTTTTACGTATCGGGCATCTATAGGATCAAAAGAATGAGTAACATTTCCACCTACTCCAGTTGTTGTAGAGAATACGTTGGTAAAGTTTACATTATCAACAGATACTTGAATTGTATAGCCAGAAGCAAAGGCGCCTTCCCACTTTATCACAACTTCATCTATCTTTTTAGCCGCGCCCAGGTCAACTGCCCACCACTGGTTGACTTCTCCATCTGCAAACCATGCGCTGGATAAATCTCCATCATTTCCTCTCGCCTCTGGCGGACGATTTGCTGCATTGAGAGGTCTGGATGATGTAGCTGGTTTATTTAATGCCAGGTTTCCATTGTCAACAACAATGGGCGGTGCTATATATTCAAATCCCGCCAGGGCTTTAGATCCTTTTGCGTTGGTTACGCTAACTGTGCCTGCACTCCCAGCTCCAACTACTGCTTTAATACTCGTCGATGAAATAACATCAAAGGACGCAGCTGGTTTACCGCCAAAACTTACAGATTTAACATCGATGAAGTTTATGCCTGTTATTGTAATTGTATCTCCTGTTTTTCCTGTTAATGGAGCAAAAGATTCAATTTTTGGCATAGCCGATACTGTGATTTTGGTATTTGGATCATAGGGTTGAGCTCCTTGATACTCATCACATGAACTAAGTATGAATAAACATACGATGATTAATGGTAGTACAATTTTTCTCATGATTTTTTCTTTAATATAGTTAGTGCCTCTTAAAATGTACTTCTTGAAATAATACAGTGCTAAGTAATGAATTAAATTAATAACCTCCTAATAATTAATAAATAATTTTAATAATTAATAAATAATTATTAATTTAATATATTTATTTGTGCGTTGAAAAAAGTTGAGGAATCTGATAAAGGCAATACGACTGAACATGGACTGAGTAACTTAGTCCAGACAGAATATTATTAACAAAAGCTACAGAAATTCAAAAGCCGGGGTATTGGCTTAGGCGCTGTAAAAGAGTTTGTCCCGAAGTATATAGCAGGCTCCGATTACCCCTGCTTTTGAACCCAATGAAGACATTTTCAACTCCATGTCAAGACTCACCAGACTGAGAGAATATTTATGTATGCTTGTTCGTAAAGGCAAACGGAGGTACATGCCTGTTTCAGCCAATGCACCACCGAGTATAACCAATTCCGGATTAAAAATATTGATTAACATGGATAAGTATCGACCCATTTGACTTCCAATTTCATCTAAAATTTCAATGGCAAGGGTATCTTCATTTTCGATAATCGCTTTTATAATGTCATCGATAGTAATTTCATCAATGGCCTTTCTACCTGAAAGAATTGATTTAGAACCGTTTTCGAGTGCTTTTTTGAATTTTCGTTCGAGTGCAATACCCGAAATCTCGGTTTCAAGGCAACCTTTTTTACCACAGTGGCAAATTATCTCGTTGTCAAATACTGGACTGTGCCCAAATTCACCGGAATAACCCGACTTGCCATAATATAATTGCCCATTACTAATGATTCCAATCCCAACACCCCAACCAATGTTTACAAAAAGTACATCCTTCTCATTTTGGACCGCTCCACAATTATATTCTCCGTAAGTCATGGCACGCGTATCGTTTTCGAGGAATGTTTTAATGTGAATTTGCGATTCAATGATTTCGCTCAATGGTTTTTCCTCAAAGAAAAAGTAACTGTAACTGAATCCTTTACGTGAGTTTATTCGGCCACTTAGGTTGATACATGCACCGATAATTTTATCACGTGGAACTTTGGAGTCGGCAACAAACTTATTAATGATAGAACAGAGAGAAAAAAGTGACTCCCTGGTGTTATCAAGCGTATAAGATATGCTTTCAGAAAGCTTCACAAAATTATTTTTGAAATCCTGTATCCCGATGCTGATCGAATTTCTTTTAACTTCAACACCCAGATAATAACAAGCGCCTGGATTTATGCCATATTGGGACGATCGTCTTCCACCAGCACCACTACCAACCTTACCTGTCTCATAAATTATGCTTTCTTCGATCAATTCTGAGATGATTTTCGTAACTGTTGGTATGCTAAAATCAGTTTCCTTGCCCAGTTCTGCAATGGTCGCTTCGCCAGTTAGGGTTAAACGTTTCAGGATGCTCTTTTTCAGTTTGATCAGCTTGAGTGCCGAAAGTGAAATATCTTCAGGATTATCCAATAGAAAAGACAAACTCATGATAATTATTAAATTAATTTAATTTGAATACGATTATTTTGCAAGCATCAACAAAATATATTCTCCATTATTAAATGCAAATGTATTGAATTTGATTTACAACAGATATAATTTAGAAAGTATTTTCAATTACTTGATAAGGTCTTTAAATTTGATAAACCCGATTAGAATTTCTAACTTTACTTTCGGAAGTTCTTTGAGTGATATGCAATAAAGAGGTGTCAAATTCGAGACCCTTAAGAGTATTGATGATATATACAATTGATTTAAAGCTGTTTGCGACATAGGTTCAAGTCCTACCTGTGTAGTGAATGCCTTGGCTATAACTAACAATCTTGCATCCCGGACACTTAGTAGAGGCATTTCCTCTTGATTTTCAAGCTTTAGTGTTAAAATGTAAAGGCTTGCCATCATCACTAATGCCATATGATGTTGCCATGCCAACCATCCTGTTACTTGATAACCTGACATTCCCAACTCATTCTTACAATCAATCATCAAAACAGCGCTCAACCCAATATCTGCTACATTGAAAATATGCCCATTCTTTGTTGGTGTATGTTTCTTTATCTCCATTGCTGAGTAAATATTTTGTCTTCTCAGATTTGGTGATAACCAATGTCCTCTTGCAGGCTTTCTCTTCTTTTCCATCCCAATGCCAAACAGTTGCAGTGTGCACTTTTGCCGACTTCCAACCCTTGGCCGTCTTTCTTATTTGCTCTGTGCTAAAATACTTATCTGCAAGCAATCTTATGTAGTTTTGCAATTGAACCGGTTCAATATCTGGTTGTATTTTCGTTGGGAACCTGCCATTATTTCCTTTACGTTCTGGTACAGAGAACGTAGGTTCGGTCAGAAAAACAAGTTCGTCCTTATGAACATCCAATACATAAAATTGGTCCAAAGCGTCCAATGCTCTGGTAAGTTCTGCATTATGACCGTATTGTCCATCGCCAGCTATAAAATCAAATTCTATTTCAGAATCAATTGCCTCCTTGACCAACTTTAAAGCCAGCTCAGGTTTTGTTTGAAATTTTTGATCCAATTCAGGTACTCCTGCGTCATCACACCTCTGCTTGTCTTTAGTCCACGCTTCTGGTAAAAACAACTCTGTGCCTACCAAGCTGCAAAATTTTTCATTACCCAATGACGCATGTACAGCAACCTGGCAATTATCGACTTTGCCCACAACACCAGCATATTGGCGAGATACTCCTACTGATTTCAAACCCTTTTTCAAGTGTGAGGTTTGGTCTATTACAAATCCTGTCGGCAAACCACTCTTTATTTTCTGTTCTCGTAATGAGCTGTCCACCGATTTCATCGTGACCGAATTCACATCAGATGCACTCCATTTACTCACAGACAGAAAATGTATATATCGTTTATAATCGGAATCATTCACTTTTTCCACCATTCGTTCCATGTTCTCATGTCCCTTTTCGCATTGTAGCAATCCCGACAAATACTCTTCCGCAACATGCGTACAGCTCTTCGTGTACACCTTAAATAAACTATTGTATTGCTGTATATCAATCTATTAAGACTATTGTCAAATGATTTATTGCATCGAATTTTGCAAGAAAAATTTTTTTTATCTGTTCGTTTTGGCTTCATCGTCAAAACAATCAGAATTGATTAATAATGACTGTAAGATATTAATTATTAGAAATATAACAAAGTAAAACGTCTCAATTTTTCAATTTAGTAAAGTAGAATTATATAAAAATCAAAAATTACATCTGTGCATTCTGAAAAAGTCATGCTGCCATTGTCGATGGTTATTTCGGGCTTATCGGGTGGAAAATAGGGCGCCGAAATACCGGTAAAGTCTTTTATTTCACCTGATAAAGCTTTTTGATAATGACCTTTGGCATCTCGTTCAATACAAATTTCAATTTTTGTTGAGACATAAACCTCAATAAAATTTTTACACATGGCCCTCACTTCATTTCTGATTTCCTTGTAAGGCGAGATCAACGCCAGGATCACCACATTGCCTTGTTTCTCGAGCAGCGATGCGAAATAGCCAACATACAGGTTGTGCTTTTTCCTCGAGTCTTCATCAAAATTGTTGACCCTGAGCGTATTCCTGATTTCGTCTCCATCCAGCAATACCGGCGCCACCGATAGTTCCTTGAATCTTTCGATCAGGCAATTGGCGATGGTGGTTTTCCCGGCGCCACTGAGGCCAGTCAGCCATATTACTGCCGGACTTGCTTTCAAGTCAACCGTATTTTTTGGAGTTTTGTAATTCCATTGATGAATGTATTTAGCCCACCTTCTTTCAATCTTTTCCAGACAGGCATCATCAAATTGATATTGAAAGTTTTGGTATTCCTTCTCTGATTCAATTTGCAGCAATAACTCTTTTGCCGTTAATTCAAAATCAGGAAGATTTATTCCGGAATATATTTTTTGTATGGTATCGAACGGATCCGCTTTTAACTCTTCGTAGGAAATTTCGATCAGGTTTCCTTCAGGAATAAGATGTTTGTCTTTTTCGTACTGATCCAACAGGTATTCAAAGTGACCAAAAATAATTTCATCCAACTCGTCGTCCGTAATTTTCTGCACACTGTAATAGCCGAGGATGGCTTTCTTCCACATATTCCGGGTGGAATAGTACAAGTGAAAAGGATTGCGAAAAATAAAAATGAATTTTGCCTGTGGGAACATTTGCACCAGAATCCTTATCCGCTCCGTATTTGGCGGATTTTTCAGTACAAGCTGTTTTCCTTCGTTCTTAAAAGTGGCATATTTCAGCGTCTTCAGGTATTCCCGTTTCCACCCGTCAGCATAATCCGGATCCGAAAATTGGGATGCTCCATTCAGCCATTCCTTCCAGCGTTTCGGAAAAACAAGCCCCCAGTAAGCAGAATAGGCAGAGGCTTTGTTCATCAGGTAATCATCTTCTTCGGTAGGTTCTGAAAGTGAAACCGTGCTGTTATTAAAGAAAGGATTTTTGATCCTGAACCAATTGATCAGGATTTGAAACACAGGTTGCATCTTCCTTCCAAAAAGAAGATTTGAATTGGCGAAGAGGGCATCATAATTCGTCAAACAACCAAACCGCTTGTCACTGACCAGTAATTTCTGTAAGTAAGTGGTGCCACTTCGGTAATGTCCCAATATAAAAACAGGATCTTCTGAAATAAAGGTTTTTCTTATTCGCCGCCCGAAAATCAGAAATTGCAAAAGTGAAAAAGGCAGAGAAATAATGATCTGAAGGTAATATCCCGGGAGCAGCAACATTCCTTTTAGAGATATGCTTCCAGCTTTAAATGCTCTTCGTGTGAATTCAAAAAATGGAATGTTTGTCATGGGTTATTTTTTACTCAAACCAACCTTGAAAACCGCGCATTGGAATATGGAAAATCTACTCCCATCGCAAAAAAGACGAAAAGACCACTCACAAAAGCTACCAAAACGGATTCCCAGCTGAAACCGGAATTGATCGGTATCGGTTCAACCTGAATGGTAGTCAGGATTATGCCAATAATCAGCGCTATGATTGCAGTCCACTGATACAGGTGTAACCCGCCTAAGATTGGAGTCTGCACCTCTCCCCGAAAAGCTTCTTCAACAAAACGCCCCAGGCTTGTAAGAATCAGATACAGCCCGAAAATAAACGGAGAAGAGCAACCGTTGTTCCAAAGGGTGAGTAAAAGTATGCCAACACCTGAAAGCCACAAAATAGCATAAAGTTGAGTGGGATGAACCAGTTCTCCTTTTAAACCGGAAATATTGCAAACTCTCGAACGTGGATGAAAATACCGGATTCCGATCAGTGGATTGTCACTTTTTCGTCCGTGACAACAGCCATTCACCAGGCATCGTAATCGCCCGATGGCTTGTACCCAGGGCATAACTACTGATGCCACTCCAATAACCACCCAGATATTAAGCCCCATGATCCAAACAGCAAAACTTCCAAAAACAATTCCGACGATACCTCCATAATATCCAAAGGGCCTTTTCAGTTTCGCTGAGCCTTCAATAATCTGAGCCCAAAGTGCAGCGCAGATGTTCACGATCAGCGTAAATACCAGAAGTGCAAGGGCATATTCCCTACCCGCTAAAATCCCTGCCAGAAGTACGCCAAGAAAGGCACCGGAGCCAACATAGAAGCCGTGATTAATTACCCTTACTTTCCCGAATACCCATTCTTTCCATGAATTGGCAATCTTTTCAGCCAAATTTTTCAGGAAAATCCAAATCTTCAGGTAATATCCTGAGAGTAGAAATATCAGGATTGAACTTGCAAGATGTAGTATGGCAGAACGACTATTAATTAACTGAATGACAACGAGTATTGAAGCGATAACAGCGAATACAATCGCCATTTTCACTGATTGTCTGAATAAAGCTTTCAATGATATAAAGAGTAAAAATACTGGAACAGCAAAAAGTACTGGACCTTGTGACGGAAAGTACTGCGCTCCAATTTCAGGATACAAAAAGGCAATAAATGCAGAATATGATAATGCAATAAATCCTGATAGCTCCCATTCCCTGAGGACATCTTTTCTTTTCAGGAAAAAAGGTGTGGCGATAAAAAAAATAAGACTTAAAAAAGGTAAATAAGGATTTTCAAGGGCTGGGATTATTCTGAGTGGTTCTCCAAAGAAAGGAAGGACAGTTCCATTCAATTTTTCGATCATGAAGTTGCTGAGAACTAAATAGGAACCCACCCAGAACAGCGAAGTTAAACGATCACGAAAATCGGCTGAATCGGTTTTGTCTTCAGGATAATCCAGTACCGTTCTGATAAATTGATCAGGGAATCGCCTTTTTAAATCAATCGATTCGTGACCCAAAACAAGCGCAACCATTCCCATCACCGTTAACGGGGATACCAGCCACAATCCACTTGCAGAGCCCGAATAGACGAAATAGCCAATCATCAGCAAGCCAAAGCCCCAATAGATTGGATGCCGAAAAAGCCGGTAGGGTCCCTGTGTCACAAACACGGGTGGTGGATAGGCGTTCATCGGCAAACCCTTTCCATAGTATTGCAAGGCAAACATGGCCCACAACATGAGTGAACCGCCAACAACCATCAATATCCCTCCCGCAATCTTTGATTCAATTGCTGGCAATAGAATGATCTGCCCGGTAAACTTTGCCCAAAACCACAACCCAGCCGGGAAGAGAACGAGAAAAGTCAGGGCATAAATAATTTTGCCGATATTCTGATTGTTTGGGTTCATTTCTTAATCCTCATTTTGTTGTAAAAAATAAACATCGACAGTATCAGAAACCCGGATCCATACAAGATGCCGTAAAATCGCACCATGGCTCCGGAATAATCTGTAAAAGCAGCAATGACTGCTGATTGTGAGGGGAAGTATGCGGGAAGATATCTGATAATTACATTGTTATGTGCTTCAGCGTAGTACATCGGATTTTGTAGCCAGCCCGAATCAATATTGGCCAGCATAACGATTAAAAATACACCTTCCATCTTTCCTTTTATCAGGCTGCCAATGGCAAGTCCGTAACAACCATAAACGAATCCGATCAATGCCAGTCCTACAATAAACATGAGCAGATTATTGATGGGGACGAACCAACTGACCAGCAGCCCGATGTAAACGGCTATCGCAACAATCAGAAGGGAAAGTGCAAGCAAGTTGGAAATCAGGATTTCAAAAGGATGGTACCCGCAGATGACGAGTCGGCGATTGACATCATTTTCAACCTGAATAAGGTTGAGGGCAAGCAAGGATACCAAAAAACCGGAAGATGTGACGGCAAAAAAGACCAGTGCAATTTCTTTTAGGCTTTCTCTGATGAACGTTCTTATGTCGAGTGATGCAAGCCTGAATGGAATAGTCCTCGTCGGAGCAGTTAATTCAACGATGGTCAGAAATAAAACAGGAATAACTACCAGCGATATGATTATAATCCTGCGCCGAAACAGCATTTTTAAAATCATGGATAAGCCTGTTGTAATTCTTTTTGCGTTCATGTCAATTCTCCTTGTTCGAGGCTAAATATTCTATCGAATCGTTCTTTTTCAGTAAGCAAATGGGTTACAACCAGAATTGCACAACCTTCGCTGCGAAGCTGATTGGTGTAATCCCAGAACCTGGAGTAGGTGTCCCAGTCGAAACCGCTGTATGGTTCGTCGAGAATCAACAATTTAGGCCGGTGCAGGAGCGCAATGGCCAGATTGAGTTTTTGCTGTGTCCCTCCGCTTAAATGGGCGATCTTTTCCTTTCGGTATTTCCTGAAGTTGAAGTAATCCATCAACGATTCGCTTCGGTCAGTTGATTCTGTCTTTTCAATTCCGTAAGCGGCCGCGAAGTACCTGAAATGTTCATCAACAGTAAGTTGCGAAAAAAGCAGCGTATTTTGCGGGCAATATCCCAACCGGCCCGAAACGGAAATGGTTCCGTGATCAAGTTTCCATTCACCAACAATGATTTTCAATAACGTTGATTTTCCTGATCCGTTTTCGCCGACAATTCCATACATCGACGCTGCATCCATTTCAAAGGAGACGTTTTTTAGGACTTTGTTCCTGCCGAAAGATTTGGCAATATTTTCAACTTTCAGGATCATGACTTTGAAGCTTTGAAATTTACCAGTTCGTGTATCGCCGTCCCGCTGTCGATGGTCATTCCGCGCGATTGAAGATGGCCTTTACTGAGCCATTTAAATTCGTCAGCCATCAAAAAATGGATGGGTATCACCTTGTTAAATCCCGGAATATACCGGATGAGTTTTTCAACAACTGAGAAAATCTTTTTCTCTGATTCAAGCAATACGGCTCGATCAAGATTCAAAACCAGATAATTGTCGGGTAACGAAAGGTGGTCATCTTCAATCGTGCAGTTTTCATTTTTTTCCCCGTTCAGCCAAAGCCATTGCCGCTTAGTTTTTTCCCTTAACTCGATCCACACCAGGTTGTTTTTACCTGATCCAAAACGTCCCCACCGCAATTCATCCATCGGAATTTTCCAGGGAGCAACCGTGAGAATTAACTGCTCGGCATAACCGCTTCCATCCCAAATGTCGCCGTTTATTTTCAACTGAACTTTTGAGGCTGGCTGATAACATTTCCAATCCAGAAAACCTTCTTCCGAATCGAACAACCGGGCCTGAATCATTTTAGCCGATGATTTCCATGTTCCTGAAACTTCGAATCTGGAATCGCTCCATGTAATCAGGTCTTCCGACAGTTGTGGAACCTGAACATTCCGGAACCTTGATTTCAACCTTACTCCCGACACTGCATCATATCGCAACCAACTTGTATAAGAAGCTGAAAATCCATGCCATGTGAGTTTTGCCGAATAGAAAATCATGGCTTCACCGTTTTCTCCCACAAAGTCGAGAAACCATTTGCTGAGGTGGAAATTTCCACCCTGAGAATTCTTTGTTGCTTCTTTTTCCATAACTTATCCCTCAATCCTGATTTTCTGACTCTTTAAGCACTTTCAGGAATACCTTTTTTGCCGGAATTTCATATACAAATTTGAAAACCAACTTTTCAAATACTGAAAATTTTCCTTGCGACATTATCCGATGGTGTTCCGAAATTAAATTCATTCCTTCCCCGGCATGATGGCACAGCCAGGATTTTATCTGCGGGGAATCGCTGTTGTGTAGATCTTCCTGCCTGATCCCGAATCGTTCACAATCTTCGCCCGAAATATTCACATAACCTGCAGCAATATCTGCTTCAAAATCTTCAATGTCATACTGGTGACGACAGGCGGTTCCAAGCGGTTCCAGAATTATATATTTATCTGGATTGTCTTTAAAGACTTTCAACGTTGCCCTGATTGTTCCCCGAATATCGAGCAAATGGAAATGATAGCTCAGTTCTTCTTTCGGGAAAATGATCGATTTGTTACGTCGCTCAGCATCAAACAACAGCGATTGCAGAATGTCTTTTGTTTCCGCATGAAAATCGGCCCCAAACTTATCGGCCAATTCA
Source organism: Prolixibacteraceae bacterium (assembly GCA_019459485.1). Classification (GTDB taxonomy): domain Bacteria; phylum Bacteroidota; class Bacteroidia; order Bacteroidales; family Prolixibacteraceae; genus Aquipluma. Next base: position 16,697 of record JAIBEZ010000113.1, read on the forward strand.
AAACAATACATCATCAGGTAATCCGCCCTATCCTTTGGGTTGATTGTGTTCTGTGAAAATTTTATTTTTTCACTGATGTATTCACTTTCGCCTGAATAACCTTCGGGCAGGGAAACATCGCCGTCCACCACATCGTCAAGATAGCGCATCAGGGTATAATACGATTCCAGGAATTCTCCCCGGACAGGAGCAAAAGCCACGTATTTGAAGAAACGGAGCTGACGCAAAAAAGCACGGTATTTCCAACCTCTGGTTTCGAGCATGTGGCTGAAAACCTGTGAACGCATCTCCTTTGCCTGTCGATCCGGTTTCCTTTTCATCTTCAGGATTGTTGTCTAATAAAATTACGAAAAGAATCAATCCGATGCGAAGTAATTTTTCCTGACCATTTTATTGATGAATGTTTGAATCTTTTGACTTTCCATTCAGTATAAAACAAAAAGATTTAATCGGAGAAAAATTATGGAGGCAGAATCCATTGTACCTGACGAACTGAGATTTGCAATTACCCGCAAATGTGACGGGGCGTGCAGGCATTGCTACAATCAATCAGGAAAAGATATGGATCGGCTGTCGTCTGATGATTTCATTCAAATCATAAAAGAGGTACATGCCGTATATCCGAATATGGATCGGATAACATTGACGGGTGGAGAGCCGCTAAATGAAAAAGATAAAGTGCTTGAAATATCCAGGTTCGCCAAATCGCTGGGCATACGAGTCAGGCTGGTTACCAGAGGATGGGAATTGAACGGAGATGTGTGTATTGAATTGAAAGAAGCTGGTGTTACCAGGGTTCAGATTGGTCTCGATTCATCGGGTGATTTTGGTTATGAGGATGAATTTCACGTGAAATGGGACACTTTTCATAGTTGGTTGCGCGGTGATAAATCAGGATTCAGGAAGACTGTTGAGGCAATTAAAATTGCCATTGCTGCAGGGTTGGATGTTTCAGTACGATATTCATTGTGCCGCTCTAATTTCAATGATGTGATAAAAACCTATCAGTATGTTTCCTCGCTGGGTGTTTCAAAATTTAAATTCAGGATTCTATTTCCTGATGGCAGGGCAAAAAACAGACTGATTCATGAACTCATTTCGGGCGAAGACATGGCAAAAGCCCAGTACGACTTAATACACGCTTCAAAAGACAATCAAACAGTGGTCGAAATTACCCAGCCTTGCTTTTATAAACTTCCGGTTCGGGTTTGTTTGCCGAAAGACAGGTATCAGCCGAATGCATTTAAAGAGCCTTGCCCATGTGGTACAATTGCTGCTTACATCGATTCAAACGGTGATGTCAAATACTGCCTATTTGATGAAAAAACACTGGGAAATGTTTGTGAAGTTCCATTTCTGACTGTTTGGAATTCCGGTTTGGCGAAGGAAGCGCGAAAAGAGCGGTGCCCTTTGGATCTGTCCGGTTCGGGATGCTCTTCGTTCAAAATCTTATATTCTCAGTTCAGCGACTATCCTGCTTTTATGAATGCCTATATCAAAGAAGTAAAAGAAAATAAATAAATGTTGCAAAAACTGGGCTATTTTTTTGTTCAAATAACCGATGAACATAGTAAGCACCAACTTGTTTGTTATTAAACCTCTGCAAAATTAAAACAAGAGGGAAAGGTTAAACTATCTAAACAACACCATGAACGCTAGCAAACAACTCTACTGGAAAAAGAATTTATCCTACCTGTCCATTCTTCTTTTGATTTGGTTCATCGTTTCATTTGGAGCGGGGATTTTATTTGCCGATTTCCTAAACCAGTTTAAACTGGCCGGTTTCCCGCTGGGATTTTGGTTTGCACAACAGGGATCAATCTATGTTTTTGTTGTACTGATCTTTGTTTATGTGTTTCTGATGAACCGCCTTGACAAGGCTTTTGATGTTGACGAAAAATAATTAAGAAGAAACTTATGGATGCTCAAATCTGGACTTACCTATTGGTTGGTTTTACTTTTGCCTTGTACATTGGAATTGCTGCCTGGTCGCGGGCGGGTTCTACCCAGGAGTTTTATGTGGCCGGAGCTGGAGTGCACCCGTTGCTGAATGGGATGGCTACTGCTGCCGATTGGATGTCGGCCGCCTCCTTTTTATCAATGGCCGGATTGATTTCTTTTATGGGTTATGGCGGTGCACAATACCTGATGGGCTGGACTGGAGGATATGTTTTGCTGGCGCTACTGCTCGCCCCCTATCTGCGGAAGTTTGGAAAATATACTGTTCCCGATTTTATTGGTGAACGTTATTATTCAAAAAATGCACGTTTGGTAGCGCTGATCTGTGCCCTTTTCGTTTCATTCACCTACGTTGTTGGGCAAATGAAAGGAGTAGGCGTAGCTTTCGCCCGTTTTCTGGATGTTTCTTTTGAAACCGGGGTGTTGATCGGTATTGGAATCGTATTTTTTTATGCGGTTCTTGGCGGAATGAAAGGAATTACTTACACACAGGTGGCACAATATTGTGTGCTGATTTTTGCATTTACTGTACCTGCCATTTTTATTTCACTTCAAATGACGGGAAACCCGATTCCTCAGTTAGGCTTTGGCGGAAAAACCACCGATGGGGTGTATTTGCTGGAAAAATTAAACCAGGTTTCAATTGATCTGGGATTCGCAGAATACACTGCGGTGAATAAGGGAAACCTGGTCAATATGTTGTTTATTACTGCCGCCTTGATGTTCGGAACAGCCGGGCTTCCGCATGTTATTGTTCGTTTTTTCACAGTTCCAAAAGTAAAAGATGCCCGAATTTCGGCAGGCTGGGCTTTGTTATTTATTGCGCTGTTATACACAACTGCGCCAGCCGTTGCAGCATTTGCCCGCACCAATTTGATTAACACCGTATCAGAAAAACCTTATGCTGAAGTCCCCCAATGGTTCACCAATTGGGAAAAGACCGGTTTACTTAAGTTTACCGATAAAAACAGCGATGGAAAAATTCAATATCTGGCAGACACGAATTTGAATGAATTGGCCATTGACCAGGATATCATGGTATTGGCAAATCCTGAAATCGCCAATTTACCCGCCTGGGTGGTGGCTTTGGTGGTGGCTGGCGGACTTGCGGCAGCGCTTTCAACTGCGGCAGGACTTTTACTGGTGATAGCCACCTCCATTTCGCACGATTTGTTGAAGAAAAATCTACGACCCGACATTTCAGAAAAAGGTGAACTTTGGGCTGCACGTATCGCCATTGCTGTTGCGGTTTTTGCTGCCGGAATTGCCGGGATGCATCCACCCGGATTTGTTGCCCAGGTGGTCGCGTTGGCATTCGGGCTGGCGGCTTCATCCTTTTTCCCTGCAATTATTCTCGGTATTTTTGATAAACGTATGAACCGCGAAGGTGCCATTTCAGGAATGATTGTAGGAATTGTGTTTACTGCAACTTATATTTTCTACTTCACCCCACAGCTGGGCGGACCGGGAAGCCGGGAAAATTTCTGGTTTGGAATATCTCCCGAGGGTATTGGAACTTTAGGTATGATTTTTAATTTTCTGGTGTCAATTGTTGTCTCCAGATTTACAACACCCCCGCCTGCTGCGGTACAGGAATTAACTGAAAATATACGTTTCCCGAGAGGTTCAGGCGAAGCTCATGATATTACGATCCATTAAAGATTCATATAATTTGGATTGTCCGTTTTCTTACCTAATTGGTATTCTGTGGAGGTCAATTGTTGTCATTCATGGTCATTAGGTTGTCATTTCAAGACAACCTAATGACACATAACATGCTACTGTCGACAAAAAATAATTTCGGAAATTCTCCCCGGCGGGAAATAAATATTTCTTCCTTTAAAGCAGTATTTTTGATGATTTGGTTTGAGTAGAAAAGGCTACTTTTATACCTGAAACAGATTATTTGAACAACAATGAATTCCAAAGACAAAATTTACAGCTATCATTTAAATTACGAAGGCTCACCAATGCCATTTGTAATGAAAACGATGGAGGAAATTGATCTGGATCTGGGAGGCATTTCAGACAATCCACACCGGCATAATTATTACACGGTAATCTGGCCAATAACTGCCACCGGGAAACATGTAATTGATTTTAAGGAATATCCCATACTTCCACATCATTTGTTCTTTGTAAGTCCCGGACAGGTTCACCAGATCATTACCGACCCGAACCCGACTGGCTACGTTATTCTGTTCACCTCCGAATTTCTTGAAAAAAGTAGTATTCGTCCCGATTTTATTGCCAATCTGAAATTATTTCAGCAAAGTGATGAAACACCTCCGCTTCCGCTTACCAACAAAATGATCGACACGCTAAAACCATTTGCAGAACAGATGGTGGCTGCGTTTCATTCCCAAAATGATATGTTTCTGGAAACCATTGGTGCCTACTTAAAGCTGTTTCTGATCGAATGCAACGAAAGTTGTTCGTTTTCTCCGGGCACCAATACCCAAAGTATTGAAGTTGGCAAAACAATCGTAAAGAATTTCAAAGCCATCGTTGAGAAACACTATGGTGAATGGCATCAGGTTAAGAATTATGCGGAAGAATTGAATGTAACGCCGAATTACCTGAATGAAGTTATTAAATCGGCCATAAATGTTTCGGCAAAGGATTTTATTCAGAACAGGCTCATTCTGGAAGCCAAACGAATGGTCATCTTTACCGGAAAAAGCGGCAAACAAATCGGTTTAGAACTGGGTTTCGACGATCCGTCGCACTTCAGCAAATTCTTTAAGAGTAACACCGGGCAGTCACTTCAGGACTTCAGGGAAAGCATTTTTAATGCCTGAATTCTGAGATTCCGGAAGTAAAAATCAACATTTAAGACATTTTTATCTTTTTCTCCCTGATTTGTACCACAGATACCTTCATTTTTCCATTTCCGCGCCCTTTCCGGCAACCTACCTTTGTATCATTAAAAACAAATAAAAATAGCAACAATGGAAAATACATTAAAAACAAAATGGGGTATTGACCCAACACACAGTGAAGTTTCTTTCAAAGTAAAACACCTGATGATTACCAATGTAAAAGGTGTGTTCAAAAATTTTAATGCCAGTATCTACACTTCCGGTGATAATTTTATAACGTCGGAAATCGATTTGCGCATAAACACAGAATCTGTTGATACAGGAGTGGCCGACCGCGATGCACACTTGAAAAGTGCCGACTTTTTCGATGTTGAAAATTTCGCAGACATGCACTTTATAGGGAGTTCTCTAGAAAAAATTGACGACGAAAGCTATACGCTTTATGGCGATCTTACAATTAAAGATGTAACCAAACAGGTAAAACTAGACGTTGAATTTGGCGGCGTGATGAAAGATCCATGGGGAAATGAAAAAGCAGGTTACAGCATCAACGGAAAAATAAACCGCAAAGATTTTGGTCTCACCTGGAATGCAGCTTTGGAAGCCGGCGGAGTACTTGTGAGCGACGATGTTAAAATTAGCTGTGAAGTGCAGTTGATCAAACAAGCCTGATCAAAGTCCGTCTCATCGCCATTTAAACAATACGAAATTCAGAAATCATGAGCAATACAATTCTTCACAAAGCCGATACCCGTGGCGATGCAAACCATGGCTGGCTGCACAGCAAACACACATTCAGTTTTGCCAACTATCACCATCCTGAACGAATGCACTTTGGAGCATTGCGTGTATTGAATGACGATGCCGTAGAAGCCGGAATGGGTTTCGGAAAACATCCGCACGACAACATGGAAATCATTTCCATTCCGTTGGAGGGCGATCTGGAACACAAAGACAGCATGGGAAATGTAGCGGTAATCAAACATGGCGATGTTCAGGTTATGAGCGCAGGAACCGGAATTTTCCACAGCGAATACAACAAGAACAAGGATCATCCGGTGAAATTCCTGCAAATTTGGGTATTTCCGAACAAGAAAAATGTAACTCCGCGATACGATCAGATTACGCTGGATATTGCTGACCGGCACAACAAATTGCAACAGATTCTTTCTCCGGATAAAGATGACGCCGGGGTTTGGATTCATCAGAATGCCTGGTTCCATCTCGGAAATTTTGACAAAGGAGTTACTACTGATTACAACATAAAGGCAAAAGCCAACGGAGTTTACGCATTTATCCTGAAAGGTGATGTCACCATCAACGACCAGACTTTAAATACCCGCGACGGATTTGGAATTTGGGATGTCGAAAAACTGTCAATCACGGCTGATTCTGATGCAGAAATTCTGTTGATGGAAGTTCCGATGACATATTAAAACGCACAACATGAAGATTGAACACGTTAACAATCATGAATTTAAGAAAACACAATGTAATGCGCTTATTTAGCACCTTTGCATAATGACAAAAGAGGTCGGAATTGACCTCTTTTGTCACTATTTTATTACTGTGCATCTACCACAGCAATGGTTGTCATGTTTACGATTTCGCGCACCGAACATTCGATTGGCACCACGTGAATCGGCTTTTTCATCCCCATCAGGATTGGGCCTACTACCTCAGTCCCACCAATTTCCTGCATCAGCTTGAAAGCAATATTTCCTGAAGTAAGGTTGGGGAAAATGATCGTATTTACATCCCGGTTTTCCAATCGTGTAAACGGAAATTTTCGACTTCGCAGCTCTTTATTAAGTGCAAAATTCATCTGAATCTCTCCATCCACAATTAGTTCAGGATGGTTCTGGTGCAAAAATGCGATGGTTTTTCTCACCCGATCCAGCGTTCTGGTATGTTCCGACGATTTAACCGAACCAAAATTTGAGTACGAAACCATGGCAATTACAGGTTCAATGTTGAATTTTCTGACTTCTTCGGCCGTCAGCAAGGTAGTTTCGATGAGTGTCTGAACTTCCGGATCAAGATTAACAGTAGTATCGGCAAAGAAAAGAGGACCTTTTTTGGTCATTACCACATACATGCTCGAAATATGATTGGTGTTTGGCTTGGGCCCGATTAATTTAAGCGCCGGGCTCATTACATCGCCGTAATGGCTTGTTACTCCTGAAATCATTGCATCGGCCAATCCTGTATCAACCATCATAATCCCATAATAATTGCGGTTGAAAGTCAGTTCATAAGCTTCCTCCATTGTAATTCCCTTGCGCTGACGTTTTTGCCAGATTAACCCGGCAAACGATTTCCGTATTTCTTCGGTTTCAGGTGAATGTGGATCGATAACCGGAACATTGTTTAAATCAAGATGGTTATCGGCTATCAGTTGTTTAATCTCTGCCAAATTTCCCAATAAAATTGGAAACGCAATTCCATCGTGCAAAACTTCGTTTGCTGCTCTCAGCACCTTCAGGTTGTTGCCTTCGGCAAATACTACTTTCTTCGGATTTTGTTTTGCCTTGATTACAATTCCATGCAGCAACTGGTTGTCCAAACCAAGCCGCCGACTAAGTTCAAGTTTATATTGTTCCCAGTCCTCAATTGGCCTTCGGGCAACACCGCTTTCCATTGCAGCTCTGGCAACCGCAGGCGCAACAGTAGTAATAAGTCGTGGGTCGAGTGGTTTCGGGATAATGTATTCTTTCCCGAAAATTAAGTTTGGAACATTGTAGGCTTTGCTAACCGTTTCGGGAACCACTTCTCTGGCAAGACTGGCAAGCGCATAAACAGCGGCAAGTTTCATTTCTTCATTGATGCACGTTGCCCGAACGTCGAGCGCACCGCGAAAAATAAATGGAAATCCAAGCACATTGTTTACCTGGTTCGGAAAATCGGAACGCCCGGTTGCCATGATCAAATCATCGCGTACCGACATCGCTTCATCGTAGGTTATTTCAGGATCGGGATTGGCCATCGCAAATATGACCGGATTATTTGCCATTGAATTAACCATTTCTTTGGTAACAACATTTGCTTTCGATAAGCCAAGGAAAAGGTCAGCCTCTTTCATCGCATCTTCCAAAGTATTAACATCGAGGTCGGTAGAAAATTTAAGTTTGTATTTATTAAGGTCGGTTCGATCTTTTCGAAGTACTCCTTTCGAATCCAGCATTACTATATTTTCGATCTTTGCACCAAGTGAAACAATCAGATTAGCACAGGCAATGGCAGCGGCCCCTGCCCCATTTATTACAATTTTTGCTTCGCCGAGTTTCTTCCCTGCCAGTTCAAGTGCGTTGATTATTCCGGCGGAACAAATAATGGCTGTTCCGTGCTGATCGTCGTGCATCAATGGAATTTGAATTTCGCGTTTCAACCTTTCTTCAATTTCAAAACATTCCGGCGCTTTGATATCTTCAAGATTAATCCCGCCAAAAGTTACCGCTATATTTTTCACAGTTTCAACAAACTGATCAATGTCTTTTGTTTCCACTTCGATATCGAAAACATCAATGTCGGCAAATATCTTGAACAGAAAGCCCTTGCCTTCCATGACTGGTTTGCCTGCTCCCGCACCAATGTCGCCCAGGCCAAGTACGGCAGTTCCATTGGATATTACTGCGACAAGATTTCCTTTTGAAGTATATCTGTAAATATCTTCAAAATTCTTTTCAATTTCCAAACAGGGATGTGCCACTCCGGGCGAGTAGGCCAGTGAAAGATCGCGTTGGGTGGTGTGTGGTTTTGTGGTGACAACTTCCAGTTTTCCGGGACGCCCTTCGGCATGGTAACGGAGGGCGTCTTCTTTCGTTATTTTTGCCATAATATTAAATTTTAGGTATGATTAATATTTGGGTTTCGTACGAAATGACAATTAAAGTTAAGACAAAAATCGAAGCCAATCACCAGAAAACTATTGTTTCACCACCTGAAATTTTTCGTTTCCGCTACCAATCCTTCCATTTGTGCTCATTCCCTGAACTTCAATCACAAAATCGGAAATTACTTTTCCGGCAGTGACAGATATTTCGGCCTCACCGGTTTCGTCGATAATAAGTTCAGGAATCCATTGCAACGTTGTTCTGAAATCGCGTCGCACATTGGATGGTTCAGACTGAAATACCTTTGAACCCATGTCATCCTTGTCACGGCTGGTGTTTTTTTCCGTTTCCGGAGTTGATAATTGCGGACCTCTCTTCATAAATATCTCAACAATGCCAACAGAGTTGAGCCCTGTATAACGCTGTATATCCATAGGATTGGTGGAGACATTGATGCGTTCAACTTCTGTTGGAGAAATGCTGGTGATGGCCGAAACATCGGTTCCTATTTGCTGCCCGTCTATTACAATTAATGCACCCCCCTGATAATTCAAAGAGTTTTCGCTGCCATAAAATACGATCTGATTGTTCGTCAATTTGTATGGTTTTATGGTTTTAATCACGTCCAGAATATTGGTTGAAGTACTCAACAACTTTTTCTGGTTATCGCTGGCAACAGTACTTGGATTAACAATTTTTGGAGCCTTGTTAAACAAATCAGGGTTATTCCTGAAATAGCTTGCATCAATGCCCATATCATTGTATAACAGTGAACTGATTCTTCCTAATCCGGAAACATATTCTGAAATTCCTTCTTCAAAATTCTTAATGAAATCGATGTTCAGTTCCCGTTTTCCTTCGGGATCGGTCGCCTTTGCAGTAAAATCTTCTTTATTGGACTGATCGAGGTTTGGAAATGAAAACATACCATCCTGATTGGTGGTAGTGGTATGCAATTGCATGTTTTTGTTGTTCACCAGGCTAACCTTTGCCTTGTTTATCTTGTTTCCGTTTTTATCGGTTACAATTCCCGAGATGCCCTTGTTTTCCTGAATGTTATCCGAAGTATCTCCGGGTTTAAATTGCATTATCTTTTGCCAGTCAAAATTCCCTTGCCGATTGGCAATCAGAAAAACATCCATCATTGCAGTATTTGTAATTTGTTCCTGAAAAGCTGCCGAAATAAGGCTGAATGGGGTTTCCAGTTCGGGTCCTGCCAAATGGTATTCTTCAATTTTCAGTGCTGCCGGGGTTTTTCGAAATTTATCGGCAACCGAAACGCTCACATTTCCACTTGCTGGCTGATTGTTTTCATCCGTCAACCTGATTTTAATTTTCATACTTTCACCTTGTTTCAGACTACTTTTCTCAGGCAAAACCTCCACTTTCAGGTGTTGCTTTTTATCGACATATACCAATCGCGTGGCCGGCAATTTTGTATCATCTGCAAAAACCGACAATAAATTAATTCCTTGCGGAAGAAATTCAGTTGGGATTTTTATCCGGCCTAAACCATTAATATCCATATCTGCAGCCCAGTTTAAACCACCTCCGTTGGTAGAAGTAATTGTAACGGCATGTTTTTGCTTGTCCGCGAAAATCAGATTGGCCGAGATAAATTCAGCATCGGTTTTGGCTATGGAAAAAGCAAGTCCGGAGGTGTTCGGAGCTGGCAAATCGAAGGTTTGGTTTTGCCCTGTTTTCCCTGAAATTACCAGTTTCAATTTTTGTTTTCCGTCATTTTCAACTGCAAACATGCCCAGGCCTTCGGTAAATGTTTTTACAATGGCAACCTGCTTTCCTTCCTGATTCACTACCGAACCTTCCAAATCCACAGGCATTCCCCAATTATTAAAAGCGGTAAAACCAATTTTAACCGGCACTCCTGTTAAAATCGTTCCGCCTTCAGGAAAAAAACTGATTTTAAGCGGATCGAGGTTTGAAGGAAGGAAAATTTCCTTTTTCCATTCATTTTTATTGTCGGTCAATTCGCAAATAAATGGTTCTCCATTCGATTTGGCAGGCAATGTAAATGTAACGACTGTGTTTCCGGAATCATCTGTTTTAAGTTTTCCCTTTCCGATAATTTCGGTGCCGTTCATTAATTGATAGCGCAACGAAGCATTTTTCACCGAAGCACCTGCAAGGTTTCTGATCATTACAGCAAGTTCGTTTTTCTGGCCTGAAACTGAAATACTGTCGCGGGCAACGGCTGAAACAATCCACTGGTCGCTGTATGCCGGATCAACATTTATTGGAGCGCAAAAAACTTCTTCAGGATTAATTTGCGACAAAGTATAAGCAACCAGAAAATACTGGCCACGGGTAAGGTCGTCCGGGATTTCCAGATCGCCCGATGCTGATCCATTTGTTAGTTGCAGCAATTGAAAGGCTACCTGTCCGCCATTTTTATTGTATAATTTCACAATAAAATCCTGACTTTCTGTTGACAACAATTGCGTTTTTACATCGGTCACCGTTGCGTTGAACCAGATTGTTTCTCCAGGCTTGTAGCATTGTTTATCGGTTGTGAGAAAAATTTTCTCTTTCGGAAAAACATTAAAATAATCGGTTACTTGTTGACTGATTTTCTTGGTTGGGCCATCGTTTTGTGCAAATACAAAAAAACAGTTGATGGTTAGAAATGCCAGAATTATTAAGGTTTTCATCTTAGTTTATTTTTCGATTAGTATGCTGTTTCCCTTTTCTGTGGGTTTAAATATCGAATCGTTTTCCAGGTAGTGCTTCTTAAGTGCCTTGCGCAAGGCTTCCGAAGGTTTTATGGTATTGTAATCGCCCCAGAAAGTTTCATCATAGTCGGTAATAATTTCAGTAAAAATGTCTTTCGAACTAAAAAGTTCGTTCCGCTTGAAGTGAGTTCCGTCATCGGCTTTAAAATCGGTAATGAGCAATTCGGAAGTACTGTGAAATATCGAGTTGATCTTGTCTTTTTTGCTTTTAACACGGAAATTTATGGAAGCCTGCGCATTGCTCAGGTGCCATTTGCCATCGACACGGCGGTAGCTTACCTGGTAATTTACCTGAACAGGTCTCACAAAAAAATCTTTGGGTTTTTTCCTGATCAGCGATTCGTGGGCGAATTTCAATCCCGAACGGCTGAGCTCAAATTCTGCATGTACCAGCGCGAACGACGACATATCGACATACAATTTACCCTGATAACATGGGTAATCAACCTTTTCCTTTTGCTTGAACCGAATGACATACGTATCGCGGTTATTCAGTTCAACTATCTGATCGAGTGAGTATTTGTAAAATTCGCGGAATTCGGGATCGAGAAACGAATCGAGTGTTTTTACCACGTCCAACTTGGTAATATAATACGGTCCGCCCTGAATTTTAAAATCGACGAACTTGAAAGGCTTTACATTCAGGCTTTTCCGGCCTTTTAAATACTTCACTTTGTCCTCGGCAAAAGTATTCTCGTACGACGACTTTCTTATTTCCAGGATGGCTTCTGCAACATCAATGTAATCGTTGTCCTGCTTCAGCACTTCGCGGTAGAATGCAGTCATTATCTCCGGATTGCGTGGATAATTGAGCGAAATTTTCGACAATATCCGGCCAAGGATGTCTTGTGGATTGATAACTGTAACTTTAATCTCTTTAATCGGAAATGAAGTTGGCCGGAGAAAAATTGTTGCTGCTGCATCGGTAACTTGAGTAACCGGAATATGGTACTGTTTGTATCCCAAACAGGAAATTGCAATGGTATCATTTATCATTGTCCCGGGTATTTTTAACTCAAATTCACCATCAATATTCGATAAGGTTCCGATGTTTTTTCCCACAACCGAAATACTTGTATATGGCAACACGTCTTTCTCTTCGCGATCAATTATTTTTCCGCGAAAGTTGATGATTATTGGCTTTTCAACGAATATCTCCTCCTCTTTTTTTTTTATTTTTTCATCTTCAGGCTTGGCGATAATAACCTGATCGTCGAGCACCCGGTAAACAAATTTTGATTCTAAAAACAGGTCGAGAATTTCTTTAATAGTTTTATCCGAAAGTGAAGCATCAATTTTTTTCGCATCATCAATCAGCGATGCATCGTACGAAAAATAGATTTGTGTTTTTAACGATATTTTCTCAAAAACCGAAGCAATGGTTTCATTTTTAACTTCAATTGTAACTCTTTTATCCAGCGCGGAATTGTTTTCCCTTTGTCCGAAGGTAACCTTCAAAGACAAAAGGAAAACAATCAGGACAAGTCCGCAGGATAATTTCATTCGAAAATGACGGAATTAGTAAATTGATTATTAAGCGTTCTCATGGAACTCACATGCCACAAAAAATTCTTTTTGAACATCAATGTTCATGCTCGTTTTGTGTGGCCTCCGATGAAATTATTTCTGCGGCATGTTCGTTTCATTCTAAAACATTTTTTTCAGGAAGAATTCGGTTTTTACCTGTTCTCCATTTCTGAGGACAGTCATTTTTATTCTTCTTTCTTCCTGGCTTTGGAACAGCAAATTTATGTCATTTAAATTTAAGGTTTTATGATTGCTGTTGTTAATTGCAATAATCTGGTCGTTTTCCTGGAGCCCGGCATAATAAGCAGGAGAATTTGTCCGGATGTTACTTATCAGGAATATTGGAGCTCCCGGCATCGGATTGGTTACTTCCAGTCCGCTCATATTGTAATTAAACTGATCTTTTATATCACTGTTTGGCCTCAGGATCAGCCGTTTATTCGGATAATCCATGGTGACATAAAAACGGCGGAGAATTTCGGCGCCAAGTGTTCCGTTGCGGTCGTTTTTGCCAATTAACTGATCGACCAGTTCACTATCAGGAAAAGCAACTATTGGTTCATAAAGTACCAGAGGCCCAACCCAAATGGCTCCGATCCGTCCTTTTTTACCAAACAAATCGCCACTCAGGCCACGTCCAAGAAATGTTTCAATGTGGTTTTCAGGAAGCGATATCCGGCTATCGGAATTGGTCGATAACCAAAGGGCATCGCTTGCACCGGTATCAACCAGCAGTTTAACCGGAACATCTTCGTTTTTGTCTGTTACGATGCTGGTTCTTACAAACGGTTTGTTCTGTTCAAAAGTCAACGGAAAAACGATGTCTTTTTCTTTTTCTTTGTAAGTATAGAATTCTGGTTTAATCAGGGTTATTTTGTGGGCTGTGTAATCAATTTTCACCACGTAATCTTTGAAAAGGTTAAAGCCAATGAGGCCGTGTACCGGAATTCCGAGAATATGTGAAATCTGAAAATTTTCGCTGATTATCATTTGTATTTCCTGATCATAAGCTACCAATCCGTTGATATTAATCACATTGTTGCCCGACCGGTAAGCTGTAATCTGCTCGCCTTCGCCCAATCCTTTTATATTGATGGGCTGAAGAAAATTCAGGTTCAGCTTGTTTACAAACGGAAGTTCTGTAATGATCGGATAGCGAACGCCAGTATCCAGAATAAAATTAAGCGTATCGGAATTGTTAATGGCCACCGGGATAATAATCAGATTGCTTGATGATTTGAAATCAATTGTGATTGACTTTTTCTTCGGATTGTCGAAAACAAATCCGGTTTGATCGCTGTAATTTCTGATTTTCTTGTCGTAATCAAGACTTTTGTCCATTGGAACGTAATCCCTGATAACCAATATGTTGTCCTCAATTTCAAACAGAAGGTAAAAATCCTTCATGAGTTGGTCAAGTACATATTTAATTGGTTTGTTCGATACGTTCAGATTGATGTTTTTCCCTTCAATCAGTTTCGAATTGTATGAATAATCGAGGTTAAGATAATTGCAAATACGTTCGATTACGTTCGAAAGAGCTTCGTTTTCAGCGTAAATACTGATATTCTGATCGAGCACATTGGGAGTCTGATCATCGTTTTGTTCTTGTTTAGTATTTTGACGGGCATTTTGCTTTTTTGCCGGTTTCTGACCAAAGCTTGAAAACGATGTCGCAGAGATTAATAAACATAATACAAAAAATATAATGTGAGTTACTATTCTATTTGTTTTCATGGCATTTCAAATTACAAAAATTAGGATTTTGCCTTTAAAATATACTGCCCGTCAATCTTTTGTGTTTCCATTTGGAAAGTGGTTTCGATTACCTTCAGGATAAAATCAAGCGGATAATCATTGAAATGGGCAGTGAGTAGCAGTCCGTTCAATTTAGGATCGGCTAGACGGATGTTCACTTTGTAAACTTTTTCAAGATTGCTAATTACTTCGTTAAGCGAAGTCGCCCTGAAAATCAGGTTGTGGGTTTTCCAGGCCATAAAATTGGGGTTCTGATTGGTGGTTTTCAGCAATGCATTGCTCGAATACACCAGTGTTCCCTTATCGCCCGGATCAAGGATCAGTTCATCGGTTTGTTCGGTCACATTTAACTTGTTTGAAACCTGCACTTTGCCGGTTTCGACTATAACTTCTACCAATCTCGCACGCGGATAAGCACTTACATTAAAACTGGTACCAAGCACTTTAATTTGTGCATTTCCGGCGTGAATGATAAAAGGTTTATTTTTATTGGGTTTAACTTCAAAAAATGCTTCTCCTTCAATGGTAACTTCGCGGGTTTCTTTTCCAAATCTTTTCGGGTACTTCAATTGCGTATCGCTATTCAGGCTTACCAAAGTTCCATCGGGTAATTTAAACGATTTAACAACCTGATCGGCTGATGAAATCTCAAGCATTTTGGTTAATTCCGCTTTATTTGAAACCATTTCGTATCCGGCTACCGATAGCAAAACGGCCACCAAAACCGCAGCAGCATAGCGCATCAGCGGATTCGAAAATAATTTTCTGAACCTTGTGATTTTGCTTTGCGATTTTTTCTGAATCTTATTCTGAACTTTTTCCAATGCTTCCTCAGCCGGGTATTTTTTCAGATCAAAGTATAAATCAACCTTTTCGACCACCTTGAGAAGCTGATTTTTCTCCTCTGGCCCGGAAAGCAATTCTTCGGCAATCTTATTTTTTTCTTCAGCAGTCAGTTTCAGGTCATCGTCGTAAA
The DNA here is from genome assembly GCA_019459485.1 of Prolixibacteraceae bacterium. GTDB lineage: Bacteria > Bacteroidota > Bacteroidia > Bacteroidales > Prolixibacteraceae > Aquipluma. The sequence continues at coordinate 32,322 of JAIBEZ010000113.1, forward strand.
TCGACATGGCCAGCAATGCCCACTTTTCGTCTTCTATGTTGTGATTTGGTTTCATATTGCCTTAATGACATTATAGTAATGGTTTAACCCTTATTGCAGGTGCGCGATTTTTTAAAAAGCAGAAAAAGCGACACCAAATGGTGGCTGAATTCCTTCAAATCTTCGCGTAAGTGTTTCAACGCCAGACCCATCTGTGCTTCTACTGTTTTTATTGAAATATTTAACTCCTCTGCAATCTCTTTATACTTCAGTCCCTGTTCGCGGCTTAGCCTGAATATCTCCTGACGTTTTGCCGGCAACGAATCAATACTTTTTTCAATTCGTTTCAACAGATCAACTTCAACATAATACTGATCGGGATTGACATCCTGATGAGCTGATTCTTTCACCATGCTGGCATATTGCTGTCTGATTTTTTGGTGCTGGATCTGGTTCAGGCACTGATTGCGCACTGACCTGAAGAGATAATGTTTAACGGATGTTTCAATGTTTAACGATTCACGCTTTTCCCAAATACGCACAAACATATCCTGAACGGTTTCCTCGGCCATTTCGCTGTCGTGCAGAAACTGACGGGCAAAGTGGCACATAGAAGAATAATATTTACGAAACAAGTCGTTAAAAGCACGCTCGTCTCCCTCTTTTAGTCTTTGATAAAGTTCTTTCTCGTCGGTCAATTCCATAAGTTCTGCGCAATACGCGGCGATTTTGAGAATTCGGCTAAAGGTATAAAAAAATTGAAATCTGCTTTAATTTCCTCAAAACTTATGTTTGCAACCTGTGCAAAAATGAAAAAGATAAAATATTGTCTGAAAAGCTTTGTTCAAAGGAATTTTCCATTATTTTTGCAGCCGGTTTACAAACAAGCCCGAATGGCGGAATTGGTAGACGCGCTGGACTCAAAATCCAGTGATAGCAATATCGTGCCGGTTCGATTCCGGCTTCGGGTACTTTAAAACCCCTTAACTGATTGACAGTTAAGGGGTTTTTGGTTTTTTGGGGAACGAATAGGGAACGAACTATGTTTTTCGATGCGTTTTTTTGGCAAAAAGAAAACCCACATTGCTGCGGGCTTTCAGTTGGCTCCAGAATTAAATAGTTTCCAGAAATTAAAAACTAGAGCCTGGACATCAAAAATCATCTATAATTGTTAAAAAGAGGCTAAAAACCCTTACTTTTTATTTCTGTGCTTAGAATCATTCTAAATAATATAAGTTTTCCCATCAAAAAAAAGTCAAAATTCGCATTTTCAGATATTTAACCAATAAAAAGCCTTTCATTTATCTCTTTTGTCTAACAATCACCCCGCACCGCCCTGAACGTGTTTTGTGCGCACGCTTATAATGAAGGTGTAATATGCCCAGAGTTTTTATTTTTAACCATCTCATAATTAGTATTTTCTATAACTGAACGCATGATTCCCAACAGTTGCTTTGCATTAAATTTTCTTTCTTGCAAACATCGGTAATAATGGGCTGAAGCCATCCCGGAACCTCTAAGTTTATCTTTCACCGGAACTCGAGAAAGCTCAATCAATTCATGGAGGCCACTCTGCAACTCTCTAAATTGTTCTGCTTCTTTGTACATCGCTCCGAACGACTTGTTTGATCTTTCCATGGTTATGATCTATTTTAATCCGCCGGTGGTGATTTTATTATACTGTGCTGTTTTTTGTTCTAACATTTCGACAGAGACGGAAGGTTTCCATGTTTCTAATTTCTGAGTATGCATAGTCAAATTATCAATTGCAGTAGATAATTTTAATAGCAATTCTGATTGCATTTTATCAACAGGGTTAAATCCAGCTAAACGACCAAGAACCCCACTATATGTTGCACTATTTAAACTAGAAGCTTCAGAAGCAAATCCACCACTTTGTCTTCCGGTAGGTAACATACCGGTTACAGCCAATACAGCAGGCAAATTAAGTTTGGCAATTGTACCTCGTTGCTGTGCCAGGTTAATGATATCGAGTACTGGCTTTACAGTTGGGTTTCGAACTGCAGGGGCCGAGGCAATAAATTCGTTTTTGTGGTAAATACCGTCAGGCTCGGAATCTGGTCCGTTGAAGTTGGAATACCCGCCAGATTGTTTGGATCCGTTAGCTGCTTCACGTTTTTTGTTTATACCGCCTTTTACAGCTCCTTCAACTGCGGCAATACCTGCATACATTAATCCTGTTATAACTGCATATTTAGCCAAACCTAAAACGCCCCAGCTGGCAACTGATTCTGGACTTGAAAGTGATAATCCAAGTATTTGAGCCGACCAAATCGGAACCATTTGTTTGAGCATTTGAAGTGACATCAAAATCAGCGTATCACCAAATGTTTGGAATTCATCCAGTGAACCGTTTAATGCACCAGTAACATAGTCGGTCATTACGTCGCCAACCATTTTAATAGTGTCTGCCTGTTGTATCTGTTTTGCGGTTGCTGTTTCCTGGGCGGCTGTTCCTTCTGCCTGCTTTTGTGCAGCAAGGTCTAACAGTTTCGATTCTTCAAGTAACCTGGTATTCAATTTCTGGATCCCGTTATCTGTATTCAGGATCTCAGGAATAGTTTCTTTTAAAGCTGCTGCATATTGAAGCTGCTTGTCAATTAGTTGTGATTGAAGATCAATCCGGGAACTTTCGTCTGTTGTAACCTGAAGTTTTGTTTGCATATAGGCGATTTCGGTGGCCAGCATCCGTGCTGCATATTCCTTTTGCAAAGTTTCTTCAGCTGCATATTTCTGTTTCAGCAGCAATGTTTGTTGCTTATAGGCCAAATCAAGTGCATCGGTGGCAGTTTTGGCACTTTCCGGATCGGCAGGGGTGGTTGGTTTTCCTCCATCTTGCTTACCTGCCAAAAGAGAATTAACCATCGTCCGCACACGTTGAGTCCCTTCGGCGGCTGAATTTTGGGCACTCAATAAACCTTCATAACCTGCAACCATTTTATTCAACTGTTCATCAGTTGTGGAGCCAACTCCTTTGATGGCTTCAGCATAAACTTTTACACTTTCCGGATAAGAATCAAGAACTGCTTTTGAATCGGCGATTTCCTTTGCAAATGGGTTTTCTGTGATCCCTGAACGTGAAGCTGCTACTTTAAACTGATCGTTCTTTTTAAGTGTCGATTCATAAAGACTTTGTTGCTCCAGGTATGCCTTTGCCTTGATTTTGGTTTCTGAATCCATATCAGAAACAACTTCCATCAATCGGTCTTTGCTCAACCTGGTCTGCTGCATGGTAACTTTTAATTCAGCATCAAAAGTATCCTGGGCAATCTTTACCCGCTCTTTTGCAAGATCATCTTCAAGCTTTATTCGTGCCTGACCAGCTGCTAACCTTTCTGATTTGCTCAGACCTGTATTTTTAAGCGCTTCTTCGAGCCGTAATTCTTCGCCACGCGATTGAGCTTCTTTTATTCGCAGCGCGCGCCCCTTTTCTTCAATGTCATCGAGCATGGTTTCATATTCCCGGCCAACTTTTATTGCAGCTCTCATGTTCTCGGTGAAGTTGCTCCAGTCGCCAACGGCAATAGTCCGCCAAAATTCATTCATCCCGCTTTGCAGGCCGCCGGTAAAAACTGCCCACTTGGTTGACAAAACATCTGTTGAATTCACAACTTTGTCAAAAGCGTATTTAGCACCAGCTGCAATGGCAGCAAAACCGAATGCCGGTAATAACCCGGCTGCAGTTGTTTTTAGCTTTTCAAAAGAAGAAATATTTACGCCGGACTGCTTGCTCAATTCACTCATTTTAGTTTTAAGCAGTTGTGCATTTTTCTGGGCTTCTGCATATCCAGGATCGGTCTGCTTCATTTTTTTGAATTCGGCAGTGGCCTTTCTGGAGGCGGTTGCAATCTCATTGAAACTAGCGCCATTGATGTTTTTCAGAACAGCTTCAACACTGAAAGCTTCCCGTTTCAGGTCCCGGATTTCAGTATTGGCCTGTTTAAAGTTCCGGGCCATTTCCTTTTCCCGTTTCGAATCTCCAACCGAAGCTGCTGCAAGCATTGCATCGCGGTATTTATTAGCTTTTTGCGTAAGCTTATCTAGTTCTTCTTCGGCCTGTTTGCCATCGAGAATTACTTTAGGACGGGCGACTTCATTTTTACTCATGATTACGAATATTTATTGATTAAATCATTCACCTGGTCATCGGTCAGATTTTCGAAATACATGGTTATATTCCAGTCTGGCCTAAACATATCAATTGCAGGGTAGAAATGCCGGATCGGGTGGTGTTTCTCACCAGTGCAAACCTTCAGTTCTGCTCGTATTTTTTCGGTGTTCGCCATGTTTAGGCAACGATGAAAATGAATTGGAAAGTCCCTTGTTTCCAGACCGTGACCCATATTGTTGAATACGTTCAGCAATTCTGAAAATTTGGTATAGAATATAAATGCAGCGTTTTCCCTCTGATTTCGGGTGTAAACTGAATTTTCTTCGACAATCGAATTTTTCAATTCATCTGTAAATTCAAAATTTGTTCCATCAAAAAGCTTCTCTTTCCATAGCTCAAAAGCTGATTCGGTGATTGCCTCGATTGTTTTTTTTACAGGCTGTGCGATTTTGAATTTATTAAAAGCACTGGCCGGATCGGGATAAATAGAGGCCATGGCTTCAGCGGCCAATTTAAGAAGATGGTCGAAGTCAGGGAAGATAACCATTTCAAGCAGTTTTTCGATTTTAATATTCAAATTCTCCATAAAATCCAAATGTTTCGGATTTTTCCTCACGAATTTTTCTTTGATGTACCTGGTCAAATCAGGTTGGTTGAAAATGATTGCCAACTCATTGAGATCCAATGTCTCATTAAAATAGGTGTTCCAGGATGCGGCAAAGCTGTTAAGCGCGTAAATGGCCCTCATCCAACTGGCTGTTTGTGACTCGATACGATCGGTATGTTTGCCGATCAAAATGGGTTTAAATTCTTGTGTCATAATGCTTTTTATTAAAAATAATTGTTAGATAATACTTTGTCTACATATTTGATGAATGAAGCTTTTTGGCTTCTGTTGATTGCTTCAACAATTCCCTTTGCTGCCTGCAATTGGCTGGCTGCTGACATTCCCACCGACTTTTGATTCTGTTTTGTTTCCATCGTTTTTAATCTTTAAAGTGTTCAATAAAATGATAACTCTTTTTCGAAAGAACTCTGATTTGTCTGTGTTTAACACTTGTATTATAAAATCAAGGTTCTTTTTGTCTTCCGGTTTTATTCTAAATGAAACCGTAACTGTTTTTCGACTAATTTTTACACTCATGTTTTATTGTTCTGTGTTTACACTAAAACTAATACAAGAACCTCCGATTTGAAAGGACACATTTTGGCAAAATAACAATTTTCAATAATCACAAATGTTCAATACACGCAATATAAAGCACTTACAATGCTAAAGGCATTATGTTATTAATATTTAGTGCAAATTTACAGGTGACCTAATCGGTTGTGTAGCCTAATTTCCATCGAGACATCAGAAGGAAATGTTTTCTCAGCTTCAATTTCAAGCTTCAAATTTTCGATGTCTTTACGAACCGAATCAATCTGTTCAAGCGCGCCTGGTCTGGTTCTTTCAATATAATCGTTTATAGATGTTTCATCGCGGTACTCCGTTGAAATGCCCTGGAACTCGTCGTGAATACAGATGAATGCCAAATAACCTTCAACTAAAATTTCGTGGTTAAGCAATAGCCGTTCTAAGTATTCAATAGGCGTTTCAATAAAGCCTTTGCCATTAAAGAGCTTCCCGTTTTCTTCGATGGTTTTTTGGGGTAAGTTTTTCTTTTCCATTTTGTAATTTTGTTTGTTGTTTATGTTATTTTTGAAAATGTAATAATAATTGCGATTTTTCCGAACAGTAATTAGCCGGTCGATGGATCGGCTTTTTTATGCCTATGAATTAACCAGGACTTCACAAAATTTGGCAGTTGTAGCCTGTGAAAGAACGCAGAAGCCCCGGTTAATCATAGGAATGTTATTTGGTTTCCCAGTCTCTTTTACCCATTTCTTGAATTTTTGATGGTGCTTTTGATTCAAGTGGTTTTTTAAGGTCCTGTAAACTACCATGTATAAAAGATAGTCTTTCAATTAATGATTCCGATTCGGTAACAAATTGGCCAGCCCAATGCATTTTGGTTTTTCCCAAAAAACAAACTGCACTTCCTAATACTTCAAGATATTCTTTGATACATGCGTTTGAATTTTGCTGAAGATCATCAAGTGCCGATATTGCATCTTTTGTAAGTATTACATTGCCGATTGTGATAATGTCATTCCCTTGAGTGATTTGAGTTTTTTCCATGATTTTTAAATTTAGATGTTAGGATTTTGTTTTTCTGGCCGTGGTGCTGCAAAACTGGAAAGTATTGTTTTCAGATAGTTAATGTTTTTAAGGTAGTCCAGACACTCGCGTGCATCCGTTAGCTCTATTGAGCCATCAAATATTTCTATTAGCAGATCATTGAGTTTCGTTAATTCGTTAAGCCTATCGTTAAGGCTACAATTATCAAAACTCTCATTGGATGGAGGCTCACTAAAGTGCATTGTGCCTCCAGTTTGGAGGATATTGATCGTTGTAATTATGTCAGGTGTCAACCTGATGTGCCCAAATTTTAATTCGTTCTTTTCCATGTTTTTTTTTTATTAATGAATCGACGTTTCCAATTTTTATGAATTTGATAATCCTTCAAAGTCAACGGAAATGAACGGTAAATTATCCATTAGGCAGTTCAGATCATTCGTTAAATAAACTAGAGTTTGCAAGTGCTCCAGTGCCGTAGAATCATTTTTTTCAATGTCTCCAGTTGCAGCGCAAATTAGATAGTCCTTAACTTCATTTAGTTTTTCAATTTTTTTCTGGGTTACTTCTTTGAGTAATAAATCTGATTTCATCCACATAATTTTGAATTTTAAGTGTTAATAATTATTCCGGCAATTACTGGGTTTCTTAATATTTTTTGGTCATAATTATCGTGATATCTGCAAGTACTTCAGCGCGTTTTTCCAGAAGAGTATTATATAGTTTTGATATACCTTCACAATCCGGCTCTTTTTCAATGAATTCATTAACAGCTTTTCCGCTATGTTGATAAGCCATTTTCTTTAATTCAAACAATACCTTGTCTGCCTTTGATGCGTCTTTTAGAATCTTAGAGATCTTCACTAAATCTTTGTTACCCTTTGATTCATTTGATTTGATCCCTTTCTGTTGTTTTTGATTTTCCATGATTTTCAATTTTTAAGTGTTAATTATTGATTATTCCGGCAATTACCGGGTTTCTTTTATTGTGTTTGGTTTATTGGATGACTTAAAACGTATGGCTTCCATGATGACACAAATCGTGTGACCGGGCAAATCGCATGAACTTTTTATAAATTCGAGTGGTGAGTGGTTCTTCAAGAATAGTTTCGCAATAATCGGTTCCCTGGACTGTTGCCTCCCTGATAGCCTGACGGAAGGTAATTAGTTCACCAACTGTTTTCCATGCTGCACGTTTTTGTACATTCATGTAGTGAAACGCCATTTCGAAAAATGGATAATTATCGGAGTGAGTTTCATAGTACAAAAGATCGTTTTCGTGCTCAATTATCCATACTTGGCCACGCATGTAAATTGTGCAATCGGCTGCATTTAATTTGTGCTTTTCTTGTCTGCCAGCTCTTGTATTTGCGTTCCATCTTTTATTCAACAAATCTCTGGTGAATCCCAGATCTTCTTTCGGATTAGTGATTTCGTACTTCATGATTTTGAGTATTAATAATTATTGGTTTATACTCTTATGTCAATTCCTGCTGATTGTGCAAGGTAAAAGAGCGTTTTTATTGAAACTCCACTTTTGCCCCGCTTCAGGCATTTGTCAAACTGAAGGTTGCAGGCCTGATAACTGTAATCGGGATGAAAGCGGGAAAGACGGTGGTAATAATCGCGGCCCGATTCTCCCAGCTCGGCGGCCAGTGAAAACCCGATAGAAAGCCAGTCGGAATAGTTGAGCGTTAAATCAAGGCGGTTGCTCTCAATGCGGCTTACAATTACTTCAATGTCGTGTGCAATGCCGGTTGTGCTTTTTGGCCCGGCGTTGGTTCGCGGGCGCGACTGCCAGTCTGTTTTTGGCAGCCACTTGTAAGGATTGAATTTAACTGTTTTCATTGTTCGTGTATTTTGGATTTAACCAGGCTTGCGGATCGTGGCATAAAAAACAGGCGCGGGCAATATCTTTGCCGGTTTCATCAATCAGATTGGTGTCAGAATTGAAGTGCGCCGGGTACGTTTTTTTCAGGTAGGCAACAATTCCTTTGAAGTTTATTTCATAGTCCGGAAATTGCTCCAGGTCTATTTCAACAATCCATTTTAAACCCGCTCCGGATGGACTGGTAAATAGTAAAACGGTATCGAGCATCTGATCATTTATCAGGATCTGCTTAATGACTTCAATTGGTGTGCGGTCGATATGGTCGAAATCAATACAACAATAGCCCGAAGGTTGTATAAGGTTTTGTTTGTCGCGGACAAAGAAAGTGCCGGCAAAGGTTACAAAGTCGAGCCGTTTCTTTGCCTGTCGGTATTGTTCCGGGTCGGTTGAGCCTCTCAACTGTTCTGTTTTTGTTCGGTAATAATCTGAAACAATGGCTTTGTGTAGCTGTACAATGTTCGCTGAAGTTCGCGGCCATTTGTTTGTTATTGGTCCGTTGTAGAAACTGAATTCGGGCAATGTTGTTGAATGCGTTCTCATTGAAGTATTTTTGAAATATCTGTATCTTTTCAATATTGCGTTTTTTTATGCACTTTATGTACTTTGACTCGTATAAAATTGACATATAGCTATTTAGTACAGTGCATACAATAACAAATCAATGCACTTTGATGCACTTCATTAAAATTTACTGCACTGTTTTTTTCAATATCAGTGCATTCAGTGCATTCAGTGCATTGTAGTTTTTTTGTTAGTGTACTTTTTAAGTATTTCATATTCTATTATTTAGCTATCAAAGTGCATATAGTGCATTAAAAAATAAAAAAAAAAAAATACACCTTTTAAAATGACAAGCTAACCTGTTCTGCTTCATCCTTTCCAAATCGAATAAATGATTTTCCATTTGATCTACGTTCCGAACATTTCCCTCTTAATTGAGGTGAAAAAGCAGCATAAGTTTTAAGGTATTTCGTGAAATTTGCGTTTCGTTTAAGCCATTTGTCTTCTTTGTATTCTGGATATTTTTCAAGAAACTCATAATGAAGCTCGTTTTTGTCGTAATCAAAACCAGAACGCAGTTCTCCTTTTTTTATCTTCTCATCCAAAAATTCAACAACATCTCTATTGGTATGTTGAATCTGTTTCCGTTTATCCAGGTTAATAGGATCTGCTTCGATCACACCGTGTTCAAGATAAATAGTTAAGCATTCAATCATGAAATTGTCAAAACTTAACCATTCTTCCGGATCCCAATCACGAAAGAACCAAACGCCAAATTCGTCTTCAGGTGAGAAATCTGCACTGTAGTGTTCAGCAAGCTCAAATTCTATTACACGATCCTTTGCACTGGCTCCTTCTATCCGGAAAGTATCATTTGCTGCAATTAGCATTTTGGCTCTTATTGAAAAAGGCTGCATATTTTTTCGATCCACTGTAATTGAATCCGAAATGTCATTGAATAGATTTTCAAAATTGAATTTTTTCTGAAGGTCATTTAGAAATACAATCTGTGTGTCGAGTTTTGCTGTCGAGTATTTGTGTTTATTGGTCGGATCGAAATCTTTTCCAGAAATTTCGCAAACATTTTTGATGTATGAGATGGCATGTCCAAGAAGTGTTTTACCAGTTCTACCCTCAGCATTGTCTGATATGCTTGAATCGGTAAGATTCACCGCTTTCATTTTAGTTTCATAGAAGCTATGCAGTAGATAACCTATCATTGTTTGAAGGGCTATAAATCGCTGTTCCTTTTTACCCGAAATATTAAAAATAAATTGACGAAACATGCCTTCAGATGAGTGTTGTCTGAACTCTCTATCTTTTATTTGATTTTTGAAGACAAAACCATCGAGCATTTTATAAGGTAATATCTCAAACGCGCCAGCGGAACACTTGACAAAGCCATTTTGATAATAGATGTAGCTGTTTTCTTTGGTATCGGAATTCAAGACCAGATCGGCCTCTACTCCCAACATGCTTAATTTTTTGTCGTTAAAAAAAATGGCCGGAGAGGTGTAAAATTTTGAGGCCAATTCTTCACGGGAAATGCCATCTTCAATTAAAAATGATTCGTCAATTGAATCAATGTATCTCATTACATCATCGGCAATACCATGAACAGTAGCCTCTTCAATTATTCTTTTCTTGATTTTGACAAAAATATATTGCTGATTGATATCATAGCGCCTGAATCCAATGTATCTGAGAAATTCAATAAATTCCCGGTGATTAATCTTCCATTCTATATCTCCCTGCTTATTAACAACCTTTGAATACCAGAAAGTGAAAAATCTTCTGTTGTTTTCAGTGATTGTTTCCCCCTCAATTGAGGTAGATTGCTGATTCATGTTATAAATGGTATAAAGTGATTAGCAAATAGATGCTAAGTATCACTGGTTGTTTACTTGAAAAAAAAATCAGGAATTATTCCGAAGGCTTTCTATTATCTCACTTTTCAAAAAGTACTTGCGGGTTCCAAGATTATACTGTTTGAACTTGCCTTTCTTAATCATTTTATCGAGTGTTGGGATTGAGATCCCAGCAAGCTTTGCAGCCTGTGATTTGGAAATGCGGTCGGCTTCGAAGTCGGGCAAATTGTTTTTTTGCTCTGATTTTTCTATATACAGCTTCAGCCCTTGATAGATAATTTCTGGTGTCGCCTGAAAAATCACCTTGTCCATGTCGATAGTCATTTGTTTTTCCATCGCTTAGAAATTTAGGTCGTAAGTCTGTTTCAGGGCAAAACGTATCAAATCGGAAATTTTGACTTTCCGGGTTCGCGAATACTGAACAAGTGATTTTTGTTCGCTGGGAGTGATCGGCACATTGATAGCTTTTGATTTTGTTTCCTTTTTGGGAATTTCTACATCTTTCATGTTTTTGAATTTTGAGTGTAAATGATGTACAATTTTACAAACTATATTTCGGAAACACAAACAAATAGACGTAATTATTGCACAAAGTTTGCGTATGTATTTTAAAGGGTTGATAGTTAGATTGGTAGATAATTATTTTTTAATACAAACATTTGTTTGTAAATTTGCACTCATGGAAACAATAGGAGATAAGATAAAGCGGTTAAGAAAGGCAAATGGGTATAGCTTAATGGATTTGGCTAACATGTTAGATATTTCAGATACAGCAATTTCAAAGATTGAAACCGGAAAGACAAAAAGCATTACCATTGACCTTGGGAAAGGCATTGCAAAAGCTTTAGATGTTTCGTTTAATGAATTGTTTGAAATTGAATCTTCAAAAGTTTCAGAAAACGAAAAAGATTATTTAATGGCAATAGTGTTTTTAGCCCTTGAGAAATACGAAACAGAACAGATTTTTTTTAATGATTTTAATGATGAAGATCCTGATGAAATTAAAAAATTTGATGAATTAAGACTTAATCTTAAAAAATTTAAAAAAGGAATGTACAGAGAGCTCGTAAACGTAGGCTTTTGCACAATTCAAGATGTAAAGGAATACTGGTCATTCATTCATCATAAATCATCCCAATTCAAGTCATTGGTTGATTATCAAATGACTATATCAACTTTTACTACTGAAAATTCCAGTAATGACAATGTAAGTTTTGAGGAAAATGATGAGATTCTAAAAACTTCCAAAACAGACACGGGGAAAATTTAGCGATTGCCTTTTTAAACCGGTTAAACCGGTTCCGAAGCATCATAAAAGCATCAACTATACGGAAATTTCCGTACTACTGGATAAAAAAAAGCCCTGCACGAATGCGGGGCTTGTTGTTTATATTGAGCGCGGGGACGCTGTTGGATACTTAGTTATTAGTACTTTTTTACAAATTCATAAAAATCGTCAGACGTTTCTCCTAAAGTACGGAGGTTTGCTTTCACAATAAATTCTGGGATTGGATCGATGTGTGATTGAAGTATGATTGGTCTGAGTAAATTTTTACGCGACCAAACCTCATGGCCTCCTTTGTTTCGAATAAGCTTCAATCCTTTATACTCAAGGTACTCACGAAAAAGACGAAGTGGTATATTTTTTAACCCGTTAGGCATTAAACGGCTATAGGTAGATCGACGGTATAGTTTTCTTTATTGAAAGAATGTTCGTTGAAAATACGGCTAAAGTTATCATTATCCTGAAGTAATTTAGTCATTGGTGGAGGGGTCATTTCCTTATGCTTGTTATGTGAGATAGTCCAGCCCATTCTTTCCATTTCTCTCTCGAATGTTTTTTTATTGGTTACATATCTAAAGAATTCACTTAAGGAAATTTTAAATGATTCGAGCGCTTCTTCAGCGCTGTTTCCGTAACCAGATACATCCAACGCAGGACAATAAGCAATTTTACAACCATCTTCCTCAAACCTTATTAAAGGTAAGTTGACTTTGAAATATCCGTCTTTTACCGGAATTGTTCCAGATATACTTCCGCTGTTTCTCATAACCACTAAATGCAAATTCGTTCAAATATACAACAAAGAATAATATCAGGGTTAAAAATTTGATCCTGAAAATTTCTTTTCGGATTTATTAACATTTTTGTGAACATTAGGTTTAAACTATCTGCCTAATAGCCAGCAAAATTATCATGGATCATGCCTTATTCTTCTCAGCCTGAACCCGCTCCACATATTCCTTGAAAACTTTGTTCATGTCCTCTTTTTTCTTCTCTGGCTCATATTTCCTGTACTTCAAAAATGTTTCATATTCAGAATGACCAACAATATCCATTATCAAGCTTTCAGGCATATTGTATTTATGTGCCAGGTTTATGAAAACCTTGCGAGCAGTGTGCACGACAATAAACTTGTGTTTTGGTTCTGTTACCTCTATTCGCTTGTTGCCGGGATATTTAGAAATGGTTAACGACTGATTTATCTTTGCCTCCTCACAACATTTTTTTATATACTTGTTCAATTTGACATCGGAATAACTTGGAAGTGATTTAAACGAATAGTTGTATTTATCAAGAATATCCTGTGTCATTGGCAGAATAGGAATTTCAACCGGCTTTTGGGTTTTTATGAGTGTTTTCCTGATCATACCGTTTTGAATGTGGTCAATGTTCAAAGTGTTCAGATCGCTGTAACGTAACCCGGTGTAACAACCCAAACAGAACACGTCACGCACACGGTCCAAAGTTTTATTCTCGAATTTATGAAAGTATAGTTTGTCGAGATCTTCTTCAGTCAGATAAATGATATCAATGTTTCTTTCAGGAGCTTTAAATTTCAGGTGTTTGGTTCCTGAATAGTATTCCCTTTCGGTTGCCCAGTTCAGGAAGGAAATCAGCACGTTTCTGTATTTGGCCAAAGCATTTGGTTGGAGCACGATTCTATATTTATCGTTTGAATCTGGCTCCAAAAAACCAGACCTCAATTCATAGCTGTATTTTACAAACTCATCCCAAAATTTCAGATCAATATTCTCGAATGTCATTTTGAATCCTGTATTTTCCTGAAACTCGAAAATATAATTTTTTGCGGTGGTATAGTTCCGGGTGGTGTTATATGCCCTGGTCGGCTTGCCAGTTTCAATGTACTCATCAAATGCAGCATTGAAACTTATCTTTGAAATCTTCTTATTGGCCATTTTACCGGCAAAAAAGCCTTCAACCATATCAAGGGTTAACTTTATACTATTTGTAGTGCAATAGCTGAAAAATACCTTTGCATTACGCTCAAAATCGTTTATTAGTTCATTAATTTCTTTGTGTCGGTTGTATGTTTCCGCCTCCCGGTTGGGTGAAACTCTTTGTTTTTTTATATTCCAGTAGCGGGGTTTTATTTTGTCGATCGCTTTATACCTGGCTTTTGATTCTACGGAAATTTTTGCCCGGATCGGAGAAAAACCATTCTTATCAATTTTGCTTTTGTTGAGATGAAAACCTATATTCGCCATCGCCTTAAAGTTTTGTTTCAACTGCAAATATACAAAAGGGGAACGAAAAGGGGAACGAATAATGTAAAAAATGGCGAAAATATGCCAAAAAGCACACAAATAAAAAGCACATAAGATAATGAATGACAGATAATTTAGCAAATTAGCAACAAAACATAAAAACATATAAGTACCCCGGCTTCGGGTACGGAAAAAAGAGCTGTCTGAATTTCAGGCGGTTCTTTTTGTTTTCCGAGAAATTCAGATTTTACCCATACATTTTTACTGAAAATCTACTGATTTTTTCCAAACCAACAAATCTTTGCCAAACAATAGTTATTCAAAGAATGTTTCAATACATTTGGTAAGTTAAAATGTACCTGACAAAGATTTTCAGAGATGAGCGAAAAGAAGAACCCGAACGTGCTGATAGCAGAGGATGTTGAATCGAATTTTCTTTACTTAAAAGCTGTTTTAAGCAAATTGCATGCGAACGTTTTTTGGGCAAAAAATGGTATTGAAGCAGTTGACATTTGCGATAAAGTTGGGAATATCGATCTTGTTTTTATGGATCTTCAAATGCCTGAAATGAATGGATACGAAGCAACTAAGATAATCAAGAAAAAATATCCGGATATTCCGGTGGTTGCTCAAACTGCATTTGCAATGTCTGACGACCGTGAAAAAGCGCTGAATGCCGGATGCGATGATTATCTGGCAAAACCCATTAAGTCAAAGGATCTCCTGTACATTGCCGAAAAATTCCTGAAACATTAATCAAAGAATAAAATCATAACAAAAACGTTCATCTTAATTCAGATGGACGTTTTTTGTAATGTGTTTGCCCCAACATATACACATCAATGATTACTTTTGAGCCAAATTGAATCTGAATTGAAAATTAAAGGCATGGAATCAACACAAAAGGAAAACAAACAATATTTACTCGATCAGCGATACCTGAAAATGGCTCTGATCTGGGCTCAGAATTCGTATTGTAAGCGCAGGCAGGTCGGCGCTTTGCTTGTAAAAGACAAAATGATCATTTCCGACGGATACAATGGAACTCCTTCCGGATTCGTGAATAATTGTGAGGACGAAAACAACCGCACCTTTCCATACGTTTTACATGCCGAGGCAAATGCGATCACCAAAGTAGCGAAATCAAACAACAGCAGCGAAGGTGCAACTTTGTATGTCACTTCTTCTCCCTGCATGGAATGTTCAAAACTGATCATTCAGGCCGGAATAACAAGGGTTATTTTTTACGATAATTATCATCTGGCCGATGGAATTGATTTGCTGAAGAAAGCAAACATTGAAGTAATCCAGGTTGACTTGAACGATTAATTAAAGACACATTAAAAATAACCACATAGACACACAGTTCACAACTTGTCCCGAATTCTCGGGATAGAAAAATTAATAACTATGTTCTCTATGTGCCTATGTGGTTTAAAAATGAAAAAATGAAAAACACAAAATTCTCAGTTTATATTCCTTTGCTACTTGCAATTGCAGTTGTTACAGGCATTTTAATCGGAAACAGATTGACCCGTAATTCAGGAGCCAATCAGCCATCTTTTTCTATGTCGGGTTTTAACAAAATGGATGCAGTGATTGAATTGATAAAAAATTCTTATGTCGATTCAGTTTCGACCGATTCATTGGTCGAAAAAGCAATTCCACTTTTGTTGAAGAACCTCGATCCGCATACTTCATACATCCCACCAAAAGAGATGGTTGGAGTTGAAGAAGAAATGCGCGGCAATTTCGGCGGAATTGGAGTCCAGTTCTCTATTCAGAACGACACGGTGATGGTGGTTGATGTCATTTCAGGAGGGCCATCTTCAAAATTAGGAATTCTGCCTGGCGACCGGATTGTTACCGTAAACGATACCTTGCTTGCCGGCGCCGGATTGAAAAACGAAAAAGTTCTTTCTAAACTTCGCGGAGAAAAGGGTACAAAGGTCAATGTTGGTATTAAACGCAAAGGTTTTAAAGATCTGTTTGAATTTAATATTACACGCGGAGAAATTCCAATTTACAGTGTTGATGTGAGTTACATGATTGATGAGACTACCGGATACATCAAAGTGAGCCGCTTCGGAGAAAGGACCTATGAGGAATTTATGGAAGGAATGGAAAAGCTCAATCAGCTTGGAATGAAAACCGTTATTGTTGATATGCGCGGAAATCCGGGTGGATATTTGAATGCTGTTATTAAAATGGTAAATGAATTTCTGAACAAAGGTGAACTGATTGTTTACACTCAGGGACATTCGCAACCACGCAAAACTTTTAATGCCGACAGCAATGGAGCCTTCCGCGACAAAGGTATTGTGGTACTGATCGATGATTTTTCAGCTTCAGCAAGTGAAATATTTGCTGGCGCCATTCAGGACAACGACCGGGGCTGGGTTGTAGGACGCCGGTCATTCGGCAAAGGATTGGTTCAGGAACAGATACCTTTTAAGGATGGAAGCGCACTCCGCCTGACCGTTGCCCGTTATTACACCCCAAGCGGCCGTTCGATACAGAAACCTTACGACAAAGGAAACGACGAATATTATAAGGACATTATGGACCGTGCAATTCATGGTGAATTTCAGCAAGCCGACAGCATTCAATTTTCCGATTCGCTTAAATACACCACTTTGTCCGGACGAACGGTTTACGGTGGCGGCGGCATCATGCCTGACTTTTTCATTCCGGCTGATACACTGGGTTTTTCAGATTTTTATTCCAAGATCACACAAAAAGGACTTGTATATCAGTTTGCGCTGGATTTTGCCGATTCGAACCGGAAGACCCTTTCAAAACTTACCAATACCAAAGAATTTGAAACGTATTTCCAGAACAGGGATATTCTGAATCAATTTGTGGCTTTTGCCGCCCAAAAAGGAATCAAAGCCAGCAATGGAGATTTGAAAACTTCCTCCAAAATAATTGACAATCAGGCAAAGGCCTATATTGCCCGAAATATTCTTGGAGAAGAAGGTTTCTATCCGATCATTAAAAACATTGATAACGTACTGCTCGAGGCAATCGAAAAATCAAAAACTACAATCGAAAAAAAATCTTCAGTAACTGTAACAAAATGAAACGCTGATCGTCTTACACTCAAAAATATGTAAGCAGATCAGAATGAATGTGACAGAATACAACCAGGCGGTTGATTTGTATTCGGACAACGTTTTCCGTTTTATCCTGAAAAACATCAGGGATGAGGAGCGTGCGCGCGATATCGTTCAGGATAGCTACGAGAAATTGTGGCGGAACGCGGAAAATGTTAATTCGGAAAAAGTGAAGTCGTATTTATTCACTACGGCTTATCACACCATGATCGATGTTCTGCGGAAAGAAAAACGTCAGACTTACATGGAAGATTACCAGATTCCGGAAGATGTACATGATGAACAATATTCTGACCTGAAGGAAATTCTGAATGAAGCAGTAAAACGGTTGCCCGAAATACAGCGGACTGTTATTTTATTGCGCGACTACGAAGGATACTCGTACAAAGAAATTGGGGATGTTACCTTGCTGAGCGAAGCCCAGGTAAAGGTCTATATATACCGGGCCCGGGTTTTCCTGAAGAATTACATTGGTAAAATGGAGATGGTAGTATGAAGATAACCAGAGATAATTACGAACCGTTTTTTCTGGATTACCTCGAAGGTAACCTTGAAGAAACCATGATCGATCAGTTCCTGGATTTTCTGGAACAGAATCCCGATCTGAAGGAAGAATTACAATTATTCGATAATATTCATTTACCCGAAGAACAAGTTGCTTTTTCGGGCAAACAGCATTTGTATAGATCGGAACACGATGAAAATCCGGCATTCGAAATGAAAACGATAGCTTACATGGAAGGTGATCTGAACGATGATGAGCGTGAATCGTTTGAAACGTATATTGCCGCTCATCCTGAATTACAGAAGGAATATGATTTGTTCGGCAAAACCCGTTTGATCGCTGATACCAATATCAAATTTCCGCAGAAACAGAAATTATACCGCAAGTCAGGCACAATCATCGCATTGAATTGGGTTGCCCGTGCCGCTGCGGCAATTGTTTTGATCTGGGGAATAAATTCCTTATTTCAACCCAACAGTCAAAAAGTAGGGACAAGCGTTGTTCCTGAAATTGCTTCGGTGAAACCTCAAACGAAACCTGCCGAAATAAAGACTGAGCCGGAAAAAATAATTCACGAAAATGAAATTGCGCAAAATGCGGTGGTGAAAGTAAAACCAAAACCTGTCATTGTTCAGGAACGAACCAACAACAAGCCGGAGCAAAAAAACGCAGTTGAAGAAATTTTTCAGGAGCGGGATTTAACTGGAATGAACGAAATTTCGCCAATTCTGGCCATGCTGGAATCAGAAACATTTGAAACACAATTGGCAGTTTCGCGTGAAATTAATGTCGAGAAAATCAATGATCCGCGCATCCTGACCATCGATGAATTTCTGGCAAGCCGTGCAAAAAAAGTAGGCAATGAAGGTCTAAATTCGGTACAGCGCATTTTTCGTACCGGACTGAATGTTGCTTCTGAACTTTCAGGCGACCGCATTGGGTACAATGTAAAAGATGGTAAAGTTTCGAGCCTCGAATTTGAAACCCGGTTAATGGCTTTTTCAATTCCTTTGGAAAAAAAATAAAATGGCTGTAACATTTCAAAATACCTCGCCGTCATACAGGCAAATTTTAAACAATACAGCCATGAAAACAATTTTTATCTCTTTAATTTTAACCACTGCATTTATACTGAATTTGAAGGCTCAGGAAACAGCCGCCGATGTAAAATCATCAGATATTTCAGTTGAATTTGCATTTTCGTCCGATACCATAGAGCAATCGGCTGATCAGGATACAACCATTGTCCGCATTGGAAAAAAGGATGTGAAAGTTATCGACAACGAAGACGGAACTGAAGTACGTTGGGGAAAAGACAAACACAAAAAAGACAAATCAGGTAAATTCAACGGCCACTGGGAAGGTGTTGAATTGGGATTTAACGGGTTTGACAAACCGGATTACAGCCTTTATGATGGTATCGAGTTCATGGAGTTAAATCAGGGCAAGTCGATGGAATTCAATCTTAACTTTTACGAGTTAAACATTGGCCTTGCAAAATCGTATGTCGGCCTGGTTTCAGGAATGGGTTTAAGCTTCAACAGTTACAGGTTCGAAAATCCATACACACTCGTTAAAGGCCCGCAAATGACAGAAGCCGTGCTTTTGGATTACGACGATCTGTCGAAAACAAAACTGGCAGTTTCGTACCTGAATGTTCCGTTGCTGCTCGAATTTCAGATTCCTGTGAACCAAAATGAAGGCCGGTTATTCATCAACGCCGGATTGGTTGGCGGAGTGAAAATTGGTTCGCACACCAAGGTAAAACATGGAGATATCAAAGACAAAGACCGAAGCGGATTCAATCTCAATCAGTTTAAATATGCCGCAACGGCGAGGATTGGATACAAAGACGTGAGCTTATTCGCAACTTACAGCCTGACCCCCCTATTTCAGTCAGGTAAAGGTCCGGAACTCACACCTTTCGCGATCGGGATTAGTTTTTTAGATTAAACAGCAAATAGTTCAGAATCAGCAAAAGGAGTTTATCAAAACCGATAAGCTCCTTTTTTCATTTTGATTGACTAACTTTGTATGGTTAAAGAGTTCGGAGTGCCTAGAGTTCGGAGTGCCTAGAGTTGAAAAAGGCATGATTCAAAGCACTTCCCTAATTACTGGCAATTCAGACATGAAACATATATTCCTCATATTCCTGGCAACAATTACTGCTTTTCTGACAATCGCCCAGGAAAACGATTCAATAATTGTCGTTCAAAGTCCTTCAGGCCGGCTTTCAGGATTGATTGATATTCAGGATTTGGTAAACGAAGGCTTCAACTACTGGGAGGACGAATTCTCTGGGAATTGGGCTGGTATAGAAGTTGGCGTGAACGGATTTGCAATGCCTGATTACAGCATGTACGACGCGGAAGACAGGGATTTTCTTTCAAACGACCTGTTCATGTCAAATGTACTTAACCTGAACATTTTGCAGTATTCAAAGGGTTTGCAGTCAACACGCAATACGGTTGGACTGGTTACCGGCATCGGTTTAAGCCTGCAAAGTTACCACCTCGACAACAAAACTACCATCGAAGAAGATGAATTCGGAAAAGTTCAACCGAAAACGATGTTCTTCGAATCCAACCAAAAATCCAAATTTTCAATGGTTTACATTGAAGTTCCGCTGATGGCAGAATTTCAGATACCGGTAAAGCATGTTGACGACCGCCTGTATTTTTCGGCAGGAATAAATATCGGCAGGCGATTGTCGTCGCATACAAAAGTGAAATACCGCAGCGATAATAAAAAGCAAAAACTTAAAACTCCCGGTGATTATTCCCTCCGCGATTTTAAATTTGGTGGAACTTTCAGGGTTGGTTATCGCTGGGTAAATCTGTTTGCCAACTACGATTTTACACCAATGTTCGAAGACCACCGCGGACCACGCCTTTATCCGTTTTCTTTTGGGGTTCGACTAATTTCATTCTAATATTATACGCTATGAGACTCTTATTAATCAGCAATTCTACAATGCCCGGAGAGGATTATCTTGATTATCCGAAACACGAAATCAAAAAATTCCTGGGCGATAAACCGCTTACAGCTTTGTTTATTCCTTATGCGGCAGTTACTTTTTCGTTCGATTTTTACGAGCAAAAAGTGGCCGAACGGTTTTCAGAATTGGGTTATCAGGTTAAAAGCATTCATCATTTCAGCGATCCGGTACAGGCTGTTAAAGAGGCAGAAGTGATTGTGGTTGGTGGCGGGAATACCTGGCAACTGGTGCGAATGATGCACGAGAATAAACTGATGGATGTGATTCGTGAGAAAGTTGTGAACGGAACTCCTTTTGTTGGCTGGAGCGCAGGCTCGAATGTAGCTTGCCCGACACTGCGCACTACCAACGACATGCCGATTATTGACCCGTTTGGATTTGACACCATTGGCCTCATTTCTTTTCAGATCAATCCGCACTATCTCGATGCCAATCCTGAAGGACACGGCGGCGAAACGCGCCAGCAGCGCATTGAAGAATTTTTGGAAGTGAATCCTGATTTATACGTGGTTGGTTTGCGCGAAGGAACCATGTTGCGGGTTGAAGATCAGAAAATGAGCCTTATAGGAAATCGTACCGCCCGTATTTTCAGAAAAGGGGCTGACTTTTTTGAATTGAGTTCTGACGATGATTTCAGCTTTTTGCTGAGTTAGAAATTATTTCATCGGGCTTTCGAGGTACTTGTCTGAAATAAATCGGATGGGGTACCAGGCAGCCAGAAAACCGATACCGGAAACAAGGAGAAAAACGGCCAATAGATCGGTGATGCGGATTTCGACAGGATAGCTTGAAAAAATGAAGGCGCCTTCGTTGCCGGGAATTTTCAGAATGCCGAATTCAATCTGAACCCAGCAAATCAGAATACCGAATATCAATCCGAAAATGGCACCGGCCAGTGAAATCATCCAACCTTCGAACAGGAAAATGGTGCGGATGAGTTTCTGATTGGCGCCCATACTTTGCAGAACGGCGATGTCTGCTTTTTTGTCGATAATGAGCATCGAAAGCGATCCGAGAATGTTGAATGACGCGATCACCAGCACAAAACCGAGTATCAGGAAAATGGCCCATTTTTCGGTTTCCATTACCCTGTAAAAAAGCTCGTGTTGTTCGAACTGCGTCTTTACCACGAAGTTTTTGCCCAGAACCGACTCAATTTCTGCCTTGGCATCTTTGTCGGAAACACCTTCTTTCAACGCGATTTCAATGGCAGTCACCCGTCCATTCATCTGGAACAGTTCCCCGGCAAATGCAAAAGGAACCAATATGTATTTCGAATCTATTTCCTGTTGGTTGGAAAATATTCCGGAGGCATAAATCGAGCTGTGTACAAATGCATTCTGAAGAGATGGTCGTCCGCTTGTGCCTTTTTTAAGTGTATAAATGTGTATCGGATCAGAAAAATTCAGCCCAACCGATAAAAAATAGGCGACCCCCTGCCCCACTACTGCAAACGGAATCTGGTCGGATTCCAGAATAAATTTTCCAACTGTAATAAAACTGCTGTCCAATCCCGCAACCTGAGAATATTCTGCCGGAACACCTTTCACCGTTGCAAAATATTGCCGGTCGCCATACCTTAAAAGCGCATCTTCTTCGATCACGGGAGTTACCGATGCAACTTCCGGTAATTGCCTGATGGCGTCAAAGTTGCCCTCGTTCAGGTCAAATGACTTGCCGATGGAAGCGCTGATTTTTATATCAGGATCGAAAGAAGAAAACAGTGATTTGATGGTGGTATCCAGACCGTTGAAAACCGAAAGAATTACCACCAGCGCAAAAGTGCCCACAGTAACGCCCGCAACCGAAACTCCGGAAATGATGTTGATCACATTCACCGATTTTTTTGAAATCAGGTAGCGACGGGCGATATAGAAGGCAGTTTTCAATTGGTTATTTCCAGGCTTTTACAATTAAACCGGTTCCACTTTTGTGTTTCATTCCCAGATCGAAAAAATTCAGGATGATGGCAAAAGGATAAACGATGATATAATAAAACGGAAGAATGACGAAAAACAATTTGCTGACGCCCAGCATCAAAATGGGGTATTTCATCGACAGTTTCCAGGATATTTTACCCGGATTTCCGTATGAATAGCGGGCTGAAACTTTCGAGAACCCGACCGATTTCAGTTTGATTTCGATGTCGCCAATATTGTAACCGTCGCGCACATGTTCGTCGATAAAACCGTGAACGCCTTCTTCGTGGTCGTGGTCGTGCGAGTCGGATCCGCCTTGATCGGATGGAGTTGAAATCAGCAGCATTCCGCCTTTTTTCATGGAAGCGTAAAAATTCTTGAAAACCAGTACATCTTCTTCAATGTGTTCCATCACATCTACCGAAATCACCAAATCGTATTTGCCGTTCTCCTGAAATGTAGTCAGATCGGCCAGTTCAAACTTTACCCGGTCCGACA
Source organism: Prolixibacteraceae bacterium (assembly GCA_019459485.1). Lineage (GTDB taxonomy): Bacteria > Bacteroidota > Bacteroidia > Bacteroidales > Prolixibacteraceae > Aquipluma. Next base: position 55,418 of record JAIBEZ010000113.1, read on the forward strand.
ATCCGGCTTTTTTCATAAACCGGGTGCAATCTTCAATTTGTTCAGGTTTGATATCGACTGCTTTGATCTTCGCCTTTGGAAACCAGCGTGCCATGCGGTAGGTATATTGACCAAAACCCGATCCTGCGTCTAAAATGTTTCTTACTTCCGGAGAAGTGTGGGTACGTTTGCGTAATTCTTTGCGGATGTGCCAGGCGCGAAGCAGCAACCAGTCGAGCAATTGATAGAACAACTTGCGTAACACCGGATGCTGGTTAAATACATTTCCCAGCGAACGTTTAATCGGATCGTATTGCATTTATTAGTCTTGAGTGTTAGAATATTAGAGTCTTGAATTTCCGAGTGTAGCACTGTTTTCACTCAAGATTCAAGATTTGAAATTTCAAGATTATTCCTTCAAAAGGCGGTCAATGTTGTCGATGTAATCGAGGCTGTCGTCCAGAAAGAAGTCAAGATGTGGAACAATCCGGAGTTGTTTGCCGACTTTTAAACCGAGCAAACCTCGTAATTTTGAATGCAGTTTCTTGATTTCGAGTAAAATTGCTTCACCTTTTTCTGAAGGAAAAATACTCAGGTAAACCCTTGCGATGGAAAGATCGGAAGTTACCCTTACCCTTGTGACACTGATTAAAACATTGTGAAACAGGTCTTTTCCTTCTTTTTGCAGTATGTCGGCCATGTCCTTCTGAATCAGGCGCGAAATTTTATTCTGTCGTGTAGTTTCCATCGTATTTATTTTAAAAATTTTAGCGTTCAAAGGTAGTTAAGTATTTACCATTAACCAATTGACAATTTACAAATTCAAAACGATTCGAAATAGTATTGCAGCCAAACTGATTGTTTATTTTTTAAGTTTGCCACGCATAAAACTCTTTTGCCTTGAATATATGGAAGGACTTTTCGATTATGGCCTGTGGGGACTTTTTTTAGCCAGTTTTCTGGCTGCTACGGTCGTACCTTTCAGTTCCGAAGCTTTGCTCACTTATCTGATTGCCAGCGGCACCGATGTAACTTCGGCAGTGTTGGTGGCATCAGCCGGAAACTGGTTGGGCGGAATGAGCAGTTTTGCCATCGGCTATCTGGGAAAATGGGAATGGATTGAAAAATACCTCCGTATCAAGCGCGAAACCATTGAAAAGTGGCACAACAGAATGTATAAACGTGGAGCCATTTTCGCATTTCTGAGCTGGGTTCCGGCTGTCGGCGATATTTTTGCCGTCGGACTTGGAATTTTGCGGGCCAATATCTGGACCACCGCCATTGCCATGCTTGCAGGCAAACTACTCCGGTATGTGGTATGGGCATGGCTGAGCGGGCTGATATTTTAAAATGAATTTCAAGTTCCAGGTTTCAAGTTCCAGGTATGCGACTCACTGGTGACTTATAGTTTTTTTGAAAACTGCGACTGAACACTGCTTACTTTCTCTTTTACCTCCAAAAATCAGTCATTTACCTATTAAAATTGCCGCACTATCTACACGGATAATCATTCGTACAAAACAAATCCGGAATTTTGGAACGAAATACTTAACAAACAATTCACATGCAGGAAACGTTTCCTGTCATAAATGTTTCCTTTCTTTGTCGGGAAATAAAAATTGAGGATATAAATGTACAATGAAATGAATTTGAACGACCCCAAATTAAAGGAGATTCTTGAAAAAACGGTTGAACTGTTTTATGAGTATGGGATCAGAAATTTAAACATGGACGATATCAGCCGAAGTCTCGGGATGTCTAAAAAAACCCTTTATCAGTATGTGAAAAGCAAGGAAGACTTGATTGAAAAGCTTTTTTTCTATGACGAAATGAAATGGGATTCTGAAATGGCGAAATTGAAAATTGATGAAATGAATGCCATTGAAATATTGCTTCAGGTCAGTCTCAAGGTATTTGAAGAAATGGAACGCATTAACCCTAAATTGAAGTTTGAACTAAAAAAATACTACGAACAAACTTTTCAACAGTTTATGATCAGAAAACAGAACCATATTTTTGGTCAGATAAGCAAAAATATAGAAAAAGGGATTGCTGAAGGAATTTACCGCAGCGATGTAAACATTGAGCTCATATCAGGTTTGTATGTCCGTAATCTGGTAATGATGCACAACAACGACTCCTGTTTTGCCGAAAATATAACCTTTGAAGAGGTTTTTAAAGTATTGTTCGAAAGCCACATCCGGGCCATTTCAACTCCTAAAGGCATTGCTTATTTCGAAAAACGAAAATTGGAAATTACACAAACAAATACAAATAACTAATAAACAGCACAAAACATGTTCACAAAACAGAAACAGATTTTCCTGCTCACATGGATTTTCCTTCTCGGAACGTTGGTTGCCGGAGCGCAGGATCCAGTGAAACTCTCACTTCAGGATGCCCTGAAAATGGCATTGCAGAACAACACCAACATCATGAATTCGGACCTCGATCTGAAAATTGCTCAAAAGAAAGTTTGGGAAACAATTGCTTCCGGGCTTCCTCAAATCAGTGGAAAAGGAAGTTATACGCACATTTTTAAAGTTCCAACAATGAGCTTTGGCGGCAAAACTGTCTTATCGAACAATGAAGTTCCATGGGATCCAAACACACAAAGCGGAACCATGAGCTCAGTTACTCTTGACAGTGGAGAACGGATTTACTTAAACAGTGAAGCTGGCACTCCGATTGAACTTGCTCTGAAAAACAGTACCACCTTTGATCTTACCCTTTCGCAATTGATTTTCAGCGGATCTTATTTGGTTGGTCTTCAGGCAACAAAGGTTTATTACGGCCTGACAAAAGAAACTGCGGAAAAAACAAAACTTGATGTTATTGAGACAGTTACAAATACTTACAACATGATTAAACTGGCCGAAGAAAGCCGGAAGATTTTGACACTCAACCTCGACAACATCAACAAAACCCTGTACGAAATTTCGGAAATGAACAAACAGGGTTTTTTGGAGAAAACAGATGTTGACCAACTTGAATTAACAGCCAACACCATCCGGAATGCCATGAACCAAATTGACAGCAATTTGGATATGGGTTATCGTTTATTGAAAATTCAACTGGGAATGGAAGAAACTGTAAAAGTTGAATTGAGCGACATTCTGGAATCGGACGAGTTGCTTACTAAATCGAGCCTTCAGTTGATCAGTGAATCGTTTAATATCAGTCAGAATGTTGATTATAAATTGATTCAAACTGCGGAGAAAGCTGCACTACTGGATTTGAGACTTGCAAAATCAAATTATATGCCTACTCTTTCAGCCTATTATAACCACACCGAAAAATTGAAAGCTCCGGCGTTTGATTTTGCTCCCAAAGATTTAATTGGTGTGAATTTGAGTTTACCGATTTTTAGCAGCGGACAGCGTCTTTCAACCGTTGCACAACGAAAGTTTTCTCTTGAGAAAGCACAAAACACCACCAGATTTGTTTCAAGCAGCTTATCGATGCAAGCCAGTCAGTATCAGAACGACCTGAAACTGAAGCTTGAAAAATATCAGAATCAGAAAAAAAGCCGGGAACTTTCTGACGTTATATACCAGCGTACGCTCGAAAAATACAAGCAGGGCATGGCTTCGAGTATGGATCTGATGACCAGCCAAAACCAGTATCTGACCAATCTGACCAGCTATTATGAGGCTATCTATGATTTGCAGGGTTCAAAGTCGAAACTGGAAAAACTGTTCAACATCAATCAGGACACAGAAATCAAATAGAAAAAATAAATATCAAATATAAAAGAAATGAAAAAGATTATTATTTATTCGGCACTGATCGCTTTTTTTGTTGCGTGCAATGCAACAGCTGACAAGAAAGCCGAGCTTGAAAAGTTGAAGATGCAGCGGGAAGAATTAAATACTCAAATTGCACAACTCGAAGCTGAAGTTGATCCAAATGCCGCAATTGCGGAGTTAAAGGCAGTGGCTGTAAATGTTACTCCATCAGTTGAGTGTGTTTTCAATCACTTCATTCAGGTACAGGGAACAGTTGACGGTGACCAGAATATTGCTGTTAGCCCGCAAATGGCCGGAATTGTAACTGCCGTTTACGTAAAGGAAGGTACTCCGGTTAAAAAAGGTCAGGTATTGGCGGTACTTGATGATCAGGTGGTCAGACAATCGCTCGAAGAAGTGAATACCCAGCTTGCTTTGGCAACCAGTATTTTCGAAAAACAAAGTGCCCTTTGGGAAAAGAAAATCGGCAGCGAAGTTCAGTACCTTCAGGCAAAAAATGGAAAGGAATCGCTTGAACAACGCGTGAGTACCATCAAAGAACAGTTAAAACTGGCTAAAATTGTATCGCCTATCAGCGGAACAGTCGAAAGTGTGCCTTTGCGGGTAGGTCAGATGGCATCGCCGGGAATGCCAACTTCAACGATTCGTGTGATTAACATGAGTGTGGCAAAAATTACAGCCGAAGTAGCTGAAACTTATGCAACCCGCATTAAAAACGGAAATATGGCACTGGTTAGCTTTCCTGAACAGGGAAAAGAAATTGAAACAAAACTGAATTTCACCAGCCGATTTATCGATCCAACCAACCGTACTTTTAAAGTTGAATGCAAGCTGTCGTCAAAAGACGTTGAGCTTCGGGCAAACATGATTGCCTACATCAAAATCAAGGATTATACCAACGAAAAGGCATTCTGTGTTCCGGTGAATTACGTTCAAAGTAACCGGGATGGCAAATTCATCTATATCGCCAAACAAAACGGAAACGATTGGATTGCCGAACAACGGATGGTTAAAACCGGAATGGATTACGATGGAACCATCGAAATTCTGGAAGGAATTACTCCGGGCGAAAACATCATTTCTTCCGGATTTCAAGGCCTGAATGCTGGCGAAAAAGTAGTTTTCTAATACCACAAAAAGACCTATTATGTCGAAAGAAAACAAGTTTAAAGAATTTTTTGCAACGAGCTGGGCAATCGATAACCGGACGAGTATTTACGTACTTGCGATCCTGATTTCGATTCTCGGAATGATGAATTACTATTTTATCCCGAAGGAACAATTTCCTCAGGTAGTAATTCCATACATCGTTGTTAGTACACCATATCCGGGAACTTCTCCCTCCGATATCGAGAATCTGGTTACCCGGCCAATCGAGAAACAATTAAAATCAATTGCCGATGTAAAAAAGATCACCAGTAATTCAGTTCCTGATTTTTCTTCCATCGTAGTTGAGTTCGATCCCGATTTGTCGATTGAAACAGCCAAGCAGCGTGTGCGCGATGCCGTCGATAAGTCGAAGGCTGATCTGCCAACTGATTTGCCTTCTGATCCTCAGATCATGGACATCGACCTTTCGGCCATGCCGGTGATGTACATCAATATTTCAGGAAATTACGATCTGGACAAATTGAAAAAGTATGCTGAAATCGCTCAGGATAAAATCGAAGGCCTGAAGGAAATTACCCGTGTTGACATTGTGGGTGCCCTCGACCGTGAGATACAGATCAATGCCGACATTTTCAAGATGCAGGCTGCCAGAGTGACTTTTGGGAACATTGAGCAGGCGGTGGCTTACGAAAATATGACCATTTCCGGAGGTTCGCTGACCAACAACGGAACCCGGAATACAGTCAGGATTAAAGGTCAGTTTGCAAATGTTGAAACAATACGGAACATTATAGTACAATCGTCGAGTGGCGCTTTTGTGAGGCTTGGTGATATTGCCGAAGTGAGCGATGATTTTGAAGAGCAGGAAAGTTTTGCCCGTTTGAACGGTAAAAATGTAATTACCCTGAACGTTATAAAAAAGAGTGGATCGAACCTGTTGGACGCTTCTGATCAGATTATGGTAATTGTAGATGATCTGATTGAACGTGAATATCCTAAAGGAATGGAGGTTGTGGTAACCGGTGACCAAAGCCGTTTTACACGAAATACGCTGGAAGAACTCAACAATACGATCATCATCGGTTTTATTTTGGTGACCATCGTGTTGATGTTCTTCATGGGTTTCACCAACGCATTTTTTGTGGGATTGTCGGTTCCTCTTTCCATTTTTGTGGCCTACATGATTTTACCGGGATTGGGTTATACAATGAACATGATTGTGATGTTCGCCTTCATCTTTGCACTTGGAATTGTGGTGGACGATGCAATTGTGGTAATCGAAAACACTCACCGACTGCACAAATTCAACCCCGACATAAACATTGCAGCCAAAAAGGCGGCGGGCGAGGTATTCATGCCTATTTTATCAGGAACACTTACCACGCTGGCGCCATTTTTCCCGCTGGTATTCTGGCCCGGAATTGTGGGGCAGTTTATGCACTATCTGCCGGTAACATTGATTATAACCCTTTTCGCGTCGCTCTTTGTCGCTTACGTGTTCAATCCTGTATTTGCGGTTTCGTTTATGAAACACGAGTACGATCAGGAGTTTCAGAAGGGTAGCGGATGGAGAAAAATTAAGATTACAGTTTTAATCATGTTGGGTTTTGCAGCTGTTTTCTACCTGACCAAAGTTTATGGATTGGCCAACTTCCTTGTATTTGCAGCCTTGATGACCTTGTTATTTCACTTTGTCATCAAAAAGGCAATCACAACTTTTCAGGAAAAAACATGGCCTTGGCTGATGGCTGTTTACGAACGACAATTGAGGTTTGTACTGAAAGGTGCACGGCCAATTTGGATCTTACTTGGTATGGTTGTATTGTTTTTTGCCACCATGTTTATTACCGGAATTGCCAAACCAACTGTATTGTTTTTCCCGAACAACGATCCAAACAACATTTATGTGTATGTAAAGATGCCGGGAGGAACCCATCAGAATGTAACCGACAGCATTACCAAAATAGCCGAAGAAAGGGTTTATAAAGCCATCGGGCAGAACAATCCTGATGTCGAATCCATTATTTCGAACGTTACGATTGGTGCTGAAGAAGAAGGTTTTGCATCAACCGGAACACCATTCAATAAAGGGAAAGTATCAGTTAACTTCGTGGAGCATAAATACCGGGCCACAGGTATTTCTACCACAGAATACATGGAAATTATCAGAAAGGAAACAGCCAACATTGCCGGCGCTGAAATTACTGTTGATAAAAACGGGAATGGCCCACCAACCGGAAAACCAATTAATATCGAGGTTACCAGCGAAAATCTTGAACATCTGATAGAAGATGCCAATGCTTTCCGGGCTTACCTCGACTCTATGAATATTCCGGGAGTTGAAGAGTTAAAAACCGATTTTGAAATGAATTCTCCGGAAATCATTGTTAAACTTGACCGCGATCGTGCACAACGTTTTGGCCTTTCAACCGCACAAATTGGGATGGAAATTCGTACGGCATTGTATGGAAAGGAAATTTCGAAACTGAAACAGGATGAGGATGAATTCCCAATCATGCTTCGTTATCAGAAGGCTACCCGCGACAATATTAACGCGTTGGTCAATCTCGAAATAACCTATCGCGATATGAATTCAGGTATGTTGCGCAGTATTCCATTATCGACAGTGGCTACGATTGATTATACCTCATCGTATGCAGGTATCAAGCGGCAGGATCAGAAACGCATTATCACCGTTTACTCCAATCTGCTTTCAGGATATTCGGCTAACGATATTGTTCCGATTATCAAAAGAGAAGCAAAATCATTCCCAATGCACCAAGGCACAGAAATCAAGCTGACGGGCGAGCAGGAAGATCAGGCGGAGACTACTGCTTTTTTCCTGAAAGCCATGATTATTGCACTTGGGGTAATTTTCTTTATCCTCATCACGCAGTTCGGTTCGGTCAGCAAGTCGCTGATTATTCTCAGCGAGGTAATCTTCAGTATCATCGGAGTATTGCTCGGTGTAATCATATTTGGGATGGATATCGTAATCCTGATGACTGGACTTGGAGTTGTTGCTTTGGGAGGTATCGTGGTCCGAAACGGGATTTTGATTGTTGAGTTTATCGATTCCAAGAAAAATGAAGGAATGCCAACACGCCGGGCGATTATCGAAGGAGGCAAAACCCGTATTACTCCGGTTATCCTTACTGCAACAGCAACCATGCTTGGATTGGTGCCACTGGCAGTTGGTATGAATATCAATTTCGTGACCATGTTCACAGAGTTGAACCCGCACATTTATTTCGGCGGCGACAATGTTGCATTCTGGGGCCCACTGGCATGGACCATTATCTTCGGATTAAGTTTTGCCACATTCCTTACGCTGATGTTTGTTCCTGCTTTGTACGAGTTGGATTACACCATCAAACTGAAAATGCAGAAGCGTAAAAATCTGAAAAGGATAAAAGCGTTGAAGAAATAGAAATTGCGATTTGAGTCAAATAGAAAAGAGGTTGTCTGATAAAATATCGGACAGCCTCTTTTTGTTACACTTTCACCTTTGCCCTGTACAATCCCTCATGTGTTTCTTTTATCAAATCAATCAACGGAATGTCTGCCGGACATTGTGATAAATCTACCTTTTTCAAACTCTCTTCTGTCGGGAAATTGCCCGGAAACCAATGGTCTTTTTCCTGAAACATGTTGTAGCGGTAAAGTCCGAAGTCTTTCATGTCGTAACATTTCCAGAGAGTCCGGAACCGTAAAATTTCGGGAATATTCAATCCTGAAGGATCATTTTCCATGCAATAAGGGTCAAAATTGGCATACGGATCGAGCTGTATTTGGTCGTCGAGCAGTTGTTTGATTTTGGCATCTTCAGGAGAAAATGGCGCCGGAGCTGGAAAAATACCATTGATGTGATCGAACTGCACGGTTACCGGAAGCCCAAATGTCAACGTGTGAATGGCCGAATGGCTCAGGCAAAAACGTGCATTAAAATGAATCGGATGCAGCGGTGCGGTTAATTCGGTAAGCTTTTGAGATGGTCGGGATAGTTGCCCGCCTTTGTCGTTGGGCGAAATAATAAATACGCCCATGTCCTTGGTTTCGGCCAGGTCGATGGCTGCTTTGTTTCGCTGAAAAAAGTAGTAATAGTGAAGGTTTACAAAGTCAAACAAGTCGGTTTCGATGGCTTTAAGAATTACATCAAGCGGAGCATGGGTGCTGAAACCAATGTGCCCGATAATTCCTTCTTCTTTCATTTTCAGCAACTCTTCAACCGGACCGCCTTTTGCACAAGCCATTTGCAATATTTCCGGCGTATTAATTCCGTGCCAGGCATAAAAATCGAGAGAATCAGTTTTCAGCGCTTTCAGCTGTTTTTCGACCAGTTTTCGGGTTTCTTCTGCAGTTTTCGGATTCCCTTTGGTCATCAAAAAGTATGAATCGCGCTTGATTTTTAGTTCATCATTCAGAACTCTTCCGTATGCATGTTCGCTTTTGCCATATCCGTAGGCAGTTTCGATTAGGTTGATGCCTTGCGCCAGGGCTTTTTCAACGGTGTCGCGGCATTGATCGAGTGTATCTTGTGGGATCAATTCACGGGGCTCTTGTCCGGTATGTTTAAAGCGCATACCACCCAAAGTAATTACACTCACCATTTTATTGGTTTTGCCAAAACGGCGGTACTCCATTTTGGGCTTGTAAATCGAAAAAGTCTTGAAATCCATATCCGGTTTTAAATAAAAGTCTGCAAAAATACAGACTTTAAACAGAAAACCGGCAGGTAAGTTTAAGACGGGTGTAGGACAAAATTATCCTTTTTGCGTTTCTTGGTTATGTTGCAACTTGGGTTCATTATTTTTTCCACGAAGAATTTCGATTAGGCTATTTTTAATCCAAACTATAGATATGAATTTTATATCAATGATGTTCAACCCGTTTCGGGTTGCTGCCCCTGGTTGTTCATTAACCTCCAATTCCATTGGAGGTCATTAACATTTAACCCATCCGGGTTAATTTCCTCAGCAATAAGGTTATTTGGGCTGAAATAACTCCGAAGGAGTTAACTGTTCATCACCCCCAGCATCGCTGGGGGTAAAGAAAACGCAGATTAAGCCAACCCGGAACGGGTTGAATGTTATAGTCTATAAAATGCGGCAGGTTTTTATATTCTAATGGGAATTTTGTCGTACACCCGTTTCAGGTAAAATTACCAGCCCATAAAGCGAATCCCAATTCCTGAAATGAAAATTACAGATCCGGCAATCATGTGCATGTATTTTTCGACCTGCTTAAAACGGATGAGCGAAGTGCCCGTGTAACCTACAAAAACGGTCAGCAGCATGGTGGCAACAGTTGCAATTCCAAAAAGGGCAGAAACTGCAAATACCCCAAACCAATTGTGTTCCGATGCAGGGAAAATCAACAAGGGAATCAGCACCTCACAAGGTCCAAAAACAAAAATAAGGAACAAGATCCAAGGCGTAAGTTTGGTGTTATCTTCCTTCTCCTCTTCAGTTTCGGTAGTTGGTAAATGGCGGTATTTTCGAATCGATTTTGGAATCAGGAACTTTGGTAAATGCATGTGATGCCCATTTTTCAAGTACTGAAATATTCCGTAAACGGTGTAAAAAAATCCAAAAACAATGAGCATCCAGGCTACCAAATTGCCACGGGTAGCTTCAATCAATTCAAGTTTGCTCAGGCTTATTCCAAGCGCGACTCCGGCAATTCCAAGTACTACGGAGCCGACAATATGCCCAACTCCGGAGAAAGCTGTTATCCACATTGTTTTGGAGAGCGACCATCTGCGCGCCCGGCTTAAAACAATAAACGGCAAGTAGTGGTCGGGACCAAGAAGGGTATGAATAAAACCCAGCGATATTGCCGTAATCAGAAGTAAATGTAATTCGTTCATAGTTTTAAAGCTTATTGATGAGGGATGCCTGGCAGGCCGCCCCAAATCCGTTGTCGATATTAACTACTGAAATTCCGCTGGCACAACTGTTCAGCATCGAAAGCAATGCCGATAAACCCTGAAAATTAGCGCCGTAGCCAATGCTTGTCGGAACCCCGATTACCGGTTTATCCACCAGTCCGCCAACCACGCTGCCCAAAGCGCCTTCCATTCCGGCAACCACAATAATTACGCGTGCGCCCCGGATAATGTCCAGCTTATGAAAAAGCCTGTGAATGCCGGCAACGCCCACATCGTAAATGGTTTTTACTTCGTTCCCCAGAAAACGGGCAGTTTCGGCAGCCTCTTCTGCCACCGGCATGTCCGATGTTCCCGCCGCAACCACGGCAATATATCCTTTTGTATTTTGAACTGTTTGATGCCGGTAACTGATCGTTCGTGCCAGTTCGTTGAATTCTGCATTCGGAATAACCTCCTTTACTGCCGCATACATTTCCGGAGTAGCGCGGGTTGCCAGTACGTCAATACCTTTTTGGTACATCCGTTCGGCAATTTGCTTTACCTGCCCGGTGGTTTTTCCGGCAGCATAAATCATTTCCGGCAGCCCGGTGCGGTGCAAACGGTCAGTGTCGATGGTCGCAAAACCCATTTCTTCAATTCCATGGTTCGACACCATTTGCAATGCCTCGGGCAAGTCCAGCTCGCCTTGTTTGTATTTTTCGAAAATGTCGGTAAGTGTCATTTTACAAAGCTTTTAAAACTTCACGTTCAATTTCTTCAATACTTATTTTTTCCTGAAGGGCAATTGTCCTGCAATCATCAAATTCGGGTTTCGACCGAACCACTTTTCCCTCAAAAACGCTCTGTTTAACGCGCACAGCTCCAAATTTAGTAGCTACAGTCTTCTCTGTTCTTGTCAGTATACTTTTTTTCACGGAATACTCCCTCAAACCGATGGTAGTGCTGTGGGTAAAAATGATGTGCTTCATTTTTTGCACTTTTTCAGGAGCACACAAAACGTTTAACTGAATGGCAGGCCGCGATTTTTTCATTATAATCGGAACCAGCCAGGCATCGCTGGCGCCCGCATTGAACAGTTGTTCAAGAATGAAATCGTATCGCTCGGGATTCATGTCGTCGATGTTGCATTCCAGCACCGTGGCAACTTCTTCCTTCACATCGCCAACAGAAGTTGCTGTTTCTGAAAGAAATACACGCAAAACATTCGGCACTTCCGAAACATCGCGGTGACCAATTCCATAGGCCGTTTTTGTAATCGGAAAGTTAATCTGTTCGGTAAATTCATCGACAGTTGCCACTAAAATGGCAGCGCCGGTCGGCGTGGTTGCTTCGTGCTGAACCAAACCCAATTTTACCGGAACATTTTCAACTATCAAGGCGGTTGCAGGAGCCGGAACAGGCATAATTCCGTGGGCGCATTTTACTGTTCCGCCTCCCAGTTGAATGGGTGAAGAAAGTACTTTGTCAACTTTCAGAAAATCCAGACAAATGGCAGCGCCAACAATATCGGCAATCGAATCAAGTGCGCCGACTTCGTGAAAATGAACGCGTTCAACCGCAATCGAATGGACTTTTGCTTCGGCAAAAGCGATGAGTTTAAATATCTTCAGCGAGTTCGCTTTTACTGTTTCGGAAAGGGTGCTGTTGTTGATGATTTCCTCTACATGGCGCAGGTGGCGATGCTTTTCATTGTCGGGATTTTCAACAATAACTTCCGCTTTTGTACCCGAAATACCCCGCCGCAAGTCTTTGTTAATTTCGAGATGAAACCCTTCGATGTTCAGCTTTTGCAGTTCGCTTTCCAGATAAGCGGCATCAACTCCGAGGTCGATCATTGCTCCAAGGTTCATGTCGCCACTAATTCCGGCGAAACAATCGTAATATAATATTCGCATTTTTTAGCTTTTTAGTTTGGTTAGTACCCGGTTCATCTTTCCTGAAACCAATCCTTCCTGATCAATTTCGCAATGTTCAAATCCAAGAGCTGTGATTTTCTGAACGACTTCATTCTGAACCAGACGCAGTTTCATCAGATCTTCTTTGTGAACTTCAATTTTGCCATACGTTCCGTAATGCCGCACCCGCACATCTGCAAAACCATAACTATTCAGAATTTCTTCCGCATCTTCAATCTGTCGTAGTTTTTTAAGTGTAACCGATTGGTTGTAAGGTATTCGAGAGCTAAGGCAAGGGCTTGCAGGTTTGTCCCAGTTGGGCAATTGAAAGTATTTGGCTATCTGACGTATTTCGTCTTTCGATATTTTGCAATCGACCATCGGAGATTGTACCTCGAATTTCTTCGCGGCGTCGATACCCGGACGGTAATCGCCCAAATCGTCGGCATTGGTTCCGCTCAGCACTTCGAATCCGGGATATTTCTCGCAGATTTCAGTCAAATCGTGAAACAAATGTTCCTTGCAAAAATAGCAGCGGTTGATCGGATTCTGGTTGTAGCGTTCATCTTCAAGTTCTTTGGTAACAATTACTTCCAGATGAATATCGAACTGTTCGCAAAAATCTTTGGACTCCAGAAAGTCGCGGTTTTTTAAGCTTTCAGAATTGGAGATCACCCCAATAGCATTTTCTTTTCCCTGAAATTTGCGGGCAAGGTAAAGGACTAAAGTTGAGTCGATTCCGCCGGAAAATGCGACGATCGACCCTTTTCGTTTGCCAAACCATTCTTCGAGCGCAAGCAATTTATCGGTGAGTTGAGAAGAAATTCCTTCCATAATTTCAGTCATTATTTATTATTTCGATACGATTGGATTCACTAATAGCATGAATCTACAAAAACGTAGCACGATGTAAAAATAACAAATTAGCGGATAGTTCAATCCTTATTTCAATGTACCTGAAAATATTTTGGTATTTATTTCGAAATCTCCAGCATCCTGAAAATCGGTATTTGTGCTTTCCTGATCACTTCATCTGAAAGAGTTACTTCAGGAAGTTCATGTTTCAGGCAAATGTATAATTTCTGAAGGCTGTTTAGTTTCATGTAGGAGCAGTCGTTGCAGCCACAGGTAGAGTCGATGGAAGGTGCAGGGATGAATATTTTATCCGGACAGGCTTTTTTCATCTGGTGCAAAATGCCGCTTTCGGTGGCTACAATGAATTTTTTTGAAGGGCTTTTTGAAGCATAGTTCAGCAAGGCGGTAGTCGATCCGATGAACTTGGCAACCAGCAAAACCGGTTTTTCACACTCCGGATGGGCAATAAATTCGGCGTCAGGATGCTGATCCATCAGATCAATGATTTTTTCGACCGAATATTTTTCATGAACCATGCAGGCTCCATCCCAAAGCACCATGTCGCGCCCGGTCAGGCTGTTGATGTAATTGCCAAGATTTTTATCCGGAGCAAAAATCAGTTTCTGTTCAGGAGGAAAGCTGTTTACAATTTTCAATGCATTGGCCGAAGTGCAAACCACGTCGGTCATTGTTTTCAGATCGGCAGTGCAATTGATGTATGAAATCACTTTGTGGTCGGGGTATTGGGCTTTAAATTCAGCGAATTTTTCCGCAGGCGCCGAATCGGCCAGTGAGCAGCCGGCTTTCAGGTCGGGCAAAATTACTTTTTTGGTTGGATTGATGATTTTTGCAGTTTCGGCCATAAAGTGAACGCCCACAAAAACGATCAGATCGGCAGTCGTTTTTGCCGCTTCCTGAGCCAGTCCAAGACTGTCGCCAACGTAATCGGCAATGTCCTGAAGGTCGCTCTCAACATAGTAATGGCTGAGAATGACCGCATTCTTTTCCTTTTTCAAGCGGTTGATTTCATCCACCAGTTTGAGTTCAGGGCTGACCTGCTCTTCAATATATCCTTTTTCATCAAGCATTTGCCTGATTTGTTTGTCTTCCATCACACTCAATATATAGTTCTTCCTAAAATTATGGACGCAAAAGTAGGTTTTTCTAAAATAAAAACACAAAATCAATAAGGTTGTTTAATTTCCTTTAAAACCAAAAGGCCAGAAATTGCTTCTGACCTTCTGAAATGATGTATTATTAAGTTTTTAAAATTTACAGAATTTTGTTCTGGCTGTTTTTCCATTTTCAAAAGTAGCTTCCAAAATATAAACTCCAGGTGAGAGATTCTGAATTTGGATTTGATTCTGATTCTGTTTTTGAGTAAGGATAATCTGTCCCGATAAGTTTATAATTTTCAGTTCGAAAATTGCTTTATCACTTTGGATATTAAGAATATCATTCGCCGGATTCGGGAAAACAATCATATCCTCCATTGCAAATTGAGATGGATATTTAGTGGATGTGTACACTTTAAAATCATTTATATCACGTGGAAGAATCTGATAGACACCTTGATATTGGCTAACAATTCCAACTAAATTCGTTGCTATTGAAGGGAAGGTCTTACGCACTAATCTTGAGTATAAATTAATAAAAACCGCAACACTACCGGTCTTATCGGTTGCGGTGTAGCTCATGTTTTGTTCTGGGATAACAATCCCTGGTTTGTCAAATGTTACATTGTTTATTTGCACCAACATTCCTTCATAGTCTTCATTTATCTGCGATGCTGTTAAATGAATAGGTTCTGTAATTTTGTTTGATTTAAAGTTGTAAACATTGCTGATACTGGCTATTTCAGTAAGACCATTATATTCGGTTGGCTCGCCGGTTACGACTAAGCTATCACCTGTTTTTCCTGTAAATAAAGTGCTGTATACATTGATTCCTGAGCGTTTGCCATTTCCAGTCTGAATATAGTATGAATTGTCGAAATTGGCGGTTATTCGCCCTGCTATGGTTATTTTCTGATTTACAAAAGGACTCGTAGAACCTGTTCCCTGCACATCGCTGATGGCAGTTAACTGATTAGCCAATACCTTTTGGGGAATAAGGTAATTGGCCCTGAAATGCGTTTTTTCATTGGTCTGATTGGTCGTTTGAACCTTGAATTGGATCATATCGCCAGCCACATATCCTGACAAGGATAAGTTTGCACTGTAATTATCACCCGATTTCTCCATTTTAACTTTATGTGTCTCTGAATCAAACGAATTTCCCCAGAAAATTGAAACATCAGAAAGGTCAGCAGGATTTTTAATTGAAATGGAAATTGTAATTGCATCGTCAGGTTGAGGAAACTCGGGAGTCACGGCAAAGTTTCCAAATTCAGGACCTGAAGGAGTATCATTTGCCCAGATCAGATCTGCAAATTCCGGATGATCGACAAACGGATTTCGGTTTTGCTGAATCCTGAAAATACGATCGTTTCTTTGACGCTCCATTTCAGAAGGTGGATAAAGGCGGTTCCATTCGAGAAGGGTGGTCAGGTTTCCGAATTTTGGTTCAGGATAATTTTTTGTTTTTGGCACCAGCTCCAGATCAATTTCACCGACAGTTCCTTCCTATCGGGTCGCCATGTAAAACAAAATTCGGGCAACCTGTCCTTTGGTTAAGGGACCAGGTTCGTAAGCCGATTCGCTGTACCAGCAACTTGTAGCCGTCTGATCACGAACACCATTAGGTTGAACATTGTCGAAATCGAGATTACCACGATTCATATTTACAATAGCATCAGCTGGTCGAAGGTTTAGCGCGTCACCATCCATTGGACGAATTCCGGAAAAATTTCCATGAGATTTTGCCCACACATGTTCGCGGTTTATTGTTCCTGCAACACTACCGTATAAACTTGCATTTCGGGAAATCTGAGAATAGAAAAGAATAACATTGGCCGGATTTTCAGGATCGGCATCCGAATAGTTGATAAGGTATTTGGCCTGGTTGTATGAAAAATCAACATGATTATTAATTTTATCGTGAAGTACTTGTTTTAGTGCATCACCGGATTTGCCTTCAGTTCCGTTGTAAAAGCCTATTGGCTGTGCAATTCCTGAAATTGTTAAAAAAGAAGAGACCGCAAAAAGTAAAAAAAAAGTAATAGAATTCTTCATTATTTGTATTGTTTAGCAAAGAGTAATTTTGTGCTTCAAAGATGGTGAATAAAGGAATAAAGAAACACGATATAAGTCTGATGTTTTTCAAGTTTAATTTGATAGAAAAAGGCCATCCTGCATTGTGAAGGATGGCCTTTTCTTTCTTCATTCTTTAAAATTATTGAACTACTGGTTCTTCCACATAAGTAAATCTCGGACTGGACCTGATTTGGTACATTTGAAAGTGATTGCACAGTTTTTCATCGTTCCTTCGTCCAAGGCATTACATTTTATTCTGCACTTACATGGCTGAAATAGATACCATTTGAAAGTTGAGCAACTTCTTTATAAGATGCTTTCGCCGAGATAACTGTAATTGTGTCTCCAACTTTAATGCCTTTGGCAGCTATCAAACCTTTTCTATCATTACCGGTTGCACCGTAACCCGGATAACAACCATATACGTAAATTTCACTTTCGCCGTCCTTTATATAAAGATTACCGTAATCCGCATTGGCAATCGATGTAATTATACCTGTTACC
>JAIBEZ010000114.1 GCA_019459485.1 Prolixibacteraceae bacterium
CCCCCACCACCTAAAAGGTGCAACATCGGATCTTTTAGGTACCCCCTACCACCTAAAAGAGGGAACACCGGACCTTTTTGGTCCGGCATTCCCCGAAAAAGGTGCAATGCCGGGGCTTTAAGGTACCCCCTACCACCTCAAAGGTACCCGACCGGATCTTTTTCGGAGAATGTTGGAGCTTTGAGGTAGGTTCTTGCAACGGAAAGACATATTCTGGTCCTGTTGCAAATGATCCCTTTAATAAAAGGCATAATTATTCAATCTGGATTCATATTCTAAAATTGATCTCTTTCGCTGGAGCACATAATTTGGGACATCGTGTTTAAACCCTACATGGATGAAAAAATCGTTGATACCATATTCCGTTTGATCTAAAAAAACACTCTATAATTTCATATCTGCAACTTGGTCTTGGTCTCTTTTTTTGAGGAAAAAGAAGAAGTAATTAGTTATTGCAATATTATTTCCGCATCAATATGGAGCTTTTTATGGAGGTTTTTGGCAACATCAAGTGTTATCGGACGCTTTCCTGTAAGATATTCTGAAACTCTGGTAGAGCTAACACCCAATAAAACCGATAAATCCTTTTGCTTCAATCTGAGTTCAAACATCCGCAACCGTATAACATCTTTTAAATCCGGATATTCAATCCGAAAGTGTTCCTTTTCATAGCTTTCAATAATCTCCGAAACGTTCAGGAACTCAATCATTCTAGTGTCAGTTTCGGGTGTTTCATCATTGACCAAATCAATCAATTCATTTAATCGGATGTTTGCTTTTGTATATTCTTCAAATGATGGTGTCATAACTTAAATTTTATCAATATTTTTAATCTTATCGTATTCCTTATGCGTTCCAACAAACCGGATATATATTGACTTTATTCTAAAAAATACCTTCGCAACAGAATGCATTTTAACGCTTGCAAAGATAATAAATACACATTGTGTAATTAAATCACATTAAATGTATTTTAAATGTCAATTAATGCAGGCTGCAATACAGGTAATGGCAGTTTCGGTATTTAACCAGACAAAAAACGTTGTTATTATTGAAGATAAAACTCAACTAATTTTGTCGACAACTTAATATCCCGGGAGGCCGAAAGAACACCTTTTTTTCTAACTTTGAAACCCTGCGAAAATTTTAAAATGTTTCGTAGTGATCGTTTTCCCGTATGAAGAAGAATATTTTGCACCTCACCGAACAAGTCGCAGATTAAATCAAGCGCACTTTCAAAGGTTGAAGTAAATACCATCAGTTACCATATCAAAGAGATTTGCAAAATACGGGAACCAAAGGAGGTTTGAAAATAGTGCATTGTGCAAGATCAACTATTTAAATCCGATTTCGATAAACTGACTAAAAAAGAGTTGGGAGGGAAATTATGAGTAACACAAACGACAAAACTGCAAAAAACTTCAACGACAATCAGTTGTATAGCAAAGTAGCCGAACTCATAGAACTAGCACGTAAAAAAGTAGCCACCACAGTAAACCTTGCGATGGTTCATACTTATTTCGAAATAGGCCGCATGATCGTGGAAGACGAACAGCAGGGAAAAGAGCGCGCAGAATACGGGAAAACGGTGTTAAACGATTTGGCCGTTCGTTTAACTGAAAAGTTTGGCAGGGGTTTCTCTGAACCAAATTTGAGAAATATGCGAAAATTTTTTCTGGTATATTCGACAAGAACATTCCCAATTCAGCAGAGACCCTCTACTGAATTACAAAAATCAGAAAATCACACTAGTACAATTCAGCAGAAGGTGTCTGCGGAATCATTCGGGTTCACATTAAGTTGGTCGCATTATCTTATTTTGATGCGAATAGATAATCCTGCGGAACGAAGTTTTTATGAAATTGAGGCATTGAGTCAAAATTGGTCGGAAGCTCAACTCAAACGACAATACCATTCTTCATTATACGAACGCCTTGCTTTAAGCCGGAACAAAGAAGAAGTGATGAAGTTGGGCAACGAGGGACATCGGGTGGTGAAACCGGAAGATATACTGAAAAATCCGTTGACTTTGGAATTTCTGGGGATGGACGAAAAAGATGCTTATTCAGAATCGGATATGGAGCACGCCATCCTATCGAAATTGCAGCAGTTTATTATGGAGTTGGGGAAAGGATTCTTGTTCGAAGCGCGACAGAAACGTTTTACATTCGACGATAAACACTATTTTGTCGATTTGGTTTTTTACAACCGCCTTTTGCAATGTTTTGTGCTGATTGATTTAAAAACCGATGAACTGGAGCACAAGGATCTTGGGCAGATGCAAATGTATGTGAACTATTACGATCGCAACCTGAAATTGGATACTGAAAAACCAACCATCGGAATATTGTTGTGCAAAAAGAAAAACAATGCTTTGGTTGAACTTACCTTGCCCAAAGAAGCTAATATTTATGCTTCTGAATACAGTCTCTATTTGCCCGACAAACAACTGTTGCAACAGAAACTGACCGAATGGCTGCAAGAATTTGAAAACCTGGCGGAGGATTAAATTATAAGCAACGAAATAAAAAGAACTTTGCATATATTTTGTCGGACAGTAATAAATTTTTAAATATCATTTTACAAATGAAAAATCGTATTCTCATACTCAGCCTGATTTTAATACTATCTACGGTATTTACCGGCGTTTTTGCCTGTACCAACCTGATTGTCACCAAAGGCGCCAGTTCCGATGGTTCTGTGATGATTACCTACGCTGCCGATTCGCATACGCGATATGGTGCCATTGCCTTTTATCCGGCAGCCGACCATCAACCCGGCGATTTGTGCGAAGTTTTCCATTACGAAAACGGAAAGTTGCTGGGTACCATTCCTGAAGTTGCGCATACAAATTCGGTGGTTCAGTTTATGAATGAATACCAGGTTGCCATTGGCGAAACCACATTCGGAGGATTGGATTCGCTGGGTTCACAACCCGGAGCCATTCTGGATTACGGTTCACTGATGAAAATCGGACTTCAGCGTTCGAAAACTGCCCGTGAAATGATCAGGGTAATGACCGAACTGGTGGCGCAATACGGCTACGCTTCGGTTGGCGAATCGTTCTCAATCTCGGATGCCAGCGAAGCATGGATCATGGAAATGATTGGCAAAGGGAAACACGAAAAAGGCGCGGTATGGGTAGCACGCTTAATTCCTGACGGTTATGTCAGCGGCCATGCCAATCAGGCGCGGATTACGACTTTCCCGTTTCAAAAAACCAACAACTGGAACGACCCGAAACAAACAGTTTTTCATTCGCCCGACGTGATCAGCTTTGCGAAGAAACATGCATTTTACAAAGGAAGCGATGCGGCCTTCAGCTTTTCGGATGTTTACAACCCGCTAAACTTTGGAGGCGCCCGCTACTGCGACGCGAGGGTTTGGTCGTTCTTCAGGAAAATTAACAAAGAAATTCGCGACAACCAGGATTACACCAATTACGCGATGGGTAAATTTAAACGTGACGGCAAATTTGCCGACCAAAGCGCAAATCCAAACGGTTTTGTGTCGAACCGTTTGCCATTGTGGGTAAAGCCCGATGCGCAGGTTTCGCTTCAGGAGGTAAAAGATGCGATGCGCGACCATTACGAAGATACTCCGATGGATATGCGCAACGATCCGGGAGCAGGACCGTTCAAATCGCCTTATCGCTGGCGTCCCATGGAATTTGTGGTTGACAGTTTAAGGTATCTGAACGAACGCGCAGTTGCCACGCAGCAAACAGGGTACAGCTTTGTGGCTCAATCGCGCGGTTGGTTGCCCGATCCCGTTGGCGGTATTTTTTGGTTTGGCGCCGATGATGCCGACGGATGTGTGTATGCTCCTGTTTACTGCGGAATAACCAAAATTCCTGAAAGTTTTGCCGTTGGGAATGGCTCAATGGTAAGTTGGTCAGAAACATCGGCACATTGGACATTCAATCAGGTAAACAACTGGGCATATTCGCGCTATAATCTCATTCAACCTGAAATTGAAACCTATCAGGCACAACTCGAAAACCAGTTTGCATCCGAAATACAAGTGGTTGACAAACAGGCATCGGAATTACACAAGCAAGATCAGGCAGCTGCTACCGGTTACCTTACCGGCTATTCGGTCTTTTCAGGAAACAAACTTGTAAGCGACTGGAAAGCATTTTACCAATACCTGTTTATGAAATACATGGATGGGAATGTGAAACATACCGATGGGCACAAATTACTGGAGAACGGAAACGGAAAAAATATTCCAAAAGCACCGGCACAACCCGGTTACGGCAACGAATGGGAACGAATCATGATTCAGGGAACAGGCGACCGGCTGAAAGTTCCGAAGGGTGAAAACTAAAACTGATTGTTCATTTTAATATGCAAAAACGGGAGACTCAATTGAATCTCCCGTTTCTGTTTTATTGTTTTTTCAATTGTTAATCGTCGCCAAATGAAACACCCATTTTACGGCCTTTCAATACCAATCCGTTATCAGGATCAACCAGCCTGAGTTTACCGCCAACCTCTTCGAGTGCAACAGTTGTTAACTCATTTTTGATCAAGGCAACCATTGTTCCGAAATTTTCTTCAGCAATACACTTTGCTGCAAAAGCTCCGTAACGGGTCGCCAGAATGCGGTCCATTGGCGATGGGCTTCCGCCACGCTGGGTGTAACCCAAAACAGTTTCGCGTGCTTCAACATCAAGTTTTGCTTGTATTGATTCGGATAAATACCTTGCCGCAGACATGTTTTTAGGATGATCAATTCCTTCGGCAACCACCACAATTGTATATGGTTTATTGTGTTTGTAGCGGGATTTTATTTTCGAGATAACCGATTTCATAGAATATTCGATTTCAGGTATCAGGATGATATCACCTCCACCGGCCATTCCTGCATAAAGTGCAATCCATCCGGCATTGTGGCCCATTACCTCAACAATCATTACCCTTCCGTGAGAGTTGGCAGTACTGTGCAATCGGTCAACAGCTTCAGTAGCAATAAGAACAGCAGAATCAAAACCGAAGGTCAGGTCAGTTCCGTACACGTCGTTATCGATTGTTTTTGGGATTCC
Organism: Prolixibacteraceae bacterium; assembly: GCA_019459485.1. GTDB lineage: Bacteria > Bacteroidota > Bacteroidia > Bacteroidales > Prolixibacteraceae > Aquipluma. Next base: position 5,048 of record JAIBEZ010000114.1, read on the forward strand.
AACTACATTTAAACCAATCTTCGACAATAAATGGGCAGTTTTCATGGTTCCGTTTCCACCGATGCAAACCAAAGCGTCCAAACCGAGGTCTGTGTAATTCTTTTTGATCAATTCAGGTTTGCCATTGTCCTCTTCAGTCACAATTTTAAAAGGTTTTTCGCGCGAAGTTCCAATTATTGTGCCTCCAAGCGTTAATATACCTGATAAATCTTTTTCCTTGAGTTCCACGTATTGCTTATGAATCAGGCCCGTATAACCCGAAGAAAACCCTATCACCTCCATGCCATATTCAACAATGGCTGTTTTTCCAACTCCCCTGATTGCAGCATTCAATCCGGGACAATCGCCGCCGGCAGTCAAAATGCCTATCCTTTTCACTTTTTTATGACCCATAATATCTTAATTATAATTGATTAAATATAAGTTCCTTAATCGCTGCAAAGCTACAAAAACGATTCTGATTTCATCTGTCGGGTACATGCTATTTTTCAGCACAATCCATCAGCCAGGCAATTTTTTGCTGAAGTTTTATTAGCTTTGTGGTTGTCAACTGTAAACCAGAAATAAATTTTCAATAAACTAAAATTAATTTAAAATGAAAACAATCTATTCATTTTTGCTGATCGGCGTCACCGTATTTTCCCTTGCAGCATGTCAGGGCGGTCAGAAAAAAACAGCAGAAAAATCAGCCGCTGATTCAACAGCAGTAGCGGCCCCTGAATTCAACCAGTTAAGCGCTGAAGAAGCCAATGCAGGTTGGGCACTCCTGTTCGACGGAACAACTTCTACCGGCTGGAGAGGATACAACAAAACTGAATTCCCCAAAGGATGGGAAGTTGTTGACGGAACCTTGCATTGCATCGGCACAGGAACCGGCGAGGCTGGAGCTGAAAATGGCGGCGATATTCTTTTCGACAAAAAATTCAGGAATTTTCAGCTTAAACTTGAATGGAAAATTCAGGAAGGTGGAAACTCCGGCATTTTCTATTTAGGTCAGGAAGTTCCTGAATGGCCAATCTACAAAACTGCTCCTGAAATGCAGGTACTCGACAATGTGGGTCACCCTGATGCAATGCTGGGAAAAGACGGTAACCGTCAGGCAGGATCGTTGTACGACCTGATTCCGGCCAAACCACAAAACGCAAAAGCTGTTGGCGAATGGAACACTGTTGAAATTATATGCTACAAAGGTACTGTGGTGCACAAACAAAATGGTGAGACTGTTCTCGAATATCATTTATGGACCGACGACTGGAAAAATCTGGTTAAAAACAGCAAATTTCCTGAACTAAATCCGAATTGGGCTGATGTAGCCAAAGAAGGATTCATTGCTCTCCAGGATCATGGCGACAATGTTTGGTACCGCAACATAAAAATCAAAGAAATGGAATAATCGGGTTATTCAATAATACAAAAAAGCCTCCTGAAAAGGGGGCTTTTTTTGTATTATTCTAACATAGAAGAAATTTCAGTTTTCAATTTTGGAAGATGATTTATCACGATACTCCAAATTAAGTCATCAGAGATTTTATCGTATCCATGAGCTATTCGATTACGAGTCCCAATAATTTTTTGAGCATTTTCGATACTGAATTGAATGTCTTTTTTCAAAATCCGATTAACAGCCTCACCAATAATTTCAATATTACGCTCCACTGCGCGTTTTGTCCGGGTATCTTTTACGTAATCTTCAAATTTCTTCGGTCTATCCCCAAAGTAACTTTCTATTTCTGCAATTGATTGCAATATATCAAACAACCAGGTTTTAATTTCACTATCCATATATGAGTTGCTTTGATGAATCAATAGATTGTCGTAAGTATGGATTAGTTATCGCTTTATCCTCTAATAGATCAACATTACGCTTGAATAGATTCTCCAATGAAAACTTGAAGTCAAAGTAATTGTCCGCGTAATCATACAATTCAACTCCTTGAAATTCAACCAACAAATCTACATCACTGTCATTTTTAAACCTATCTGTCAATACCGAACCGAAAGCGAATAATTTTCCTACCCTGTGCACCAAACACAAGTCACTAATTTTATCGATATGTCTTTCTACAAGATTCATAAAGCAAAGATATAAAATTCGGGTTCTTTAAGGTCTATAGCCCGACTGGTTCAAAATACCCTGGAAATCTGCATTGTTCATCAAATCTGCCAGTTCAACATCTTTGTTCTGTTTCATGTACGAGCGTACAATCTGCCAACCCAACCAGGCGCCGGTACGGGCAGGCGACTTGTCTGTAAATGGCGTGGTGTAAGGCCCATCGTCAATAAAACGTTTGATGCTCATACGGTCGGTCGAAAACAGGAGCTTTTGTTCAGCCATGAAAGTCCACATCGAAGCTTCACTTTTCCGGCAATATTCAAGCTGATTTTCTGTATATCCAATTTTCAGTGTGTCCGAAATTTCTGGCAACATTGCATCCATGAAATACAGCACTTTGCCTTCGTAAATCATTTGACTGAGCAGGTTATTTGCATTGTCAACCTTGGGCCATTCTGTTACCGCCCAGGCATACATTGCATCAGGAACGATCTTTTCAGGATGCATGTTTCTGCGCTTAAAAACAGGCAAACCCAATTGCCGGTAAAAACGGCTGTCGGCGCCTAAATATTTATCCAGACTAATGCCTATAATATTTTCAGCAGTTACTACCGATTGGTTGAATCCTGAAATACAGGTGTAAATTACCGGAATCTCTTTTTCCGGAAAATAGTATTTATAATGCCTGAAGGCTAAGTCCAGATCTTTCCGAAGTTTTAGGGTATCTATCTTTTCTGCCACATTTATTTCCAATTCCCTGATGAGTGAGTCAGAAACAAACGAATAAAGCATTTCAGGAAAATTTTCCTGTTCGGAACCTCCAATTGAGATCATACGGTAAGTAAACAAATCGAAAAACTCTCCGTGTGAGCTTTTTAAAACCGGAATTGCTGCCGTAATCTCCTCTTGCTTCAGCTTCAGTAAATCGATGTCAAGATGTTTAATTCTCAAATCAACTAAAACATTTGACACATTAATTTTCAGTGGATTACGCGTGCATGAAAAAAGTATAATCATCAAACACAAAGGCAATAAGTATCGTTTCATTCGGTATGTTTTCAGGTAATTACGCTGGATGAGCTTTTTTATTGTCATTTTAAATATAAAATTCGAGATTTGCAGCAAACAAAACTAAGTCATTCCTGCGTTATATTCGCAGACATTGAAACTGTTTTTTTTGAAACAGCCCATTTGAAAAGTTCTATTTGATCAGTTTTCAGCCATTTAAACAGAAATAACAATGAAACGCATTATTCTATTTTCAGTCTTACTAACAATGGGACTAACAAGTTGGAGCCAAACAAGGCTAAAACTGTCGTTTACAGGAAGTCCTTCAGTAAACTGGATGAGCACCAGCAACCAGTTTGCCGACAAGCAAAAAATAGTGCTGGGATACGATTTTGGATTAAACGGAGATATTTTCTTTACCGAAAACGAGCGTTACGCGATAAACACCGGATTGCAGGTCTTAAATACCGGAGGCTCAATCTCCTACGACACCAATGCACCCTTCGAATTTTCAGGAGCAAACCTGCCATCCTCGACCAAAATCAGGTACCGCCTTCGTTATGTCGATGTTCCTCTGACAATTAAGCTTAAAACCGACCAGTTTCACCGAACCCGGTACTGGGGGCAATTCGGGATGTCAACCATGATTAACATTGGCGCCAATGGCGACAGCAGCGATGGGACATTTGAAAAAGACAATATCCACGATGAAATTAACCTGTTTAATGTTGCAATGAATGTGGGCCTCGGTTTCGATTTTGATTTGGGAGGAAGCAATTCATTGTCGGCAGGGTTGATTTTTCAGAACGGCTTGACAGATGTAACAACCGACAATACCTTCACCGATAAAACCATTATTAACTCGCTGAAAATTAGGCTCGGACTGATCTTTTAAGAAACATACTATGAAAATCGCAATTGCCCAGCTCAATTATCACATCGGTAATTTCGAACTGAATACTTCTAAAATCATTGATTGCATTAATAAGTCAAAAGTTGCAGGCGCTGATCTGGTTGTCTTTTCAGAACTTTCGGTAACAGGCTATTATCCGCACGATCTGCTTGAGCGAAAAGAATTTGTGGAGCAATCGTACAAGGCGATTGACCGGATCGCAGCCTTTTGCGACGGAATTGCCGCCATTGTTGGCGGTCCGAGTATCAATCCTGAACCTCGTGGCAAAAAGCTGTTCAATTCGGCATTTTTCATGTACGACAGAAAAATTCAGCAAATAGTAAATAAATCGCTGCTGCCGACTTACGATATTTTTGATGAATACCGGCATTTTGAACCCAACAAACAGTTTTCGGTTTTCGATTTCTGCGGAAAAAAAATTGCAATTACCATTTGTGAAGATCTTTGGGACGAGCAGGAAACCCAAAACGAGTTTGGACGCGAAAAACTGTATCAACTTTCGCCCTTGAAAGAATTATCGGTTTTAAATCCCGAACTGGTGATCAATCTTTCAGCATCGCCTTTTTCTTATAATCAGGAAGATTCACGCAAGAATATCCTGATCAAAAATGCAATAAAATATCAATTGCCCATTTTGTATGTCAATCAGGTGGGCGCACAAACCGAACTTGTATTTGACGGGGGTTCTTTCTTTCTCGACAAATACGGCATTATTCAGGAAGAACTAAACTATTTTGAAGAAGACTTCCGGATCATTGATACCGAAATTCCTTCAGGAAATCTTCAGCCCAAAACCGAAACCATCGAAAAAATTCATCATGCACTGGTTCTTGGCATCCGCGATTATTTCACAAAAATGGGTTTCAAAAAAGCTACGCTGGGTTTGTCCGGAGGAATTGATTCTGCTCTGGTGCTTGTTTTGGCGGTTGAAGCGCTGGGGAACGATAATGTGCGCGTTTTGCTGATGCCATCGCGTTTTTCTTCCGATCACAGCGTAAACGACGCTTTGCAACTGGCCGAAAATCTCGGAATTCAGTACGAAACCATTCCGATTCAGCCGATGGTGGATAGTTTTGAGCAAAGCCTTTCCGAGGTGTTTGCAGGTTTGACCAGCGATGTTGCCGAAGAAAATATACAGGCCCGCACCCGTGGAATTTTGCTGATGGCCATCTCCAACAAATTTGGCAATATACTCCTTAACACCACCAATAAAAGCGAATGTGCCGTTGGCTACGGAACTTTATACGGCGACATGAACGGTGGACTTTCTGTACTGGGCGACGTTTACAAAACCGATGTATTTAAAATGGCTCGCTGGATCAATCGCGATCAGGAAATAATTCCTGAAAACTCTATCCTGAAACCACCTTCGGCAGAACTCCGACCTGATCAGAAAGATACCGATTCGTTGCCCGACTACGATATGCTGGACCAAATCCTGTTCAATTACATTGAACTGAACCTTTCGCCAGAGGAAATCATCGCCAGGGGATTTGATGAAGCGACTGTTTTAAGGACTGTCAGAATGGTAAACAACAACGAATACAAGAGATTTCAGGCACCGCCAATCATTCGGGTCAGTTCAAAGGCATTTGGATTCGGACGGCGAATTCCTTTGGTAGCGCGATATTCCTAGATAATAGCTGCTGCTGCTGCAACTCCCAACTTCTATTTCCGGAGGAGTTGAGTAGATTCTAAAATAAATGCACCATTTTTCCATATTTGACAAATTTACTTAACTTTGATGCTACAGAACATGAAAATTTATTTCTATGGCGAGTCATGAAATGGGGATGAAAGAAGTTTTTGAAAATCCAAAGTCAATTTTCAGTACACTGACACTGGAAGAAAAAGAGGATTTGCAGAAAAATATCACGCTGACTTATTTTAAGAAAAATGAATTCATTTATAAGGAAGGCGAAAAACCGAACAGTTTTTTATTCCTCGTGGATGGGAAAGTCATTATTTATAAAGAAGGAGTTGGTGGGCGTGAGCAAATCATCAGGATGACCAAACCACTTGGAATTATCGGATACCGCGCTTTGTTGGCTGATGAGCTGCACATAGGTTCTGCAATTACACTCGAAGATTCAACCATTTGTGTGATAAGCCCCGACTATCTGTTTAATAAATTATTGAAGAATCCCAATTTCTCACTTAAACTGATACAAAAACTTGCCAGGGAACTCGGATTTTCAAATGCAAGAACTGTTACACTCACTCAAAAACATATCCGTGGCCGTTTGGCCGAATCGCTCCTTCTCCTGAAAGAAAAATACGGCTGGGAAAATGATGGCGCCACCCTGAAAGTCTATCTTTCGCGCGAAGATATTGCCAACCTGTCGAACATGACCACTTCCAATGCGATTCGCACGCTGTCAACTTTTGCCGGCGAAAAAGTAATCGCCATTGATGGACGCAAGATCCGGATTCTCGACATTCACCGATTGGAAAAAATCAGCAAACTGGGGTAACGAAAAGTTCCAGGTTCCAAGTTCCAGGTTCCAAGTCTGTCTGTCATTGGGAGTCATTGATGGTCATTCAATTGTCATTCAATTGTCATTCACTAGTGTCATGTCAACGTAATACTGTCGAAGGTACGTCACCCTGAACTTGTTTCAGGGTCTCATGAAAGAAGGGATGCCGAAACAAGTTCGGCATGACGTTGTGACAAGAGTTGGTTCACACGACACTAGCCTTTGTAAGATTTATTACAGCAACAAGTAGATTATTTTTTTATTTTTGGATAAAAATACTTTCAATTATGCTGACTATAAATACAATACTAAAAGAGATAAACGATGTTCCGGTTGACAGACTGGAAGAACTTTATCAATTTATTCATTCGCTTACACCTAAAACCAAATCAACAGAGCAATTGAGAAAGAAGATACTTTCTTTCGGGGGAGCTTTTGGAGATATGAGTAGCAAAGACTATGCTGATTTCGTAAGTCAGACAAAGGTTACAAGAGCTAAACTCTTTGACCGAAACATTGAACTATGAAACCATCAATGCTTGACACCGATATCTTATCGGAGTTTTTAAGAGGCAATAAGCAGGTCATTTCTAAAGTTGACGAGCATCTTAAAGAATATGGCTTCATCAGTTTAAGCATCATTACTTATTACGAAATACTAAATGGGTTGCTGTACAAAGATGCTAAAAAGCAATTGTCCAAGTTTGAAGTCTTCGTTGAACTAAATAAAGTTACTCCATTAACCTTGAGGACTGTGAAAATATCTGCGTCAATTCAAGCTGACCTTAGAAAAAAAGGAACTGAAATCGGACATACCGATACCTTAATTGCGGGAATAGCCATTGCAAATGAAATGCAACTCATCACCAATAATACAGAACATTTCAGTCGGATTAAAGGTCTTGACATAAGCAATTGGACGAAATAATTGACGCGAAGCAAATGACAATTAATGACTGTTTGCTCTCCTGAAAACTGCGACTGAACACTGAACACTGATCACTTTTTACTCCTGCAAATAAACCCTTTTCACCCGCTGCGATATTCCGGTGAGTATTTCGTAAGGAATAGTTCCGATTGATTCTGCAATGTCGCTCACAAGAATGTGGTCGCCCATCAGTTCAACTTCGTCGCCAACCGAAACCTGCAACCCGGTAATATCAATCATACACATGTCCATGCAAATGTTTCCTATTATCGGCGCAATTTGTCCTTTCACATACACTTTTCCCACACCATTACTTAACCGGCGGTCGTAACCATCGGCATAACCAATCGGGAGAACTGCAATTTCAGAATCACGCTCAATCACACCTTTGCGACTGTAACCGACGGTTTGCCCGGCAGCAATATTGCGAATCTGCGAAACCGAAGTTTTAAGCCGGCTGATGCTTTTGATTTGCCCATTATTGCATGCGCTCACCCCATAAAGGCCAATTCCAAGCCGTACCATTTCAAACTGAAATTCTTGGAAACGTTCTATTCCGGCAGAATTCAAAATATGCCTGAATACTTTGTAAGGTAGCTTTTCCGCAATCATCGAACTGAATTTTAGGAACTGTTGAACCTGCCCATTGGTAAATTCGTCATGCATGGCTTCGTCAGCTCCTGCCAGATGCGAGAAAACCGAGCGAACCACCATTTGTTCCTGGGCGATCAGCTTTTCCAACAACCGTTCAATTTTATCTTCCGAATCAAAACCAAGGCGATGCATTCCGGTGTCGAGTTTCAAATGAACAGGATAACGCACCACTGCATTTTGCTGCAATACTTTCCTGAACGATTCGAAAATTTCTTCTGAATAAAGATTCGGTTCGAGCCTGAATTCGATCATATTTTCAAAACTGTGTTCCTCCGGATTCATCACAAGAATCGGCAAATCGATTCCGGCCTGACGCAGTTCGACTCCTTCGTCGGCGACTGCCACTGCCAGGTAATCCACTTTGTGAAACTGAAGGATTCGTGCAATCTCAGCCATGCCACTGCCGTAGGAAAATGCTTTCACCATCACCATGATGCGGGTTTCAGGAAGGATAAGCGATCGAAATAAATTGAGATTGTCAATCAGTGCGTTCAAGTCGATTTCGAGAACAGTCTGGTGGTATTTTTTCTGAAGTACCGATGAAATCCGCTCGAAATGAAAATCACGGGCGCCTTTCAATAGAATACAATCCTGATGAAAATTGCCCGGCTGAAACGATTCCAGAAACTGTTCAGTCGAATCAAAAAATTCCGCACGCATTTCAAACAAAGCTGCCTGTTTCCTGATTCGTGGACCTATCCCGATCAGTTGGCTGGTTTTATTCATCTGAAGCAAACGGGCAACTTCCTGGTACAATTGTTCGTCCGAAATTCCTGATTGCTGAATATCAGACAAAATCACAGTTTTGCGCAAATAAGGAGCCCGGGCATGATTGTTCAAAAATGCAAGTGCAATTTGAAGCGAATTGATATCCGAGTTGTAATAATCGTTGATCAGCAGGCAGTTGTTGATTCCTTCCTTCATTTCGAGGCGCATGGCCAAAGGCTGAATATTCCTGAAAGAGTCAAGTACTGCACCATCGGCATAATGCTGCGAAAGGATAAACGCAAGGCAATGCGCTGCATTTTCAAGATTGGCCGCATCCTGAAAAGGCAAAGCAATGCGATACTCAGCGGGTGACTTTGAGTCACCTGCTGAGTAGTCACCTGCTGAGTAAATCAGTTCCACGCCATTTCCAACTTCTTCAATCCCGAAATACAGATCGGTAGTCTGATCAAGAAACGACCACGCAATAAGTTTCGTTGTCGGATTCACGCCCCCAACTCTGATTACAGAATCGACCAAAGGTTGATCTTTGCAATATATTAATGTGTTGCAGGATTCAAAGAGTTTCAGTTTTTCTTCCAGCTTTTCCCGTTTAGTTCTGAAATTCTCCTGATGGGCTTCGCCGATATTTGTCAAAATTCCTACGGTTGGCTTGATGATTTCCTGCAAATTTTGCATTTCACCAGGTTTTGAAATGCCCGCTTCAAAAATGGCCAATTCATAATCAGCGCTCAGGTTCCAAACCGACAACGGAACTCCGACCTGTGAATTATAACTTTTAGGACTTCGGATAACAGCATGTTTGTGAAGCAATTCAAACAGCCATTCTTTAACGATCGTCTTGCCGTTGCTCCCGGTAATTCCCAAAACCGGAATGTCAAATTGAGAACGGTTCCATGCAGCAAGTTTCTGAAGCGCTTTCAGGGTATCGGGAACCACCACAAAACCGCAATTTGTAAATTTCAGAAATTCTTCGGAATAGCTTGAAACCACAAAAGCGCGAACGCCCGAATGAACCAAATCGGCAATGTAACGGTGGCCATCGTTTCGTTCGGTTTTCAGTGCAAAAAACAAGCTCGATTCCGGATCAAAAATCATCCGGCTATCAATTGCGATTGAAGAAATGTAAATTTCAGGAATTAATTCAGGAGAACGAAAATCGCCTCCAACAATTAAAGAAACTTGTTGAACCGAAAGAATTGGCATTATCGGGTGGCTTTTGTATAACATGAACGGCACAAAGGTTCGTACTCATCTTTTTCGCCCAGCAAAACAAGTTTGTCGGCTTTCGAAAACCGGTGCGAAAACTGTGCAACATCGCCGCACCTCATGCAAATTGCATGTACTTTGGTAATATGATCGGCTACAGCCATCAATCCCGGAATCGGGCCAAAAGGTTTCCCTTTAAAATCCATGTCCAGGCCGGCAATGATAACCCGAATTCCCATATTGGCAAGTGCTACGCTCACATCGAGCAAACCGTTGTCAAAAAACTGAGCTTCATCGATCCCTATCACATCCACGTCACCGGCCAGCAGCATAATATTTCCGGAAGTTTCAACCGGAGTGCTCATGATGGAATTTTCGTCGTGCGACACCACTTCAGCCGCAGAATATCGGGTGTCAATGGCTGGTTTAAAAATTTCGACCTTTAATCTGGCAATTTTTGCCCGTTTCAAACGGCGTATCAGTTCCTCTGTTTTTCCAGAGAACATTGAGCCTGCAATGACTTCAATACTGCCGGTTTTTTTTTGTCTGTCGATTCCCCTTTCAATAAACATGTAGGTTATATGCTAAAGATTTTTGTACTTTTACCCTGTTCCAACAACCGGTTTCAAGTCAGGTATTTTAATATTCCGGTTGTGCAAACAAAGGTAAATTTAAATCATTACGAAGGGAAATTCAACTTGAATAACAGATTAAAATCAAAAATACAAATGGACAAACGCAAATTGGTAAATATCATCGTCAAAGATCTGGAAGAATTAAAAATTTTATCCGAAGAAGTTGCAGACAGTCAGGTTAATTCATCGCTGATCATCGATCTTGCAGTAAACAAAGCCCGGTTGCTGATTCAGGAAATTGAATTGCTGCGCGAAATAGCTGTAAATTCAGTTTCTGTACAGCAAGAGACTGATGAAGATGAGGACGACCTGGGTTTTGAGGACGAAGGAGAAGAAGTTTCAAATATTAGTTTTCCGGATCCTGAACTTGAAATCCTGCATTTCGAAGAAGGTGAATTTCCGGAAACTGAAGAATTAACGGAGGACGAAGAACTTGAAGAGGAATTTGGTGAAGAAGATTTGGACGAGGAAGAAATCGACGGGGAAGATCCTGATAACGAAGATGTGGAATTGGGGGGAGACGAAGATTTCAATTTAGAGGATGAAGAGGAACTGGAAGAGGATGAGGATGAACTCGAAAGCCCTGAAGAAGAATTGGAAGAAGAAGACCTAACCGAAACGGAAGAGGAAGAATTCCTGGAGGACGAGGATGTTGAAGAAGAGACTAAACCTGAAGAAGAAGAGGAAGAAGAGCCATTGCAGCAACCAAACGTTCAGGTGACCGAACTGAGCAATGGTCCGCAGCCGGGGATTCGTGAAATTCATATCGATGACGACGATGACGACGACCTTGAGCCCATCCATTTTGAGCCAATACAGACTTCATCATTCAAACCGCCTATGCGCGAAATTCCAAAACCTGACAATTCTGCTGTTGGGCAGAACTACCAGAAAGAACGTTCACTCAACGATTCGATGGGAGAAAATAAGCAGGAATCGAAACTGAGCAACAGCCCGATCACAAGTTTGCGGGCCGCCATTGGCCTGAACGACCGCTTTCTGTTTATCCGTGAAATCTTCAATAACAATTCGGAAAAATACAATGCAGTAATCGAACATCTTGATAAAATGGAACAAATTCAGGAGGCTGTTGAATACCTGAAAGCAAATCTTTCCATGGAAAAGAATGAAACAACGATGAAATTTGTCGATTTGCTGAAACGCCGGTTCACAAAATAAAACCGAAATGATTGTCCGTTTGCGTACCTGTTTGGTATTTTACATCAGTCATCTGTTGTCAGTTGTTGTCATTCTGTTGTCATTTTCTGGCAACTTAATGACCACCCAATGACAATTGAATGACTTTTAATGACATCGTGTAAATTTTCGGATATCCCAAAACAAAAACAATAAAATGGGCAAATTATTTTTGGTGCCGACACCAATCGGCAACCTGGAAGACATGACTTTCCGCGGAATCCGTATCCTTAAAGAAGTTGATTTGATTTTGGCTGAAGACACACGTACTTCAGCCAAACTATTGAATCACTATGAAATAAAGAACAAATTGGTTTCGCATCACAAGTTCAACGAGCACAAAACGGTTGAAATGATTGCCGCTCAAATTGAAAACGGTAAAAATGTAGCATTGATTTCGGATGCCGGAACTCCGGGAATAAGCGACCCCGGATTTTTGCTTGTAAAAACCTGTCTCGATAAAGAAATTGAAGTTGAATGCCTGCCGGGCGCAACGGCACTGATTCCGGCGCTGGTAAATTCAGGATTCCCAACAGACAGATTCACCTTCGAAGGATTTCTTCCGCAAAAAAAAGGGCGGCATAAAAAAATCAAGGAACTGCTTACCGAAACCAGGACAATGATTTTTTATGAATCGCCCTACCGCCTGATAAAAACACTGGAACAATTTGCCGAATTCCTTGGGCCCGACAGACGCGCTTCCGTATCGCGCGAATTATCGAAATTTTTTGAAGAAAACCGAAGAGGGACGCTGACCGAGCTAATCGAACATTTCAGCTCAAAAACAATCAAAGGCGAAATTGTAATTGTTCTTGAAGGTTACAAAGTGGAAACAGCCGAAGAAGATGAAACTGAATGAGAAAATACGATTTCCTTTTTTTTGATCTGGACAATACCCTCTGGGACTTTTCTGTCAATTCGCGCGAAGCGCTGAAACAAACACTCGAAAAACTGGATTTGATTGGTCAACTTGATTCGTTCGATGAATACTTTATACTTTATGAGCAAATCAATGAATCGCTTTGGAGGGACTACCGCTCAAAAAAAATCACCAAACATATTTTAGTTTCCGAGCGTTTTTCCAAATCGCTCGAAGCATTTCAGATTACCAATCAGGATTGGGAAGGAATTAACCGGCTGTACCTTGAATACATGGCATTGCAAACCCGTTTATTCCCAGGAACAGTTGAAACACTGAGCTATCTGAAAGCAAAAGGTTATCAGATGCACATTATTACCAATGGGTTCAAGGAGGTACAAAATGCTAAACTCAGGAATTGCGGATTGACCGGGTTCTTCGGCAAAATATTTATTTCGGAAGAGATAAAGACTACAAAACCACACCGTGAAATTTTTGAACACGCCTTGAAATCGACCAATGCCCCCAAGAAGAAAAGTATTATGATTGGAGATTCATGGGAAACAGATATTGAAGGCGCACTTGCATTTGGAATGGATCAGGTAATGTTTTTAAACAATGGTCAAAATAAGGTACCCGATTCTATAAATTCAATTAAAATGACACCTAACACGTCCCATTTGGAGATAAAACATCCCATAAAAACATGGTTTATACACAGAATAGCTGATTTGGTAACAATTCTTTAATTTATAACGATTCTAAATAGCATCCATTATTTTTGGAAAAGCAACAGTTTAATTATTTGTGATCCAACTGTTTATATCCATATACCTTCATTATTAAGACCTTTCTATTTTTTTAAGATATGTTAACAGTGTTAAAAAGTGTATTTATTTTTTAATGAAGTCTATTCATACTATTCACATTTTTCTAAATTTGTAATCAACTTTAGGGATTGATACATATCTGGATTAATCCCTATGTTGGAAAGGGGGCCTCGATAAATTACACTAAAATCACTGGAAAATTTGATTTGGGGGAATCACATTTTGCAAGTTGAAAGACTTAAAAGGATCGATTTTAACTGTATTTAACCTGCCTAAGTTTAATTATAAATAAATGCTGTTTAATTTAAATTTATTTACATGAAAAAAATCGCGTTATTGCTTGCATTCTTTGCAATTGGTTTGCAGGTCCTTGTGGCCCAAACCAAGGAGATCTCAGGCAAAGTAACCTCCGACGATGACGGAGGTGCTATTCCAGGGGTTTCTGTTTCAGTGAAAGGGACAACATTGGGAACTATCACCGACATGGATGGTATGTTTCGTTTGAAAGTTCCTCAGGATACCAAAACTTTGGTATTTACCTTTGTTGGTATGGCTTCTCAGGAAGTTAGTATTGGCAATCAGACAACTATTAATGTCGGAATGGCTCCTGACAACATCGCGGTTGATGAAGTAGTTGTAACTGCTTTGGGTATCAAAAGGGAAAAAAGGGAAGTTACTTATCAAACCCAGAAAGTAGATGAAGATGAGTTAACCAGAAATGCCCCAACCAGAGCAGCAAGTGCTTTGGCAGGTAAAGTAGCTGGTTTGCAGATCAATGTTCAGGACAATGGAGTAAATCCATCAACTCAGATATTGCTGAGGGGTTTGCGTTCTGTAAGCGGAAATAACTCCGCACTGATCGTTATCGATGGATCTATTGCCTCGCAGGGTGCATTTGATGCTCTTAATCCAAATGACATTTCAAGTATCAGTGTTCTTAAAGGAGCTACTGCTGCTGCATTGTATGGTTCAAGTGCCGGCAACGGAGCACTTTTGGTTACAACCAAAACCGGAGAAGCAGGGAACAAGCTTACCATTGGATTAAATTCGTCATACACAATGGATAAAGTGGCATACATGCCTGATTTCCAAAGTGAATACGGAACCGGATGGGAAGGTGCCTATGACGCAATTGAAAATACAAACTGGGGACCACGCTTCGATGGAATAATTCGCCAGGTTGGGCCAACATTTGCTGATGGAACCTATCAGGCTATACCTTATGCCCCTGTTAAGGATAACGCACTGGATTTTTACCAAACAGGTTCGACATTAAGCAATACATTTTACCTGAGTGGCAGCAACGAATCGAGCAAGTTCTACGTTTCTGTTGGCGACCAAAGGGCCAGCGGGATTGTGTTGGATGATACTTACCAAAGAAACACTTTCAGGGTAAATGCCAGTAAGAAAATTGGCGATGTTGAATTGTCGGCAAGTACAAGTTATTTTACCGATAAGTCAGATGTGGTTGGAGAATCTATCGGTTCTCAGGATCGTCCTCTTTATTGGTTTGTTTTGAACACCTCAGCAAACATTCCTTTATCAACATACAAAGATTGGAAAAATCCAACAAGCTACGGATATGCTGACAACTATTACAATGGCTACTACCAAAACCCATACTGGGCCATTGGAACCAACAGGAACATTGACGAAACCAACAGACTTGTAGGCAATTTTAACCTTTCATGGGATATTTTAGATTGGCTTAATTTTACTTCAAGAGTTGGTGTCAACAACGTTTGGGGAAATGGCAAGAACTGGAGAGCTGCACAAAAGTATGATGCAGATTTGAAGTCATCAATGGACGAAGTTTCTTCATTTGTTGAGGACAGCGAATTCCAGACAAAAACTTACACCGGTGATGCGCTTATTTCAGGTGATTTCAAGTTTTTAGATCATTTTACTCTCAAGACTATTTTAGGTGGTACTGTCTATTCAACCGATTACCGCACCAGTACAATCAGGGCAAACAATTTAAGTATTCCCGGTTTTTATGACATATCAAACGGAACAGGTTCTCTTGACGGGACTGTAGATGAATCACGCAAGAATTCATACGGATTCTTTGGAGACTTCACTTTTGGTTATAACAACTATTTGTTCCTGAACTTCTCTGGTCGTAACGACTGGACCTCAACGCTTGCAAAAGGAAACAACAGTTATTTCTATCCTGCTGTGGGTTTGTCATTTGTTGTTACTGACGCTTTTGAAGCGCTCAAAAACAATGAAGTCCTCTCTTATGCAAAAGTAACGTTGAGTAATTCAACAGTGTATAATGACCTTGATCCATACCGGATCAATGAAAGCTACGGTCAGGCCACCGGATTCCCGTTTGGTGCAACCAATGGCTTCTTTTTATCAAACACTGCTGTTGACGCCAATATTACAAAAGAGAAAATCAATACTTCTGAAATTGGATTGAACCTTGGTTTCTTCCACGGAAGATTGTGGTTAGACGGTTCATATTACAATACTATAACAACAGACCTTATTACATCAACAACTCCATCATTCGCATCTGCATCAACAGTTTACCTGACCAACATTGGTGAATTGCAAGGTACAGGAATTGAATTGACCTTGGGTGGATCTGTTTTTAAAAGCAAGGATTTGAAATGGGATTTTAACCTGAACTATTCGTCCAATGAAACTGTGGTTAATGAGATAAAAGAAGGTCTTGACGAAATAGCTCTTAGAACTACGGGTGAATGGGGTATTTATGCAGTAGTTGGTGAGGCATTCCCTCAAATCAAAGCCAATATTTATGACACGGATACGCAGGGTAGAATCATTGTTGACGCTGTAAGCGGTCATCCAAAAACCAAAACCGGCTTGTACAGCCTGGGAAAAACAACTCCTGACTATATCCTTGGACTGAACTCTTCAATTTCCTACAAAGGATTAACATTGTCAGCAACATTCGATTACAGAACCGGTCATGTATATTACGAACAAGGATCTGATGCAATGGAATTTACAGGACGTTCAGTTGCCAGTGTTTCCGCAAACCGGCAAGACTTTGTTATTCCAAACTCGGTAATTGAGACAAGTCCCGGTGTTTATGTTGCAAATACAAACATCCCTGTCTCAGGTGGACGTCAAAGTTACTGGACCGATATTTACAATGCGGTAAAATCGAACTATGTAAAAGATGCAACTGCGCTTAAATTCAGGGAATTGGCATTTGGATACGAACTTCCAAAGAGTCTGGTAAGCAAAACGCCGCTTCAAAAGGTTTCTATCAGCTTTATTGGCCGCAACCTTTTAACCTGGTTACCTTCAGAAAACAGATTCTCCGACCCTGAATTCAACAATACCCTCAACAATGCTATTGGTGTAGGCGGGTATTTTCAGTCTCCTCCAACAAGATCGTTTGGATTTAACTTGAATGTGGAATTTTAAAAAAAGCTAAATATGAAAAGCATTTTAAATATTAGTTTGTTAATAGTTATACTTCTATTGACATCATGCAACGATTTTTTGGATGTAAATACAGATCCGAATAATCCGACTGAAGTAGCGCCAAACCTGGTGCTCCCTGTTGGTCAGAATTACACCGCCCAACTCATCCAAAATGACAGAAGGGTAAACAGCTTAGGAAATATGATGATGTACAACTGGAGCCAGAGTGATGGTTTCTCATGGTACAGCGACGAATTCAAATATTTGGTAACTTCATCATTTTACCGCGATATTTTCAATGATGCATATACACAACCGTTGAAACAATATCACGTGCTTGAGCAACTTACTAGTGAATACGATTATTACAAGGCAATCGCCAAGATAATGAAAGCCTATCACTATCAGATTCTGGTTGATCTGTATGGTGACATTCCTTATACAGAGGCTTTGTTAAGAAAAGAAAATGCGACTCCTGTTTACGACGATGCCAAAACTGTTTATGAAGATTTAATCGTTCAGCTGACAGCTGCGATTGAGTTAATTGACAAGGCTGAAAATCAGGTTGCCCCTGGTGCCGACGATATTACTTTCGGCGGCGACATGGATATGTGGAAACAGTTTGCCAATACAATCAAGCTGAGGATTCTCGTCCGTCAATCAACCATGGCCGGCAGAGATGCTTACATTAAGGAACAAATTAATGCAATCATTGCCGAAGGTTCAGGATTTATTACTGAAGACGTTGGCGTTAATCCAGGGTTCCTGCAGGAAGAAGACAAACAGAATCCTATTTGGCAAGCCTATGGTTCTGAAGTTTCCGGTAGCCCAACAATGAACAATCAGGCGACTTGTGCAACTGATTATGTAATCACTTATCTGACCAATACAAACGATCCCCGCATAGATTTCATTTATGAAGAACCAGAGGATGGTCATTTGGGAGTTCCACAGGGATTATTGGATTACGATACGCCTGTAGTTGATGCTTTTGAACCTAAAAAAGTTTCAAATATTGGCCCCGGAATCCTGAAAAGCTACGATCAGAGCGCCATTATCTTCTCGCTGGCCGAAAGTTACTTCAATCAGTCGGAAGCTGCTCTTAAAGGGCTTATGCCTGGAAGCGCAAAAGATTTTTACCAACAAGGTATTGAGGCTTCATTTGCCTATCTGGGAGCAACCGGAGCCCCTGCTTATTACAATCAGGTGAAAGATTTGGTTAGCTATGATGCTTCAACCAATAAATTACAGGCAATTATTACTCAAAAATGGATTGCATTAAATGGAATAACAGCAGAGCAATCATGGTTTGATTACTCTCGTACTGGATATCCAGCCGGTTTACCGATTTCGTTATTGGCTTCAACTACCAACAGACCTGTTAGATTGTTCTATACGTCAGACGAAATTTCATCGAACGGAGCGAATGTTCCTTCGCAACCGAATGCGTTTACCGAAAAAATCTTTTGGGGAAAATAAGTAAATAAATATGATTATGAGAAAAGTATATAGAATATTACTGTTGATGTTAAGCGTTGGAATCTTAAATTCCTGCTTAATTGAAAATGAAACAGACCTTGATCTGAACGACAAGGGACCAAATCTGGCAAGCTTTGAGCAAAGCAGGACAGCGTTTGCTGCCATTGCTGATGGCGCTGAATACAAATTTGATGTCAAAATGAAAGTTATTGGACCAACATCTATGGACATTAAAAATGATATTACCCTAACTGTTGCCGTTGATCCATCTTCCACTGCAATTGCAGGAACGCATTTCAGGCTTGATAGTCCTACACTGACACTTTCTGCGGCCAATAATTTGCTGGGATTGTTCCCTGTAACAATGTTGACAGAAGGTATTGCCACTCCTTTAGCGGTAGCGCCTGTACTGGTATTGAAAGTTACACAGGCCTCCGGAGATGACAATATTGTCGCCAACGGAAAAACGATCAGTATCAATCTGAATTATTCCTGTCCTTCATTCCTGGCAGGCACCTATGATGTTACAACAATATCCACAACTGTAGCTGGAGTTTCATCTACCTTGAATTGGACTGAAACGATCGTAAATACAGGAATTGGCGAATACCGCACCGGAAGAGTAGGACATTGGACACCAGCCGATCTTGGCGGAACTCCAGGATTCACATTTAACGATGTTTGTGGTCAAATTTCAGTATCGGGACAAAACCTGGTCGATCTCTATTCAAACTGGGTGGAAGGTACCGCTTTCGGCACTGTTGATCCGGTTACCGGCAATTTATATATTGAGTACTCGATTTGTACTACAGCAGGTTGCAGGACCTACAAGAGCACCTATGTGAAACAATAGGCAATATGAATTTAATTAACTATTTAAAATTAACCGCAATGGGTAAGTATTTCAAATATAAATTAATAGGACTTGCGCTTATAGTTATAAGCATGGTCTCTTGCGACCTGGTTGAAACTGCAGAGCAAGATGCAAGTCCGATAATTAGTCCGGATAATTATCCGGTAGCTACTTATACTGCAAGTGCAACAGGCACTTCCTTTACTGAAGGTCAGGTTCTCACCTATACGATCAAACTCGACAAGATGATTGACAGGGCGTTGACATTTTCCATCCATCAAACCGGAGGAACTGCTTTAGCTGATGAGGATTTTACTGTAGCTGAAAGTGTTGTTATGCAACCTTACTCCAAGGAAGTGAAAATTGAAATCGCATTTATCGCTGATGATTTTCCTGA
This sequence comes from Prolixibacteraceae bacterium, assembly GCA_019459485.1. Lineage (GTDB taxonomy): Bacteria > Bacteroidota > Bacteroidia > Bacteroidales > Prolixibacteraceae > Aquipluma. The sequence continues at coordinate 24,671 of JAIBEZ010000114.1, forward strand.
AGGTGAAGAAACGCTTCAACTGGAGATTGGTATTTTGGGGATTGCCGAGAGAAATTTGGTGAATCCATCCACAGTTAATCCGATGAACCTTGATCTGAAAATCGCAAATAAAAACGATCCAGCGAAATTGACACTTGTTTTTGAATGGCCTGATCACGATGTGGATTACGACATTGTAACATGGAGCGACACCCCTGAAAACCCAATGACTGAATGGGGTGATGGAGGAGCTTCGGGAAACAATCCTGAAAGAGACAAATCAATTGAAGTTACAGATCCAGACGGAACTTACTACGTGAACATTATGGACTGGGATGGAGATCCATTCACTTACAAGTTCTCTATCGGACATCCAACTGGTACGAATCAGTTTATTGAAGGTACTTTTGACAGAACCACAACTACTTATATCAATGATATCTGGACAGCCTGGGGTGATGAATATGATTCCTTCAGGGTGTTGAAGATTGTAAAAAGTGGCAGTAACTTCACAATTACAAAGCTTTAAACACTGAGCGAGATATAACCATAAAAGTTATATCAGACTTAAAATAATAGATTTAGAGGCTGTCCCGTGGGGCAGCCTCTTCTGTTTGTAACCCAATCAAACTTATTCAATCCGCATTTCTAAAGTCGTGGCCTTTAATTTTCCTGAATTATCAACTCCCTTAACAACAATCACATATTCGCCCGAATTGTCGCCAACAGGAAACGATATTTTTTGTGGTTCATTCCCTTTCATTTCCAAACAAGGGTTCCAGTACAGGCAATTTCGCAGATCAGGTACCCTTTGATTTTCTTTCACGGGAAGAGTTTCCTTTAAATCGTTTGATAGCAATTTAAAAGAGAGAAACATCCCTGCCGAAGGAAGATCGACACCGGCCAAATCATGTTTCTTTGAAAAAAAGCTGATAATTCCGCCATAAGTAATATCTCCCCTGATAAAAGGATTTGTCAATATTTCGATCCGGTCTAATTTTTCAGGTTGCAGGTCAAGAACTTTGTCAACATCAAATATTGAAACCATATCCAGCAGAATAAGCGGATCGTAACTTTCCAGTTCCCCGAATCTGTTCACCACCTTGAGTATTCGTTTCCCACCTTCCTCACGAACGCGGGCTTTCGGTATCAATTCGTAAAAATAATCAGTAACGCTCGGCAGGCTGATATAATCTTTTAACTGAAGGACAAATTCAGGCTTGCCATAAAATATCCTATCCGTTGAAAAAAGCTTCGACTTTGCTGAATCTGTTTGATCCCGGTAAAATGCCTGCATCTGACTGGTGAAAATCATTCTTTTATACAACGCTTTGGCTTCATCTGAAAAACTCATTGGAACAAAAGGAACATTGATGTTCTCAGATGAAAAATCATTGTCAACTAAAATAAGCGGCGACTGAACCGCAACATTCGGTTTCGCCGATATGAAAACCTCGTATTCTCCCTTCCTGTCGGCAAGATCAAAAAAGAACAGGCCCTTTTCATTGGTCAAAATATTTAAATTTTCAGGAGGGTCGCTAAATACTGTCAGGCCAACCAGGGTTGATGAAAGCGGCAAGGAATCGTTACGATTAATCAATTTTCCCGACAACGACACTCCCCGCGTTTCAGGAATAAATTTCGGAGAAAAAGCGGTCGATTCAGCCCTTTCGAAATTGGGATTTCCGATAAATTCAGATCCTTTTGGTATGACCGAGACAACCAGCTTATTTTGAAAGTTCCCGGTGTTATTCAACGTAAGCTCCAGATTTACAATTTCATGCTTCCGGAATACCCGTTTGTCTGTTTTGAGCTGAATGTCATTTGTGACGTTCTCGTCACTAACATGCATGTTATTTTCAGCAATTGTTTGTTCTGTTCCGGGTTCAAGCAATTCGGGGCGAAACGGATTGACGATACTGACCATTTTGTACTGATAATTGCTGGGCGAATAATTTCGCATCCAGCGGGTGTAGGCCCGTATGAAATAATTCCCGGTCAATACCCAATTTGGAATCCTGAACTTTCCATCAGCCCCATTTTCACCCCAGGCATATTTCTCCTGAAGAACGGGTGTCCCATCCGGAGAGATCAACTCCACATAAAGCACATTGCTCCACTTAATTTTTCGCATTTGCGCCGAAGCCATATTGAATGCTGAAAAAAGGATATCTTCATCAACAGCATAGATATCGCGATCGGTCACCAAAATAATTTTCTCGGTTAACAGCCTTGCTTCAACAGCGGTGACCTCAGGCTGGGCGATTGTTTTATTTGTAAAGCCGGAAATCAGCAATAATCCCAAAAGAATACAATGTCTCATCATTTGATTTTTTATTCTTCGTTCCAATAGGAAGGTTTTTCGGTGGTACCGCCCAAAGTGGTACAAATAAAACAATCGGTTTCAGCCCAAACCCATGTGATATTACTTCCTTCATCATCATCCAAAGGAGCAAAATAAAGAGGCCTCCTTTTGGGCATTGAATCCAGATCTGAAGAAGCTTTTATGGCCACACAAAACTCCGCCTGATCAAACAACATTCCCGGCACTCTTGAAACATGTATCCTTTTTGAATTGACGGCAGATACTCCAAAATATCCCAAAACCACTTCAGAAGGATCGTTCTTGTTATAAATGTTGCTTTTTACATTTGCCGGCTGTTTCCCAAATAAATCTTCAGATTCCTGATTGTTTTTACGTAAGCCTTCCCAGTAACCATAGGCCTGTTCCGAAAGTGAATATTGTTTGACCAACAGGCTGTAATGGTTGATTAACCGCTGGGTTTGGTTATTTACGTAATGAAAAGGATATTTGGTGTAGGAATTCCGGGAAAAATCCTTCGTCGAAAGTGTAAAAATGTCGCCGATGTTTTCCGTTTTGTAGCAAATGAAATTTGAATAATCAGGAGACACTATACGAAGTGTATCATATTCGTCGAGATACCGGGTAACGGGCCAGGTTGAATGGTATTCAAAAGTTTCTTCCAGCTTCCAGCGGTAATACCTGCCATAAGTATCATCGCCCTGAAAATCAACATAAAACTGTAACCCATCTGTATTAACCGCCGGATTTGATGTAGGCTTGGTTTCCCTCTCGTAATAAACTGAATTTACCGGAGGACAGGGCAGCAACTCCTCAAAACTGCTTTCATACTGTACCCCGCTGGATGTTTTCACCAACAGACGGTACTTTGCCCCGATAATAATATACGAACCATTTACCACACCACGATAATGCCCCGGATCAGTCGATTCAGGAAACGAAAATGTATGGCCCTGATCATCTTCAATGACAACGGTGCAACCAGATACCGGATACAATGCCGGAGATTCCGGAGGCGAAGATTTAGAAATTACAATTTCCTGTGGACCATCTTCATTGGTAAAAGTTCCTTCTATAACCAACTTTGGGCTAAATTCATCCTCCTTGTTCAGGTAAAAAGGCTCGACACACGAGACTGAAACAAGATTGACCAGCAGGATGACAATTATTGATTTAATGATTCGCATAATTTCCAAGTTTCCAGTTCCACGATAAAGTTACAATAGGTACTCCAATGATTGAATATTTATATCCCTGCATTCTGCCCTCTTCAGAAACAAAAAAGATCGAATTGGGATTTTTTCTGCCTGTAAGGTTATAAACACTCAGCATCCAATAACTGTGCATTGGTTTCTTCGATTTCAGGTTGCCTTCAAGCTTTACCGATACATCCATCCTCAGATAATCAGGAATTCGGTACGCATTCCTGGCAGAATAATCGATGAAAGGCTGTCCGCCGACAAAATAAATTCCCTGAGGCATGGTGATCGGCCGTCCGGTATTGTAGATCATTGTCGAAGATAAAGACAAGCGACGGTTCACCTTTTGATTCAGCACAAGATTCAGCACATGAGGTTTATCGAAATTTGACGGGAATGTTTTCCCGAAATTGATGTCCTGCCAATCTTTTTCACCATCAACAGTCACCAGTGAGCGGGAGTAGGTATAAGAAACCCATCCGTTGAGTTTTCCAACATCTTTCGACAGCATAAACTCGGCGCCGTATGCTTCCTGTTTGCCTTGCAGAACGGTTGTCTCAACATAGGGAGTTGACAGGAAATCGGCCCCATCTTTATATTCCACCACATCGTCCGCTATTTTATAATACACTTCTGCTGATGCGCTGACACCCAAAAGCGGAACTGTATGAAAATAACCGGCGGCATACTGAACCGATTTGGGCGGCCTGATGTGTTCGTCAACCAATTTCCACTGATCGCTCGGCGACAAAGAGATTGTATTGCTCAGCATGAAAAGATACTGTGTCATTTGTGTAACCGACATCTTAACAGAACTTTGGCCGTTCAGTTTATAGTCGAAACTTGCCCTTAACTCAGGATGCTGATAGGTCACCATCTTTTCCCCAGCTGAATACGTTTTGGAGTCAAGCACATTTTTATCGTTCCTATCAACATTTTCATAATAATTCCTAACAGTTGCCGGACCAAGTGCAGTAAAAACATTGAACCTGAAACCCAGATTGAAATTTAACCGTGGACCTAAAACAATATTGTCATCCACATAAAGCGCTGTTTCCAATCCATTTTCCTCGCCAAGAGGAATCCCTATCTTCAGCGATTCTTCCCCATTTGGCCTGACTGTGCCCCGATCCAGATTGTACCTGATAACATCGATTCCTCCGCTCAATGTGTGCTTTTCGCTGAATAACCAGTTTACCCCCATCTTTAATTCGTAATGATTCAGCGAATAGGCATGTGAATACGATTCGGTCGGAAGGCGTTTCTCTGTGGTTGCAAAACGATAGTTGGAAGCAATGATTGAAACATCTGATTTCAATGTGGACGAAAATTTATGCGAATAATTTACCGAAGCTCCCAGATTTCCGTAGCTGTAATCAGAATACCCATTCATGTCAAATTTGTCGTTGCTGTTGTAAGCAAAGAAATTAAGCCGGTTTTTATCGTTCAGGTCAAAGTCGAGATTACCTGCGAAATCATAAAATGAGGCTTTGCTATTGCGTAAATCAGGATCGTCCAATTGTTTCAGTATCCAATTTGAGTAGGTTGAGCGGCCACTTAACATCAATGATACTTTTTCTTTTACAAGAGGAAAATCGACCACTGCATTTGCCGAAACAGGACTGACCCCACCCTGCGTGAAAAATTTTTCCTTATTGCCTTTACGGGTTTCAATATTGAATACAGATGAAAGCCTGCCTCCGTATTCAGCAGGAACCTGCCCTTTATAAACCGAGAAATTTTCTATTATCTCAGGATTGATTGACGAAAAGAAGCCAAATAAGTGGGAACTGTTGTACACCGGAATTTCATTGATAAAGAATAAATTCTGATCGGAATTTCCGCCTCTTACGTTTATTCCTGCCGAACCTTCGCCAACAGTTACGATCCCCGGCAGTAACTGGGCAATTCTAAGTACATCCTTCTCTCCCATCAAACTTGGCAATTCCTTCATGGTGGCAACCGACACACTTTCCAATCCAAGCTTTGCTCCCCTTTTTGCACTTTCAGCTCCCTGAATTACAACCTCCTGAATGGACTGAATTTCTTTTTTCATCGACAATTCAAAATAACCATCTGAACGAACATCCAGATTACATTTAACTACTTTCATTCCCATGTACTGAAAAATCACGGAGTAAATGCCCGGATTTAATGAAATTGTTAAAATTCCGTTATAATCGGTAGCTACCCCTTTTTTAAGATCGGGAAAATATAAAGTGGCTCCAATTAAAGGTTCCGCTGTTTCCTCTTCCATTAATTTGCCGCTTATAACCGCCGCTTTTCCGAAGTTCGCCTTATTTCGGTTACCTATAACGATGGTTTCTACCATATCAGGATGTCGGCCTGTCAGGTATTTATTTTCAGGAGATAGTATTTGGTTGTCCTCAGAATTTCTGCTGAAAGGCTGATCAGCCGAATATTGGAAATCAGGCAGCTCGTAAATATTCTTATTGTCCGGAATCAAATAAACCGAACCGGGCGCAATAAATATATACTTCAACTTTGATTTCTCCAGCAATTCATCCATCATCTGCGGAATTGAAATAGATCTGGCGTCAATATCCACCTTGACAGATCTCACCCAATCTGCCCTGAAATACAGATGAACATTGTATTTTTGTACAAGCTGGTCAGCAAAATCCTGAAAAGAAATTCCGGTGAACCGTCCGTTAATTTTTATCTCCTGGCTATTCTGTGCAATTGACGCAAACGGAAAAATCAGAAAAATCAAAATGTATTTGGTAAATAATCTCATTTTATTTTAAAATGCTTTCACAAAAAATGATCAATTGCCTGAATTTTTCATCTTTTATATTTTTTAACTTAAACTCGTTGTCGGTCCAATACTTTCTGATTGTTTTCCTTTCGTTCTTCGGAAATATTTTCAGGAAGTTGCCCTTATTATTGAACTTGTGTATCTCGTCTTCGATCAGCAAATAATTGTCTTTCCTTTCATCTGAAAAAGTGCTCCTGGTCCTGCCTTTTGACTTTTTAAAAACAATATCCTTATACCTGCCAACAAAACAGGAGATGTTTCCTTCGTAAATTGGCTGTATAAACGATTGTGAAATTTCCGGATGCATGTTCTTTATGAAAATAATTCCTTCAGCCCGAACAGAATCGATCAGCGAATTGGTAAGAATTATAGGATAATGCTCTCCTTTGCTACTTGAGTAGGATAAAATAAATTCCTGTGCGTTCAGGTTGTACCGAAGTTGTTTGTCCTCAAATATTTTCCCCTGAATATATAAATCTGCAATTAATTCATCCTGACCTTTCCAGAAAGGATGTCCTTCAACTGAATAAATATCAGTGAAATATTTTTTACCATTGTGAAGCAACATGTCCAGTCCATAGAGTTCGTCGTACTTTGCATAGAGCGAATCAACTTTTGCTGTTTGTCCAAATGTGTAATTTGTGATAACCAAAAACGTAAAAAAAGAGAGCAATACTTTCCGCATAACGATGCAATAATTTAATACCAACCGGGGAAAAAATTCAATGGAATAAAAGTAGCAATTAAAGTATGACAACGTTAATTTATTATGATTTTAATCATGATTGTCCAGCTTTTTCAATATTAACAAGAAAAAAAAGGAAAAAAGGAAAATAAAAAAGATTTATTTGGCTATTTCCGGTTTAGTGCACGACATCTTAATATTTACATATCTGTGTTCACCTGCAACGTTTTATAAGGACAATCTTTATTTGCCTTCAAAATAAATCAAAACTTTTAGCTCTTCTTAATATTTATATTGAAACAACGTGCCTCTAAAATCATGTACAGTTAAGCTTTTTTAACTTTTTTTTACACCAACAACCAAATCGTAAAATCTGTCGTTGTGGAAACGATTAAAAGTACGTTTGGGATGTGTAAAGCAGTTAAATTTAAAATAATTTTTCTATGAAAAGAATCGCGTTATTATTTGCATTTTATGCAATTGGCTTGGGTGTCCTTTGGGCTCAAACCAAAGAGATCACAGGAAAGGTGAGCTCCGCCGATGATGGTGGTTCCTTACCTGGAGTCTCTGTGGCAGTGAAAGGGACAACATTAGGAACCATCACTGATATCGAAGGCACCTATCGGATTAAGGTTACTCCGGAAGCTCAAACGCTTGTTTTTAGCTTTGTAGGTATGAGTACACAGGAGATAATAATTGGAAACCAATCAGTTATAAATGTCCAATTAAATTCTGAAACAATTGGTGTCGAGGAAGTCGTAGTTACTGCCATGGGTATTAGCAGGGCAGCCAAATCTGTGGGTTATGCCTCCACTACTGTTTCCGGTGACGATATCTCGGCTTCACAGGCGGTAAATCCGATGAATGCACTGCAGGGGAAGATTGCCGGTGTACAAATCTCCACGGCTCCAGGTCCCGGATCAACTCAAAACGTGTTCATTCGCGGAGCGTCATCCTTCGGAAATAACCAACCTTTGTATATTATTGATGGAGTTCCATTGATTAACGAACAAATTCAAACCGGTTCGGCGTTGAACTCTCAGGCTGACTTTGGTTCGGGGCTGAATGCCCTTAATCCTGACAACATTGCTTCATTGACTGTACTGAAAGGTGCTGCAGCGACTGCATTGTACGGATCGCGTGCTGCCAACGGTGTATTTTTAATTACCACAAAAACGGGTAAAAACACCAATGGAAAGATGGAAATTAACTACAATGGTTCCGTTAGTGTTGCCCGTGTTGGTCGTATTGCCGACAGGCAGTCACAATTTGGCCAGGGATGGAGTGGAAACCGTGCCCTTGATGAAAATGGAAACTGGGGTGCGGCTTACGACGGTCAAGACCGTGTTTGGGGTAATATTGTTGACAATAGCCAATTGGTTAAGCCTTATGTATTTCTGCCAAACCGCGTTCGTGATTTCTACGATCTTGGAGTAAGTAATAAGAATTCTCTTTCAGCCGGTGGTGGAAATGAAACGACCAAATATTTGCTTTCATTTTCACAAAACAGTATTGACGGGGTTAACCCAACGGATGCTGACACCTACAACCGTTATACAATTTCAACCAACGGAAGCCACAAAACAGGAAAAATGGAAGTCTCCACCTCCGTTAACTTCAGTAATGAAAAAACCATGACTGTGCCATCAGGCCAGGGAACTTCTGTTTTCCGAAGCTTGTGGGAAATTCCGGAAGATGTTTCAATCGTGGATATGAAGGACTACAAGAGTAAATACAATAGTCTGGACAATTACTTCACCCCTTATGGAATCAATCCATATTTCGCTGTGAACGAAAATGGCGGAGAACAAACCAAAAACAAGCTTTTTGGAAAAGTTGAGTTTAATTACAACTTACTCACTAACTTAAGGCTAACTTACCGGTTCAGCGGTGATGTGGAAAATTCGACCACTGAAGCATGGACTTCAAAGATAGAGTTTACACCAGGTTCGATTAACGCCCAAAGAAATGGTCCAGCCAATCCGGGCTCGTACGAAATCAATAAAAGAACCCGCTACGAATTCAGCCACGACTTCTTACTGAATTACAACGCTGAACTTTCTTCTGACCTTACCTTCAATGCCCTTGCTGGTGCAACCACCAATGAACGCGGGTACGACTATGTCAGAGGTGAAATTTTGACCATTGACGTGGATAAATACTATAACCTGTCAAATAGTTTAAACGATCCGGTTGCTACTCAATATACAAGACAAAGAAGGTTGGCCGGTGTATTTGCCAGCGCTGATTTCGCGTTCAAGGATTATGCATTTTTATCTGTTACAGCCCGTAATGACTGGTCATCAACACTTCCAGTTGACAACAACACCTTCTTCTATCCTGGTATGACCGCAGGTTTTGTATTCACCGATTTCCTGAAAGAAAAGTCAGTAGAAACTGGATTACTTAGCTATGGTAAATTACGGGCAGCTTATGGTTGGACCGGTAATGATGCAGATCCTTATCAGATTTACCCGAGTTTCATCCCTGGAGTTTCAGATCATCCCGGCTACCCGAACATCGAAGACTTAGGTTTCCCGTTAAGTGGTGTTAACTCTTATGAAGTATCCAATCAATTGGGTAATCCTGCCTTGAAACCTGAAATTACAAAGGAAATTGAACTTGGTTTGGACCTTCGTTTTTTCAAGAACCGTCTGGGTTTTGATGTGGCTGTTTATGACAAGACCACTGAAGGTTTGATCGCATTACTTCCAACCGATCCATCATCAGGATACACCAGTCAGATCACCAACCTTGGTGATGTAAGCAATAAGGGTATTGAGTTTTCTATGAATGTTACCCCGCTAAAAACGAAAGATTTCAGCTGGGATATTAGCTACAACTTCACAGCCAACAAAAATAAAGTGATTGCACTTGCAGAAGGTGAAATCTTAATTGAGGGCTTTGGTGGATCTTCAATCGTGGCAATTAAAGGCGAAGAACTTGGGTTGTTCAAAACCTATATTCCACGGACTACCATCGTCGATGGAATTGAAAAATTAATCGTTGATGGAAATGGAAATGTAATGGCATCGCCCGATATGCAGGTATTAAAAGACCGTAGCGTGAATGAAGATTTCCAGATGGGATTAACCAACGCATTTACATGGAAAGGCTTAACCTTAAGTGCAACTGCTGATCTTCATTACGGCGGTTATATGTTTTCATACACAAAAGACTACATGCATTGGACCGGAAGTTCTGTTGAATCAACCATGAATGACCGTCGTCCGTTTATTGTACCCAATTCGGTGGTTGACAATGGAGATGGAACATACAGTGAAAATACAACTCCTGTAACAAATAACACCTGGCACAATTTCTATGGTGACAATGGCGCATTTGAATCAGATGCTCATAACATCATCGACCGCTCTTATATGAAGCTTCGCGAAGCCTCACTATCTTATGTGGTTCCAAACAAATTGGTAAATAAATTCAAAATACAGGATCTTAGATTCTCATTTGTAGTGGGGAATATCTTGTTATGGACACCTGAAGACAACACTTATGTTGATCCTGAAACAACTACATTTGGTAATGATTTAGGCGCACGCTTTGGTGAGTTTGGTGCAAACCCATCTAACGAGAACTATACATTCGGCGTGTCATTAAAATTCTAAAAAAAATAAATTCTGAAGAATATGAGAAATTACATTTATACCGCATTTCTGTCGCTCCTTCTGATGGGGGGGTGTACTGATAAATGGTTAGACATCAACAAAGATCCTAACTACTTAAGCGAACTTCCCAATTCGAACACTTTGGTGCCAATTTCGCAAGTAAGTATCGCCAATACAATTATGGGATGGGAAATGGGCTTTACAGGTGGCTACTGGTCGCAATACATGGCACAGAACTACAACGCTTCGCAGTTTAAGTTTCTGGAAGAATACCTTGAAACTGAATTTTCGACCACTTACCAGGAGTTGACTGCCGGTACATTAAACGACCTTAAAAGTATCAGGAAAATTGCTGAAGAAGGTGAAGATGCAGGAAGCTATTTGCTTGCCGAAGCTTTATCAATTTATGTGTGGCAAATAATGACTGACACCTGGGGTGATATTCCTTATTTCAATGCGCTGAAAGGTGATGAAGGAATTTTCTCTCCTGAATTTGACAAAGGACAGGATATTTATACCGATCTTCTGGCACGCGTAGATGCGCTGTTGGCCAAAGATTTCAGCGAAGCTGCCATTAACCCAAAGGTTGATTTCATCATGGCAGGAGATGTTGCCAAATGGATTCAGTTCACAAAATCGTTGAAATTGAAATTAATGCTTCGTTTATCAGAAACTCCCGGTTACAACAATGCGCAAGTATTGGCTTTTGTAAACGCGGGGGGTTTACTTACTGAAAGTGCACAAATCAGTGGATCTATTTTCGAGGACAAAGATGCCAAACGTCATCCAATGGCTGAATTTGAAGCTGGTGGCGCCGATTATCTGAAAACCAACGTGATTGCAAGTAAAACTTTTCTGGATTACCTGAAACTCAACAATGACCCACGTCTGAACTCAATTTATATTGCACCGGCAACGGGACATCAGGGTGCTTTCCAGGGTGATTTTGACTCGGACGAGGATTCAGATAGTGATGGAACGCTTGATGAAAAAGAAGCATACAGCACGATGGCTTTTGCTTACAACATGGATATCCCTCTGATATCTTTATGGGAAATTGAGTTCTACCAGGCAGAAGTTTATGCCCGTGCCGGTGATCATTCAAATGCCAAATTGCATTACGAAAATGCAGTGAACGCATCCATGGATGCACATGGACTTGCCAATACAATTACTACCGATGGTGGTTATGCCCAATGGGTGAATGGCACTGTTGAAGAGGAAATTGAGCAAATCGCTATGCAAAAATGGGTAGCTTATGCAAAGTATCAACACTGGGAAGCTTTTCTGGAACGCAACCGCACAAAATACCCTTCAGTGAATGAAATTAATATTGCTACTGACCGCAGTGCTGCATTCCTGGGCTTCCCGGTAGGACAATTTACAATTTCTGTAAAGGGTCGTGCAAAACTCCAGGGCAATTTACCTGCCTCTCCTATTTATCCAAATGCTGTTTTAACCCGCAATACCAGCCCAAACAAACCAAGTCAGAAAGACAACGTAGGTCAGAAAGTTTGGTGGAACCTTAAAGCTGGCAAATAACCGCTTTATTTTCAAAAATTAAAACGATAAGAAAATGAAAAAAATAATCAATATAGTTGGATTTGCCTGTCTGTTTCTTTTCATCAGTTGCGAGAAAGAAACCGAAGGCATCTCTTTTGAAACAAATTATGCCAATTTTGAGATGACCGGAGAAAGTTTCTATAATTTGGCTTTGGGTACTGCTTATGCAGAACCGGGAATAATAGCGATGGCCGGAGAAGACGAATTGTCTGTGACAGCCTCCAATAATATAGATCACACCACCGTTGGAATTTACGAAGTGAATTATTCGGCTACCAATGCCGATGGTTTTGGAGCCGCAACATCAAGAACAGTTGCCGTTTATGATCCTTCCGCTCAGGCGATTGATTTCTCAGGCGACTATATCTCCGACTTGTACAGAACCAATGGTGACGGCACTGGCCGCATCGAATACAGTGGCTTTTCTATTTCGATCTCAAAAGTGGCTCCAGGTATCTTTTATGTAACCGACCTTTTGGGAGGATTTTATGAGAAGGGTTATGCCTATGGTGTAGCCTATGCAATGACAGGATACATTGCCCTGAATGCTGACAATTCTTTAACCCTGCTCAGCAGCCATGTAAATAGCTGGGGAGATGGACTTGGGGGATTTAAGGATGGAAAATATGACCCTACCACCGGGATAATAACCTGGACTGCAACCTACGGAGGTCGCCCATTTTACGTAACATTAAAACTATAAAAAATGAGAAAATTAGCATTATATACCATTGGGTTGTTACTCTTTTCAGTAATGAGTTGCACCGAAGAAGCCGAAGTATGGGATAGTTCAACACTGGATTTTGCAGGAGAATGGTGGGCTGAAGGTAGCCTTGATGGAAATGGATATGGAATGACCGAACATCAAACGTTCAATACAGCTGCTGACGACGGCAGCGAAATGTGGATTACCGATGGAGGTCACTTCTGGGATTACAAAGTAAAATGCCCGATCAACAAGACTGATTTGACATTTGGTGGTACTGACCTGATCAATGCGGTTGAAGGTTATGATATTAAAATCTCAATTACAGACGGGAAAATATTGAAAAACGCAGCACATTCTACATCAGGAGTTGTTGTCGACAGTATTTACTACAAAATTGAGTTTGAAGATGACCTGGGCACTATTTATGAAGTAAAAGGACTTCGTAAAACTGGATTTGCTGAAGACAATTATTAGTCTGAAAATTAATTCAAAGAATAAATCAAAGAAAGGCTGTTTCCTCGTATCGGAAACAGCCTTCTTTACAATTATGAATAAAGGCAAAAAAGTACTTATTCCAGAACAAATGCATTCGATAAATATTTACATGGGTTTTGGAAGTCATACAATTTACCTGTCACGTTAGACCAATTTTTAAAACTATTGAATTATGAAATTTTCATTAACCGTTTTTGCATTGACAATCTCTTTATTTTCATTCGGACAAGGATATTTAAATGCTGGCTCAAACGAAGTCGAAAAGGTAAAGGACATGCAAAAATTCATGTCTGCATTGAGCATTAACAGAAATGTCAGTTCCAAAGAGGCAAATATTGAAGGAAGTGCCTATCTGAATGAATTGTTTATTAATGGAGTAGTAGCTTTAACCAATGGAACCAGTTATACTGACATCCCATTAAGGTACAATGCGTATAACGAGGAAATTGAATTTAGCGATAACAACGGGAACCAATTCAATATCAACAATCCTGAAAACATCCGAGAAGTAACAATCGGTGAATCAAAATTTATATACACCTATTGCAGTAACCTGAAGAAAGAGAATAAAAAAATATTTGCTGAAGTTTTAGCAGAAGGAAAGATCAGTTTGCTGAAACACTACCGTATTAAATATATGCCCGCAAAAGAGGCTGAAAGCTATAAAGCACCTCAACCACCAAGATTTGCTCTAGCCCCTTCGGAATACCTGATCAAAAACAGCGAAGGACTTACCCTGATTTTTAAAAACAAGAAAGAACTTTTGATGCTACTTTCGGACAAAAGCAAGGAAATTAGTGATTTAATAAACCAGCAAAAGCTTTCGATAAATGATGAGAAAGATTTGGCTACGATTATTGGATATTACAATGAGGAAAAATAAAGGCACGTTTTTAAATAACTCATAAAAATCTCTCTTCCAATTCATTAAACCCACCTTAAATGGGAAAGAGAAATTGGTAAGGCCGTCTCAAAATCAATTGAGACGGCCTTTCTGCTTCAATACGCATATCTGGAATCATTATATCCTGACAATAAATAGTTTACCATTTGAGTATTTTTTATCTGTCAAACTCGGGAGGAAAATTCTAAAACCTATAAAGTAGTCTTAAAATAGCAAATTTTGCAACAATATCCAGTCAGGTCTTGAAAACCTGACCGGATTAATCTGTGCTTCACCGATCATTAATCCTCTCATCCCTGATCCTCTGATACTGCTTATTCGCAAACACAAATTCCTGAAGTTTTTGGTTTTCGGTATGCAATATGTCCTTTCGGTTGCCTTCCCAGCACATTTCGCCTGCGGAGATGAAGAGGATATTGTCGCCTATTTCCATCACCGAATTCATATCGTGGGTGTTGATGATGGTGGTGATTTGCAGGTCAACGGTAATCGAATGGATTAGTTCGTCAATCACCATAGAGGTTTCGGGATCGAGACCGGAATTTGGTTCGTCGCAGAACAAGTATTTCGGGTTCATCACTATGGCACGGGCAATGGCTACACGTTTTTGCATTCCGCCGGAAATCTCTGAAGGGTACAATTTATTTGCATCTACCAAATTAACGCGATCGAGGCAGTAATCTACCTGTTTTTGTTTCTCCGCCGCTGAAAGTACTGAGAACATATCGAGTGGAAACCGGATATTTTCCTCAACTGTCAGCGAATCGAACAAAGCGCCTCCCTGAAAAACCATGCCCATTTCCTGCCTGAGTTTCTTCCGTGCGTTGTGATTCATTTTGGTAAAGTCACGGTTGTCGTAAAATATCTGACCGCGGTCAACTTCGAGCAAGCCAACGATCGATTTCAGCAAAACAGTTTTCCCCGACCCGCTTCTTCCAATGATCAGGTTAGTTTCTCCTTCATTAAAAACCTTCGATATATCTTTTAATACATCGTTGGTTTCAAACGATTTGTATATGTTTTTAATTTCGATCATAAAAGCAACTGAGTTAAAATCAAATCCCAAACCAGGATCATAATACTTGTATTCACGACTGCACGGGTACTGGCGGCTCCAACATCGAAAGCACCTCCCTCAACAGTGTAACCGAAGTAGGCCGCAATTGATGCAATTAGAAAGCCATAGACCAGACATTTAATCAGTGAAAATGTTACGTAGTAAGGAATAAATGCATACTGAATGCCATTGATATAATCTGCAACAGAAACTGCTCCCACGGCAGGGCCAACAATCAAGCCGCCAATTATTCCAAAAAAGACACTCAAAATGTAAAGAAACGGAAACATTAAAACAACGGCAATTATTTTTGGCATAATAAGATAGCTTGCAGAGTTAACACCCATAATTTCCAATGAATCAATCTGTTCAGTCACCTTCATGCTTCCTATTTCAGAAGTGATATTTGAACCTATTTTTCCTGCCATGATCAATGCCATGATTGTTGATGAAAATTCAAGGATAAGTGAATCACGGTTTCCTAGACCAATCAGCGTATTTGGCAAAAGCGGGTTTGTCATGTTGTAGGCAACCTGCAAAGTCATAATTCCACCCATAAAAACGGAGATAACAGCCACAATGCCAACCGATTTAACTCCCAGGTTTTCAATCTCATTAAAGGTTTGCCTTATATATATGCTATGCCGTTCAGGCCTGCTGAAAACCTTCAGCATTAGCGCAAAATATCTGCCCGCTTGATTAAATATGTTCATTCTCAATTCTTTTTTACTTTCGTAAAATAATAGACCTCATTCAGCCAATAAATGCTCAGGCACCAAACTGCCGGAAAATAAGTTTTGCTAAAGGTACAAATATTCCAAAAGCAGTAATTTCTTCAAGGGTTTTAATTTTAAACTCCTTATCTTCATAAAAGTTTGACAGCGTTAATTGTTACATCAAAATATAATTTCCGAAGATAAATATTACTTTTCAAACAACTCACTATAAAATACTTACAGCATGAACAACAATTATTGCGTAATAATGGCCGGCGGCATAGGAAGCCGGTTCTGGCCATTGAGCACGACTAATATGCCCAAACAATTCCTCGATATTTTGGGAACAGGCCGTACTTTTATTCAGCAAACATACGACAGGTATAAAAAAATATGTCCTGCCGAAAATTTTTATGTGGTTACCAGCACTGATTATAAAGATCTTGTGGTTGAACAATTGCCTGAACTTCGGGAAGATCAGATCCTTCTGGAACCACTTCGGAGAAATACTGCACCCTGTGTTGCTTATGCATGTTACAAAATACAAACAGTTAATCCTGAAGCAATTATCATTGTGGCGCCTTCCGATCATCATATTCAGCAGGAAGACGAATTTCTGGAACAAGTAAAAACAGGACTTGAATTTGCAAAAAACAATGATGTCTTACTTACCCTTGGCATCACCCCCAACCGACCGGAAACTGGTTATGGATACATTCAGATTGAAAGCAGTTCGATAGAAAACGAAACTGAAAACCTGCACAAAGTAAAAACATTTACTGAAAAGCCGGATATCGATCTTGCCAAAATATTTCTGGAAAGTGGCGAATTTTTCTGGAATTCAGGCATATTTATCTGGTCGTTAACTTCTATCCTGAATGCTTTTGAAAAACACCTGGGTTCTGTTTCCGAATTGTTTAAAAAAGGTCACAAGTTATATGGAACTGCCAACGAGATCCCATTCCTTAACAAAACCTATTCAGAGTGCCAGAACATCTCAATTGACTACGGAATAATGGAGAAGGCAGACAATGTTTATGTGCTGTGTTCTGATTTTGGCTGGAGTGATTTGGGAACCTGGGTGTCATTGTACGAAAGCAGTAAAAAAGATACGGACGGAAATGTAGTTTCAGGAAAAGATGTGATGCTTTACAATTCGACCAACTGTATTGTAAATATGCCAAAGGACAAACTCGTTGTTCTACACGGATTGGACGGTTACATTGTGGTGGAATCAGAGGGAATATTGCTGGTTTGCAAAAAAGAAGACGAACAACAAATCCGCCAGTTTGTAAACGATGTCAGGATGAATAAAGGAGAGAATTTTGTTTAATCTGGAAAATGATATTTGAAACGGGGAGATTTCAGAAAACGGAATCTCCTTTTTTTATTCCGGAGAAGGACATATTATTCCCAATAGTCAGGTTTGAAAGTGCTTCTGACACAACGAAATCCAACGTATGATTTAGCTGAATCCTGGTATTCGTAACTACGGGTTGAAGCCTGAACGTAATAAGCGATGTCTTTCCACGAACCTCCGCGAATAACTTTACGTTTCATTGCAGGAGAATCGTCAGGTTTTGCATTGTACTGAAAATCGGGACTGAAATCAGATATCAATTCATAACTTGATTCATCGTATGCATTTGAAGTCCATTCTGCCACATTGCCTGCCATATCGTACAATCCGAATGAATTTGGGATGAAATTGGCGACTTTGGTCGTTGTTACACTATTCTGATTGTCGGATACATAATTCCCCCGCATGGGTTTAAAATTGGCAACAAAGTTACCTTCCTGATCGCGCGTATAATAACTTCCCCAGGGGAACATTGTCATTTGATGGTTTCCACGGGCAGCATATTCCCATTCCACTTCAGTAGGCAACCGGTAATCCATCACAGTAGCCATTTTAACCATATCCTGATAAGCATTCAATTGTTGCGTTCTCCAAACACAAAAAGCTTTTGCCTGTGCCCATGTTACTCCTACCACCGGATACTGATCGTATGCAACATGCGAAAAATACTTTTCGGTTAATGGTTCGTTGTATGAAAAGGTAAAATCCCGTATCCAAACCAATGTATCAGGATAAACAGGAGCGCTTTCGCTCATGATAAATGATGAACGGTTCTGAACCGAGCCTTCTTTCCCGGTCGCATCAACCACATTTCCGCCATAACTCTGTGTCTCATAATTATAGCTGTTAGCCCTTTTTGCAGCCTGTTTGTAGTCAATCCAGTAGTATTCGAAACGAAGTTTCCGGGTATCGATTTCTTTCTTGTTGAAGAATCTCTCGGTCTCCGGAATGAACATTTCTTCAAGCGAAGCCTGATAATCCGCATTTTTCCATTCAATGGGTTCCTGCCAGTTTAGTCGTGGAGTTTCAAGAATATCTCCTTTGCGGCCTTCGGTAATTAAAAATTCAGGAATTGATTCGGATAACAACTGACGGGCAATTGAATCTCTTACCCAATAAACGAATTGCCGGTATTCATTGTTTGTAATTTCAGTTTCGTCCATCCAGAATGAGGGTACTGAAATGGTCTTTACAGGTGTATTGGCATGATCGACTTCCTGGTCGGAAGGTCCGATGTTGATGCTTCCCTGTTTAATAAAATTCATTCCGTAGGGAATGGGTTCATAATAGGGTTTTCTATTCAGCGCGCCTGAAAGCTCGCCTGAACCAAACCTCTTGCATGAGCCAAGAAGTGCGAGCAGAAACAAACCTATGAACAGAATTTTATACATTCAATAAATTAGTATTCCCAAAGGTTTTGTTCGTAATCGAAAATCTCCTTTTCAATCCGTTTACTTTCGAGCATCGCATTTTTACCAATCAGATATTGACTGATGTCGCGATTGTTATAAATATTGGCTTCTTTAACGATGTAGGAATTGAATCTTCTTTTCAGGAAGATATCGTCGTATGAAGAGTTCCTCGCAGTGTTCTGTGAATTAAATACTTCGTTGGCAGCCAAAAGTTCACGGGCTTCAGGATAATAAATCCAGAATACCTGACGGCGTTGCACATCTTCCTGATTGGCATCTTCGTCGCGGTAAAATTCCTGAATCGGACAAATACCAATCACCCTCACATTCAATGTAGAAGATTGCTTGTCGAAATACCATTCTTCTTTCAGCATAAATTGTTTGACTTCTTCTGAACTGACCTCTCCGGCTACAACCCTGTCAACCAACTCGCCGGTATCAATATCCCTGACTTTTCGGGTTCTGGTCGTTGCTCCAAAAGCTTCCTTTACCTGCTCGTAGGTCATCGGAATCTTGAATTCATCATCATTTTTGGCGTCGTATGCAGTAATTTTGCCATCCTTAATTCCTTCAAGAAAAAGGTTTACCAAACTGCGTCTTCCATCCACTTCTTTGGTTGGAAAATACAAGGGTTGGTTCATCTTTTCACGGAGGTCAATAATCCGCCAAACCTTTTTTGACCACATAACATCTGCTTCTCTCACATAAGGAAGAGGTGTTGGTTTGCGTTTGTATGCATCTGTCCGTACATACGCACCGTCGATTATCTGCGCTTTTGTTTCAAGGGAAACTGATCCCAACAATCCTACCAACAATCCAAATAATATCAAATATCTTTTCATAACTATCTTATTTTAAAACCAATTGGAGACAAGGGCCGTGTAGTTCCATCATCACCTTTTGCTACAATATTATCAATGTATATAGTACTTCCCTGCGTTAACCTGTTTATGAATGACTTTTGCTCATCTGTGAATCTGGCTGATTTAGAAGAAGCAGTTTTCACATAAGTTCCGGTAAAAGAAATATCAAATTGTACGATCCTAAATTTCAAATCAAAATCAAAGTCTTTTAATTCGGCAAATACTCCATCTTCTGCCAGTAAATCTTCTTTTTTAAGTGTACCACCGTTTAAACCACCAATGGTTGCTACCGGTGGCGGAACTTCTTTCACCCTATATATCATTGAACCCATCAACCTCGTTTCTCCATTCATTTTGGCATTTACAATAATGGATGTATTCCTACCTTGAGCGTCAAGTTTTGACGGATATGCGAGATAATCATCACCGGCTTTATCAATTCGTCCATTGGAAATGGTTACGATAAGATTTTCAGATGCTACCCCGGGAACTGAAACTTTAATAGGATTGGGAATTCCCATATACAATACATTCATTTTGGTAGGTGAAATAGTCGCATTTGGACGACCTACCTGATATTCTCCCTTGAAAGGATAAGTGTTGATATTACCTTCAGGAGTTTTGTATTTAATTAAACCTCCCCACTGAAATGTCCCAACCTGCGAAGCCGTGGCTTTATAAGTACCTTTTCCATCGCGCATAGTCAGCTTGGTATTGCCAACAAATATTTCAGGTTGCTGCGTGGTGTCTTCTGCAGTAAGGAAGACTTCAGCTTCAAACTGATCCCCTTCCAGAACATAAGTCGATTTCGCAATAATTGCAGCTCCAAGTCGGTTAAACTTAAATGAAGAAGCATCAATTTGGCCATAAAGTGTAGATATAATATTCGTCTCGGCATTCTCAATGTCGATCTGCATTTTCGAAAGCAAGGTAATTACGGCAATCAGTGGTTTACTTTCGAAGTGTAAACTTTCCCAGTTCTTCTTTTCCAGACCTTCCTTGAGATTTGCTTTGGGATCTGAAGTATCAAGCTGCTTAATAATATTCTCACGTATTGGAGAATCTACCTCCAGATTTGTTACCAAAAAATCGCGGTATTCGTTGATGCTGTTTTTTAAATCAGCTGCTTTTTTTTGCTGAATCATTATTTCCGATGGCGTATTCAGGTCATCTTCCTTTTTCATCAGAATAGTATCCCCCTTCGCATTAACAACAAATGGTTCTTCTGCAAGCACAAAATCAGGTTCTGCACTTTTCAAAGGGATCCCTCCTGAAGCCAGTACGAGTTGCTCCTTCAGGTCTTTTATTTTGGTGATTAATCCGGTAGTTTTTTCTCTGACCTCATCAGCCTTGTCTTTCCATTCCTTTACCTTGGTCGGATTTTGAATAAAGGCCGCATCAAATGCGCCATAGATCTGATCATTTTTCATTTTGACATTATTCAGCGTCTGTCCTAAACTGGCATCAACAATCCGAAATGATTCCAGCACCTCGGAAGCCACATTTAGCGCCAACATTGCTGTCAGCACCAGATACATCATATTTATCATTTTTTGCCTCGTTGATTCCGGGCAATTTTTTGCAGACATAGTATGGCTCTATTAGTTACTTCTTCTTATAATTCATCGCCCCAAGCATATTTCCATAAATTGAATTAAGGGCATCGAGATGAGAATTCAATTTTTCAGCATTTTCTTTGTATTTTTTCATTTCCTGCGCTGATGAAGCAATGATCTGGTTCATTTGATTCAAATCTTCAAAGAACTTGCTTGATGCCTGAATTTGCTCACTTGTGCCTTTTAACTGCTTTTCGTAATTACCGTTCAGCGATTCAATATTTTTATTCAACCGTTGAAGATTATCGCCATAATTGGCTGAATTTTGATCCAATTCTTTGAATCCTTTCTCAATTGATCCTGAAAGCTTGTGGTAGGACTCAACCAGTCTATTTCCTGATTCGTCAATCTGGCGGGTAAATTTCTCACTCGATTCATTCAGTTTGGAGAGCATCCCTTCGCCGGATGATGCAATTTTACTGGCAGTGCTGCTATAAGTACCAACCAATTCGCCAATTGAGTTGCCAAGTGTTACATTTGCCTGAGCATTCACATCAGAGAATGCAATCATCGATTCGGAAGCCGAGTTGAGATTTTTCACATAAACATCGGTAGCCAAAGTTGCCGAGGAAATATCGCTAATTCCTGATGCTGTGTTTGACAAATCGACCAGACTCTTGCCTATTTTTGCTAAAAGTTCGGGGGTAATATTTGTGCTTCCCAGTAAAGAATCGATGTTTGATTTTAAATCTAATTTAGCATCATCTCCTGTTTCCGCCAATTCGTAATCATCCTGAAGTTCAGGATATACCCTTGACCATTCGGGTTGCTCCATCGGTGGTTCGAACGAAGAAATGAAGAAAATGAAAGCTTCGGTAAGCAATCCTATGGTAAGCATAATTCCGGAATGGTTCCAATGCTGAAGTTTAAACAATGCACCAACAAGTACAAGTGCAGCACCCCAGCCATATACATAACCCATCAGAACTTTCCACTTTTTCGACTTGAGAATTTCGCCAACGTTCATGTGATCAATATTATAAGTGGTAATTAAAATTCATTTCCAAATGAAGAACGTACACAACGGAAACCAATGTACGATTTGGTGGTGTCCTGGTATTCAAAACTTCTGGTAGATACCTGTAAATAAGCAGAAATATCTTTCCATGATCCACCACGCGTAACCTTGCGTTTCATTGCAGGTGCATCATCGGGTTTTGCATTGTATTCGAAATTCGGATTAAAATCATTGATGTATTGGTAAGACGACTCATCATAGGCAGAACTGGTCCATTCAGCAACGTTGCCTGACATGTCGTAAATCCCAAAATCATTGGGGTCATAACTTCCAACCTTCATCGTCGCCATACCGCCGTCTTCAATATAATTTCCTCTTAAAGGTTTAAAGTTGGCCATAAATGTTCCGTCTTTTTCGCGGGTATAATAACCTCCCCACGGAAACATTGACAATTGTTTATCTCCTCTTGCTGCATATTCCCATTCCACTTCGCTGGGTAAACGGTAATCGTGCAAGGTAGCTTCCTGTCTCGAAGCAAGAAGATCATTCAAAAGTTTGGTTCTCCAATGACAGAATGCCTTGGCTTGTTTCCAGGTAACACCAACCACCGGATAATCATCAAATCCAGGATGCCAGAAATATCGGGTCGCCCAGGGTTCGTTGTAGGAAAAAGTAAAATCCCGTATCCAGCACAAGGTATCAGGGTAAATAGGAGTCTGGTCACGCAGAATAAAGGATGCGCGGTTTTGAATGGCTTCTTCTTCTCCAAGGGCATTTACAACAGTACCATTGTAATTCTGAGTTTCATAATTGTACATATTCACCCTTCGTGCAGCTTGCTTGAGGTCAATCCAATGGAATTCGTAAAATAATTTACGTGCATCGATTTCTCTTTTCTTGAAAAAGCGTTCATTCTCAGGAACAAACATTCCCTCAAGCGCTTCTGAATAGTCTGGATTGTTCCATTCGAGTTTTTCCTGCCAATTGATACGGGGCGGATCAACCGGATTTCCTTTCCGGTCTTCAGTAATCATAAATTCAGGAAACTGATCCGACAGCAATGTTCTGGCAATTGAATCGCGAACCCACTGAATAAACTGTCGGTATTCGTTGTTGGTGATCTCAGTGTCATCAATCCAAAAGGCATCAACAGAAACAGTTTTTGAAGATGTATTTGAAGAAGTTACATCCTGATCGTTTGGCCCCAGATTAAAAGATCCCCTGTGAACAAAAGTCATTCCGTAAGGAGTTGGTTCAAACCATTTTCCTCTTCCCTTAACCCCTGTTAGTTCACCGTTACCTGATTTGCTGCAACTATTTAAAGTTGCGGCCATCAAAATAACTAACCCAATAGAAAAAAGTTTTTTCATATTTCAGCTATATATTGCTTCTAATTTTTTCTTATAAAAATCTTACGCTCTTGTATTTCTTACTTCTGTTTTTGCCCAAATCGAAACTGTACCCAATAAATATTTCATGTGAACCGTTTCCGTAACCCGCCAATGCAGATGTCATTATATCGTATGCATATCCAATACGCATCCCGTTTACCAATTCAAATCCTAAAAGAACACCAATTGCATCGTTGATCCGGTAATTCAATCCGGCAGAATACCTTTCTTTATAAACCACATCAACTGTAATATCTGCCTGATAGGCAACCATGTCAGTTTTAAAATAAACAGAAGGTTGTATTTCAAATAACGGATCAGATAGACTGATATTGTACCCTGCCGACAGATAATAATGCCTTGCTAAATAGGTACGCGCCTGATCTGAAAAAACGATGGAGGCCTGGTTTAAATGTGCAACAGACGCCCCAACAAAATAATCGTTCGATCTCAGAAATAAGCCAAAGCCCATATCAAACGCCAATTGACTAACATCTCCCTGAGGAATTCCTGATTCAGTAGTAGGCCCGAACATATCTCCCTCCGGAATGTACCACTCGCCATTGATAGCCATGTTGTAAAATCCGGCTGATGCACCAATGCCCAAATTTCCCCATTTAGTCACTTTTCTGTATGCATAATCGAAACTAACTGCAATATTTTTTTGAAATCCCAACTCATCACTGACAATATTCAGTCCAACGCCACTGTTAATTCCAAATAATTCGGTCCCGGATTCAACACTAAACATGAGTGTTTTGGGAGCTCCAGGGATGCCATCCCATTGATAACGATTTAAAATTAAGCCATTTACCATACCATTATTTCCAGCATATCCCGGATTAACCGATAACTGTGTCATCTTGTTAAAAGTGAACTGCGGATCCTGCTGAGCAATCGCGGCTAATATAGCTATTATATATAAAAATAAAAAGCAAAATATTTTTTTCATAAAAACACTGTTGCGACTTGAACTCGCCCTGATCGCGTAAAGTAAAGCATTAATTTTTTACGGTTCACAAAAAGAGATATTATCTAAAGTCACTGAACGTATTTAAAAATCATTTATTTTGTCTTTTGTGCATTTTACGGATATTTTTCCACCATCTGTCAGGGATCTCACCGTGTGATGCTTTGTTATAATCTTCTTCATCACAAGGAATTACATACATTCCTTTCTTTTTTTTCTCTTCATCTGATATTTCCAGCCACCAACGGCCTGATATTCTGCTCTGAAAAAACACCAGTGTCGTGTCAACATCCGACATATCAACAATGAATTGATTAAAATCATCTGAATCCTCTAGTGGATCTTCCGGCTTACGATTGAAAAAGCCTTCCAGAAAATGCCAGACTATCTGTGCCATCAACTTTGACGAACTCTCAGACAAGTCCCTTTCAGGAATTAAATTGAAAAATCCGGCAATATTTAACCCATCGCTTGTTCCGGCATACCGCGCGATCTGGCAGGCTTCCTCAGAATAAAGTCCGTTGGGCGATGCGAATGATTGGCCAGGGGCATCCTGATAGCGGATAGCATTCAGGTCGAAACTGAAAACATTCGCATTCCGTAGAATTGGCTCTGTCGATGTCAGGTCATATCGAACCTGTCCAAGTCGTTTTACATCGAAGTAAAAATCGTTGAACTGATCGAGTTCGGTAGCATCAACAAAATAATTCTGATACCCCATTGCAGTATATGAATACAGATTTTTCTGCTTCTCGAAAATAAGGTTCAGGTAATTCTCTGAATTGATGGTTTTTACCCCTTTACGAAAATCCAATTTTGGATCAAGGGTTACCAGATTGAACAACCTGCCTTCAAAGGCTTTTGTTATTCCAAAGGTCAAATCCTGGCTACCTCCCAAAACAATTAGCGTTTGTTTATTATCAAGAAAATGTTCGCAAATATCGCGCAATGCGAAGTAGGAATCATTCACACTATTTCCAGTTTTCAGGTTCCCGAGATCGAGAATTTTCAACCTCGGACCTATTCTGTTCAGGTTATATAAGTGCTTTCTGATTTCGTCGGGTGCTTTACCTGCTCCGGCAACCAGCGAATTCCGGTCCTCCTCAACGCCTATAATAACCAATTCAGCCTTTTCAAGCTTGAGTTTTTCCCTGTTTTTCAGAAGAAGTGTCCCCAATGAAAGCTTATTATTGGCCCATTCAGCAAATTCAAACTTCTCAAAATCAACAGGATTAAAATAGTGCAGCAAGTCCATTTAAAAATAAATTATAAGGCTTTGAAAATACGCTTTTAAATAAAATGGGCAAGCAATAAAATTACCTGCCCGAAAAATTTATTTTTTTCGACTTTTTTTAGCCGCGGGTTGCTTTTCAATCAACTGCAAACAGTCATCAAGTGTAAGCTTGGTGGCATCAGTGGTTTTTGGAATTTTGTAGTTGTTCTTCTTAAACGAAATGTATGGTCCCCATCTTCCGTTCAGAAGCCGAACTTCCGGATTTTCATCGAATACTTTAATGACGGCATTTTTGTCTTTTTCACGTTTTGCCTCAATCAGCTCAATCGCACGATCCAGTTCGACAGTGTAAGGATCGTCAATATCTTTTTCGAGCGAAACAAAGATACTGTTGTGCCTGACGTACGGGCCAAAACGACCAATGGCCACTGCCACCGGTTTTCCTTCATATTCGCCAACGGTGCGCGGCAGCTTGAACAGTTCGAGCGCTTCTTCTATGGTTATTGTTTCCAAATGCTGACCTACGCGAAGGCTTGCAAACAGCGGTTTTTCGCCATCTTCAACTACTTCGCCCAATTGAGCAACAGGGCCAAAACGCCCGATTCTAACCGACAATTCTTTTCCTGAAGTTGGATCAATACCCAATATCCTGACTCCATTGGCACGTTCAGCTTCGGCCAAGGCTCCTTCAACTTTCGCATGGAATGGATCATAAAAACTGCGCATCATTTCATTCCAGACCAATTGTCCTTCAGCAATTTCGTCAAATTCCAATTCAACTTTTGCCGTAAAATTATAGTCCATGATCAGATCGAAGTATTTCATCAAAAAATCAGTCACAACCATTCCGATATCGGTTGGAAATAATTTTGATTTTTCGGCACCCGTCTGTTCTGTCTTATACTTTTCAGTAATTTTTTTTCCTGCCAAAATGAGTTCGGTAAACGGACGTTCGGTTCCTGCCCGATCCTCCTTTACAACATATCCGCGGTTTTGCACCGTGGTGATAATGGGCGCATAAGTTGATGGTCTGCCGATACCTTGTTCCTCGAGTTTTTTAACCAGACTGGCTTCGGTATATCGCGGAGGTTTCAGCGTGAATCGTTCGGTAGCATGAATTTTATCAGCCCTGAGTATTTGATTGACAGTCATAGGAGGCAATAATCCCTTTGTTCCGCCATTTTGATCTTCCTCATCGTCCGATTCAATATACACTACCAGAAAACCGTCAAAAATCAATACTTCTCCCGAAGCAACAAATTTTTCAGGAACAGTAGAAATATCAATGGTGACGGTGGTTTTTTCGAGTTCAGCTTCGGCCATTTGCGAGGCAATGGTACGTTTCCAGATCAGGTCGTACAGTTTTTTCTCCTGATTGGTTCCCGAAATTTCTTCATTGTCGATGTAGGTCGGACGGATAGCCTCATGCGCTTCCTGTGCTCCTTTCGATTTATTTTTGTATTGCCTGAACTGATGGTACTTTTCGCCAAGCATACTGATGATTTTTTGTTTGGCAGTGCCAATTGCCATGTCCGAAAGTGTTACCGAATCGGTACGCATGTAGGTGATTTTTCCCGATTCGTACAATTTCTGGGCAACGCTCATGGTTTGCGAAACTGAAAATCCGAGCTTGCGGCTGGCTTCCTGTTGCAGTGTTGAAGTAATAAAAGGTGGTGCCGGGGATCTTCTTCCCGGTTTTTTTACTACATCACTAATCTGAAATTCAGCTTCTTTGCATTTTTCCAGGAAGGCATAAGCTTCATCTTTTGTATCAAACCTTTTGTTTAGTTCAGCTTTCAGTTCCGAAATCCTGCCATCATTTTCAGGAACCAGAAAACTGGCCGAAACCCTGAATGCCGAAGTGGAAGTAAAGTTGTGAATCTCGCGTTCGCGTTCAACGATAAACCGAACAGCCACCGATTGCACCCGTCCTGCCGACAAGGATGGCTTTACTTTTTTCCATAAAACCGGCGAAACCTCAAAACCTACTATCCGGTCGAGCACCCTGCGGGCCTGCTGTGCATTCACCAGATTAATGTCGAGCGGACGTGGATTCTGAATGGCTTTCAGGATAGCTTCCTTCGTAATTTCATGAAAAACAATCCGTTTGGTCTTTTCAGGTTTGAGACCCAATGTTTCCATCAGGTGCCACGAAATGGCTTCTCCCTCGCGGTCCTCGTCAGATGCCAGCCAAACCATGTTAGATTCTTTGGAAAGTTTCCGGAGTTCAGCAACTATCTTTTTCTTATCAGCTGATATTTCGTATTTCGGAGTGAAATCGTTTTGAATGTCAATTCCAAAATCTTTTTTCTCGAGGTCCCTGATATGCCCCATGCTGGAGGTTACATGAAAATCCTTCCCAAGGAATTTCTCAATCGTTTTTGCTTTGGCAGGTGACTCGACAATAACCAGATTTTCGTACATATATAGTTTTGTTATTCTTACTAATTTTAAAATTTCGTGCAAATTAAAGAAAATGAAACGCTAAGATCAAAATTAAATCCAATAAACTTTAAAATCATATTTATTCGCACTCCTTTTAATGTTCAAATTCCTACAAATGGATTTAAGCAGGGTTTCATTATCTTTGCCCGCTAAAACCGAAATCATTTTTGAATGGAAAGAGATATTTCAGACTTCAAAAAATACATCCGAATATTCTGGATTACATTTGCTTCAGGCGTTGCAGCCGTTTTTTTGTTGTTCTTCATGATTGCTCAAGGCTGGCTTGGTTTCATGCCGACTTTTGAAGAATTGGAAAATCCTGAAAGTTTGCTGGCCTCCGAGGTAGTTTCTGCCGACAGTGTCATTCTGGGAAAATATTTCATGGAAAACCGAAGTTTTGTCAACTATGAAGAATTTAGCCCTCAACTGCTGAATGCACTTATCGCGACCGAAGATGTCAGGTTTTTTGAACATTCAGGAATCGATATCAGAGGTCTTTTCAGGGTATTTAAAGGCATACTTACAGCCGATAGCAAATCAGGAGGGGGTAGCACGATTAGCCAGCAACTGGCCAAAATGCTTTTTCCACGAGATAACCTCGACAATAAGTTTGAGCTTATTCTACGAAAATTTAAAGAATGGGTAATTGCCGTAAAACTGGAGAAAAGTTACACCAAAGAGGAAATCATCACGATGTACCTTAATAAATATGATTTTCTGAACCTTGCTGTAGGAATTAAATCGGCAGCAGCCATCTATTTTAATACAAGTCCCGATTCGCTCCGGCTCGAACAAGCCGCAATGTTGGTCGGGATGGCAAAAAACTCATCCCTTTACAATCCTGTAAGGCGCGCTGAACTCACACTTCAACGCCGGAATGTGGTATTGTCACAAATGCAAAAATACGGGTATATATCGAAATCTGTTCGTGATTCGGCAAAAGCATTGCCGCTCGGACTCGACTACCACAAAGTGGATTTTAAAACCGGACTGGCTCCATATTTCAGGGAATACCTGCGTATTGCCATGAATGCAAAGAAACCTGTCAGTTCAGATTATGCTTCCTGGCAAATGCAAAAATTCAGGGAAGACTCGGTTGAGTGGGAAATGAATCCATTGTATGGCTGGTGCAATAAAAATAAAAAACTGGATGGTTCTTCGTACAATTTATACCGCGACGGTATCCGGATTGTTACAACCATCGACTCACGCATGCAAAAGTATGCAGAGGAAGCGGTGACCACCCACCTGAAAACCAATTTACAGCCTGCCTTTAACAAGCATCTGAGGAAATTAAAAAACAAACCGTTCTCAAATACAATGACCGATGAATCCATTGAAAAGATATTGGAACAATCGATCAAACAAACTGAACGATACCACATTGCAAAACAAGCCGGTAAATCGTGGGACGAAATCAAAACAATATTTGATACACCGGTTGAAATGAGCGTATTTTCATACAAAGGCGACCGCGATACCACCATGACTCCGCTTGATTCCATAAAATATTATTACAGTTATTTCCGCTCTTCATTTATGTCGATGGAAATTAATACCGGCCATGTAAAAGCCTATGTTGGCGGACCAGATTACCGTCATTTTATGTACGATATGGTAAAGGGCGGAAAAAGACAGGTTGGATCGACCGTAAAGCCCTTTTTATACACACTGGCCATGCAAAACGGATTTTCTCCGTGCAGCAAAGTGCCAAATGTAAAACAACAATTTATTTTGCCGGACGGACGTATCTGGGAAGCAAGAAACTCAGGAAAAACAAAATTCGATGATAAAATGGTTACCCTGAAATGGGGATTGGCACATTCTGTAAACCAGGTTTCTGCCTGGGTAATGAAACAGTTCAATCCGCAGGCGGTGGCCGATGTGATGAAGAAAATGGGCGTTTACAGTCCGATTGACCCGGTTCCGGCAATGTTTCTGGGCACTGCCGACATTACACTTTACGAGATGGTTGGTGCGTACAGCTCATTCGCCAACAAAGGCGTTTATACACAACCAATTTTTGTAACCCGTATCGAAGACCGTCACGGAAATGTGATATCGACATTCAGGCCCGAAAGGCATGATGCCATTGATGAACAAACTGCATACCTGATGATTGAACTGATGCGTGGGGTTGTTGATGCCGGATCGGGAGGAAGATTGCGCTGGAAACCTGAATATGGAGGCTTCAGGGGGCAGATTGCAGCTAAAACGGGTACAACACAAAACCAGTCGGATGGCTGGTTTATCGGAATCACTCCGCAATTGGTAAATGGCTCGTGGACAGGCGCAGAATTGAGAAGTATTCATTTCGAAGATCTGCAATCGGGCCAGGGTGCAAGTATGGCACTGCCAATCTGGGGATATTACATGAGGAAGGTTTACGCCGACAAAAGTTTGCCTTACAGTGACGAAAGTGTATTTGTACGGCCTGCCAATTTCAATGTAAACCTCAACTGCAATGATCCGGAAAGCATTGAGCAAGACAATGACAATTCAGAAGAATTCTTTTAGCAAAAATAAGTTTGAAGTGCCTAAAATGCGAAGTGCCTAAAGTATTGTGGGAACCACTAACTTTAGGCACTTTAAGTACTTTAGACACTCCAAACTTCTTTTAATTTCCGCTTTCGAGTTGTTTGGTTATTTTATCACTTATTGCCTGATCTGGAAATTCAAGCGAATAAATCATTGCCTCAACTTGCCGTACATAATTCCGTTTCGAATTTTTTGGGGCATAAACATGTCCTTCAACTGTAACAATTCTGCGACGACTGGCATCCAAAACCGCAAGACTGACAAAAGGACCCCCCATAAAATCTTTTTCAACCCTCCACAAACCGCGCATTTCAGAAGCATAATTTCCATTGTAATTCAGGATATTGAAATCCAAAGGAACTTCCATTTCGGTGGTCATGTAACTTCCCGGAAGTGGTCCCGGAACATTGGCGTTCATTACCAGGTTACGTTTACCCAATTGAAATTTAGGTGTAAATGTACTGTCTGAATCATACGGATATGTATATACAATGATGCTTTGGGTGATCAGGGGCGTATCGTACCTGATCCAGACAAAATTTGAATCTTTCTTTACAATTTTAAAACCGGTGGGCACATAAAGTTTAATGTTAAAATCTTTCAGCAGCTCTTTGTAAACAGCCTTTTCCTGCACATCAAAATAAGTTTTCTTTAAACGGTCTTTTTCAGCTTTCAGGAAAAATCCAATTATTTTTTCACTGTTCGCATTGAACATCTCCTCGAAATTCTCTGCTGAAGTGGCCTGAATATTTACCACCGCCTGTGGGTAGGCATAAACATCATTGGTAAATTCGACTTTTGGATTGGTGGTGGTTGGCGAGATTTTAACCGTAATAAGATTTCGGCTTGTCTTAAATATATTAATAAATGCTTCAGGAGGTACATTTATCAGCGAAAAAATAGGTTCCTCCTGCGGAAGTGATGCCTGCGGCTGAGCGAGTGTCTGCCGCATTGCCGATCCAACCCTGCCATTCCATACTTCCTTGCCAATTACAATGACTACTTCGTTTGATTTACCAGTGATGGTTTCCATTTTTGCACCTTCTTTGAGGTTGCAGGAAAATAAAACAAAGGTCAAAAAAAACAAAACGGAAAATTCCGGCATAATTCGTTTCATGGGTATGATGTTTTGTGTTTGGCTGCTGCTTCAAAAACCTTACCAGAATAAAGAATCTCAAATGACACACATAAGCCTGAATTGCAATTAAGCTAAAAGGCAAAAAAAAACCCGCGATAGCGGGGTTTTCCTTCAACTATTTTTCAATCTTCTCAGTATCCTTTTTTGCTTCTTCTTCTTCCGATTTTGAGGCATTCTTAAATTCCTTTATTCCCTTGCCAAGGCCTTTCATCAATTCAGGAATTTTGGTTCCGCCAAACATCAGGACAACTACAACCAATACAATAATTAGTTCCTGAGGTCCGATCATTCCGGCAATAATAAATGAGTTCATACTATTAAAGTTTAAATGGTTTTTGCAAAAGTAATAAAAATAACAACTTCACTTCCCTATTTGAAAAGTTTAAATATATCGTTGCCATTGGCAAAAATAACCAGTGAGAGAAGCAACACCATTCCGACAATCTGGGCATATTCCAGAAATTTGTCTCCCGGTTTGCGACCTGTGATCATCTCGAAAAGCAGAAACATTACATGTCCGCCGTCAAGTGCCGGAATAGGTAACAGGTTCATAACACCCAGAATGATAGAGAGAAATGCGGTCATGTTCCAAAACGAATGCCAGTCCCACGCCCCCGGAAAAATATTTCCGATGGCAATAAAACCGCCCAGACTTTCGTACGCTTTTGTTTTAGGCGAGAAAATGAGTTTAAACTGCTTCAGGTAGTCGTTAATCGTGCTAATTCCCTTATTAAAACCGGCAGGAATCGATTCCACGAGGCTATAGGTAACGGTTTTAAATTCAAGAAATCCGATGGCACTTTCAAGAAATTCAGGATAAAATCCGAGAGTGCCTTCTTCAGACACTGTTACAGGAATGGTCTTTGGCACCTTACCGCGCACAACCTCCACGTTAACTTCCTGCCCTTTGTGTGATTTGAGATAATCAGTAAATTGGTCATAAAATTCGAACTGCAGACTGTCGATCCCAACAAATACATCGCCTTTTTCCAAACCTGCCAGGCTGGCCGGCGAGTCTTTGGCAATTCTGTCAGCTTTAAATCCAAAGGGCATACGAGGTTCGAAAACTGCCCTGCTTTTAATCAGCAATGCAACATCCTCATCCGAAATTTCAACATCAATTTGCTGACCGTCGCGTAAAACCTGGATAGATTTGGCATCTTCAAGCAAAATAGTTGGTATGATTTTTCTGAAATTATCAACGTAAACCTGATCCACCGAAAGTATCTTATCGCCATTTTTCAAACCAATTTGTTCACCGGCCTCAGACACCATGATACCATGTTTGACATTTTCTGTCGGAAGGTATTGTTCGCCCCATGCATAAAGAATGCCGATGTAAATAATGAATGCAAGGATGAAATTCATCAAAACACCGCCAATCATGATCAGCAAACGCTGCCACGATTTTTTAGAACGGAATTCATGTGGCTGCGGAGGCAGTTTCATTGCCTCTTTGTCCATCGATTCATCTATCATTCCTGAAATCTTCACGTATCCACCCAGTGGCAGCCAGCCAATTCCGTATTCGGTATCGCCTTTTTTCACTTTGAAAAGTGAGAACCATGGATCAAAAAACAAGTAAAATTTTTCGACACGGGTTTTAAAAATTCGTGCAAACAAAAAATGCCCGAATTCGTGTATAATAACCAATAAAGATAAACTTAGAATGAGCTGTGCCCCTTTAATTAATACTACTTCCATCGAATAATTTTTCTGTTTTTAAATCTTTTGTATCGCCTGATTTTTAACCATGGCAGATGTTAATATACGCGTTTCCTTGTCTGTCTGAATGTAATCCTCCAGATTCGGATTTTTAATAAATGTTGCCTTTTCCATGGCTTTTCCAATAATTTCAGGCATTTCCAAAAAACTGATCCTGTCTGTAAGAAAAGCCTGTACCACCACTTCGTTTGCTGCATTCAATATACAAGGCATGTTTCCTGCCTGATTTAACGCTTCAAAAGCGAGTGCAAGATTACGAAAATTTTTCGTATCCGGCTGTTCAAATGTCAGTTTCGGGTAATCTAAAAAACTGAACCGTTTGAACCCCGAGTCCAGCCTTTCGGGAAAACTGAGCGCATATTGAATGGGTAATTTCATATCCGGAAGTCCCATTTGGGCTTTCATCGATCCATCGCGAAACTGAACGATGGAATGAATAATGCTCTGCGGATGAACGATCACATCAATTTGTTCCGGTTTTAATCCAAAGAGCCATTTTGCTTCAATCACTTCAAAACCTTTATTCATCATCGAAGCCGAGTCAATGGTGATTTTAGCGCCCATGTCCCAGTTCGGATGTTTCAGTGCATCGGCTTTGGTAACGGTAGCAAGCTGTTCAGGAGTATAACCCCGGAATGGCCCGCCTGATGCTGTCAGGTATATTTTTTCGATTTCATTGTTGAACTCGCCTACCAAACATTGAAAGATGGCCGAATGTTCAGAATCGACCGGGTAAATATTTACTTTGTGCTCGATGGCCAGTTGGTTAATAATTTCGCCTGCCACCACCATCGTTTCCTTGTTGGCCAGCGCAATGTGCTTTCCGGCTTTTATGGCGTTGCAGGTCGGGATGAGCCCGGAATAACCAACCATCGCCGTAACAACCAAATCGATGGTATCCATTTCAACAACCTGCTGAAGCGCTTCCCTGCCGGCATAAACTTTTATCGGTTCATCTTTCAGCGCCTCTTTTAACAGATCGTAATGGCATGAGTTGGAAATTACCACCACATTGGGCTGAAAAATTTTTGCCTGTGCAATTAGCAGATCAATATTATTGTTTGCAGTTAAAACTTCAACTTCAAAAGAATCTGGATTTTGCGAAATAACTTCCAGGGTTTGAGTACCAATTGATCCGGTTGACCCCAGAATAGCAATGCGTTTTTTCATAGAATGGTTTAAAAATCAATGTATGTTTCCGGATCAAGGGCTGTTCCGTTGTGCCAAAGTTCGAAATGCAGGTGCGGACCGGTTGTGAGCTCTCCGCTGTTTCCCATGATGGCGATCACCTCTCCCGCTTTCACCCTGTCGCCCACCGATTTCAATAATTCAGCATTGTGCTTGTATGCCGAAATGATATTGCTTTCGTGCTGAATATATATTGAATTGCCTGTGTCCATTGTCCAGCCGGCGAAAATTACAGTTCCATCCAATACATTCGAAATTCTTGCATTAAGTGTTCCAACAATATCAATCGCCAGGTGCTCGGTTTTCGCATTGAATTTATTGGTGATCATTCCCCGGAGCGGTGTGAAAAAATGAATATTGGCGATACTTGGAAGCCGTTTCGAATTTTCTGAAACCGATAAACTGAGCCGCTCTTCGAGCAACTTATCCTGAAATGCAGAATCAGCATTGAAACTTCGAAATTTAACTTCATGGGCAGTTAATCCCGAGTCAGATACAGGCATTTCATCCGTAGGCACTTCTCCCATGAACAATGCTTTTATCTTGTCAAAATATTTATCCCTTTCTATGATTTCATTTTCCAAAGAATCAACCAAAACATAATTGCGAATGATAATTTGCCGGGTTTTAGCACTTGGATATCCGGGAATATTTTCGCGCAAGGGAGTGTACGCAATAATAACAGTGGTTAGTAAAATTAATAAAATAGCGCCCAAACTGCCCAGAGTCAACACTTTTATCGGGGTAAGTTTGATGCTCCAGACCGTTTGAATCGTAGAATCGTTGTAGATGATGAGCCGGTAATGGTCTTTCAGCATCTGAAATATTTTCTTGGTCAGCTCTTTTCTGTTCATTCTCTGTTTTTTCGAACTCCAAAATTAGAAAGATTTATAGAAAACCAGTCCGATCAACCCCATATTAATACTTCATAACGAAGCAGATTCAACAATCAGCAAAAAATAATTGAAATCGGATTAGGAATATTTAAACCGATGCGCTATATTTGCAGCCGCTTAGCAGAGAAATCAGAAGCAAAGCGAAGTTCTTACAAACGACGATACATTTATATAAAGATATATTGCGGGATGGAGCAGTTGGTAGCTCGTTGGGCTCATAACCCAAAGGCCGTCGGTTCGAGTCCGGCTCCCGCTACACAGAAGCTCTGGCATTTATGCCGGAGCTTTTTTTATGTCCGCCCTTTGCACTTCCACCCCTATTTCTTCCTGTTATAAAAAAAAGCTGCTCCAATTTTTGTTGAAACAGCTGATAAAAGATAAAACCAAGACTATTGCAATAACTATTTTTTGTAAAAAGGATGTATCAGATAATTGTAGATCATACATCCGGCACAAATTGCAAATACAAATTCAAGGCCCGCAAAGAAAATAAGCATTCCGGCAACAACCACAGATGCAAGTTGAAGTTCAAGTATGAACAGAACAGCAATAACGATGGTCATTAAAAATCCAAGACGGGCTGCAAAAACCTTTGGCGCTTTGTCTATCATTTTTACCGGCAGGTTGAGAGTGTTGCTCAAATAATGGCTCATAAAACTTAACGGACTGAACTTAATTTCGGTAAAAGCCCTGATGAAAAAATCGGCCATTAAAAAAACAAGCAAAAATATGGAGTTAAAAACAAATGCACTTACAATAACAGCAATTGCAAAAAACGCATTAAAACGTGTAACCTGCTCGTTTATACGCTGATCTGAAATGGGACAAACTAAATTCTTCATAATTCAAATGATTTATTCAATCCTGCAATAACAAAAAAACACAATTTTTAATGGATTCGCCAAATAAAATACAAATGTGTCTTTTATTCTGAAATAAAGGTATGAATTGTGCAAATTACATTAAAGGCTTAATATTTCGGTAAAACTGTTTCCGTTTCATATTATTCCCAAATTTGTTTCCCCGACCAGAAATTCAAATCATATTTCTAACTTTATGGCTTCTAACAATTCTTGAAAAGCATGTTTCAAACTGAAGTTTATATTGAAAGAAGAAAAATTCTTTGCGAAAAAATCGGCTCCGGATTGATCCTTTTTTGGGGAAATGATGAAAGTCCCAAAAATTTCACCGATAACAACTATCATTTCAGGCAGCACAGTTCATTCCTGTATTATTACGGTATCGATTGCCCTTCACTTGCAGCAATCATCGATATCGACAATCAGCGGCAAATGATTTTTGGAGACGATTTTAGCATTGATGATATTATCTGGCGTGGTGCACAGCCAACCATTTCCGAACTGGCAATGCAAAGCGGTATTGAAGAAACTTACCCCATGGTAAAGCTTTATACAATTTTAAAAGAGGCCCAGGCTTCGCGAAAGACGATCCATTTTTTGCCGCCGTACCGGCACGAGAACAAAATAAAACTTTTACGCTTCCTGAATATCCGTCCCGATCAGATCAATTTAAACGCTTCATCTGATTTGGTAAAAGCAGTGATTAGTCAGCGTGAAATAAAGTCGCCGCTTGAAATTGCTGAAATTGAAAAAGCGGTGGATCTTTCAGTAGATATGCACATGGCCGCAATAAAAACAGCCCGCCCCGGAATGACCGAAGCTCAGGTTGCTGCCAAAGTCTATGAAATTGCCCTCGCTCAAAACTGCGATATTTCCTTTCCCATTATCGCCACCATTAACGGGCAAACCCTGCACAATCATTCGCACCGGAACATACTTAAAGAAGGCGATTTATTCCTGCTCAACGCAGGGGCCGAAACGCAGGAGCATTATGCCGGCGACCTTTCCAGCACTTTTCCAATCAGTAAAAATTTTACAAACATCCAAAAAGAGATTTACAGGGCAACTTTGAAAGCTCAACAGGCAGCAATAGAAAGTCTCGTTCCAAATGTCAGATTTTTAGATGTACACATGGCCGCCTGCCGCTCGATTGCCGCATCGATGAAAG
This sequence comes from Prolixibacteraceae bacterium, assembly GCA_019459485.1. Classification (GTDB taxonomy): domain Bacteria; phylum Bacteroidota; class Bacteroidia; order Bacteroidales; family Prolixibacteraceae; genus Aquipluma. The sequence goes on from JAIBEZ010000114.1 coordinate 62,465, forward strand.
CACTTGGGCTGATGAAAGGTGATACCGACGAAGCTGTTGCCGAAGGAGCACATGCGTTGTTCTTTCCCTGCGGAACCGGCCACCTGCTGGGGCTCGATGTTCACGATATGGAAGACCTTGGCGAAGTTTGGGTGGGTTACAACGGCGAACAAAAAAGCACTCAATTCGGATTAAAATCACTTCGTCTGGCAAAAGAACTATTGCCCGGGCACGTTTTCACCGTCGAACCCGGTATTTATTTTATTCCTGAATTAATAGATCTTTGGAAATCGGAAAACAGATTTGAAGCCTTCCTCAACTGGAACGAAATCGAAAAATTCAGGTATTTTGGAGGTATTCGCAATGAAGAAGACTTTTTGGCCACTGAAAACGGATTCAGGAGACTCGGAAAAGACAAGCCAAAATCAATTCAGGAAATTGAGGTTTTAAGAAATCAATCAGGCGGTTAACACTGGCAATCCTCACAGATAAAACCTGGATTCAAATTTTTTGAATGTTATTTAGGAAAACCATTGTCCGTGTCTGTTAAATATTGTTAATTTTACCGATACCTACTTTAACCTAAGCGTAGATATGCCAAAAAAATCTATTGAAAGAAGAGCATTTCTTAAACTTATGAGTGCTGGCCTTGGGGCAAGTTTTTGCTCATTTCCAAGATTTGCACAAGCATTTACGCCACCGGTCAATTTTAGCCATCTTGATTTTGTTCTGGGAAAACCAGAATGGATTTTACACGATGACGGAACTTTTGATATTTATGCGGGAACCATTCGTCTGAAGAATTGCAGGCCTTCGATCAACGGACAAAGCATTTTCGCACGCAATACATTCATGGGCGATTCACCAAAAGGTAAGCGCATCATTTATGAAGTCGCCGGTGGATTTGTTATGCTTGATCTCCGTACCCATTCAAATACCATTTCAATTGGTGCCGAACTCAGCGGGATGAAATACGGACCAATCTGGTTTAATCCACTGGGTGAAGGATATTTAACTGGTGCCACCCGATTTTTCAGGCAAGGATTGGGAACAGGCGGACAAACAGGAATATTCAACATCCAGCAATCGACCAACAGAAATAATCCTGAATATCCTCAAGAACAAGCATGGTCGTATGACAGCTTTCTGATGACCGGATTGATTGCTGACAATGGCGATACTTTGTCGATTGGCGCATTCGAGCAAAAGGATTTCATGCAACGAAGCTCCATTTTTAACCGTCCGCGACGAAAGGGTATGGGCGACAGCCGGTTTGGGAACGAGGCAGTCTTTTTTGAATCAGGATTTGCGATGGAAAACATTCCGCTCAAAGATGAATTCATCAAGATGCCCGATTTGTTTATCTATTATGGGAACCAGCCTTTTGGAACCATGCAGAACCTTGCCTGGAGCATTTCAGAAGAAAATCAGGCACGGCGTGATACCGACACCAATTATTTCTGGTCGTCCTATCAGGATTTCCGCACCTCTTTCAGCTACCAATACCTGCTCGACCAGTTAAAGATACTCGATGAAACGAATCCTCCTGTTCCGCTTCAAACTGTACATATTGGACCAGGATATTGTATTACCGGCGATTGGCTCGACACAAACGATAAATGGCCAAAAACCATGGAAGACGCTGCGCGGCAGATTTTCCAACGACGTTACCGGGCAGGAATATACGTAGCTCCGTTTGCAGTGCACGAGAAAAGTAAAATTTTCAGGAACCATCCGAACTGGATATTAAAAGACAACGAAGGCAACACGATTGTGATGGACGAGGATTCTGAAGGTAAACTTTATGCACTTGACGGAAGCCATGAAGATGTAAAAGATTACATCGGCAAAGTTTTCAGAAATTTCCGCAAAATGGGCTTTACCTATTTCGAGGTTGATTATTTAGAATGGGGACTGAAAGATTCGTCGGAGGTTAAGCGGGCAAAAAAAGGAAAATCATCGGTTCAGGTTTTCAGGGCAGTAATGGAAATAATAAGGGAAGAAATTGGCGCCGGAAGTTTCATTACCGCGAACAAAACGCCATTCTCGCCACTGATCGGACTTGTTGATGCTGTAAGAATAGCCCGCGACCAAAGCTGGAAATGGGAAAAAGAAACCACCGGGCACATCCTTCAGGAAAGTTACAATACACAATATTTCAACAATGTTTTTTGGCAAAACGACCCGGATGCTGTTTTTCTGCGCGACTACAAAAACGAGTTTACAGCAGATGAACAAAAAAGCCTTGCTCTTTGGAACGGATTTATGGGCGGTGCTATCGGAATTTCAGATAATTTTAAAATAATGGAAAGTGACAAATTACAAATCTGGAATTTTCTTGAACCAACCAAACGACCTCAAAGTGCCATTTTGCCATTCTGGGGAAACAATATGAAGAACAAAGTTGCAGTGCGCAGGTATAAAAAAGAAAACGCCTGGGCAATCCTCGTACTGAATGATTCCGACCAGGCTGTTTCTGAAACCTACTCGGTTTATGATTTAATCGGATCAAAAGAAGCCTGGGTTTTTTACTGGGAACCAGGATTCAGCCTTGGATTGGGAAAAGCTACCCGAATTGCAACTATTTTGAGCAGTCACGAAACAAAGCTGTATTTCCTTTCCGAAGAAAAAGAAAACCCGGGATTGAACATGTCCATTGGTGGCCGCGAATTGCGTAACAGCTAAATCCGCTCAGAAATTTCTATCCAAAATCAATTCTCTCCATAAAATTGGCTGCTTTGCTGCATTTTTCTAATTTCACGCTTTTAATTTTATCGTGATGGAATTTCCCAAACTAAACATTGCAACTCCCATTGAGTTGATCAACAAATTTGCAGCAAATACGATGGTTGAAAACCTCGGCATCCGGTTTACCGCTGTGGGCGAAGGATGGGTAGAAGCCACAATGCCTGTCGATGTGAGAACCTCGCGCCCGGGCGGACTTTTACACGGTGGTGCCAATCTGGCGCTTGCCGAAACAATTGCAGGACTTGGTTCAATGCTGACGGTTGACATCAGTGAATTCGACGTTCTCGGAATTCAGGTCAGCGCCAATCATACCGGAGGAGCATCTTCAGGAACAGTTTATGCACGCGCCGAAATCGTGCATTCGGGAAACCAAACCCATGTATGGAATGTTGAAATAAAAAATGACGCCGGAAAACTGATTTCTACCGGAAGAGTGACCAATATGATTGTAAAACGGAATGGAAAATAACCTGCCTTTAACTTCGGTAATAGATCAGCTTCTGGAAAAAAATATCGCTTTTGCCTGCTGGTTCAACCCGATGGACAACTGCCTCGGAATTGTTGCCGGCAACGCATCTGATGTTAAATTATTCGATCGCTTCGATCAGCTAAACGGTGAAGCCGGATTTGTATTTGCACCTTACCGTATTTCCGAAAAATGTCCGGTTATTCTGCTGAAACCTGCCATTTATCTTGAAGATTTCAAATCATCCGATCAGCTTGATTTCAGCAACATAGAGCCATTTATTGAAGCTGCCAAAACTGATGAACATTGTGACGGATGCACAAAGGAAGAATATATCCGCACCATCGAAGAAACTGTAACCGCCATTCGCCAAGGCGATCTTTCTAAAGTGATTATTTCCAGAAAGATACCAGTAAAAAGGCCTTCCGGATCGCTGGGCAGCATATTTTTTCAGTTACACGATCAAACGCCCAATGCATTTACATACCTTGTCAATTTACCAGCAGCTGGAATTTGGATGGGAGCTACTCCTGAAGTGCTGATAAAATCGGATGGAAAGAATTTCGAGACCGTATCGCTTGCCGGGACTCAGGTTCGGAAACAAGTTGCCGAAGAGTATTGCTGGAGCACAAAAGACATTGAAGAACAGGCATTTGTATCAAGATATATGTTGGATGTTTTTTTCAATTTCAACATTCATAAATACAAAACTACTGGCCCTGAAACTTTGGAAAGTGGCAAGGTTGCCCATCTGAAAACATCTTTCTTTTTCCCGTCTGAAAAAATTGAAAACTGCCTCGGAAATTTTGTTGCCGAATTGCATCCAACTCCCGCAGTTTGCGGATTACCAAAAAATCTGGCCGATGACTTTATCAGGGAAAAAGAAAAACACGACCGGAAATATTATACAGGATATTTGGGTTCATGGAAACTGAATCAAAAAGTCAATCTTTTTGTAAATTTACGCTGCATGGAAATTACTGATGATGAATTTATTCTATATGCCGGAGGCGGAATAACCTCCAGATCAATTCCGGAACGCGAATGGGAGGAAACCAACCAAAAAGCCAAAACTTTGCTTTCGGTAATTAATCCCGATTAGATTATGATTTCAGACAAAAAACATATTCAGCAACTGGCTGCCTTGCTCCTGAAAAAAGGAATTACCGATATCGTAATTTCGCCCGGAAGCCGCAATGCCCCAATGATAAACACATTCACTGGCATTCCGGAATTCGATTGCCGTAATATTGTGGATGAACGCAGCGCTGCCTATTTTGCGCTCGGGTTATCTCTGGCTAAACAGAAACCGGTGGCAATTGTCTGCACTTCCGGAACCGCAACTTTGAATTACACACCAGCTGTTGCCGAAGCTTTTTATCAGAATATCCCATTGATTGTGCTCACCGCCGACCGCCCGGATTACTGGATCGATCAGGCAGAAAGTCAATGTATTCGTCAGGAAAATATCTATCAGAACTTCACAAAAAAGGGAATCAGTTTGCCATTGGGCGAAACCGAAAAAGAACTTTGGTTTGCCGCACGACAAATAAACGAATGCCTGAATCTGGCCGTTTCCGGCAACCCGGCGCCGGTGCACATCAACATTCCGCTTGAAGAACCATTGCATCAACTGGTTCAGGAAGAATTGCCCGAAGTAAAGGTGATTGAACTTACTGATATTCAACAAAAAATAACTGAAAGTGAATTAGTACGACTTGCAGAAACAATCGGTCGGTCGCAAAAAATATTGATATTGGCCGGGCAACTGAACCCGAATCCTGCACTTGAAAACAGTTTGGCGAAATTTGTCGAAAAAACCGGCGCCGTAGTCTTGCACGAACATTTATCGAATTTATCTGATTCACAATTTTGTGGAAGCATTGATACATTGATGGCGTCCATTCTGGAAGAATCGGTCAATGATTTTCAGCCCGATTTGCTGATCAGCTTTGGCGGGCAGTTTGTGTCCAAAGCGCTCAAACAATTTCTGCGGAAAAACAAACCGGCTGAACACTGGCATTTAAGTTTGGGCGGCGAACATTTTGACACCTATCAATCCTTGACCAAAGTGATAAAAGTGGATACTGATGATTTCTTTGATAAAATTTCAGAATGCGTTCAGCTTACCGACAAAACTTATCTGCAAAACTGGAAAAACAAGGAAAATCAAGTGAATCTGATTCGCGATAAATTTGTTGAAAGTGTCGAATTTAGTGATTTGAAAGCATTTGAAATAATCGGCCAGCACATTCCCGGAAATTCAGTCATTCATTTGGGCAACAGTTCACCGGTAAGATATGTCCTGATTCACAACCGGGTTGAAAGCGCTCAGTATTTCAGCAACCGCGGCACAGCCGGAATTGACGGTTGCCTTTCGACTGCCGTTGGTTTTGCCAGCGAATCGGATAAATTGAATACGATCATCCTCGGCGACTTGTCTTTCTTTTACGACTCGAATGCGCTTTGGAACAAATACGTCGGCACCAATCTTCGCATCATCGTCATTCACAACGGTGGCGGAAACATTTTCAGCATGATAAAAGGCCCATCCGATTCGCCTGCTTTTGTCGAACATTTTTTTGCTGAAAACAACCACAAAGCCGAAGTGTTGGCAAAAGCGTTTGGGTTAAATTATTTCAAAGCCGAAAATGAAGTTGAACTTACATCAGTATTGGATCAGTTTTATTCGCCGGAACAACAGGAAGTTGCTTTGTTGGAGGTTTTTACGGATGCAGAGGTGAATACAGAGGTTTTTCGGGAATTGTTTAAAAGCGTGAAATCTTAAAATAAATGGTATGAGTAAGTCAAAGCTAATTATGATGGCAGTAATGATGATTATTGCTTCAGTTTTAATCATTCTTCTTAAAGAACAAGCCACAGAAAGTTCACTTCAGCCATTTTCAGGTTTTTTTGCTGGGATGCTATTTGCATCAGGGTTATTTCTCTTTTTTAATCAAATTTCAAAAAAGAAGATTTAACGGTTTTTCTTATCCAGAAGAACTCATTTATTCACCGATCAGAGGCAAAAATGCGAGGTTGTTTCGCGAGTTTAAGCATGTAAAAGTTTAAAAAGATGAACCCTTATGAATTGAAAATTAAGCTATCGCAACTTCTTTCGATTAAAAGTGAGAATGAAATTGTGGAATTCAAGGAGGCAAACAACAATTATGATTTTGTCAAACTTGGCAAATACTTTTCTGCGTTAAGTAACGAAGCCAATTTGCTTAGGAAAGAATGTTCATGGTTGGTATTTGGTGTTGAAGACAAGTCTCACAAAATAGTAGGCACAAAATATCGTGAGAACAGGACCGATTTAGACAACCTAAAAAAAGAAATTGCTGATAGAACGTCCAATAGAATTACGTTTCAGGAAATTTACGAATTGAAAATGCCGGAAGGTAGAGTGGTTTTGTTTCAAATTCCACCAGCACCCAAAGGATTACCCATTTCGTTTGATGGCCATTTCTATGGACGTGATGGGGAAAGCCTGGTTCCTCTAAATTTAGAAGAAATAGAGAGAATCAGGAACCAGGTTATTTTTAATGATTGGACTGCTCAAATAATTCAGGATGCTACAATTGAGGATTTGGATGAATTAGCAATTAAAAAGGCACGGGTAGAATTTAGCAAGCGCAATCCTAAATATGCTGAAGATATTGATTCATGGGATGATCGAAAATTTCTGGACAAGGCAAAGTTGACCATAAAAGGCAAAATTACACGAACTGCCCTGATTTTATTGGGTAAAGACGAAGCCGAGCATTTTCTTGGCTCTTTTGTGAAAATCCGATGGAATCTAAAAACTATTGATAATCAGGATAAAGACTTTGAGATCTTCTCAATACCATTTATTCTGGCAATTGATGAAGTCAACAAAAGAATAAGAAACCTTAAATACAGATATTTACAGGAAGGTACATTATTCCCAGACGAAGTTCTGCGGTATGCACCGTTTAGTATTCGTGAGTCCTTAAACAATGCTATTGCTCATCAGGATTATACAAAAGCTGCAAGAATTAATGTGGTAGAATTTGAAGACGACCACTTGGTTTTTTCAAACTACGGGGCATTTTTGCCATGTTCTATCGAAAATGTTGTATTGAATGATACGCCAGAAGAAATTTATCGTAATCCGTTTTTAGTGGAGGCAATGAAGAACTTAGATATGATTGAGACGCAAGGCGGCGGAATAAGGAAACTTTTCAATTTTCAACGGCAACGTTTTTTCCCGATGCCTGAATATGATATTTCAGGTGGAAAAGTAAAAGTTACCATTGTTGGGAAAATAGTGGATGAAGAGTTTGCCCGAATTCTGGCAAAAAATCCAAACCTCTCAATCGAGGATATAATATTGCTCGATAAAGTACAAAAGACGAAACCTGTTACTGATACTGAATACAAGCACTTGAAAAAGTTACGGTTTATAGAAGGCCGGAAAAATAATCCATACCTATCATTCAAAATTGTTCATCCATCCGGCGATCCTCAATTAAAAGCTGATTACATAAAAAACAGAGGGTTAGAAGATGAATTTATTAAAAAGTATTTGTTCGATTACATCAAGATGGGCAAAGTGAGCCGAAAGGACATTGATAAATTTATTTGGGGAAAGTTACCGGATGTTTTGGACGATAAAAAAAAGAAGAATAAAATTATGAACCTTTTGCAAGAGTTAAGGAAGGAAGGGAAAATAACTTCTCCAGAGTATGGAATATGGGTATAACCTGAAAATTTTATGCATGTTTTATGTGTGTTTTATGTGTGTTTTATGTGTGTTTTGCACGCAAATATCTAATTATTAGACTATTATTATAATTGAGAAATATGAGTACAACAAGACAATGGCAAACCATTCGTGAATACGAAGATATTTTCTTCGATTATTTCGACGGAATCGGAAAAATTACCATCAACCGCGAACGGTATCGCAACGCGTTCAGGCCAACAACAGTGAACGAAATTAGCGATGCACTGAAGATTTGCCGCGAAGATCAGCGCATCAATGTGGTGGTTTTAACCGGCGCGGGCGACAAGGCTTTTTGTGCCGGTGGCGACCAAACCGTGAAAGGCAAAGGTGGCTACATTGACAAAGACGGTATTCCCCGCCTCAATATTCTTGAAGTTCAGAAGCAAATCCGCTCGATGCCCAAACCTGTGATCGCGATGGTAAACGGCTTTGCCATTGGTGGCGGGCACGTGCTGCACGTGGTTTGCGACATCAGCATCGCTTCAGAAAATGCCATCTTCGGGCAAACCGGCCCCAAAGTGGGTAGTTTCGATGCCGGATTGGGTTCTTCCTATTTGGCAAGCATAGTTGGCCAGAAAAAAGCCCGCGAAATATGGTTTATGTGCCGCCAATATTCGGCTGCCGAAGCGTTGGAAATGGGCCTGGTCAACAAAGTTGTTCCCTTCGATCAACTGGAAGATGAAGTCGTTGCATGGGCTCAGCAAATGCAGGAGCATAGTCCGCTGGCTTTGCGAATGCTAAAACTTGGTTTGAATGCCGAACTCGACGGACAAATCGGTATTCAGGAATTTGCCGGAAACGCGACTTTGCTGTATTACCTCACCGAAGAGGCACAGGAAGGCAAACACGCCTTCCTCGAAAAACGCAAACCTGATTTCAAAAAGTATCCTAAATTCCCTTAATATCAGCATCTTAAAAATGTAACAACTTTGTTAGTAACAAAGTTGTTACTAACAAAGTTGTTACATATATTTGTAGAAAATTTTCAACATGGAAACACCTTTCATATTTGGCAAACTAGCTGTTGAACAAAATTTTACAAACAGAGACAAGGAAAGACAACGACTGACAGGGAATTTTTCAGGGCTCGTTAACACAGTTCTAATTTCTCCCCGTCGTTGGGGAAAATCATCGTTGGTTCAAAAGGCTGCAATTGATGCAATGTCGGCGGACAAAAATCTGCACTTTTGCTTTCTCGATGCTTTTAATATTCGCACAGAAGAACAGTTTTACCTGGCGCTAGCAAGCGAAGTTTTAAAGATTTCCGCATCAAAGCTGGAAGTTCTACTTGAAAATGCGAAACGTCTTATGGGCGCATTTCTACCAAAGCTCTCATTCAGTCCCGGTAATCAGGATGAATTGTCGTTAAGTCTCGACTGGGAAGAAGTGAAGAAACACCCTGATGCCATTCTGGATATGGCCGAGAAAGTAGCAGCGGAAAAAGGATGGAAACTGGTGATTTGTATCGATGAATTTCAGAATATCACAACATTCGAAAATCAATTGGCATTTCAGAAAAAGCTACGGTCGCACTGGCAAAAGCACCAACATGTTGCCTATTGTTTGTACGGAAGTAAACGACACATGCTGATGGACGTGTTTACCAGTTCTTCAATGCCATTTTATAAATTTGGTGATATTCTTTTTCTTGAAAAGATACATCGGGAAAGTTGGATTCCATTTATTTGCAGCCGTTTTGAAGATACTCAGAAACATATTAATGAGAACAATGCAGCTTTAATTGCTGATTTGGCTGAATGCCACCCATATTACGTGCAGCAACTTGCCCAGCAATGCTGGTTTCGAACAACGACTGATTGTACTGAAGAAATCGTCCTTCAAGCTCACGAAGGAGTTGTGTCGCAACTAAGCTTGCTTTTTCAATCAAAGACAGAAGAATTATCAACACCACAGATTAATTTTTTAAAAGCGTTACTGGATGGGGTTGAAAAATTCAGTTCGAAAAACATACTGGACGAATATCAGCTTGCATCATCGGCAAATGTGGCAAGGATCAAAAAAGCTCTTGAAAATAAGGAGATTATCGACATCATGGCTGGGAATATTTTGGTTCTTGACCCTATGTACAAAAACTGGTTGGTAACCCGGTATTTCATTAAGAAATAAGTAAAAAAATGGCATCAGTAAAAAGTTGGATAAAAGCGGCACGTTTGCGGACACTTCCGCTAGCCATGTCGGGCATTTTGATGGGAGCAGCGTTGTCGTATTTCGACGGTGGATTCCAAGTCAAAGTATCAGTTTTGGCCATTGTCACCGCGCTGTTTATCCAGATATTCTCGAATTTTGCCAACGACTATGGCGATTCGCAAAAAGGAACTGACAACCAGCATCGGGTTGGACCGAAACGAACGGTTCAAAGCGGTGAAATCAGTCCTAAACAAATGAAAGTTGGAATGGTGGTTTTGATTGTGTTGAGTCTGGTAACCGGAATCTGGTTGATTGCTGAAGGAACCAAAAGACTTGATCTGACTACCTTTCTGCTTTTTCTTGCATTCGGAATTGTCGCACTGATTGCTGCCTACCGCTACACGGCGGGCAGCAATCCTTATGGATATGCCGGATTGGGAGATGTGGCTGTATTTCTATTCTTCGGAATTTTGCCTGTAGTTGGCACGTATTTTCTGAATGCCCATCAGCTCAATCCTGAAATATTTCTGCCAGCCATCAGCATCGGCCTTTTCAGCACAGGCGTATTGAATTTAAACAACATGCGCGACATTGAAAACGATCGAAATTCGGGTAAAAATACGGTTGTAGTTCGAATGGGAAGCGCCAAAAGCAAATACTATCACATCAGTTTAATTGCTATTGGCTGGCTGACAGCCGCGTTGTTTATTGCACTGCGGTTTCAATCGGTTTATCAGGCGATTTTCATAGTGACTTTACCATTATTTATACGCGATTTGATAAAGATTAACCGGATTCAGGAGCCCCGCCAACTCGACCCTTTTCTGAAGAAGTTATCGATTGCTACACTATTGTTTACAGTGCTGTTTGGGATAGGAATTTTGATTGCAGGTTGAAAAAGAGAGTGAGGTAAAAGACTCAAAAAAATACTAACGAACTATCCAATTTTCAATGCTTATCTCCGACATACGATCCAAATGTTTTCCATTTTCAGTAACCATTATTAGCTTATTAGCAATAGCTGTAGCTCCTATTAGTAAGTCAAAATCATCCAGCATTTTACCTGATTTTTTTAGACGAGCTTTTTCTCTGGCATACACATCCAATGAATTAAAAATGGGAACAATGGTTATTTCCTTTGCAAAATCATCAACCATTTCCATATTCTCCTGAATTCGGTTACTACATTCTGCCCCAAACTTAAGTTCCGCTAAAGTTATTTCCGAAATAAAGCAATTTTGAAGGCCAACTTGTTTTATTTTCTCATTTAGCTCAAACTTCCCTTTTAGATAGAAGATACAAATATTGGTGTCTAATAAATATTTTTCCATTTTTAAAACGCTTCTAATGAGCGATTAAAATTACGGCTTTCCCTAATCTCCTTAATGATCTCTTCTGCACTTTTGTCAGATTTAAAAGCCCCAAAATATTTATCAACCACATTTTCTGTTTCTTCAACATCATTGGCTATTGAATTCGACAATCTGGCAATAATTCTTAGCTTGTTCTCTTTACTCAAACCGTTTAACAGCCCCAAGTAATTATCTATCAACAATGTACTTTCATTTGCTTTCATATACATCAATTTTACACAAATATACTTCTTTTTATTTTTATACTTTTAAAACCTCAAAAGTACATTCTTAAATGAAAGCCCATTTCAAAAAATATATCCTGAATTTCAAACAAGCTTCCGGCACTTCGCGGGGAGTTTACACAACACGCGATGTGTGGTTCATTTTTTTAACCGACGGGATAAACACCGGAATTGGCGAATGCGCTCCCCTGCCCGATTTGAGCATTGAAAGTCCGAAGAAAATGAGCGCCAAATTGCTTCAGGTTTGCGAACAAATTGAATATTTCATCCAGCTTCCCGAAGATTTACAAAGCTGGCCATCCATCCGTTTTGGCCTCGAAACTGCTTTGCTCGATTTGCAAAACAGTGGCCAACAAATATTGTTTCCTTCAGCTTTCACCCGCGGCGAAAAGGGAATTCCAATCAACGGACTGATTTGGATGGGGACACCCGAATTTATGAAACAACAGATCAGGGCAAAACTGGATGCAGGTTTCCATTGTATAAAAATGAAAATCGGTGCCATTGATTTTGAAACCGAATTTAGTTTACTGAAGGAAATTCGCAAAGAGTTTTCGTCCGAAGAAATTACGCTTCGGGTGGATGCCAACGGAGCATATTCATACCAAACTGCGCTCGAAAACCTGAAACGTTTATCTGATTTACAGATACATTCCATTGAACAACCAATCGAAGCAGGACGATGGAACGAAATGGCCAGATTGTGCGAGAAGTCTCCTGTTCCGATCGGTCTCGACGAAGAATTGATTGGAATTAGTTCCGGAAAAGAAATGCAAAAACTTCTGGAAACGATCCGTCCGGCTTATCTGATTTTGAAACCCAGCTTGCATGGCGGGTTGGCGGGTTGCGAAAAATGGATAGAACTGGCCAATATAAATGGAATTGGCTGGTGGATTACGTCAGCGCTCGAATCGAATATTGGCCTGAATGCCATTGCGCAATGGACCTTTCAGCAAAATATAAATATGGAACAAGGACTTGGAACGGGCCAGCTTTTTACCAATAACTTCAATTCACCATTGGAAATTTCAGGTGAACAATTGTGGTTTCGTCAGGAGAAAAAGTGGGAGTTAGGAAATCTGATGGAAGAAGAAATGCCCGATGATGATTTTTAATAACAAAGAAAGCATGACATTAACAGACCATATTATCCTGAACAACCAACAAATTTCTTCAACAGTAATTTCAGAGTGGGCATCTGAAATTGCGGACAATCCATACGCTCCCGAGTGGGAAAAAGACCTGTTTCTATTCCTGAACGAATGGTTTTCGGATTCGGATTATGTACTTGCACAAACTTCAGGAAGTACAGGCGAACCCAAGCCGATAGAACTGCCAAAATCGGTCATGATAAAAAGCGCCGAACGAACCATCGAATATTTCGGATTAAAAAAAAGAGACCGACTTTTGCTCAGTCTGCCGTGCCTGTATATTGCCGGAAAAATGATGGTGGTTCGCGCCATTATTGGGCAAATGAATTTGGTAACAATTGACCCGTCGGATGATTTTGAGATTTTGATGAACGAAAATTTTGACTTCGGGGCGATGGTTCCCAATCAGATCTCGAAAATACTGGAAATTGCTTCAGGAAAGGAAAAACTCGAAAATATCCGAAATCTGCTAATTGGCGGCTCGTCCATTCCGGCAACATTGGAAACACAAATCAGCCGGTTGAAAAGCCACGTAGTTTCAACCTACGGAATGACGGAAACTGCCTCGCACATTGCCATTCGTGAACTTTCAGGAGAAAAACGTTCTGATATTTACGATTGTCTGCCCGGAATTTCAGTTACTGCCAACGAAAACGATTGTCTGCAAATTCATGTTCCTGAAATCAACGAACCAATTCAAACCAACGATATTGCTGAACTTCTGTCACTCACCACTTTCAGGATTTTGGGAAGAGCCGATGATGCAATCATTTCAGGAGGAATAAAATATTTTCCTGAAACAATTGAGAAAAAACTGGTCACGGTAATTGAAGAACGATTTGTCATTTCATCGTTGCCCGATGAAAAGCTGGGCGAAAAATTGGTACTGGTGCTGGAAGAAAAACAAACTGACATTGAACCGATTAATCAAACATTGAAAAAACTTCTGCCGCCGTTCGAACGTCCGAAAGCGATTTTATTTCTGGAGAAATTCCCGGAAACATCGACAGGAAAAATAAAGCGAAACGAAATAAAAGGATTGATTCGAGGCAATTAAATGAGAAAGCCGACAAGTTCACCTGTGATCGGGGAATCTGCCGGCTTTATATTTTTTAGATCTTTTGCTTATTCTTCTTTGTTCATTATTCCAAGTTTGCGAAACAAATAAAAGAAAAGCGACAATACCACTCCGGAGATGGCGGCAAAAGCCATCCCTTTGAGCTGAACCGTACCAATATTGATACTTGCCCCACTCACACCAACAACAAAGGTAATAGCGCCAAGTACCATGTTGCTGTTCTTGCTGAAATCGACCTTTTGCGACACAAACATGCGGAAACCCTGCACTGCAATAACTCCGTACAAAAGCATTGTTATTCCGCCCATCACTGCATCAGGAATTGTCTGAATAGCTGCCGAAACCTTACCGATCAAAGAAAACGCGATGGCTAAAAGAGCGGCTCCGCGAATCACCCAAACGGAATAAACGCGGGTAATGGCCATTACGCCAATATTTTCGCCATAAGTAGTGTTGGGTGGCGAACCGGCAAAACCTGACAGTACGTTGCTAATACCATCGCCCAGAAGCGAACGATGCAAGCCGGGTTTCGCCATCAGATCCGATTCAGTGATTTTTCCGGTTACAATCAAATGGCTGATATGCTCGGCAAGCACCACAATACATGCCGGAGCTATAATTACGATTGCATTGATATCAAAAACAGGTGTCTGGAAATGTGGCAATGCAAACCATTCGGCATTACTGATTTTCTCAATATCAACCATACCCATCGACAACGCCAAAACATATCCTGCAATAACTGCAAAAAGTATCGGAATAACCTGCATAAATCCTTTGAAAAGAACCGACCCCAGCATTCCTACTATCAAGGTAAACATTGAAACAATTACCACATTTGGCGCCAGCACAAAAGGCTGAACCGTTTGTCCTACTGCTGTTGGCCATGGTGCAAGTCCCGACATTTGTGCAGCCACCGGGGCAAGTTCGAGCCCGATAATGGCAACCACAGCTCCCATCACAGCTGGCGGCATCACTACGTCGATCCACCGTATGCCCCAATATTTTACGACAAACGAAATAACGATAAAGAATAACCCAAAAAAGATAAATCCCGATTGGGCGTGACTAAATCCGCCGTAGCTACTGATAACCAGCATAGCTGGTGCAATAAATGCGAAACTTGAGCCCAGATAAGCAGGAATTCCGCCTTTGGTAACCCAACTGTAGATTAAAGTACCTACACCATTCATTAATAAAGCGATAGCAGGGTCAACACCCAAAAGAATCGGAACCAGAATTGTGGCCCCGAACATGGCCGTTAAATGCTGAAAACTAAGCGGTAAGCTTTCCAGAATGGGCAGCTTTTCGTGAATGCCAATAATTCGTCTTGCCATTTACAGGTCTCCTTTAAAGTTTAAGTTTAGAAATTTTAGTTTGTTTAAAAACCGCGTGAAAATAACGATTGTTTTTATAATCACTACTTTTACGGTAGGGTTCTTATTCATAAGATATTAACAGGCGATTCATGAAATATTATTTTGATGAACAATTTGAACTTGTGGTGATAGAGGTGAAAATCATACATTACTGAGTAATTTTTGTAAGTTTATTCAATTATCTTTCGAAGAATTTAATTAATAATTCAATCCGGAATGACAAATAGTTTTTTTGATCTGATAGCCCACGAATTTGAACGGCCTTTTCAAAACCCGGTATTGGTTTTTGCTGTCATTCTGCTTATTATTTTGCTTTCTCCCATTTTACTCCGGAAGCTCAAAATTCCCGGTATTATTGGCCTTATTATTTCAGGGGTAATTATTGGACCACATGGCATCAATATGCTCGAACAAAATTCAGCAATCACACTTTTTTCAACCATCGGTCTTTTATACATCATGTTTATTGCCGGGCTTGAACTTGATCTGAATGAATTTCAACGAAATAAGAACAAAAGTATCGTTTTCGGTTTCCTGACCTTCATTATCCCATTAACCATTGGATTTCCGGTTTGCTATTACCTTCTCGATTATAGTTTTACGGCCAGCTTGCTAATTTCGAGCATGTTTTCGACCCACACCATGGTTTCGTACCCGATTGTGAGCAAATTCGGGATTTCAAAAAATGAAGCGGTTGCCATAACTGTTGGCGGTACAATACTAACCGATACTGCTGTGCTTATTTTGCTGGCGATTATTATGAGTTCAGACAACGGTGGATTGAATATGGCTTTCTGGATTCAATTGATTGCTTCGCTGGCGGTATTCTCAGGCATTATGTTCTGGATAATTCCAAAAGTTACAACATGGTTTTTTCAGAAACTTGAAAGTGAAAAAACTTCTCATTATGTTTTTGTGCTTGCAGTAGTTTTTTTTGCAGCTTTTCTTGCAGAACTTGCAGGTATTGAACCAATTATCGGCGCGTTCGTAGCTGGCCTGGCACTTAATAGGCTTATCCCCTATTCATCAACACTTATGAACAGGATCGAATTCATCGGGCAATCTATATTTATTCCATTTTTTCTGATAAGTGTCGGAATGCTGGTGGATATAAAGGTACTCCTGAATGGTCCTTCCGCGGTGATTATTGCAGTTACTTTATCGATCGTTGCCCTAACCGGTAAATGGCTGGCTGCAAGCGCGACAAAAATCATTTTTCGATATTCGGCAAATCAGCGAAAACTGATTTTCGGATTAAGCAGTTCACATGCAGCAGCTACCCTGGCAGTTATTTTGGTCGGTTTTCAGGCCGGAATAATAGATGAAAATGCCCTGAACGGAACGATTCTGCTTATTTTAGTTACTTGCCTTGTAGCAACAATCGTTACTGAAAACGCTTCGAAACTAATTATTACGTCAGAAAAAGAAGAGCCAGTTATTGAATATCCGGTACATTACAGTGAGCACATCATGATACCGATCGCAAATTTGAATAACATGGAGACTTTACTTGAATTTGCAGTTTTTGTAAAAAATAAGAAATCACTTAACCCGATTACCATATTATCTGTAGTTCCAAATGATGAAGAAGCCGAGAAGAACCTGGTGAAAGCCAGAAAGAATCTGGAACATTTGGTTAAAATGGCAGTTGCCAACGAAACCAAGGTAAAAATTACTGCCACCATCGATCACAACATTGCAGGGGGGATAATTCGGGCATCGCGCGAAGAAATGACGGATACCATCATGATTGGATGGCCCCGGAAAACCGGTTTAATTGAACGTTTTATCGAAACCAAAACAGCTTCTATTATTTCACGAACCAGCAAGGCTGTTTATATCTGTCATTTTGAGCATGCTTTAGTTGGGCACAAAAAAATTGTGTTGGTTATACCTCCTTTGGGTGAACTGGAACCCGGTTTCGAAATCTGGTTGCCAAAAATAAATACATTGGCTAAAGAATTGAGCATAAATATATTCTGTTATTGCAACCAAACAACCGAAGCGGCAGTCCAGGAATATTTCAGTAACAGAAAACACAAATGCGGTTTCAGCTTTTCAGATGAATATAATTTGCCCGACATGCAAATGTTACAAAAGTATGTTACCTCCGAAGATATGCTCATCTATGTTGCGGCACGAAGTTCGTCAGTTTCTTACGATAATTGCATGGAAAACATTCAGGAGCGGCTTGACAGACAATTTCAGAAAAACAGCAAAATAATTATTTACCCAAGAACGCACCACATCGACAGTAAATTCAGTGAGTACAGCGACATTAATTCAAAGACACTGAACCAAGGATTTGAGCGGGTACA
Organism: Prolixibacteraceae bacterium; assembly: GCA_019459485.1. Lineage (GTDB taxonomy): Bacteria > Bacteroidota > Bacteroidia > Bacteroidales > Prolixibacteraceae > Aquipluma. The sequence goes on from JAIBEZ010000114.1 coordinate 80,079, forward strand.
AAAAATTGGAAGAGAATTAGGAAACTTATTGAAACGGGATCATCACAAATCGTAAACAGGTTATTTTGATTTTATAAAAAAGGCCCCCATTTACGGAGGCCTTGTGTTTTTAACTCTTCCCTGACCAGGGAAATGACTTTACTTTTCACCTTTGCAGTTTTATTTCACTTTGTTTATCAAGCCGCTTTCATCGAAAAAGCCTCAGTAAGAATATCAGGATACATATCCATAAAATTCTCAAAACACCAGTCTTTTAAATGATTAATATCCGATTCTCCTACCCAATTAATACATTTTGCCAATTCTTTCCGGAATAATTCGCGGCTAAAACTAACTTTCGGTAAAATAACCTTAGCGTACTCCAGCATCGTTTTGTTTTTTTAATTGTTTCTATTACTTCTCTAAACTTAACGAATTTTTACACGTCAGAATATGTCAAAAAACAGTATTAACACTGTTTAACTTTCAGAAATTAGAAATTAGAACAGACAACATTCATTAATCAACTGATAAACAATTCGCTAATAAAAATCTTCCATAATACTGTTAGAAAACATTCTTTTATTCTGGAATATGAAGCAAAGAAACAGCAACCAGATTACATAGCTGTTGCAATCTTTTTAACAAACTGCGAAACTTTCTCGTTCAACGGAAAATCGGTGTCTAGGGCTTTGACAAAGGCACTGCCGATGATAGCCCCATGTGAATAATGACAGGCATTACGGAAGGTTTCGGCATTCGAAATCCCGAATCCGATCAGTCGCGGATTCTTTAACCCGAACTTGCTGATACGCTCAAAATAAGCATTCTGAAGGTCGGTAACTCCTTCCTTTGCTCCGGTGGTCGAATTGCTCGAAACCATGTAAATAAATCCGGAGGATGCTTCGTCAATTCTCCGGAGGCGCTCATCAGAAGTTTGTGGTGTGATCAGGAAAATATTGTGCAAATAATTCGCTTCAAAAATAGATTTGTACTCCTCTTCGTAAACAGACAAAGGCAAATCGGGGATTATCAATCCATCGATGCCAATTTCGTTGCACTTTTGGCAAAAAGCTTCTACTCCATACTGAATTACCGGATTAATGTACCCCATCAGAATAAGCGGAATGTCAACCGATTGCCGGATTTCTTTCAATTGCTCAAAAAGCGTATGCACGCTCATTCCGTTTTGCAGGGCAACCAGACTGCTACCCTGAATTACAGGTCCATCGGCTACCGGATCCGAAAAAGGCATCCCGATTTCAATCAGGTCAACGCCATTTTTTACCAATTCCTGAATTACTGGAACCGTATCGTCCAGCTTTGGATATCCGGCAGTAAAATAGACGGATAGTATATTCTTTTCTTTTTCCTGAAATAGCTTATTTATGCGATTCATAGTTTTTCAAATTTAAAGCTACTGGCAACTGGTTATTGAAAAAAAGCCAGTTACAAGTGGCCAGAAGCCAGCAGCACTTTTTAATATCCAAAATGTTTCAAATAGGTTTCCATGTCTTTGTCGCCTCTTCCTGAAAGGTTGATCACTGTTATTTCTTCAGGTCGTAGCTTTATTTTAGGCAGAACAGCCAAAGCATGAGCCGACTCCAAAGCCGGAATAATTCCCTCCAATTGTGTCAGTTCCAGTGCTGAATCCAACACTTCGGCATCGGTTGCCCAAAGGTATTTTGCCCGTCCGGTTTTGAACAAATGTGCGTGCAACGGCCCAATTCCGGGATAATCCAATCCTGCCGAAATAGAATACGGTTCGGTAATCTGACCATCGCCGGTTTGCATCAGGATTGAACGCGAACTGTGCAGTACGCCGGGTGTTCCCAAAGTGATGGTCGCCGCAGTTTCATTGGTATCAACACCTTTTCCGGCAGCTTCAACACCAATCAATTCCACATTTTCCTGATCGAGGTAATGATAAAATGCTCCGGCGGCATTGCTTCCTCCACCGACACAGGCAATTATACGGTCGGGATTTTCGCGTCCAACCTGCTCTTCCAACTGCCAGCGCATTTCTTCAGAAATCACTGATTGAAACCGAGCCACCATATCGGGATAGGGATGCGGCCCCACCACCGAACCAATGATATAAAAGGTATCAACAGGGTTGTTGATCCAGTCGCGCATGGCTTCGTTGGTCGCGTCTTTCAGTGTTTGATTGCCGCTGACTGCCGGTATTACCTCGGCTCCCAACATCCGCATTTTTTTTACATTCGGCGCCTGACGTTCAACATCCACAGCACCCATGTAAACAATGCATTTCAGTCCCATGAGGGCGCAAACGGTGGCAGTGGCCAGTCCATGCTGTCCAGCACCGGTTTCGGCAATAATGCGGGTTTTTCCAAGTTTCTTTGCGACCAGAATCTGCCCGATCGTATTGTTTATCTTGTGCGAACCGGTATGGTTCAGATCCTCGCGCTTCAGGAAAATATTACTTTGATATTTTTCTGAAAGCCGCTTGGCAAAATACAAAGGTGATGGCCGGCCAACATAATTTTTCAGCAGGCTCACAAACTCCTGCTTAAAATCGTGAGAATGCATAATTTCCATGTATCGGCTTTCAAGTTCCTCTATATTCGGGACCATCATCTCCGGAATGTAGGCACCGCCAAACTCGCCGTAATATCCCTTTTTATTTACCTGATAATCCATGATTTATGATTGATAAATGATTATTTATATTTTTCTTCCTTCTGGAAATTGGTTATTCAATATTGATTATTGGATATTTTCTTTACTTCTGATTTCAGCAATAAACTGCTTCACTTTTCGAACATCTTTTCGCGCCGGACTGATTTCGAATCCACTGTTGATATCAATTCCGAATAACTTCGGATGGCTAAATTCCCTGATCGCATTCAAATCACCGGGACCGATACCGCCACTGAGAAAAAACGGCACATTCAACTTGAAATTCTCCAGCAACTTCCAGCTAAATTTCTGCCCGGTTCCGCCCGGCAACTGACCTTTGGTGTCAAATAAAAAGTAATCGCATTCTCCTGAATAAGCACTTAATGTTGCAAAGTCAAACGATTCATCGACTGCAAAAGCTTTAAAAACTGTGATTCCTGAATTTCGAATTTGCCGGCAATCTTCGGGTGTTTCCAGCCCATGCAATTGAACAACATCCAAATTCCATTTCTTACTGATTTCCAAGACCTTTTCCGGAGATTCATCCACAAAAACGCCCACCTTTTTTATTGAAGCGGGAATTTCAGCATACATTTCAGGAGAGGGTTCGAACCCGACAAACCGTTTGCTTTTCGGATAAAAAATGAATCCCAGATAATCAGGCAATGCAGCAACCACTCCTGAAATATTTTCAGGGTCACGCATTCCGCAGACTTTTATTTTCAGTTCGTTCATCTTTGTCGTTTTTAGTGAGCAGGTGACTTGGAGTCACCTGCTCACTCCATTCCCATTACCTACTTCAACTTTTCAATAAATTCTTTACAGGCATTTCCCGGATCTTCAGTTTTCATGAATGTTTCGCCAATCAGGAATCCTTTGAACCCTGCAGCACGAAGCTGTGCAATACTTTCAGGATCAGAAATCCCGCTTTCCGAAATTTTTGCAAATTGGTCAGGAATCTGTTCACTCAATCGAACCGATGTGTTGATATCAACCTCAAATGTTTTAAGGTTTCGATTGTTCACACCCACCAGATCAACCATGTCATTTAGTTTTTCCAGTTCTTCTGCGCTGTGAACTTCGACAAGTACCTCCAGCCCGATTTCTTTGGCAGTCTGTGTCAGTTCAAGCAGCAAACTTTTGCTCAAACTTTCGGCGATCAGTAAAATTACATCGGCACCATGGGCTTTGGCTTCATAAACCTGATAGGGATCGAGCATAAAATCCTTGCGCAAAACAGGCGTTTTCGGGTTTGCCCATCGTGCTTTCGCCAGATCTTCGAACGAACCTCCAAAAAAGCGGTCGTCAGTGAGAACCGATAAACCACATGCTCCGGCAGCCACGTAAGCGGCAGTTACTTCCGAAACTTCCGCTTCTGCATTGATCACCCCTTTCGAAGGAGATTGTGTCTTAAATTCGGCAATCACCCCGCTCGCACCGTCTGCCAGCAAAGCGGCTTTCAGCGAGTTGGTCTTCCGTTTAAAATACGGCGATTCTTTCAATTGTTCCAGCGAAACCTTGCTTTTTGCCTCAGCAATTTCGGTGCGCTTGTGGTTGTTTATTTCGTCAAGTATTGTCATAAATTAAGTTTCAGGTTCCAAATTCCAAGTTCCAGGTTTCAGCCCTGGATATTGATTATTGGATATTCAACATTGGTAATTATTATTTTTTCTACTTTTCTGCAAACTGCTACTGATCACTGATCACTACTTCCCGTTCATTTCCATCAGTTTCTTAAATGCAGCCAGCGCTTTTTTGCTTTTCAAAGCTTCGGATGCTTCGGCCACACAATCAATCAGCGATTTTTCAGGATAAATACAGTGAATACCCAGCGCAGCATTGGCAATTACCACGTTTTGCTGAGCTTCAGTTCCGGTTCCTTCCAATACGCTTTTGAAAATCCGGGCTGCTGCTTCAACGGTTTCTCCGCCGTAAAGTTCTTTTTGAGACAGTTGAGCAAATCCAAAATCGTCAGGCGATAAACTATCTTCGGTCAGATTCGACACAAAACGTGCATCGCCCGTGAGAGAAATCTCGTCGTAGCCATCCAGGCTGTTCACGATGATGTAATTCTGGTCGCTTTCCTGAAAAACCTGGTGATAAAGATCCATCACGTCCAGATCGTACACGCCCACCAACTGGTTCTTCGGAAACGATGGATTGATGATCGGCCCCATCATGTTAAAAAGCGTTTTTACCTTCAGGGCTTTTCGCACCGAACCCACACTTTTCATGGCCGGATGGAACAGCGGCGCGTGCAGAAAACAGATTCCGGCTTCTTCCACTTCGCGGCGCAATTTATTCGGATCGTTGCTGAACTGATAGCCAAAATACTCGAACATATTTGACGATCCGCTTACTGATGACAGCCCGTAGTTGCCGTGTTTGGTCACTTTAATTCCTGCCCCGGCCAGCACAAATGCGCTGAGTGTCGAAATATTAAAGGTATCTTTTCCGTCACCGCCAGTGCCCACCACGTCAATCGTGTTGTATTCCGAAAGGTCGATGGCCACGCACAATTCGAGCAAAGCCTGACGGAAACCGGCCAGCTCTTCCCCGGTAATCCGGCGCATCCTGAAAACCGTCAGGAAAGACGCGATTTCGGCATCCGAAAACCGACCTTCGGCAATGCGAACCAGCATTTGATGAGCGTCAGATTTGGTCAGGCAGCTCCCCGCAAATAATTGATTTAGTGTATCTTTCATATCTTGCAGCTTTGTTTCTTATTTCTTGTTGGATATTCGATATTTTACATTGGGTATTGGATATTTTTTGAGTCTGATTTCCAATATCCAATTCTCAATAACCAATATCAAAACATACCACAACTTAGGCTTTTCCCAGCCAGTTTGCGATCATCTGTTCGCCCAACGGTGTCAACACCGATTCGGGATGAAACTGAACGCCTTCAACGTCAAAAGCAGTATGTTTCATCGCCATGATCATGCCTTTATCATCGTAGGCAGTAACTTTTAAACACTCCGGAAGATCCGCTTCATTGACAATCCAGGAATGATAACGTCCAGCCTGAAATGTTTCCGGTAATCCATCAAACAATGCTGTGTGGGTTTCGGTTTTGGTAACAGGTGTTGAAATGCCATGCAGAACACGGTTCATGTTGGTGAGCGTACCTCCAAATGCTTCACCAATTGCCTGATGACCAAGACACACGCCCAAAATACTTTTGGTAGATGCATATCTCCTGATAATGTCGAGCAACAATCCGGCTTCTTCGGGAATTCCGGGGCCAGGCGACAGTACAATTTTATCGTATTTTTCCAGGTCTTCCAAGGCAATCTGATCGTTTCGGAACACATCTACGGGCAAACCGGAGATCTTCTTGATGGCATGCACCAGATTGTAAGTGAACGAATCGTAATTATCTATGACTACTATTTTCATAATTGAATAAATTTAAATTTTACTTATTTTGCCAGCAGCTAGCGGCTAGTTGCTGGCAGCTGGCTGAATTGCTACCTTCGTCTGCTCCTTTTTCTATATTAATTAATCTCTTTTGCAATCTCCAGTGCCTTTTTCAATGCGCCCAGCTTGTTGTTCACTTCCTGAAGTTCGCTTTCTTCCTGCGAATCGGCCACAATGCCGGCGCCTGCCTGATAAAAAAGCGTATTTCCTTTGCTTAGGAATGAACGGATCATTATGGCATGGTTCAAGGTCTGATCAAAACCGAGATAACCGATGCATCCGCCATAATAACTGCGGCGCTGGTTTTCGTAGCGATCGATCAGTGTCATGGCCATGTGTTTTGGCGCTCCTGACAAGGTTCCGGCCGGAAACGAATCGCCCAAAACAGTCACCATATTGGTATTGTCGGGCAATTTTCCTGAAACCTCAGACACCAGATGAATCACATGCGAAAAGTATTGAACCTGTCGGTAGCTGTCAACCCGAACATCGCTGGCATTGCGGCTCAGGTCGTTGCGGGCCAGATCGACCAGCATCACATGCTCGGCATTTTCTTTCGGATCGGCACACAAACGCTCGGCTGAGATGCGGTCTTCGTCGTCGTTTCCGGAGCGCTTAAAAGTACCGGCAATCGGGTTGATGATGGCGCGATCTTTTTTGATTCGAAGTTCAGCTTCCGGGCTTGAACCGAAAATACGGTACGTTCCGTAATCGAAAAAGAACAAATAAGGTGATGGATTGACTGAGCGCAAAGCCCTGTAAACATTGAATTCATCACCTTTGAACCGTTGCGAAAACTGGCGCGAAAGTACGATCTGGAAAACATCGCCACGGAAACAATGTTCCTTGCCTTTGCTCACCATGTATTTGTACTCTTCATTGGTGATGTTCGAAACTTCAGATCCAACTGTGTCAAATTGGGTGGGCGAAAAGGTCAGGTTTCGGAGCAGCGATTCAATCTGACCAATTTCTTTGGTTTCGCCTTCCATCAGATTTTCGATCAGGTAAATCATGTCCTTGTGATGATCGATTGCCACAATGTATTTGTAGAAACAGTATTTCACTTCCGGAACAGAATAAGCTTCTTTGGCTTCGGCAGTAATTTCGATCTTCTCGAAATACTTTACCGCATCGTAGCTGATGTAACCAAACAAACCATTTGCAGGCAGGTTTTCGGTTTGTCCTGACAATTTAAACGACTTGAAAAAAGCATCGAGTTGCTGATCGACTCGACATTCAGCAGAAATGGTTTTGGATAGTTTTTCGCGGCCATTGTATTCGACCGATATTTCGCCGGCATCGGCTGTAAAGCAGGCCATTGGCTTGATACAGATAAACGAATAGGCATTCTCGTGTCCATGATAATCAGAACTTTCGAGCAGAATCGAATTTGGGAACAAATCCCTGAATTTCAGATAGACACTCACCGGGGTTAGTGTGTCGGCAAGTATTTTTTTTACGCTGACTTGTACGTTGATGTCTTTCATGTTGTATATTTTGTTTGTTTTTTCAATTTTTAATTTTTAACCACATAGGCAAATAGGTCACATAGATTTTCATTTTATTACCTTTTCTCTATGTGTACTATGTGTCTATGTGGTTCATTTATATGTAATATTTGCCCTTCAGGGCAACAAAAAAGCGGCTTACCGTGTTCCGATAAGCCGCTTTTTTGTTCATTTTTTTACAATGATAGCTACTTCCTTCCACGGTATTGCGAAAAGTTTCTGTGCCACCACCAAATATTTTTCATCGTAATCATCATTCTCAGTTTAAAATTAAAAAACCTGCTTTTCCGAAAAGAAGCAGGCCTTTGTATTGTTTAAAAATACCAATATGGCTCATACATCTTACATTTTAGAAAGAAGACCCCACCACGGAAGCCATAATGTATTTGTATTTTGAATCATGTCTTTAAATTTCTGTTGCAAACAAATGCAATTTATAAGAGAATAACAAGCTTTCAGGAAAGAAAGTTTTGTGAAATATTAATTTCTGCCGTCAAATGATATTTTCACGACCATAAACATTGAAAGGTGTTTCGAAATTTTGGGCAACCATTTATCGAAAAACTTTAACGCCGGATAAGTGAAATCAGGAAGTAATTGTCGTCGTGAAACACCACCGCTAAAAAGGTAGGTGAAAGGATTCAGGTATTCCATACTTTCAATTTTTAATCCGGGGAATTTTACCTTAAACTTTTCATTATCGCGTACAAACACAATCCAAGGCAAGGCTCCATTGGCTCCTGAAAGTGGCCCTGCTGATGGTATCGTCCAACCTCCTTCGGGAATAAAGGGTTCGTGATGGAAATTTTTGTAAATGAACCTTCCCCAAATGCTGTTTGCCGGCTCGATCATTATTATTTTTCCTCCTTTCATGAGTACCCGGCTCGCTTCCTTTAAAAATTGTTCGCTGTCGGGAATATGGTGCATGGTATCGATCATGAATATTCCTCCCACCGACTGATCTTTAAAAGGCATCTCCAATGCCGAAAAAGTCATGTCGTTCGATGGCAAATCAATGATGTCGGTACATATTACTTTGGGTTCTATTTCTTTCAAAAAACCTCCGCCTGAACCAAGTTCAATCACTAGGCCATCGGGGAGATTTTGTATTTCCCGGGTAAATATTGAATACCATTCCTGGTACAATTTTCGTAAAAAATATTTTTGTTTGATGATTTCGCCATGCGCAATCGACCTTTCAGGAGAATCCAGGGAATGTTCAATTTTATATTTTATCATCGTTTTATTGCGCCAAGGTAAACCGGAAGCTGACCCCAAAATTGGTATTCGAGGTTTTGAACGAACCTTTGTATGGATTATTTATAATTTTGTCGAAATAAAGTCTCAACTGAAACCGGTCGCTCAACATATAATCAGCGGTGGTTTTCAAAGTTACAGAACCCTGTCCCGCAGTTAATTGCTCGTCTTGCTCAACAATCTTGCGCAAAATAGTTTTATTTTTCCTGAAGGATAAATCGGCCCTTACGTTCAGGTCGTTGGAATAAGCTTTCTGCGATTTCTTTGTCTTGATAATCAAATCCATTCGTGTAAAACGGTAACCAAGTCCAAACACCATTTCGTTGCTCAAAATTTCGGTAATCTGGTTATTGGCAAAGCTGAGCGCCAGGTTTCTGGATGATTTAAGTTCCACACGGGTTTCAAAATCATTGATCCAGGTGATGTCCATATTGATCAGCGGGCTGAATTGTTCTGAGATACTGACCGAATTAATGTCGTTCGGGCCAATAAAATCGCCAAGCGTGTTCCGCACATAACTAAAACCATCGCCATACAATTTCTCGTCGTAATCGAGATTGGAAATAAATGAACCGACATTGTAGCTCGAACGGTAAGCATGGTTAAAACTGAGCGTTTTAAGATACCTTTTCAGAAATTCTGATTGCTGAACCATGCCTTCGTAGGTGACCCTCCAGTTTGGGCGCATGTATTTGATGGAAGGGAACGGACTTAACGCAACCTTATCGGGAGTTTGCCCGGTGTAGGCTGCAATAAATGCCGGAACCATTACCTGAGGCGAAGTTGGTCCGTAACCAACAGGAAAACCTGTTAACGGATCCTTGTCTCCGGGATTGTAGCCCGCCAAATTATTCCCTACACGCTGGCCGGCAATACGCTCGGCAATCACAATACGGTAATCTTTTAAGTTTTGAAATGCTTCGGAGGCCGGAGCATCTGAATTGTTGCCCATTTTACTGAAAGCAGTTTTCATGGTATTGATCGACATGGTGAAATTACCACGAACCGATTTGTTTACCGGATCAAACTGATCTCTTGAACTGTCGTAATTGTAAAACTCGGTAGTACGTTCCGAGTAGGTGCGGTTGGCATTTACATCAATTCGCAAATCAGGAAAAGGTTCGACGTTTGCGCGGATATTGAATGTTTCGCTGTGCGACATTACAAAAGGTGAATTGAGCGATGTGTCGCGGGTAATCCATCCGTTTTTAGCAGCTTTGAGCGCAAAATCCTTGTCCTGCCATCCCATCAGGAAGGGAATTCCGGGAGCAACAGATGGCCCTAACACCGACCCTTCAGGGGTGTAACTTCCTGAACCAAATACACGCGGAACAGGCATAAAACCTGGCATTACCGTTCCGTCGGTTGATGAATAGCTGAGCGAAATGCTGCGAACACTCATCAAGGCACGGGCGCTGTACTGAAGAATTTTCAGTCCCAAATCCTTGTTCTGTTCCACCTTCCCCTTGACAATAAATTTAACACTGGCAACACTTTTTTCAGAAGTAAAACTTACACGGTTTTCGTTGACCACGGTCATTTCTCCGTCAACTTTAGTCCCGTCTTTGTCAACTGCGGTAACCTCCACATCCTGGGTCTTCAGTTTATGAAAAATCGATTTTGGCGTTTTGGCTTTCAGTCTTACATTGTCAACGGTATATTGAACTTCCTTGACTTTGGGTGCGTCCTTTGCCGCAGCATCTCCGGCTTGTTGCCGCGGTTGTGCTGCCTGACCCGGACGTGGCCTTTGCATACGCTGAGTCTGGCGCGAACTTGTTCCGTATTTCTGGTTAACCTCTTTTAAAAATCCGACTTTGTTGTAAAGTGTCACCAAATTGAGCTGTCCGTTCAACTGCATCTGGCGGGAGTTTTCGATTACGTTACCCAAAACAATAGATTTATCGGTAACCGGACCGGCCTGCCAGTCATACATACCGCGGTAAGTTGACGAAAGTGAAGTCCAGTCGAGCAATGGCAATTTATTGATGGGAACCATGTACGTTGCATTCAACATGTGATGGTACAAAGTAGGTCGGCCAAGATTATACAGGTTGGTAAGAATGGAATCCTTCTTCATCTGATAATCATCATCATTACGGTTGATCCGTCCTTCAGGCTCATCAATTCTGGAAGTATTTTGCGAGGAGAAATCGAACTGAAGACTTCGGGTTAAATTGTAACGCAAATCAAAATACCTGTTCCAGATAAAATCCTTGTTGAATGTCCGCGGAATAATCATGTTTGGATTCGAGATATTACGGAGCTGAATTTCGTTGTAATGCCTCCAGATATCGGTTCGGAAAGAAAATTGCGAAGGCATCGGATAAATATTGAAATCTTTGACCAGACGTAATGCCTTACTATTCAATATTTTGGTCTTTTTGAAAGGTTCGAATGCTTCAGGTCGTCCGTTAAAATTATAGCTGAATAATCCACGGTAATTCTTATCCAGATTCTGCTCAATGTTGATACTCCTTCTCATTAACTCGTTGTACGAATAGGTGACCGAAAAATTGGTCGGATCCCAGATCTTTGGTTTTCCTGATTTGCTGCTTTTGTCAATTTTCACATTGGTCAGGTTGAAACTTTTACGTGTTACCAAATCCTGAGCAAGCTGTTTGATGGAATCGCGTTCCGCTTTTCCACCAGCCATATCCAAGGCATCTTTCATTTTAATATCAGGATCGAGCGGATTGTATTTCGGATTACTCTTACTTTCGGAGTAGCCTAAATAGAGTGGAATTCTGACTTGCGCTTTTTCAGGAAAGAATTTGCCGAGTTCGAGGTTGGCCGAAATATCGACTTCAGTCAGGTCGTCCATGGCGCGTTCGTTCACTTTCTGATCGATGCTTCCAAACCCTGAGCTGCGATGCCTTCCGGCAAAAATCACAGAACCAAGATCGGCCAGACGTGCGGTTACACGACCAGTAGCAGCCCAGCCGCCACCTTCTTCAAAATCAGACAAACGCAATTCGTTGAGCCACATTTCGACAGAACGCGGACCGTAGTTATTGGCATCGATGTCGTTGTAACGAATACCCACCATCATCACTTCAACATTGCCTAAATTTGGGTTTCCTTTGATTTTTATAGTTCTGATTCCTTCGTTAACTATGTATTCAGTGGTCATGCTGATGCTTGAACCGGCCTGGCGAAGCTCATCATTTCTTTTCAGTTTGATGTCGGTGAATGCTTCCAGTTTCAAATCAATTCGGTTGGCATCGGGCCAAACTGCATAACGGTCGGCTTCGTTGTCACTACTGTACAATCCGGGAACTGTAAGCGACAGCGGGATTTCGTATTCGTAATAGTTGTTGTAATAATCGGAACCGATTCTAACAAACATTGAAACATCGTTGTCTTTGAGGGGCGAACCGGCAATGCCCTCTGCGTGAACTTCCATCTGAAGGCGTTTGTAATTGCGGAAATCCATACTGAGGCTCTTGTAGGCAGCACGGGCTTCGCCTTCTTCAAGGTCGATGGCACGTAAAAGTAGCGACTGTTCGTTCAACTGGCGAAGTTGTGGGTTGGCCGGGTCGATTACCCTTTCGATACCGGGAGGCAACACGTAATTAACCGGCTTGCGGCTTGCATTTTCTTCGATGTTTACTGCTGAAATGTCGAATTGAGTGTTTGGGGATAAAGCGCCTAATTTTCCGTCAACATCTTTTGTGTATTTGCGCCAGTCGGCCCGCACCAGATCGAGTGTGGCAAAACGAAGCACTGTCGGCTCAGAGAATCCTTTCATAAACATCCTCATAAACCGTATGGATTTAAAATCGTTGATAGAACCAATTGCTTCATCGGGGCTTTTTACCGGAATTTTAAACTGGTACCATTTTACATTTGAAACTGATCCGTCCTTCAGTTTTAAATCTTTTACCTCACGGATATCTGCAATCGAATTCTTACCGATCACCATGTCTTCGCGCCGGATACTGATTTTGTACTGATAGTAACGTTCGTATTCGTTCAGGGTATTGTCTCCATTGATATCTTCGATGTCGGGCTGGGTAGATGCAGAAGTCGGATACGACTCAGGCGACATTTCGGCTGTTGGCGAGTTTCCCTGTGGTCCGTTGAAATTTTTGTACCGTTCCATAATTCCCAACTTTTGCTGATCGTAGTCGGAACCCCGGTAATAATGATAATTATCGCCTGAAGGGTCGGCATTCACTTTTGCCAGTGCATCCTGATTCAGAATATCCTTCATTGTTTCCAGATAACTCTGGTGAAATACCCTTTCATCATTGTCATTCATACCATTAAATCCAAGATCCTGATACTGCCGGCTTGTCACACTATTGTCAAACTCCCTCACCAGCGATTGCAGGGTTGAAACCCGTCCCCACAAAGTAGTGTCAACATTGGAAAGTTCGGCTGTGATTGGCAAACCATTTTCGAACGATTTCCTCGAATCCTTCAGTACATCTTCCGAAACGTCACCGAGGTTAAAATACAAATCCCCACCGGTTGCCGTTTCCAGAGAGTCGTTTATAAATGGGTCCATTACCCAGAATTCGATGAATTCGATGTTGGCTGCCTCGAAGTCACTGGTTTGGATGCTGCGCATAATTCCGGCCCAACGCGATTCAGGGTCGCGCAGTGTTCCGTCAGCATTCACCCCCTGTGAAAAGCGTGATGGCTCACTGTCATAATTATACGGGCCTCTTTCCTGAGGATAAAAAGCAAGGTCGAAAACCGGAATATTGGTTGGAAGTCCAACAGGTGTTTCCCTGTCGGGGAAAATTTCCTTTTCGTAAATTTCACGAACAAGATGATTCGATTGGAGCTTTTTGTCGTTTTTTATATGGTCGGGTGTGGTCGGACTGCTTCTCAGGAAAAGCGGATCGATGATGTACCATGCCAGTTTTCCGCGGTTAAAGCCATAAATATGATCATCGTTGGTTTCGGCTTCAGGAAACATTGCCTGTTTTTGCGGTGTACTGGCCAATACCCATGCCGAACGGGTTTTTAAATCGATGGAAGTTTTGGTAGCCTCAAAATCGTCGATGTAAGCAGTTCCGCTTTTTTTAATTACACTGGAGTGTCCCGGAATCAATTGGGCAACTTCACCATCAAACGAAATAGACGATGGCGCTTTGGTGGAATAAAAAGGCAGTTTATCAATCAGTTTGGTCAGCAACAATGATTCATTTGAAAATGATGCATCTAAACCGAGCATTGTATTCGATATTGGATCGTCGCCGTAGTTCACTTTCTGTGTCAATGGTCGTTCCTGCATGTGCAAAACTGTGGCTCCCAAATTAAAGCGGTCGCTGAAAGCATAGTTCGCATGAGCGCCAAGCATGGTTTTCCGCTGCATGCTGAACAAATCCTGGCTTTCAGTAGAAACAGAAATCGGTGTGCCCGACTCAAGCAATCCTGAATTAATAATCTTTACAATTCCTGAAGTGTAATCAACTGTATAGTCGATGTTCTCGGTAAGGGCGCGACCTCCGGAAGTTACTTTTACCGAACCGCGGGCAAGGTTCTGCGAACCAACCATGATTTCGGAACTTGAAGACCCTTTGTATGAACCTTTTAATTTGAATTTATTGTGTTCGGCATCCTGCTCGGCAACAGTTCTTGTTGAATCGTACAATGTTGAATAAACATATTTGCTGATCAAAGAAGGATCGCCAATGGAATCGGCAAGGTGTTTCCCGAAAGGTTCGAGCACCGGGAAAATAATTTTTCCGGAAGATGAGTTTACAGTGATGCCTTCCACGTAATCGAACACTCCGTCGCGCATCACATCGAGTTGTGAATTCAGTTTGTCAAGGTTCAGCACATTCAGTAAAATATGTCCGTCCAACCTTCCTTCAGGTAAATAATTAATGTATGTTCCGGTTTGGTCATTCTGGTACATGATATCGAGCACAAACTCTTCATTGGTCAACTGATAAGCATTCAGGTCATAAATGTTTTTCATCATCAGTTTCCATGTCGGAAGTTTTGGTGATAAATTGGTGCCTTTGAGCAACTTCAGAACAAGTGTTTCAGGAGCATTGATCCCATCGGTGGAGAACTCCCCAACCTGATATATTTTTCCGTTTGCAGTATAATTGTATGCAACCGCCAATATTTCATCGGTGTTTAACGACGAACGCAGCGAAATGTAGCCAAGATTTGGATTGATGGTGTATTCCGACTCGTTTAACAAACGGGCCTGTTCAATTTTCTCGAAATCCTGACCACCGCTAAACTTATCGATAGCCAATGGCGAAAGCGTTTTGTTGATATTGTCAGACTGCCTGATGGCCGAGTAAGTGGTAATCATTTCCTGGTAAACGCCGTTGGCATCGTTGAAAGGATAGACCGTTTCGGGGTACTGAAAACCGGGGTTTTCCTGAAAAGCACCTATTTTATTGTAGATGTTCGGATCGTGCTCGCCCAAATCCATGAATGCAAGGATGTTGCGGGCTTCAGTAAAATTGCTCGATTTGTTGGTTACCCAGACTTCAATTTTATTGATTGTAACCGATGAACGCACAACTGGCAGAGTTTGAAGTGCGCCATTGTAACTGTCGCGGAAATACTGCGCAAGAAAAAAGTGACGATTGGCATCATAATCAGACGCAGCAATTTCAAAAGTTTTCTTCTGTGCCCCGCCTTCCGATTCAACCACCTGTGTTTCGCCCTTGTGCTGCGAGAAAATGGTTGTCAGGTTTAACTTTCCGAACTGCATCTCGGTTTTTACCCCGAAAAGATTGGATCCGCCCGTGATCAGTGATCCGTTCAGCGGAAGCGAAACATTTCCGGCTTCAATCTTTTTGATGATCTGATCCTCGTCGCCGGTATAGCCGAGGTTCATTTTATTTTCGTAGTCGAAAGTGGCTTCGGTATTGTAGTTGACGCGCATTTCCATGCGGTCGCCTATTTTACCCATCACATTCATCTGTATTTTCTGGTCGAAATCGAAAGTCGGAACTTTACGCAAACGCTCCGGAATGGTAGGATTTCCGGTTTCATTCATCTGGTAGCCAAAGCTAACTTCCACATATCCCTGCGGACGGATGTCGATGGTGTTGCTTCCGAAAATTTTACTGAATGTTTCACCGCCAATGGTAAGGCGTGGTATTAAACCACCTTTGTCTTCAATACCCTTTATTCTGGTTTGGTTGCGCCAGTAATTCTGCACCGACTGTTCAAAATCGTATTTCTGAAACTCTTTTCTCGACATTGTTTTTGGCAACCTGAAATTGAGGTCGCCAATCTTTTCGGTAAAAATATACTCGCCGGTAACCGGGTCGTATTCTATTTCAGTACGAATATTTGAAGGCCGTTTCAGGAACAGTTTGGCACTGTCTTTTTTATCGGGGAATGCAAAAGCCGGTTCATCTTTAAATTGGTACGGCAATACGCCAACGGTATCAATTTCGACCGTGTCAGCTGGAATGTCAAGGAAAGTAAATTCATTGTAATTCCTGACGGTTGTTCTTGATTCCGTGGGATTTCCGCCAAAAGCATAAACAAAAGATACAATAAGTATTAGAAGTATTTTTCTGTAGTACTTTTTCAATTCCGAAAACTTTTTTTTCTGATTAAAGGCTTTTCAAGGCTTGTTTTATCACACTTTCAACTGACTGTTTTGGATTTGCAGTCAAAATTTTATCCAGTTCTTTTTCAACCGGCTTCTTTGCAAATCCCAGCATTATTAAAGCAGATAACGCTTCGTTTCGTAATGTATTGTCTGCCGAAGCTACAATTTGTTCGCTTGCAGGCGACTTTCCAACTTTATCCTTTAAATCTATAATTACACGTTGAGCGGTTTTGATTCCGATGCCCTTGATACTTTTCAGCAAGTTTACATTTTCAGTCAGGATGGCGCTCCTGATTTCGTCGGGAGAAAGTGATGAAAACATCATGATCGCTGTATTTGACCCGATCCCACTCACCGAAATGAGCATTCTGAAAAGTTCCCTTTCGGTTTCAGCAAAAAAACCATACAACAGGTGTGCATCTTCGCGAATTACCTGATGGATATATAGCTTTGCAGTTTCGTTGCCGTGAAGCTGTGTGTAGGTATTGAGCGAAATATGTATAAAGTAGCCTACCGAATTGGCCTCCAGTATAATATGCGATGGTTTCAGCGTGGCAACAGCTCCCTTGATATATTCGAACATACACTAATCAGGTATTAAATTCCGTCTTCAATCGCCTCAAAATCAACCGACTCGTCAACCTGACCCTGATTGATTTCATATTTTTTCAATGGATTTTTTGTAATTTCCTTGTATCGGGCTCTGTTCTTGAAAATATCAATCGCAAGATACAACGACTCGCGGAACGAATCAGGCGATGCTTTGTCTTCGCCTGCAATGTTAAAAGCCGTGCCGTGTGCTGGTGAAGTGCGGATAATCGGCAATCCGGCGGTATAATTTACGCCCCGTTCGAAGGCTGCCATTTTAAATGGAATCAAACCCTGATCGTGGTACATGGCCAATATGGCATCAAATTTCACAAAGTCGCCGGAACCGAAAAAACCATCGGCCGGATACGGGCCAATCGCAATAATTCCTTCGTCTTTGGCTCTTTGGATGGCTGGAATGATGATGTCATTTTCTTCATTCCCGAGCAAACCATTGTCTCCTGCATGTGGGTTCAGCCCAAGTACTGCTATTCGGGGACGTTTGATGAAAAAATCTTTTTCGATCGACTGGTTGATGATGCGCAACTTACTCAGAATTGCTCCCTTGGTAATTTTCGAGGAAATTTCCGAAATTGGAACATGACCTGCTACTACACCAATCTTCATTGATTCGCTTACCATGAGCATTACAAAATCACGGGCATTAAAGCGTTCTGCCAAATATTCGGTATGACCCGGAAAGCTAAATTTTTCCGATTGTATATTGTCTTTGTTGATCGGTGCAGTTATCAGTGCATCAATATCTCCGTTTTTAAGGTCTTCAACTGCTTTTTCCAAAGCCATGTAGGAGGCTTCACCGGCCATTTCGCTCGATTTACCAAGTTCAACACGAATGTTGTCGTCGATGCAGTTGATGATGTTGGCTTTTCTGGAATCAGCTTCGCTGGCAGTACGGATATGGTTAAAATTGAAAGTCTCGATATTTAACGCTTTCTTATGGTAGGCAGCCACCTTTGGCGATCCGTAAACAATCGGGATACACATTTCAAGGATACGGGGTTCCATCAATGTTTTTATAATCACTTCGTAACCAATCCCATTGATGTCACCCTGTGAAATGCCAATCACTATTTTATCTCGTTTCATTCGTTTTTTTCCTTAATTGATGATTATTCGTTGAATAGTCCTTTTTTATGCAGCGCAAATTTAATCTATTATTTAGACTATTTCAAAGTTGCTGTTACTTCGTCACCCAAAGATCAGAAGATAATCAGAATAACCACTAATAAGATCAGCAACATAAATAAAATGAATTGATTGCGCACAAACAGTCCCAGAAGCAAAAGTATTTCAATTTCTTCGGTACATGCGGTATAAACTTCGATGGTGCCTTTGTCTTTTGACAGCAACTCGTTGCTTTGGTAGGTAATTAACTCATCACCATTGAATTTCCATGACCAGCGCGATTGCCAGAAATTTTTCACTTCAAGTTCAAACCGCTTCCCGTTGATAATGATATCGCTTTTCGGATTAAAAAGGTTCACCATGATGGTTCCCAAAAGTTCCTGGGTGTTGCCGTCATAAATCTCCAGTTTGGAAAGGAAGAACTCACGGCTCAGAATAAACCTTCGTCCCTTTATCATGCCATGGGCTTTCGAACCAATAAGGCTTTCCCATACAATCGAACCAATATGATTTGATCCATGAGTGATTTCAAGTTGATTCTTAAAAATTCCTTTCGACCAAATATATCTTTCCATGGTTTCCTCCTGTTTCAAGCAGCGCCAAGTTACGAAAAAAAATTAGTCACAGTCGTCGCCCATATTCAGCAATTCAACTTTTCGGAAATCAACCGGGTGGCTTTCGGCCTGAAGTGAAATAGTACCTTTTTTAAGTAGTTTATTGCCGTCGGCCGGAAGTAATTTGAGGTAATTCGGGTCGCGGTCGTCCAATTGCGGCTTTGCATACTCCATAACAATCTGTCCGTCAACAATATGCTTGATAATAGAATCGCCACAAACTTCAAGTTCAACAGTCACCCACCGGTCACCATGATATGTTTTTGAAGTTGAATTGGTACAATGCTGTGTCCAAAGTGAATCATTTAAAACCACATTGGTGCCGGGCGTGCATAAATTTAGGGTCGAACGTTCATCGGTTCCGTTTCCGCCTAAAAGCTGAACTTCAATGGAAACCGGAAAATCCTGGGTTACTTCCATACTTTCGGCACTTTGCCCATGAATCATTATTCCACTATTGCGGAATGCCCAACCCGGACCTTCGGGAGCCTGGTCGCCAACAAACCGGTATTCTACTCGGATTTTGTAATGTGAGTATTGCGTTTTATAGAAAATATGCCCAAAATGCCCATCGAATTTTTCGTACTGATCATACCTCACTTTCAGCAAACTATCTTCCACCCTGAAAGTATTTCCAAAATTTTCATTCAAAGGAAATCCTGTAAATTTGACGTTCCAGTCTGTTAAATCCTTTCCGTTAAACAATTGAATCCATCCTTCATTTTTTGGCTTTGGTGCGGTGCACGACATTATAAAAGCAGTAGCAACAAGAAAAAGAACAGTTTTTATTGAAAATCTTTTCATGATATTTTTTGGTTTTTGGTTTACGAATTGGAGTTGAAAGATAGCCATTAATTTTAAAAAATCTATTCCTAAAAGTTTGAGCTTTTCCTAAAAAACAAAGAGCTGGATTTGACTCCGGCTCTTTGCTGAACGAATAAAAAATTAAGGAAAGACAAAAAAGACCTTATTTTTTGTCCTTTTTAGCCTTTTTTTCCAGCCTTTTTTCCTTTAATGTTTTTGTAGGCTCCTTTTTTTCGTTCTTTCGGGTATCTACTCCTTTTGCCATGGCAATAAATTTTGTTGGTTATTATTCTAATTCTGAACTCGTAAGATAAACTGAACATTCAGTGTTAGTCCTAAAACTGACACCAGATCAAATTTACCATTTTTCGGTTAAGAACAATAGCTAAAAATCAAAGTTATTGCTCCACACAAAAAAAAGATTAGTTCAGAATATTGAATAGGAATCACGTAAAACGATTTTGAAGCTTTTAGTTATGAGATCAGTGAATTGAAATCCATCTCGCCTCGATTTTCTTTAATTTCATCCAAACGAAATATTCGAATTAAATTTCTATCCAATAATCCCATTAAAGGTTCTTCCAAAGAACCTAATCGGCCAACAACTAACTCTTTATCGATTGTTGCCAATTTATTTAATCGGATTAGGGAGTCTTTTTTAAGTCCATTCAAATCCGAAGGTTGCAAAAGAACATCAAATTCAGTTTTCCACTTCAGTTGTGTCATAATAAAAGCAACTGTTACATCTTCATCAGTCTCAATTAATATTACGGCAGGTCTGTTCTTTGCTCCTGAAAAATCAGAAAATGGAAACGGTATCAGAACAACATCGCCCTTGTTCATTTGTATCTTTCCTTAAGATCGTTAACCGAATATAAATCTTCCTCTTCATTCAAATAACTGAACACCTTTGATTTTGAAGCCAATTCCTGAATTCCTTCCTGAAGAATCTGATCTTCAATTTTCTGCAAAAGAAAATCAGCAAAATCGTTGATCTCCTTTATCTTAAAATCGGGCAATTGCCTGATTTTAAGCATCGTGTTTTCAATTAAATCATTTCTAACCATGATCTGTTTTAATGTAATCTCACAAATTTACAATTTCAGTATTAATATGACACTTCCATCCTCTTTTTTATTGGAATGAAATTATTGAGCTAAATAATAAATGTCAAAATCAATATTAAAACAAATTTAACCATCCGGTTAAATTTTTTGGTCAAATAATTTGGTGGATTCATTTTCATATTTTACTTTTGACCGCATGATTTAACCAATCAGTTAAACTATCTAGATAATGGAAACAAAAAAAGACAGTACCGAAGATAAAATTCTGGAAGCCGCAAAGAATGTGTTTGTTACCAAGGGAATGGACGGCGCCCGGATGCAGGAGATTGCAGACGAAGCCGGAATTAATAAAGCTTTATTGCACTACTATTTCAGATCGAAAGAACGATTGTTCGAAGCCATTTTTGGCGAGATCATCAAATATGCTTTCCCGAAAATCACCCAGATTGTACAAGCCGATGGGCCGATCGTAACCAAAATCGAACAGATTATTGATGCCTATATTGAGTTGCTGATTAAACATCCCTTTATTCCCGGCTTTGTGATGAAAGAACTCAACCGCGATCCTTCCGGACTATTCAAAATAGTCGTCAAATTTGGTTTAAACCCGCAAGCTGTTTTTGATCACATTCAACTGGCAATGGATCGTGGCGAAATCATCAAAATGAAACCCCAGCATTTGGCGATCAATATTCTATCCATGTGCATTTTCCCATTTGCCGCAAGACCGATATTGAGCTTTGTAGTTTTTAAAGATGACCCGAAAGCCCTCGAAGCTTTTTATGCTGAACGGGCAGAGGTTATTAAAAAGTTCGTGATCGATGCCATAGTGGTTAAAAATTAAAACAGTTACAAATGAAGACAATTAAACTCCTCCTTCTGGCTTTACTACTCCCTGCCTATCTGGTGATTGCCCAGGAAGTGGTAACTTTGGAACAATGCCAGACATGGGCACGCGAAAACCATCCGGTTTTAAAACAGTCGGGTCTTTACCAACAGATTCTTGACCTGAAAAATGAGAGCAATTCGACCTCTTTTTTACCGCAGCTTACCTTGAACGGACAAGCGACTTACCAATCGGATGTGACCAAAATTGGAATCTCAATTCCGAACATGAACATCCCGACTGCGGATAAAGATCAGTACAAAATTTATCTCGACCTGAAACAAACCATTTGGGATGGCGGATTAAGCAAGGCCAAAGAATTGATCAACGAAACCGAGAATGCGGGCAATCAGTCGCAGATAGAAGTTGAATTGTACCAGGTCAAAGAAAAAGTCAATCAGTTTTATTTCACTTCATTCCTGATTCAGGAAAACCTGAAAATTCTGGAAAAGAAAACCGAAACATTGACCGAACGGCAGAAAATTGTGGAATCGGCAGTTAAAAACGGGATGGTTTTGGCCTCCGAACTCGATCAGTTGTTAGCAGAGCAGATCAAAACTGATCAATTGGTAATTGAATTGAAGAGTAATCGAGAGACCGTTCTGTCTGCATTGGCAATCCTGACCGGTAAAGAAATCAATCAGATGCAAAACCTGGCTTTGACTGAAGAACCCAATTTGCATGATAAACCGCTGATGCGTCCCGAGTTGGATCTTTTTGCCAAACAAAATGATCTGTTAAATGCCAATTCTGAAATACTGAAACGAATGCGCCATCCAAAACTTTTCGGTTTCGGGCAGGCTGGCTATGGGAAACCCGGGCTGAATATGATGAACAACGAATTCGATACCTATTACCTGGTTGGGCTGGGTTTCAACTGGAACGTGCTGGACTGGAAAAACACCTCACGTCAACAAAAAGTGTTGAAACTTCAGCAGGAAATCGTTCAGACTAAGCAGGAAAATTTTGTCAGGAACATTGATCTGGCCACCGATCAGCAAAACAAACAAATCGACCAACTCACACAACTCCTGAAAAGCGATCAGGAATTAATTCTGGTGCGCGAACGAATCACCAAAACCGCGGCTTCGAAACTGGAGAACGGAGCCATTACCACGGCGGATTACATTCAGGATTTGAATGCCGAAACAACCGCCAAACTCATGCTCGAAACACACAAAATCCAGATCAAAGAAGCGCGGATTAAATTGGGCAATATCAGAGGAAACCAATAGAATGATAAATGATGAATTTTTAATGATGAATAAAAAATAAATACGATATACCAATGAAGAAATTACAAATCATTGCACTGTCGCTCCTGATAATTGGAGCCTGCAAAAACGGCGAGAAAAAATCGGATGCCTTCGGAAACTTTGAGGCGGTTGAAACCATTGTTTCTTCGGAAACTGCCGGCAAGTTGCTTTCGATGGAAGTGAAGCAAGGCGATCAACTGGAGCCGGGCAAATTAATTGCCCAAATTGATACCACCGAAATTATCCTGAAGAAACTGCAAACCGAAGCTCAATTGGTGGCCAGCGAAACAAAAAAGCAAAATGTAACTGCTCAAATCAACGTACTAAAAGAGCAAAAGAAAAACGTTCAAACTACGCAGCAACGTATTGCCAAAATGTTTGCCGACCAAGCTGCAACGCAACAGCAGATGGACGATATAAACGGACAATTGAATGTTCTGGATAAACAGGTTTCGGCCACCAATACACAGTTTCAGCTAATTGCCAGCGAAATGGAAGTAGTAAGACGTCAACTCGATTTACTGAACGAACAACTGACCAAATGCCAGATAAAAAGCCCAAATAAAGGAACTGTTCTGGAAACATATCTGGAAACCGGAGAGCTGGCAACACCAGGCAAACCGGTTCTTAAAATGGCTGATTTATCGAATCTGGAACTGAAAGTTTACGTTTCTGGTGCACAATTATCAAATGTGAAATTAGGAAACGATGTTAAAATACTGATTGATTCCGGCGCCAAAGAAATGCAATCCCTCTCCGGAAAAATCAGTTGGATTTCGTCGGAATCGGAATTCACGCCAAAGATCATTCAAACGAAAGAAGAGCGGGTAAAACTAATGTATGCTGTAAAAATAGTTGTCCCTAATGATGGAAGTTTGAAAATCGGGATGCCTGGGGAGGTAAACTTCTAGTTAGCAGTCGCAGTGATCAGTAAACAGATGGCAAAACATAGAAAATCAATAATTCAGTCCTTCAGTAAATCAAACCTTCGGTCATGATCAGTATTCAACATATCAGCAAAGCCTACAAGGACGTTCAAGCCATAACCGACATTTCTTTGGAAGTGGAGAAAGGTGAACTGTTTGGCCTGATTGGCCCGGATGGCGCAGGCAAAACAACTTTGATGCGCATTCTCATGACTTTGCTCATTCAGGATGAAGGCATGGCCACCATGAACGGGTTCGATGTTATAAAAGATTACAAGAAAATCAGGAACATGGTGGGGTACATGCCGGGGCGATTTTCTCTTTATCAGGATTTGACAGTGGAAGAAAACCTGAACTTTTTTGCGACCGTTTTTAAAACCACAGTTGCAGAAAATTACGATTTGATCCGGGATATTTACATTCAGATTGAGCCGTTTAAAAAACGTTTGGCCGGAAAACTTTCAGGAGGAATGAAACAAAAACTGGCTTTATCGTGTGCCCTGATCCACAAACCTGAAATCCTGATTTTGGATGAACCAACCACCGGTGTTGACGCCGTTTCGCGCAAGGAGTTCTGGGAAATGCTAAAAAACCTTCAGCAAAAAGGAATCACCATCTTAGTTTCAACTCCTTATATGGACGAGGCGATGCTTTGCAATCGTGTGGCGCTGATGCAAAAAGGGAAAGTGCTGGATATTGACACTCCCCGAAATTTAGTTGATGGTTATACGCGGAAACTATATGCAATCAGGTCGAACGACATGCACCGACTGATTCTGGATTTGCGCTCGTACGAAAAAACAGATTCGGCGTATGCTTTCGGACAATATCTCCACGTAACCGGGAAACACGACGAAGTGGAAGCAACAGAATTTGAAAACTATCTGATGAAAAAAAATCATCAAAATCTCGAGGTTATTGACATTCAACCAACTATCGAGGATGTATTTATGGAACTGCTCCAAACACAGTGATCAGTGGTCAGTCACAGTGGTCAAAAAGAAGTCGCAGTCTCAGTATTCTGTTAAAAGTACAAAATAGAGTTATCAGTAAAATTTAAAGATATGGATTTCAAAGAATTAATCGTTTACAAAAAAGCCTTCACGCTTGCGATGGAAGTTTATGAAGTTTCAAAAAGTTTTCCCAAAGAGTAAAAATATTCATTGACCGATCAGATCAGAAGGTCATCGATATCTGTTTGTGCAAACCTTGCAGAAGCCTACAGAAAACGACTTTATGAAAGACACTTTATCAGTAAACTGACTGATTCTGATGCGGACAACAGCTAAACTATTGTATGGCTTGATTTTTCACTTGCATGCTATTACCTGTCAAAAGAGAAACATGAAAAGATGACTCAGGAAGCAATGGAAAT